>CAJOHK010000001.1 GCA_905234285.1 uncultured Bacteroidales bacterium
ATCTTGGGACCGGCATTGCGGAAGGCCTCCTTGAAGGCGTTACGGCCGGCGATGATGAAGGCGATTTCCTTGGAGTCTACCGGGTGCATCTTACCGTCGTACACATACACGCGGATGTCACGGGCGTAGGAGCCGGTGAGAGGGCCTTCCTCCATCTTGCTCTTGATACCCTTGAGGATAGCGGGCATGAAGGAAAGGTCGATGGAACCACCCACAACGCAGTTGTAGAATTCCAGTTTGCCACCCCACTCAAGGTCCGTGATGTCCTGGCTCTTGAAGTTGAACACTACATCCTTGCCGTCGATCTTGAAGTTCTTGGGAGCTTCCTGACCCTCTACGTAAGGACAAACCAGCAGGTGAACCTCACCGAACTGACCGGCGCCGCCGGACTGCTTCTTGTGACGGTACTGGGCGGTAGCGATCTTGGTGATGGTCTCACGGTAGGGCACCTTGGGAGCGTAGAGCTCGATGTTCTGCTTGAACTCGTTGGTCACTCTCCACTTTACGTAGTTAATGTGCTGCTCACCCATACCGGAAAGGATGGTCTGACGCAGTTCCTTGGAGTATTCCACGTTGATGGTGGGATCCTGGGCAGCGATCTTGTTGAGGGCATCGCCCACCTTGGCTTCGTCGTTCTTGTCTACGGCCTTGACGGCGGTGCGATACTTGGCATCCGGGAACACCATGTGCTTGATGGCCTCTACGCCATTGACGGCCAGGGTGACGTCGGTCTTACCGGCCTTGAGCTTCATGACGCAGCCGATATCGCCTGCGCTGATGGAAGCAACCTTTTCCTTCTTGGCACCAGCCACGGCATAGATGGCGCTCAGACGCTCGCCGTTACCGGTCTCGGGGTTCACGAGGTCGGTGCCCTCATTGAGGGTACCGCTCATTACCTTGAAGTAGGAAACCTCGCCGAGGTGCTGCTCTACAGAGGTCTTGAAGATGAAGAGGGCAGTGGGGCCGGCAGGGTCGCACTTGAGAGTGCCGCCGTCTACGGTGGGTTCTTCCTTGCCTTCCGGGCTGGGAACTACGTTCACGATGAACTCCATGAGGCGCTTTACGCCGATGTTTTCCTTGGCGGCGGTGCAGAACACGGGGACGGTTTCACCCTTGAGGATGCCGGCACGCAGACCTTCGCGGATCTCGTCGGTGGTAAGCTCCATGGTCTCGAAGAACTTCTCCATGAGCTCGTCGGAACCTTCGGCGGCCTTCTCCATGAGCTCGGCGCGCAGTTCCTCGGCCTCGTCGGCATAAGCGGCAGGAATCTCCAGTTCCTCGTTCTTCTTGTTGTAGAACTTCATGGTGATGATGTCCACGAAGCCTTCCAGGCCCACGCCGGGGTTCACCGGGAACTGGCACAGGATGGCCTTTTTGCCGAATTCCTCATGGATGGCATTGCGCACGCCGTCCCAGTTGGCTTTGTCGTGATCCAGCTGGTTCACGGCGATGATCATGGGAACGCCATATTGGTCGGCGTAGCGGCCGAAGAGGGTGGTACCCACCTCGATGCCGGCCGTGCCGTTCATCACCATCACCGCGGCCTCTACCACCTTGAAGGCGCTCAGGGCACCGCCGGAGAAATCGTCCGAGCCGGGAGCGTCGATGAAGTTGATCTTGCAACCGTTCATCTCGGCATACAGAGGGGTAGCGTTGATGGACTTCTGGTTGGTCTGCTCGAACTCGGTGTTATCGGACACAGTGTTCTTGTCTTCTACGGAACCGCGACGGTCGATTACCTTGCCCTCGAAAAGCATAGCCTCGGACAGGGTGGTCTTACCGCTGCGGGGGGCGCCAATCAAGACGATGTTGCGGATGTTTTTAGTAGTGTAAGTTTTCATTTGAAGTATAGTGTTTTTGCTTAATTTGCGATAGCTTGCAAATATACGCAAAATTTGGACAAATACAAATTATCTGCCCATGTCCTGCAGGATTACCTCAAAGGCGGGAGACAGCACTGTACCGTGGTCGGCGCCCTCGAATTCATAGATGGGAACGGGGCTGTTCCCAATGCCTTCCAGGACCGATTTGAGGTAGAGGTTCTCCTCGTAGCGGGCCATCATCTCGCGGGAGCGCTCGCCGGTAAAAAGCAGCAGACGGGTGCCCAGGACGCGCACATTGCCCAGCGGCGCCATGCCGTCCACGATGGGCGTGGTGTAGGAGATGCCGCGCTCGGTGCGGATGGTAAAATGCGTGGCTGTTTGCCCGCTGATGGGATAGTAGGCCGATACGGCATCGGCATTTACGCCACAGGCCGCCAGCCAGCCCTTGTCCAGCGCCAGCATGAGGGTGAGGTATCCCCCGGCCGAATGGCCCGAAACATAGATCTGAGAAGGGTCGCCGCCATACTCGGCGATGTGCCGGAAGGTCCATGCCACCGCGGCGGCGGCATCTTGCAGATAGGCAGGGCACTTGGCCTGCGGGTACAGCCGGTAATTCACGGCCACCACGGCAATCCCCTTCTCCATGAGCTGCTGGGGCAGGTACTTTTGCCCGCCGGTGAGCCCGCCGCCATGCAGCCACACCAGCGTTTTGAACGGCTTCTTGCCCTTGGCAGGATAGTAAATATCCAACTTGCAGCGCTCGGAACGGTACCGGGCCTGCGAACCCGGCGCCAGCGCATCGTCGATGTCGGTGACGGCATAAGGCTGGTCATAGGCCAGGTCGGCTGCCTTGCGGCAAATGGCCGCCGTCTCAGCATCTACACCCTCCGGCGCCCAGGGATTGTCGCTGGCCCGGAGGCCGGTGAGGGCGGCGAACCAGGTGCAGGCGGCGGTATATCGGCCAAAACTGTAATTGAGATGGAAGCCGTCGCGGGTGAACGTGTCGCCCAGGACCGATGTGCGCCCGTTCTGCACGGCCGTGCCGCTGGGGATGAGGAGCGTAATCTCCGGGTGGTCGGCCAGGGTCGAGGCCACCGCGTTCATGATGCGCCCATACATGGTGGCCTGCTTCTTTCCATACACCGGGAACTCGGGATGGTCGGAGTCGCAGGCATAGGCCCAGGTCTGGTGAAAGGCCAATACGGCGCCTGACGGGACCAAGCCCTTCACATACCCCACCAAAGAGGTGAGATAGGGCTCGTAGGTGGCCACCAGGCCGCTGAGGCCGCTGGCCTGCTGGAAGCTCACGTGGGTCCAGGCTTCATCGGCAAGGGCCTCCGAGAGCCGTACGTCCCTGCGCTCGGTGGTTACGCCCCCGCGAACCTTGCGGTAACGGTAGGCCGGTGCATCGGCCACGCTGTTGTTCCAATGCCTTTCCAGGGTGCAGCCGCCTATGTACATATTGGCCACCACGGCGGGAATGCCGGCGGCGTCCAGGAGGTTCCAAAGGTTGTTCTCTACGGCATCCTCCGAGAAAGAATTGCCGATGGCCAGGATCCTGAGCGTGTCGGGCGCCTCCAGGTAGCTGATGTCCTTGACGGTTTTGTAGGGCTGGGCGGCCGCAGTGGCAGCCAGCAGCAACGTTGCTAATAGAAGGAATCGTCTCATTGGGCAAAGATAGCAAAAGATTGCGCAGGAAGCGTAAACGAAGTGCCGCTCACAGCCTTCTTCTCCAAAGAGGTGCGGAAGGTCTGCAGGCTGTATCCCTCCACGGGCACCGGCAGGGTCAATTCAATGGGATAGTCCTTGGGGCCGAAGTTCACCAGCGCCACGGACGAGGAGCCGTCGGGGAGGAGGGCCGCCGTGCCCGCCACATCGGCCGGGAGGGCGCCGTCCAGCTTCACAATGCGGCTGCCGGCCGGGAAATGCCGGCACATGAGGCTCCAAGTGTAGTACCAGGGGCGAACGGCCTCCTGCGAAGCATCGCCGAACACCGCCTGGCCCAGGATATTCCACATGCCCCAGAGCTTGACGTCCTCAGTCTTTCCGGAGTCCCAGTTGGAATGCATGGCGTCGTCCAGCATCCAGGCGGCGGCGCCCGAGAAGCCGGCGTTCATCACGCTCATCAGGAGCAGGGGCATGTCCAGCGCATAGAAATCGTCGTACACCAGCATGTTGCAGTCGCTGCCCTTGGTGAAAGGATGGCCCTCTACCCGCCTCCAGTACTCTTTGGCCAGGACCGAATCGGCCGGGTCGGAGAAATACTTAAAGCCAGCCTCGCCCAGAATGATGGGCCCATCCACCTTTGCCTTCAGGGCCTCCAGCGTCTTCTGGAACTCCCCGCTGCGCACGTAGTGCTGGCCGGGATAGGCGTGCATGTCGTAAATGCCCACCTCGGGCACCTCCTTCACGGTAGCCTCCAGCCAGCCCGCAAAGTCGTAGGCCGATGCCGGATTAGTGTAGTCGATGACGGCGTCGGGGCCGGCGATGGACACCCCCGCCAAAGCGGGATAGCGGTCCATCTGCGCCTGAAAGCGACCTACCATCTCCTTCCAGAAGGCAAAGTCCCCGTTGGTAGAGGCCCAGTTGCCGTCGGGCTCGTTAAAAATCACGAAGTGCCTGATGCAGGTAAAGCCGTTGTCGGCCACCAGCCAGTTCAGGTGCCGGACCGAGGCCTCTACCCACTCCTGAGAGCCTTTCATGTCCCAGTTGGGCGGATTGTACTCCCCGTACACCACCAGCACGCCCCGGCTCTGGCAGTATGAGAGCAGTTTGAGGAGCGCCTCGGCGTTGCGGTTATCCTGGAAACCCGTTCCCGTGTAATAGGTGAAGGGGCTGTTGATCATGCAGCGCACATACTGCGGCCGCATAAAGTCCAGGCGGCTGTAAAGCGTATCCCACTGGGCGTCGGTGAGGGCCGAGCCCCAGGAAATGGCTTCGTCGTAGGGGTCCCACTCCACGCCGTTTCCCAGGTAGCAGGGGTTAATCACCTGGTCCGTGACCGTGAGGCTTATTGAACGGGAACAGCCTGCCGCGGTGAGCAGCAGGCCAATCAATGCAATTTGTCTGAGTGTCATTCTACCGTAATGTCGGCTACAGGTTGATACATATTGGGCAGGTCGTTGCAGAAGAAGGTGTTGTTAGCCTTGTACATCTTCACGAAATCGGCCGCAGACGGATGACCGGGATAGACAGAATAGTAGTGCTTGTCGCTCTCGTCCACGCCCACATACTTGTTGCGCCAGGTCATGAGCAGGCTCACTTTTCGGCCGGTCATGGGTGCGTGGATGTTCTCGGTCCAATAGGTCTTTTTGGTGAATCCTTCCACGCCCGTCTCGGTAACGCCGCAGGGCTTCTTCTTGGCTTGGGAAATGCGTGCCAGGGTCTTGAGGTTGTTGGTAAATACCAGGTTGTTGATACCCTGATAGCAGTCCATCCCCAGGAAGTCTACCCATTCGTCGCCCGGCCAGCGAGTGAGGTAGGCACTCTCGTCCTGCTGGCTGTCGATCTGGGGAGAAATGGCGTAGATGACATTGTGCACGCCCTTGGTATCGCGGAGGTATTTCACGGTCCAGCGCCACAGGTCTATGTACTCCTGCTCGGTGGTGCAACTGGAGCCCCACCAGCTCCAGGTGTGGTTGTGCTCGTGGTACGGGCGCAGGATCACAGGAATGGTCTTTCCGTCCGAGCCCTTCAGGTTCTTGATGATATCTGCCAGGCGGTCCATCCACTGTTTGTAAACGGTCTGCGTATCGCTGCCGTCGGTGAGGATCTGTTTTACCACCTCCTTGCTGGTGTTGTCCCATGCTCCGCCCACTTTGTTGTGGTCGGCGCCCGGCTTGTTATAGGTAAGCGGATTGTCCAGGTGCAGACAGATCATACTCACCATGCCAAAGTCATAGGCCTGCTTGACGCTGCCCAGCTTGCGCTCGTTGGTGACAGGGTCTGAGGCATAGCGGTCGTCTATGAGCTCGGCAAAGTCTACGCCCTGCACGGCGGGGAAATCGCCGCATACCTCCTTAGTATCCGAGCGGCCCACTTCGCCAATCCAGTAACGTCCGCACCAGAGGTCGTCGTGGTGGCCGAACATGAAGCCGTCTTCCTTGATGGTCCAGAGGTGGGCATATAGCGCCTTGGTCTCGAGGGTGGCATTGTGGTCGGCCAGGGTGAGGTGGGAGGAATCGCCACCGGAGTAGTCGGTCTCGTCCTTTCCGGGGAGCTCGACATAGGTGCATCCGGCCAACAGGGCCGCACCCATTAGGGTAAGTAATATGCTGCGTCTCATTGTTTTGCAAGTATCATTATATAGTAGAAAGGATGGAGTGCGAAGCGTTCGAAGTCGGAATAGGCCCAGGCATCATCCCACGTATATTCGCTGTCTGGCTTGAGGGTACAGCCAAATACCAGGCCGATGGAGCCTTCGGGCACGGTGAACTTGCCCTTGGTGGAGGCCCAGTCCTTGCTGAGCTCATAGTCGGCGCCCGGGATGTAGAAGGCTGCCGACACAGAACCGCCGATGGTGATCGTACCGGCCGCGAGGTTGACGCTGAGGCTGGTCTTCTCGTGGGGGATGGGGTCGAAGTTGTGACTCAGGTCCATATCGCCCGTGCCGAGCTTATTCATGCCCGATACCAGGATACGGTCCCAGTAAGCTCCGTCGGTGCCGGCCTGGTAGTCGATGGTACCGCCGGCAATGTCTACAACCAGCAGATTGTCGTATTCCTTGTTCACGCTGGAATTCCATTCCCAGCTCTTGTCCTTGACTTCTACACAGCCCTGGCTGCCATAGCCGCCCAGCACTTTGAGATTGCTCACCTTGTAGGTGCCGGAGTAAGCGGCCGCCGGGTCGTCGGGATCCGGGTCAGGATCGGGGTCAGGATCCGGGTCAGGGTCCGGATCAGGATCGGGATCGGGATCGGGATCGGGAATGACGATATCGCCTTCGTCGCCAATGACCTTGGAGTCGGCGGGGATCTGGGCCACCTTGCTCACCATCAGGAACATATATCTGGCAGCCACGCCGAATTTCTGGTAATCGGTGTACAGGTAGGTGGCATCCCAGGTGTAGTCGCCCGCAATGGCAAAGCCGAGTGCGCTCTCGGGGATGTCGAATTGCTTGTTATGAGAAGCGCTCACCACCACCGTTCCCGTGAAGATGCCGCAAGTGGTCTTGACGCCGTCCTCTGAGGTGAAAGTAATGGTGTCATTGCTGTAATCGCGCTTCCAGCTGCTCTTGCCGATGGGGATCACGCGGTAGTACTTGTGCACATCGGCCACAATGCCCATGTCCAGTTTGTACACAATGCAGTTCCAGTGCTTGCCGTCTACGCCGCCATAGTTGACGCAGGTGCCTTCGGTGCTGCCGTCGTCATTGATCTTGGTGCAGACGATCTCCAGGTAGTTGTCGTAGTTGGCGGCAGGGCCATATCCGTTGGTATCCCAGCACCAGGACCTTTCCTCGGGCGGGCCCATGCCCATGGTACCCCAGCCCCAGCCGTCGTCGCCGCCCAGTCCGCCGATAAGGACGGAGCCGGTTACAGCGTAGTTGCCGGCAAACTCTTCTACAAACGGGGTAACCAGGATGCTGTACGTGCGGCTGCTGCCCGACTCTGAAGTAACGGTGATAGTAGGTTTCTCTGCTGTCAGGTCCATCTTGTCGCCCTTCTTGCAGGACGCGCTGGCGCCATAGGAGATGACCATGGACGAGATGTCCACAGCAGCCATATTTTCTATGTAATCCACGGCCAGTTTAACCTCCACGGTTCCGGTGTTGTCCTCCTCGGAGGTAATTACCGCGTCACCAATCTGGTGTTCAAACTGGATGGAGACCAGGCCCCGCTCCTGAAAAGTGAAGCCGGATGGCAATCCGTTCTTCTCGGGTGTACACGAGAAGAGGACCGCTGCGCCTGCCAGAATAACTGTAATTAGATTATTTTTCATAATGAACACAGTTTGGAAGGTTAATCAATATACGGGTTGAGGTCGGTCTCGAGCGAAGGGATGGGATAGAAGACCATCTCCTCGGCGGTGAGTCCCTGCTCCTTGGCGGCGGTAATGTCCGTGTGGAGCTTGTTCAGGCGCCGGAGGTCGTAGCAGCCCTTGCCTTCGAAGGCGAGCTCATAGACGCGTTCCTGACGGACGGCCTCCCTGAACTGGGCGGTGGTCATTCCGGCTGCCAAATCGGCCAGGCCGGCCCTGTGGCGGATGAAGTTCACCAGGGCATAGGCCTTGTCGGTAGGGCCTGCCGCCTCGGCATAGGTGAGGGCCACCTCGGAGTAGCGGATGAGGAAAGGCTTGGTAGAAGTCTTGTCGCCCACATACTGAGGGTCGATGAATTTGCGGCAGAACGGGTAGGAGAGCTTGCCGGGATAAGCGGCCGTGACGGCGCCCGTTGCATCGTAAACGGTGCTGCAGAACAGCCAGTCGTGCCTGAGGTCGCCCGCCGGGAAGCTGTCGTAGAAAGTTACGTCCGTGCAGTACTCGCTCCAGCCGTCGTGGCTGGGAATGAGCACGTCGGTATCGCCCTGTTTGAGGTAAATGGTACCGCCGGCGATGTAGGGAATGTACATCTTGGAAATCTTGGAGTACTGGCCTTCGCTCTTACCCGTGCGGTCCATGCTCATGAGGAAGATGTGCTCGGGGCCGGTGGGCTTCTCTACGTCGTAGATGTCCAAGAGATTGGGGTCGAAGCCGTAAGTGGTCTGGGCGGGGTCGTCCACCACATGGCCGGCATACTCCACCGCCTTGGCATAGTAATCGTCCACGTCAAAGCTCATGTCCACGTACTGCGGAGTGCCGCTTTCTTTGGCCGATGCCAGGTACAGGTAGCCGATTGAGGCCAGGGAGTAGGCCGCAATGCGGTCTGTCCGGCCGGTTACGGGAGCGGTATAAATGCCGGTGAGTTCAATGGCTTTGTCCAGGTCGGCGAAGATCTGATTCCACACCTCGTCCAGGGTCCCCGCGGCTCCCACCGTGGCTTCGTCCAGCTTGCGGACGGGGCTCAGGTGCATGGGCACGCGGCCAAAGTTGCGGGCCAGGTTAAAGTAGGAATAGGCCCGCATGAAGTACGCCTCACCCACATACTGGTTTTTGATGGCCTGGTCCAGGTCCTTCATAACGGCCACGTTCTCAATCACGGAATTGGCCCGGTTGATGGTGATGTAGGAGTACTTATAGAAGTTGTACAGGGTGGTGTTGGTCTTAAAGGTGGCCGCTTTCCATCCGTCAAGCTCCTTGTTGGCCGATTTGGCGTCGCCCTTGGGGTACATCACGTCGGTGTTCATGTCGCCCAGGAACACAATGGCGCGGGAGTACTCGATGTAGTTGATGGCGTCGTAGATGTAGTTGGTGGCCGAGAGGGCGTCGGCGTCGGTCTTGAAGAAGTTCTCCTCTGAGTAGAATCCGTAGGGATATTCGTCCAGGGAGCAGGCGCACATCATTACCGATGCGAGCGCTACATATATGAGATTGCTTGTTTTCATTGCCTTCTAGAAATTAAAGTCAAGACCGAATATCCATTTGCGCAGGCGGGGATAACCGCCGCTGTAAAGACCCAGGGCGCTCACTTCGGGATCGTAGCCGGTGAACTTGGTGAAAGTGTACAGATTGTCGGCCGAAATGTAGAAGCGTATACTCCTGCCGTAATCTTTCTTGGAGAACGGAATCTTGTAGCCGATGGTCATGGTCTGGATACGGACAAACGAGCCGTCTTCGATCCACCAGCTTGAGAAGCGGGTCTGCCGGGTGTCGCTGAGCTTGGGATAGTCGTTGGAGTGGTTGTCCGGCGTCCAGCGCAGCGGCATATTGTTGGGCTGGTCAAAGCGCTTGGTATTGATGACATCATTACCGAACACGCCGTTGAAGAACACGCTGAAGTCCAGGTTCTTCCAGCTGGCATTGAGCGAGAAGGAAGCCAGGAAATCGGGGTTGGGGTCGCCGATGATGCAGCGGTCGTCCTCGTTGATGATATCCAGCTTGTCGCCGTTGTAGATGTTCACGTACTTGAACTCGCCGGGCTGCGCGTCATCGCCGCTGAGGCCGGCGCCCAGACCTTCGGCCAGGTTCTGGATAATGCCGTCGGTCACATAACCGTAGAACACATACATCGGC
This sequence comes from uncultured Bacteroidales bacterium, assembly GCA_905234285.1. Classification (GTDB taxonomy): domain Bacteria; phylum Bacteroidota; class Bacteroidia; order Bacteroidales; family UBA932; genus Cryptobacteroides. The sequence goes on from CAJOHK010000001.1 coordinate 9,933, forward strand.
TGCCCTACCGCCAGGATGTTGGTAAAGCCGCGGTACATCTCGGAGGAATTGCCGTAGAACTCGAACTGCATACCGGTGCGGGCATCGGTGTTGAGGCCCGATTCTACGGCATTACCCAGGCTCAGCACCTTGTTCTTGTTCTTGGAGAAAATGAAGGTGCCGCCCACATTCCAGTCGCGGTTGCGGAAGAAAACCCCGTCCAAGGTAAGTTCGATACCGGTGTTCAGGATTTCGCCGTCGTTGACCCACATCTTGTCATAGCCCGACGAAGGGGCGATGTTGCGCTGGCGAAGCAGGTCGGAGGTGTGCTTGTAGTACCAGTCGAAGGTGATGTTCAGGCGCTCGTCAAAGAAGCTGGCGTCAAAACCGAGGTCCAGCTGAGAGGTAGTCTCCCACTTGAGGCCGGTATTGGGAATACCGCTCCAGACAGCGTAGATGCCACCGTCGCCGGTGGTTCCGGACTGGTAGCCCGGGCCGATGGCCGTGGTCCAGGCGCCATCGTAGTAGTACTGGTGCTGGCCGTAGCGGCTCAAGGTCTGGTAGGCCGAGATACCCTGGTTACCGGAAATACCGTACGAGGCGCGGAGCTTCAGGAGGTTGATCCACTTGACGTGCTTGAGGAAGTTTTCCTCGTTCATCTTCCAGCTCAGTGCGCCGGAGGGGAAGAACGCCCACTTGTTGTCGGCGCCGAACTTGGAGGAACCATCGGCACGGGCCGTGAAGGTGGCGAGGTATTTTCCCGCATAGGAATAGTTCAGACGGACCAGGCCGGAGATGAGCTTGGTGGCATACAGGCTGTTGGAAATCTGGTATTTCTCCGGATCGCCGGCGGCCAGGTTCTCGTTGCCCAGTGACTCATTGGCGAAGTTGGTGCCGGCGAGTCCGCTGCCGCGCGACTGATAGCTCTCGTAGGAGAAGCCGCCCATGGCCGTTACGTGGTGCTTGCCGAACTCCTTGTCAAAGGTGGCGTAGATTTCGCCCACCAGATTGTCGTCCTTGGAGTTCTCGATGGCGCCATAGCCGTTGTAGAACACGCCGCGCTCGGTATATTTCTTGGGGAAATAGTAATCGGCCACGGTTTCGCCGTGCTTGTAGTTGATTTGGGCGTTGATGTCCAGCCACTCCCAGGGACGCCAGTCTACTGCCATGTAGGAGATGACATCGATGCCGCTCTTGTCCTGCTTGCGGAATTTGGTGAGAGCCAGCGGGTGGTAGTAATCCTGGACGCTGTACTGCCAGAAATTGCCTTCCTCGTCGTAAACGGGGAAGATGGGGTTACGGTTGTAGGACAGGGAGCCGTTGTTGTGCCGCTTGTTGTGCACCACGTTGGCGCTGGCCTTGAAACGCAAGTTGTCGTAGAATTTGTGGTCTACGGCAAAGTTGGCTCCGTACTTGGTGTAGGTGTCCTCGATATACATGCCGTTGTCGCGGTAGTAGTTGGCCGACGCCGTGAACATGGTGCGGTCGTTGGTACTCTGGAACTTAACGGTGGTATTGTTGGAGATGGGGGCCTTGTTGAACACGATGTCGTCCCAACGCGTGTTGGTGGTCCAGGTGGTCTGCAACTCTTCAATGGAGGGGTAGTAAACGCCGTTGGGGTTCACCGCACCCACATAGAGCTGGGTGAGGCCGGAGTTGGCCCGGCTCTCATTGGAGAGCATGGCCATGAGCACCGGATCCCTCCACAGGTTCAAGGGTTTGCTAAACTGGGAAAGGGTGGTCTGCTGCGACACGGTAATCCGGTTCTTGGTCCCCTGGGCCTTACGGGTGGTAATGAGGATGACGCCGTTGGCGCCGCGGGAACCGTAGATGGCCGATGCCGACGCATCCTTGAGAACCTCCATGGAAATAATGTCCTGCGGATTAATCTGGCTCAGGGCGCCCGCCTCGCCGTAAGGGAAACCGTCAATGACGATGAGCGGAGAATTGGAGCCGTTGAGCGAGGAATTACCACGGATACGCACGGTAGACGAGGCACCCGGGTCCTGCGAGGCATTGGTCACCTGCACACCGGCCACTCGGCCCTGGAGCAGGCTCTCTACGGAGTTGGCCGGTTTGGAAACCAGATCCTCCGTCTTGACCGAGGCCACGGAGCCGGTGAGGTCGCTCTTTTTCATGCGGCCGTAACCGATGGCTACCGTCTCCTCCAGCATAAAGGAAGATTCATTGAGCACGATTTTCACTACCGCCCTGCCGTTCACCGGCACGGTAGCATCCTCGTAGCCGAGGCAAGTCACGGAGAGGGTGGCCTTGGGGGACACGCCATCTATGAGCCAGGAGCCGTCGTCGCCACTCACCGCATACTTGTTGGTGCCGGTGACGAGCACTGCAGCGCCGACAACAGGGTTGCCGTACTGGTCTACCACTGTGCCGCTGATCTTTTGGAGGGTCTGGGCATTACCCAGCCCCGCGCCCAGGAGCAACAGGGAAACCACTGCAAAGAAAAAGGATGCAAGCTTCTTTTTCATGGTCAATAATTATTGGTGTTGGTTAATTCTTCCAGTAAATCGGCGAGGGGGCAGGTGGCTACGCCCACGCACTTGTCGGCCGCGCCGTAATAGACGTACAGGATGCCGTCTTTTACCACGTTGCCGGTGGGGAAGACGCAGCCGTTGTAGAAGCCTTCCATCTCGTACGGAAGCTCGGGTTCCAGGATGGGTTCTTTGGTCCGGGCCAGGATTTTGAGGGGGTTGTCCTTGTCCAGCAGCATGGCCCAGACGGTGTATTTGGACAGGCCGCCGTCGCCCACGCCGTGATACAGCACCAGCCAGCCTTTGTCGGTGAGGATGGGCGGGGTGCTGCCGCCGATTTTCTCTTCCTTGGTGCCCCGTCGGCCCTGAATGAGGATGTGGTCCTCGGCGCCTCCCCAGTCCAGCATATCGTCCGAGAACTTGATCCAGATGGAGGGAAACTCGGTCTCTTTGGTGTGCTTGGGGCGGTGCAGCATCACAAACTTGCCGCCAATCTTTTGCGGGAACAGAATCACGTCCCTGTCATCCTGAACGGGCGAGGTGAGGCGGCCCAGGCGGCGGAAGCTGCGGAAGTCCCGCGTGCAGGCCAGGCCGGTGTTGCCCAGGTTCTCCTTCCAGGCCAGGGGGGTGAATGCGTCGGACTCCGGCTTCAGGACCACGTCGTGCGGGAAGGTCCAGTATCGGCCGGGCGCCATGGGCCGGTAGGCGTAGGTGATGTAGAAGGTGTCGCCGAATTTGACAATGCGGGGATCTTCCACGCAGCCGCTGTCGGGGCCGTCGGCGCTGGGGCCGAACACGGGCTCATCGCTCATGCGGGTAAAGTGGAAGCCGTCGGTGCTGGTGGCCAGGCCGAATCGGATTACGTGCTTTTCGTCGTCTCCGGCGGCGCGGTACAGCATGTAAAACACGCCGTTATCCAGAATGACCCCCGGATTACACACCACCAGATTCTCCCACGGGTTGGCGGGATTGGGCGAAAGGATGGGGTTGCCCGAAAACCGTTGCAGTTTCATTATCTGAAAATGAATAACAGGATTAGACTAAGGATAAAGAGGCCGCTGCCCAGGACGCGGTAGTTTTTGTACCACTTCTCGGCCTTGAGTTCCTGGGTCTCGGCTTTATAATCGGCCAGGTTGAAGGTGGTGTTCTCCAGTTTCTCGGGGGCGGGCTTTTCGGTGGCCGCGCTCACGGCCCAGATGATGAGCATACTGAAGACCAGCAGGATGGGCACGATGAAAAGGAAGTGCATGTCGCCGAAGATCTGGTGACGGAAGAACAGCAGTACCACGGCCAGGGCCAGGCCGCCCAGCAGGCCGGCGAAGGCGCCTTTGGCGTTGGTGCGCTTCACAAACACGCCCATGAGGAAGGTGGCCACGATGGGCGGCGCAATGTAGGAGAGCATCTCCTGGTAGTACTTGAGCAGGGAGCCAAACCGCTCGATGTTGGGGGCCCACAGGGTGGCAATCACCATGATCACCAGGGCCGATATCTTGCCCACCCGCACCAGCTTCTTCTGGTCGGCCTTTTTATCGGCCTTGGCGTAAAAGTCCATGGTAAATAGCGTGGAGGCCGAGTTGAGGATGGCGCTCAGGGTGGAGGTGAGAGCGGCCAGCATGGCGGCAAGAAGCAGTCCCAGCACGCCCGCCGGCATGAACTTGATCACCATGGTGGGGTAAATCATGTCGGGGTTCTCTACGCCGGGGAAGAAGCTGCGCGCCATAACGCCGGGGATGTTGAAGATAAAGAGGGTGCACAGCGTGAGGAAGCCGGCCAGCATGACGCCGGCTCGGCCCTGGTTCACGCTTTTGGCGCTCAGGACGCGCTGCACCAGGGTTTGGTTGTTGGCCCAGAAGTAGATGCCCAGCACAGGCATACCCACAATGAGGCCCAGCCAGGGCGTGGAGGAGTCGCTCAGCGGCCTTATGAGCCTTGCGGCAATGTCGCCGTTTTCCATGAGGGAGGCAAAGTACGCGCCGCCGCCCTTGACGTAGCAGATGACCATCATCACAATGGAGCCTACCAGCAGCACCGCCGCCTGAATGAGGTCGGTATTGATGGCGGCCGACAGGCCTCCGGGGATGGTATAGGAGGCGGCAATGACGGCAAAGATGACCACAAACACCCACAGCTCCACTTCCGGGAACAGGAGTTTAAGGATGAGGGCGGCCGAATACAGGGCGCCGGCGGCATCCAGGAAAATGTTGCCGATAATGGAGATGGCGCTGAAGTAATAGCGGGACTTGCTGTCGAAGCGCTTCTCCAGGAATTCCGGAATGGTAAAGATTTTTGACCTTATATATAAGGGGAGCAGGATGATGGCGAAGAAAATGAGCACCCACACGCCCGTGAGGTTGTAGTTGAACACGGCAATGCCGGTGGCATAAGCGTCGCCGGTTTGGCCGATGAGCGTGGTGCTGGAAATACTGGCCGCAAACAGGGAAAGACCCACGACGAACCAGGGAGTCCCCCGCCCCGCCAGGAAGTAGGAGCCTGCGTTGGCGCTCTTGCCGTTGCGCAGACCCCACCAGATGATGAAGGCCAGATAGACTACAATAATGATAATGTCGGTGATGCCGATACCGGTCAGGTGCATAGTGGTTAGTTTTTCTCATTGCAAAGATATTACGATTCTTCAATGGATTTATCCACAATGCAGCAAAAGATTGATACTATTTTGAATTTTTTGCTACTTTTGCAGGTATGAAGGACATTCAGCAAGAAATAACGCCGGTCGAGAGCGACGATCTTTTTGTGGTGCTGGACCACCGGGATGCCAAGTTTGACTACCCCATCCACTGCCATGCCGAGTATGAGATTAATCTGGTATTGCACTCGGTTGGCAAGCACATCATCAGCACCCGCGAGGAGCCGTTTTCCGAGGTGGATCTGGTGATTATCGCCCCTTTTGTGCCCCATGTCTGGAAGGGGCAGGAAGAGGGCAACCGCGTTATTACAGTGCAGTTTTCGGGCAAAATGCAGGACTTTCCCATGCTCCAGCTGCGGCAGTTCCGCAGCATCGAGGGCTTCCTCAGGCGTGCCGTCCCCGCTGCAAAATTTCATCTTTCCCAGGATGATCCCCTGATAGACGAAGTGCTGGCCCTGGCCGGGGCGCGGGACTTTGAGGCCACGCTCGATTTCCTCCGGCTCCTTAATTCCATGTCTGAGCGGGGGTTCACCATTCTGGGCGACTGGGATACCCAGATGCGGGCATCCCGCTCCCGCCGCGTAGCCAAGGTCATCGAGTATTCAAAAAAACATCTGGGAGAAACCATTCGCCTCTCCGACGTTTCCTCGCTCGTAGGCATGTCCGACTCGGCCTTTTCCCACTTCTTTAAGAAGCACACCAACCTATCCTACGTCAATTACCTAAACGGCCTGCGCATCTCCCAGGCCTGCCGCGAGCTGGAATCCACCGCCATGAGCGTGAGCGAGATTTGCTGGAACTGCGGTTTCAACAACAAATCCAATTTCAACAGGCTGTTTTTGCAGGCCAAAGGCATGACCCCCACCGACTACCGCAAGTACATCTCCAGGATCCTGGTGTAGACTAGGAGGCGCAGCGCTATTCACCTAACCAATTGATTCACAGCCACTTGCTAATATTCAGTCCGGCTTTTTGCCGGACTGAATTTCTGGAACTCATTAATACTGAGCAATTTAGGTGGTTCATAGGCAAGTCTGCTCACACGGTTTTTGGGCCAGGTCTGTTTTTAGGGCGGGGACTTAGCCCATCGAATCGGCCTCCAAGGGCCTTGTAAAGCAAAATCAATGGGACAAGTTCCGGGCCTAGAATTAGACCTGGCCCATCGGGGCTGGGAACCAAGCTTTATTATTGGGGAAAATTGTATCTTTGTGACTATGAAAAGGATGCCGGAATTGTTACCTTTTTTAGAGCCGGGCCGATTGGAGGCCGGGTGTGACGAGGCGGGCCGCGGGCCGCTGGCGGGGCCGGTGTATGCCGCCGCCGTGATTTTGCCGCCCGACTTTCACCATCCCCTGCTCAACGATTCCAAGCAAATGACCGAGCGCGCCCGCGAGGAACTTCGGCCCATCATCGAGGCCGAAGCAGTGGCCTGGGCCGTAGAGGCAGTTTCGGCTGAGGAGATTGACCAGCTCAACATCCTTTGGGCCTCCGTGACGGGTATGCAACGGGCTGTGCTCCGGCTCTCCCCCGCACCGGAGTTCCTGCTCATCGACGGCAACAAGTTTCGGCCTTTTGACCGATATGGTTTCAAAGATTATAAGACGGTTGTGCACGGGGATGCCACCTACTCCAGCATTGCCGCCGCCAGCGTCCTGGCCAAAACCTACAGGGACGAGTACATGCGCCAGCTTTCCAAGGAATACCCCGAGTACGGCTGGGACCGCAACATGGGCTACCCCACCCCCGAGCACATCGAAGCCATCCGCCTCCACGGCCTCACACCCTGGCACCGCAAGTCCTTCCACGTAAAGGAGCTGGAGCCCTCGCTGTTCTGAGCGCCTTCCCTTTTTTGCCCGTGGAGGCAACTATCTGACCATTAGAAAGTTAACGTTCTACCCCCAGGCAAAAACGCCCGGGGATAAATGCACAAACACCTCATTATCAACACCTTATTTCCACGACCCAAACTCAGCCCAAATAAAAAGCCCAAAAAGTTTCATATATATTAAACTTTTCACGCCTGAGGCAAGGAGGAAGGGATGGCAGCCACTTTTGACAACCCGCGCATTATGGGTAACACTTAACTAATTGTGGTACAGGCAGTTACAGAAATTCAGTCCGGCAAATAGCCGGACTGAATATTAGCAAGAAGCTGATTATCAGATGCTTAAGTGAACGCACGCCAGCTACAAGTTCGTGAACTTGACCTTATGGAGGAGGGAGAAGTGCTCGTCGCCGCAGTCCTCACCAATCCAGATGCAGCCGTTCTTCTTGTCCACACAGATAGCCTCGGGGTTCCAGTCGGCAAAGTCGCCGATGTAGTACTTGGCCAGCAGTTTCTCTCCCAGGCCCTTGAACAGGTAAATGGTGTAGGGATCGTACTGAGGCTTATCCTTATTGGAGTTGGAATCAATCACCCACAGCCAGTCCTTCTCCTCGTCGTAGCACAGGTCGGCCACCTCGGAGATGGTGGGTGCCGTGTCGCGCAGGCTCATCTTGGAGACCAGCGTGCCGTCCAGCTTGTAGCGGAACAGCTTGGCACCAGACTGGGTGCCGAAGAGGAGGTCGCCCTTGTACCAGGCAATACCCTCCACGCCGGAGTTGCCCATGCTGGACACACCTTCTACCGTCCAGCCGAGGCTGGTCTTGGAGGTGTACGGAGGCTTCACCACATAACCAGAGTTAGTATCGTCCTCCAGGCCGATATACATGGTTCCCGTAGAGTAATCCATGGTGAGGCCTTCCATCTCGGCGCTCTTGTCCCAATGCAGCTTGAACGTGCCGTCGAAGTTAATCTGGTACAGGCCGCCGTTGTCGTCGCAGCCCCACAGGAAGTCGCCGTCCATGCTCAGGCACAGGCCGGAGAGCTCGGGCACCCAGGATTGACCGTCGGAGCTCTGCAGCTTCTTGGTGAATTCTACCTTGCCCATGACCGGAAGCACCACCGCAGGCTCGTCGGGTTCATCGGGATTCACCGGCTCGTCCTGAGGATCCTCGCCGTTCATGAGGGCACGCAGGGCCTTGCGCAGGGTGCCTTTCTTATTGTCCTCGCGGAGCTCCCAGGCAAAAGCGCCCAGCATACCCTTCTCCTTAAGCCATTTCACGCGGTAGCCGATGGACTCCACATCCTCGTAGCTGGCGTACATCTTGCCGAATTTGTCGCCCAGATACACGCTCTTGCTTTCCTCGTCCCACCAGCGATAGTTGTAATTGGCGACGCTCTTGCCATTCACCGTGCCGCTCTTCAGGGCCTCCATAGCATCCTCGTAGGACACGGAGGACGAATACGGGCTGGTTCCGTGGCCATAGAAGCCGATACCGTAGTTCATGCGGTTGTAGGGCACGCCCTGCCGATGGAAGATTTCGATGCAGTCGGCGCCACCGCGGTTGTTGTCGGGCCAGCGGCTGGTGGTGAACAGCGGGGAGTTGTGACGGGTAGGCGGGTCGCCCATGGAGTAGGTCATCACGTTAATGTAGTCTACCCATTCCAGCACCTCGCGGTTGTTGATATAACGGCCTTCGTCGTTGGCGGCATAGGAGATGAGCTTGTCCGGGCCGAGGGCCTCTCGCAGGTCCCTGACCAGCCGGGTGAAGTTCTCGGTATCCATGGGGTCGGCGCCGTTGTAGTAGATGGAGCCGTCGTCCAGATAGGTCTTGGCCTTATAGGTGGGATACTCCCAGTCCAGGTCTACGCCGTCCAGGTTGTACTCGTCGCAGATACGTACGCACTCGCTGCAGAAGAGGGCGCGCTTGGTGTCGTCCTTGGCCATCTCGGAGAAGCCGTCGGCATTCTTACCCCAACCGCCGATGAACAGCAGCACCTTGAGCTCGGGGTAGCTGGCCTTGTAGGCCACAATCCGGCGCAGGTAGTCGGGACCCGGGGCCTTGATTTCCAGGCCACCGTCGCCGGTCTTGGGGTTCACAAAGCGGGCATGGCCCACATTGATGTGGGTGAAGCACTTGATGTCCTCCAGCGTGGGGAAATGGTCCTCCGGGGTGTACTCGGTGAAGTACACGGCCACGATGGGAGTGATGCCCAGCCTGTCTACAATGACGGGATCAATGGGATCGTCCGGAGTGTCGGGGTCCACGGGCTCATCCGGGGTATCGGAATCCCAAGGATTGGGAATGATGGTCTTGGAGTCGGGCTTGGAAGGAGCCGGCACCAGCGGGTCGGCCTCCTTTTGCGTGCAGCCGCACACCCACAATCCCGCCACCACGGCCAGGATAATGCAGAAAAACTGATTCGTTTTCATATGGGTACTAGTTTTATTGTTCTTGGCACCCCCGGTCCGGGTCAGCGGGCCGAGGATGAAAAATGTTATTCTGCTACGCAGCGGACGAAGTATCCGCGACTCTTGGCGTGAGAATAGTTCGCAAAAGCAGGGCCGGCGTAAACATAAATATTATATCCATTATCGCCATCCGGATGTGCATTCCAAATTACCGTACGGAAAGTAGCTTTAAATGATCCACCATCACAATATCCAGAGCAAGGGAATACTGTCGCCGGGCTACCTAAAGTAAACCAGTACTTTGTAGCATTGTAATCCCAACCTGCGGCAGAACTTAGCTTAGCCTTGAACAGTTGATTATCATTATCCTTGACTCGATTCGGCACTCTATAACCAGCCGGACAAGGGTCATATATTGTTTTTGAAGCTTCGTCGCCCCATAGGGTTATATCAGATGAAGTTGTCCAACTACTACTACCTTTAGCAAACGTATTAGGTTGTTTAATAGCATCCTCCACAGACAACTGAGTAGTTACAGCCGCTGGATTCGCCCCGGCAACTGCAGCAAATCCATAATATTCACCCTCAGTTTCTATACTTGACGGGCCCGGGAAAGGATCCTTACGTCCCCATTGATAAACCAACCCAACCGATGTGACATTTATCTTTGTCTCTGCGCTTGCAACAGCAACATCCAGTGCTCCAAGATTACGGTCACACATAGCTTTCCCAGCAGTATATATGCCATAATCAGAATAGGTCACAGTAGTCGCGGGCACCCAGATATGCCAGCTCCAGAGGATGGTCCCTCCGGCATTTTTGGCTGCAATCACGGCATTGCCAGCATGGAGCGTAGCAGGCATCTTGAAGCAAATCTCATAATACTCTTTAGCGTCCTGCTTGTCAAAATCCACAGCAGCTATCACGCTGTTTGCTGTCACCGATTCTGCATTGTTATAAGTTTCCCAAAGAACTTCTACAGAAGCAATAGTTCCAACATTGGTGGTACCATTTCCTTTATAAGCTTTAAACTTAAATACCTTGTTAGCATTGCCTGCCACACTACCATCAACGATATAGCAGTTCGCTGTTCCGGATTCGTCAAGAGCTGTCGCACCTGTAATAGCGGGATTTGTCGCATCATGATTTGAAGGGGCAACATAATTCTTCAGGGCCGATGTAACATCCCCAAGCGGTAAAAGCTTTCCATATGCCACATTACGGGCACTGCTTGTTGAAAGGGTTTTTACAATTTCACCACCCTTCAAGAATTTCATATTAAATCCACCGGTGAAATTAGTCCCGTAAGGAAGACCTATATAGTTAACCGTGGTTCCATCAGCTATAACGGAGCCACTAATCGATGTGAGCGGGCTGGGCTCTCCCGATCCATTACCCGGCTTCCAATAATTGCAATATGGTCCAGCTCCATCGTCACGGACGCGCACCTGATACACATCATATCCTACAGTTTCTCCATTATTACCAGCAAACACATAGGAATCAAAATCACCGCTTACACGGAATGAAATAACGCCAGCTACATTGTAAAATACGAAGGTGTCACCAACATTACATGCAGCCATCAATCTTTCGTTTGTATTGTTAAAACGACATTCGTAATATAAATTCCCTGAAGGAACACAACTTGCTGGATACTGGGCATAATAAGTACTAACAACATCCGGTGTACGATCATAAGGGTCCAAACCTTCAACTGTAATAGTAGCTTTTTTACCATCCGCACTGATATTTTCAGCCGCTAAGGTTATCTCCTTTCGGTCTGCGCCATCAGTGCCACCATGGAGCATAATCTTATCGCCAACTTCCCAGGTAGCTTTTCCTACATCAGTAATAGCAACCTTTGAATCCGGATCGTCCGAAGCAATTACACAAGTGAAAGTGCGAGATAACGGTTTTCTTTCATTTGACTCTTCGTTAACAGCCTTCTTACAAGAGAGGACCGCCAATGCGCCCATGAGGGCGAGAGATGCATATTTTAGAATATTTTTCATCTTCGTGTCCTCCATGTTAGAATAGATTAGGTATATCACCTATAAATAATGGCGAATCAAACGTAGGCGGCTCCAGTGGTTCGTAGTCGCTAATTCCCGATGCCGCCTGGCACACGGGCTCGGCGTAGTTCAGCTCCAGGAGTTCGGAGCTGGGCCGAGAATAAAGTTCTTTTTTCTTCATGTTATTAGTTTTTAATAGTTAGTAGTATTCTTGGCACCCCGGGGCGGGGTCAGCCGCCCCAGGATGAAAATCAGTGCTTATTCAGCATTTGCCACTGTTACGCAGCGGACAGAACCACCGCGGCTGCGGACATTACCTTGGTTACGGAAGGCCACGCTGCCATCGGTAAGATCGCCAAAGAAGCCATAGCCATTAGCAGTACCGCTGTCCCAACGGCCAGTCCAAATGATGGTACGGATACCGGCCTTCTTCTGGCCCTCGCCGCCATCGTCAATGTAACCGGCAACGGGGAATACCAGGCTACCCACAGAGAAACTGTGATTAGCAGCATTCAGGACGAACGGGCCCGTGCTCTCTGTCCATTTGGTACCGGCCCACATGGCACAAGACTTATTACGCTTAGCCAAAACATAGCCCACCGGGCACGGGTCGTAAACCGTCTTGGATTCTTCGCCCCAGAGCTCGCTCACAGAAGAATCCTCAGTCATGGACTTGGGAAGCCAGCAACCATTTGACACATAATAGTAAACGGTAGGATTGGCAATCGCATTCTCTACGGAACCAGGGCCTTCCTGCTGGGTCATGGCCGTTCCGGCAACCGAAATGGGCGTAGTGGGAGATTCGAGGGAACCCAGGCCCGGGAACGGATCCTTGCGGCCCCACTGGTACAGCAGGCCGAAGGACTCTACGGGTGCATCGGCATCGGCAGGGGTGTCAATCAAGGCGCCCAGGTTGCGGCTCATCACCTTCTTGGTAGCCGAGAAATTCGCTTCAACCACATCGGTAATAGCCGTCTTGGGAATCCAAATGTGCCAGCTCCAGAGGATGTCGCCGTCAGCATTCTTCACAGCGATGAGGGCATTACCGGGCTTGAGGGTCTCGGGCGTAGTGAACTCTACAAAGCCGTCGGCATAGCTCACGCTGGCAATGACGCTGTTGACCGTTACTTCCTCCTGGGTGTTCCAGGTTTCCCACAGCAGAACGGCAGAATCGGCGCCTTCCAGGGCCTCGGAGGTGTTACCCTTCACGGCAGCGAACTTGTACCAGCCGGCCTCGTTAACGATGTAGCTGTTGGCCGTGCCGTTTGCGCTCAGATTGGTAGCCTTGGGCGTACCGGCCTGCTGGGCAATGACGATGGTCATGATGAGTTCCTCGGTGCCCTGGCGGAAGAGGTTCACGCCACCCGTACGGACGGTAGCCTTGGGATTCTCGGCAATAGTAAGAACGATGGTGGCCTTCTTGGCCTTAGTCTCTACGTACGTGATCCAGCTGTCGCCCGACACCACGTCAAAGTCCAGGTTGGAAACCACGGGGACCTCCAGAGAACCGCCACCGGCCTCGGCCACAAAGTCAATGTCTGAGCTGTAAGGAACATAGTCAGGCTTGAATACCTCGCCCTCGAAGTGCAGCTTCACAATGGAAGTGAGCCCGGTCTTGGAGTCGGCATACAGGAGAATGTCGCCGAAGCTGCTCTTGGAAGCAGGGGTAACAATAATCTTGTCTTCCTGTACCTCTACCTCGAAGTCATTGCCGCAGTAGGCGTCCACCACGGTCTGAGGGGTCTTGTTCTTTACCTCGTAAGCCACCTCGATGGGGTCGGTGGAGGTAACGGCATAGTCGGTCTTGGCCACAACCAGCTTGAAGGCCAGCGTCAGGGGCAGGGTAATGGTGGTGTCGTCCAGGAGAATCTCGATGTTCTCCTCGCCCACGGTGATGCCCTTGATGATACCATCCTGGATGGCACCGCCCTGGCCGTCTTCACCCTTGTCGCCCTTCTCGCCTTTCACCAGGCCCAGGTCGGTCTTCTCGCCATCGACCTCGACCCACAGATGGCCTTCCTCGTCGATGGAGAATTCAGGATACTGGTACACGGTGACATCCTTGCCATTCTGCTGGATAATGACACCGTCAATAGCCCAGCAAAGCTCGCCGGCGCCATTGAGCATTACGGAGATCACGGGACCGGCCTCGGGATCTACGTTGCCGATGTTAAGGGTTACCACTTCGCCGGTGGTGTAGGTAACGGTAATGCCCGTCACGTTACCGGCCGCGTCGGTGATTTCCTGCACCTTCTGGACGAATTTGCCCTCGCCCACGGCGCTCTGGATACCGCGGATGGAAGATTCCAAGGTAGAAACGCGCTGCTCCAGATTGGCCAGCTTCTCCCATACGGCACTGTCATCATAGGCCTGCTGCTTGGCGCAACCTGCGAGCAGAAGGACCATGCCCAAAATCGTTAAAGTCTTTTTCATATGGTTATTGTTTATTCGTTATTATTCGGTTTCACAACGGACAGACGCGCCGATAGGACGCTGTTTCTGTCCCTTCTTGGAGTCGGTTCCCTCCAGCAGCTGGCAGTAGGAAATGTTGGGAGTATCGGCATCCATGTGGGTGTTCCACACAATGGCGGTACCATTATTGACATATCTACCGTCATAATTCAGATAGGCAGGGATAGGAAGCGTAGAGACGGGATTGCCCACCTGGAAATACCAGTAGTCGGCATTGACCGTCCAACCGGTAATGGAAGAGCCTGCATCGGTGAAGATCTTGGCTCTCTTACGGCCGGCGGCACGGTATCCGGGAGGACAAGGGTCATACTTGGCCTTGGGAGCGCTCTTTTCCTGGTCGCCCCAGTAGAGGAGATTCACCTCGGAGCACCAGTCGGTAGCGCCGTCGGCAATGGCCGCAAAGGTGGTGGGCTGGGCCGCCGCCTCATTCTGCGTCATCTGGCCCTCTTTCACCTTCATGTCCGTACCGGAGAATGTGGCAGACTCGGTAGAACCTGCTTCCTTCACATTCAGGAACGGATCCTTACGGCCCCACTGGTACAGCAGGCCGAAGGAACGGGAGTCGGCCACGGCGCCGGGCTGGGTATCTACCAGAGCACCCAGGTTACGGCTCATGATCTCACAGCCCGAGGCATAGCCGAAGGAATTGACGGAGAACTCGGTCTCGGGCACCCAGATGTGCCAGCTCCAGAGGATGTTCTCGTCCTTATCCAGGGCGGCGATGAGGGCATTACCGGGATGGAAGTCCTCGGCCAGCTGGAAGTACATGATGCCCTCGTCGTACATGGTGGTCTTGACCACGCTCTTGTGCTTGACTTCCTCGTCGTTGCACCAGGTTTCCCAAAGGACCTTGGTCTCGGCCACGGCGCCCACCGGCTCCTCGGAATTACCCTTCACAGCCGCGAACTTGTAGGTACCGGCTTCGGACACCACATAGCAGTTGGCAGTGCCCATACCGTCCAGCGGCTTGGCCAGGTCGGGGTCGATGGGGTCGTCAAACTCTTCCAGAAGGTCGGTGATGTCGCCAAGGTCTGCCACCGAGCCGATGGACAGATCCAGGGGGTCGGGATTGGTGTAGGCCATCACCACTTTCTCGTCCTTGATGAGACGGATGGAATAGCCGGCAATGAGGTTGGCACCGCCAGGGATATAGTAGATATTGTCGGTTTCGCCGTCGGCCACAACCGGGAGCGTTACCGTAGTGGTAGTATTACCCAAATACTGGCGGTAGTTCTTTTCCTTGTCGGTAATCTTTACCTGGTAGAACTCATAGCCGATGGGAACGTCTTTACGGGCGCCCAGCGTATAGCTGTCGTAATCACCGTCTACCTGGAAGGAGATGATGGACGACAAGTTGTGGAACTTGAACTGATTGTTCTCGTCGCAGGCGGCCAGCATCTGTACGTTGTCGGCGCCGAAGCAGCTGTAGAAGAAGCAGTGCTTGAGGTTGTTCACGGCCGATGCGGGCCATTCGGCATACAGGGTGCTGGCGCAGTCGTCGCGTTTATAGGGGCACAGGCCGCTCACTTCGAGGGTGGCCGTACGGCCATTGTCTTTAATGTCTTCGGCCTTGAGGGTAACCGTCACCTGGTCCTTGGCGTACTCGCCGTGCACCACAACCTGGTCACCGGCCACCCAACGGGTCTTGAGCAGATCGGAAACCTCCTCACCCTCGTCTACCGGATAATCCGGCAGAACGAAGGTAAGGGTGCGGGTTTCGGGATTCGGGGCCGGGCTGGGTTCGGGTGTAGGATCGTCCTTGGACCCGTTGCAGGCCAGCAGCAGGGATGCTGCCATCAGAAGGGATATGTTGCAGATATGTTTCATAATCTGTTCCTTTTAATGTTACCAAGCTACGGGTTCGGTGTACCAATAGCCTTCGAGGATAGCCTTACCGGTTTCTATACCAATGTACAGGTCGGTAGTAGCATTCCAGAGCACGTCTTTCATTACAGTGTCAGAGCTGTTGAAGCTGCCCAGGGAAATGCCGTCTATCAGGAAGGTTACCTTACAGTGGAGGGCACCGCTGGGATCGAACTTGTAAGTGAACTCGTGCGGCTGGCTCATATCCAGGCCGGAGACAGAAGACAGACCGCTCGGGGCCTCGGAGTTACCCTTGTTGAATTCCAGGGAAGTCTTGCCGCCGGAGAGGTTGAACTTCATCTCAGTGTCATCGCTGCCGTACACAATCCAGTGACGAACCTTGGCATCCTCTGAGATGCTGCTCCAGCGGAAAGTATACGTACCAAACGGCAGCTTACTGTTATGCAGACGGCCCTTGCCATCAAAACTGAGACCGTTGGCAACGGCAGTAACCTTACCGGTGGTCCAGTCGGAGGCCACATACTGCAGCCAGGACTCGTCGATGGGCACCCATACAGGCGTGACTTCGTAGGCCTGTTTCACCGCAACGCGGCGCTCCAGCACAAAGCCGTCTTCCTCTTCGGGAACGGTTCTCACGATGATGCCGCCCACACGCGGGTTAGGCGTGTCGTTAGGCTCGAGCGTAATGGCCAGCGTGCCGCTTCCGGTAACCTCGGGCGTGGTAATGGTAAACCAGGTATCGGCCTCGTTATCCTTGACGGCCGTCCACTTGGCATTAGATACCACCTTCATGGAAGCCTCGGTCCCGTCAAAGGCAACCATCATTTCCTCGCCTTCAAGATCGAGCTGCACACCGTCCTGGGTGTAGTTGATGGTGTATACCTTCTTGTCATGGCGATCAAAGATGCTCAGGGAGGCATAGCGGATTTCGCCGCCGTTATTGGCAGCATTTAACGTTACCACGCCATCACCTTCGCCGGTTTCGCCATCGGTAATGGTGAGCCAATCCTTACCAGTGTTGACCTTGGTGCTCCATTTCTGGTTAGACGAGATATGTACCAGGATTTCCTCGCCGGCACCGGCAATCATCTCGGGCGTGAGCTCGGCGGCCGGGATTTCCAAATAGGCGGTACCTTTTTGGGTAACGGTGAGTTTCTTGGGCGTCCAGCCATTGCTGGAAATCTCAATATAGTCGATACGGTCGTCCAGGTCGGTGTTGTCGTAGTACTGGACGGTAAGGGTGGTTTTCTCGCCTTTTCCCACCTTCACCAGCTCGGGGTCGGAGGCATTGCCTTCCTCGTCGCTGATGATGCACCAGTCGGGATGCAGGCTGCGCACGGTCCAGGGCTTGGAGGAAGTGACCACCAGCGAGAAGGGCCTTGCGCCCGTGGCCGCCAGTTCCAGGCTTCCGCTCACCCTGTACCGCAGGTCTACCGAATCCATTTGCTCCGGTTCGGCCTGCTTGCAGCCCTGCAGCCCTATGACGAGGGCTGCGGCTGCGCAGAGTATGTTAATAAATCTTTTCATGGCAGGAAGGAATTACTTTGCCGGAAAATTAACAACGCAGGATTTAACAACATACCAGGAGTCTGCGGGAGCATTGCCGTCATAGCAGCCCAGCCAGAAGGAGGCGCCATTCTCCTGATCATAGTAGAACGGATTGCGGGCGTGAGCATGGCACTTGTTGGCCCCGTTATAGTCGAAGTCCATGTAGAAGAGGGTCTCATCCTCGGGATCCACGTACATCTTGATGCCATAAGTGGTCATGGCATTGAGCTCATCCTGAGAGATGCTGTAGTCCACGCTCAAGTAGGAGTCCTTGTCGATACGGGCACCCTTGCCGTCGGCCAGCGTGCCTTCCAGACGTACGCGGGTCTTGCCCACAGTGAGCCAGTTGAACAGGTTGGCATTACCCATCACGCCGTCGAACCAGATCTGGGACTTGTCCACAAAGTGAACGTCGCCCATGGTGAACTCCACGTCGATATAACGGAAGCTGTCCTTGGAAACGATGCGGGAGACCGCGCCGCCCTTAAGTTTTACGGAGCCGTCATCCAACAGTTCGTATGAGCCTTCAAGGGTGAAGTTGGTGTCCTGGGTGAGTTCAATCTCATAGGTATTGGCACCGGACTTGATACCTACATTGGCGGTACGGGGTACAAAAATGGGATTCCAGTCACAGGTTACGTCGATGTGTTTTCCATCGGCATTCTTCTCTACATGCAGCCACTCCTCAGAAGCATAAGGCTCCCAGTCCAGAATGGTATTCACCTCCAGGGAGAGTGCGCCAAGGTAGCCGCTGACCTCTGTAGAAACGGGGTCGATAATCTCAAAGGTAACACCCTGCTGGATAAGCTTGAACTCCTTGGTTTCGCCACCGGCCGTTACGCTGATAGCAGCTTCACGCTGGATGCCGGTATTGGGCTCGGCAGTAATGGTGATTACCTTGGCGGTACCGTCACCGTCGCCTTCTTCCTCGCTGAAGGAAATCCACATCTGGTTGGCGCTCACTTCCCAGGAAAGGTCGGTCTTGACCTTGAAGTCCATGTCGCCGCCAGCGTCGGAGAACACGCCGGAAGGCTCAACCACCTCGAACTTACCCTGCTGGGTAACCTCAAAGCTTTCCTCGGTGTCGTTGGCCACTACATAAATGGTAGCGGTGCGGGTCATGACATCGCTGCGCTCGGCAGTTGCCACAATCTGGATGGGGCTGGCCGATCCCTCGCCGGATTCCTGGCTAAAGCTGAGCCAGTCGGCGTCGGAGCGCACTTCCCAAGCATAATTGGTGCTGATGGTAAAGCTCAGCGGACCACCCATGGCCGAGTAGGTCTTGGTGATGGGCGTCACGTAGAACTTGCCGCGACGACCTTGGGTAATGGTAAAGGTATAGCTCTTGGTCTGGTAGCTGTCGCTACGGATGGTAAAGCTGGCGCTACGGTCTTCCAGGGCGTCATTTTCCAGTACTTCAATGGTGACATCGGCATTGAGCCCGGCCACCGCGCTGGAGGCAGGGGAAATGGTGCACCACTCAGCGTTGTCGTTGCGGATGATGCTCCAGGGCACGTTGGAAGTGATATTGAACGATACGGGCTGGGGATTACTGGCGTTTACGGTGTAAGCGGTGAACACATTACTCTCCAACCGCGCATTGGCAGCCATTTTTTCTGGCGTCATCTGCGTGTCAACCTCAAATTGCTGGCAGGAGAATGCGGCAGCAAGGATAGACAGGCTGGCTAATATTTTGACTGTTGTTTTCATATGGTTTTTGTTTTTATGCTGTGGTTAGAGATTACCATCCGGTATTCTGGGGATTGAGGTTAGTATTGCAGAACAGTTCGCTCTGAGGGATGGGATACAGGTACATGCGGTCGTTCCAGGTACGGTTCTCCACCAGCTTGCGGCTGTATTCCAGTTTGTTCCCGTCGGGGACGATGTTCACGCCATACACCTGCGTCTGGGTGGCGGGGCCGATTTTCCAGCGGCGCACATCCCAGAAGCGATGGTCTTCGAAGGCGAACTCTACCCGCCACTCACGGCGCACAGCCTCGGTGAAGGCCGAATAGGTGGCGGCCGTTACATCGGGCATGCCGGCGTTGGCGCGCACGGCATTGAGGGCATCCAGGGCCGTGGTCTTGAGGGTACCGTCACTCTGGTTGGGGTTGCCGAAGTACTCATTGGCTGCCTCGGCGTAGCTAAGCAGAATCTCGGCGTAGCGGAACACAATCCAGTCGTGCTTGTTGTAGCTTTCATTCTCGTCTTCGAAGCTGGTGTTCTCCTGGATGTATTTGCGCAGGTAGTAACCGGTAACCGAGCGGAGGTCGCTGCGGGTGGCCGAATAATCCTTACCGTCTACGTAGGTCTCGATGGTAGACCCCTTGAATTCCATGCCGTTTGCCAGAATGGTGCGGGCAAAGCGGGGATCACGGCCTTCGTAAGGCTTGGTAATGTCAAAATTCGGGTCATCGGTTACCCAACCGGCATCGGTGAGGGTAATGTCATAACCGTCGGCCGTCTGGAAGGCGTCCACCAGGTTCTGGGTGGGGAAGGAGCCTCCCAGGTCGGTGCGCTTGTAATAGGTAAAGCGTACCGGGAAGTTCTCCAGCTCAAAGTCGGAGTCTTCTGAGCGCATAATCTCAAAAATCACTTCGGGGGAGCTCAGGTTCACGGTATTCACTTTTACGCCGGGATCCAGCTGATACAGACCGGTGTCCATAAGATCCTGGGCAGCCTGTGCAGCGGCCAGCCATTTGGATTTATCGTTGGACGGATTGTGCAGCGGGCTGGCGGCATAGAGCAGGGCCTTGGTCTTGAGCGCCATGGCAAAGCCTTTGTTGGCACGGCCGATTTCGTCGTTCAGGAGTCCCTTGTAGGAATCCGGCAAATGGGCAATGCATTCGTCGCACTCGCTCACGATGAAGCTGATCACCTGGTCGAAGGGGGTCTTTTCTATGCTGTTGGCTTCTTCGATGGAGAGCTTGGTAAGCGGCATGGGAATATCCCCGTAGCGGCGGGCCAGCTCAAAGAAGAAGAACGCGCGAAGGACACGGGCCTGGTAGGGATACAGGGCCAGGTGGTCCTGCCATTTCTGGTAGTTGTTATCGTACTGATACAGACTCAGGTCGATGGTAGGATAGGCATCCAGGAACTCGTTGGCGGCACGGACGCCCTTGTACAGGCTCCACTTGTCGTCCACAGTCTGGATGGCGTTCCAGTTGCCGTTGTTGAAACGCGATACAGAGGCGTCGGGGTCTCCGTACTCGGCATCGTCAATGCCGCATTCGCGCATGGCACCACCCACGTCTGCGATATCCTTATTGGGCAAGTAACCATAGACGGTGGTGAGCATGCTGGTAACATTACTGAACGTCTCGTACATGTTCTCGCGCTTGTAGATGCCCGAGGATTCGTCGAAGTCCAGGAAATTACAGCTAGCAGTGAGGAGCACGGCCGATAAAATATAGAGTATCTTTTTCATATCTTTCGCGCTTTATTGGTTAAGAATGCAAACGGCCACACGGTTGGATTCGGGGCTGGCGGCAGCATCACGGTCCGTGCCCGTGCTTCCGCTCACGATGCGGCTCTCCTCCACGCCGGCCTCCCGGAGCATCTGTACCACGTTGGCGGCACGCTGGGCACTGAGTTTTTGGTTAATGCTGGCCGTTCCGGTACCGGAATCGGCATAGCCGGTAATCTGAATCTTGGCATTGGGGTTGTCCTTGAGGATCTGGGCAATGCGTCCCAGTTTGAAGGCCTCACCCGGCCGGAGCTCGGCCTGGCCAATCACAAAGAGGATGTCGTCCTCGTATTTACCCTTGAGGGTGCCTTCGTTCTTCACCACCTCGCGAACCACCTGCACCTCTACGGGTACTTCTTTGATGACTTCCTTCTCTACCACCACTTCTTTCACCTCGGGAACATAAGGCTTGGACTTCACGCGCTGCTTGCAGCACTTGTTACGCTCCTCGCCCACATTCTTGCCGAAGGCCATCTTGACACCGGCCCAGAAAGTACGGGTGCTGGGATAGTAGGCGCCCAGCTGCTCGGGGTCGGCAAACTTGATATTGTCCAGGCTGAAGAGGTTGGTAGCTTTGAGGAACACCGTGGCCTCACACAGACGCAGCCAGGCTTTGGGGAAGGTATAAGAGATACCCACGTTGCGCAGCTTGATGAAGGAGCCGTCGCGGTACCACAGGGAGTTCTTCTGGTAGTTGTTCTTGTTGGTAACCGTAGTCAAACGCGGCATGGTGGCCGTGGTGGCGGTTTCCGGCGTCCAGGTAACCTCCCGCTTGAGGAAGGTATCGGAGATGGTTCCGTTGTTCACCAGCGGCTGGTACAGCGGTGAATCCCTGAGGTCGACGGTGACACCCGTCACGCCCTGGAAATCGGCGTACACGTTAAGGCCTCTCCAACCGATGTTGAAGCCGAAGCCGAACTGGAACAGCGGCGTAGAGGAGCCGAACATCTTTACAACGTCCTGGCTGTCAATGACGCCGTCACCGTTCTGGTCGCGGTACTTGAGGTCGCCGGGCCTCACCTCGCCGAAGGTCTGGTTGGGACTGTTGTTAATCTCTACCTGATCCTGGAAGATACCAATCACTTCCAAGCCATAGCGCTGGCCAACAGGATTGCCCTTGTGATACAGGTAGTCGTAGGCCTGGTAGGCCTGGCCGTCGTCAATCACCTTGCTCCACAGCCAGCCGCCGTTGGCATACACGCCATAGTTGAAGCAGCCGCGCTTCTCTTCCCAGCTCAGGCCCAGGTCCAGACCGCCGTAGTTCTCCTCACCCAGGCTCTGGCCCTCTACGGTGATACCAATGATGCCGGACACGTTATTAATATCGTCCTTTTCCAGGAAAATGTTGCGGCGGTTCTCCAGGAAGCCCTCCACATTCACACCCAGGCGCTTTTTGAAGAACTTGTTGTCCAGGCCGAAGGTGATCTTGCGGGAAAGCTCGGGAGCCAGGATAAGGGAAGGCATGTTGCCTTCGGCCTTGCCGCTGTTGCCGGAACCGTCAATGAAGTAGAAGCTCTTGCCGTTGCTGCTGCCATAGGTCTGGCGCCACAGCTCGTGGGTGAGGTCGTCGTCCATACCCGACATACCGGCCGATGCATAGGCCTTGATGTAGGGCTCTTCCAGGATAACGCCTGCCAGGCTTACGGCCGGATACCAGTTGAAGCGCTTGCCGGGCTCCAGGTAGGCCGAGCCGGAGTAGTTCACCACCGCGTCGGCAAAGATGCGGTTGTTCCAGTTATAGCTCACCGTGCCCAGGATTTCCTGCGTCTTGGATGAGGCATTCTGCTTATTCTCAATCCAGGAACGCTGACGATAGGCCACATGGGCCTCGACGTGGTGCTTGCCAAAGTTACGCTCCCAGTTCAAACGGCCCTGCAGTTCGAATCGCATCTGCAGGCTGCTGAGCGAGTTCTTGTAGGTAACTGTTTTAGAATTGATGCCATAGTACTTTTGCTCGGCCACCAGATAGGTGGTGTTGCCGTTACTGGCATAATTATTCACCATCTCGCTGTACTGCCAGTCCTTGTAGGCTACCTCGGTCATCCGGCCCAGATAGTCAAAGGCCACGGTGACGTCGGCGTACAGGCCGGGGACCACCATGCCCAGGTCCTGGCGCAGGGTCATGTCGGCCAGCACCTTAGCCTGGGAATACTGGTGATTACCGGATTCCTGGAACAGGGCCACCGGGTTCACAGCACCCTTGAGGGCGCTTCCGCCGTAGGTGCCGTCGGCTTGCTTGATAGGGAAGGCCGCAGAAGGCAGGGTGTACAGGATTTTCTCAATATAGTTGGTGTCGTTGGTATACATGGAATAGGGCTTGTTGCTCTCTTCCAGGCGGGCCATCACACCAATCTTCATGGAGGTGTGGTCGGTGATGTTCACGTCTACGTTGGCGCGGATGCCCAGGCGGGTGTCGTAGGCATTGGCGTTGTAGCGGTCATCGCTGGTGGCCTTCTTGTACAGGGCGTCGTCCTTCATGTAGTCGATAGCCGCAAAGTAACGGAAATTGCGGTTACCGCCACTGAAGGTGAACATGGCGCGATGGTTGTCGCCGTGGTCCCGGTAAATCTCCTTCCACCAGTTTACATTGGGGTAGGAATAAGGATGGGAGCCCGTATAGAAGGAATAGAGCTCATCCTGGTTGTACATGGGAGCCAGGCCATCCAGGGCGCGGGCCTCGTTCACTTTATAGGCATAAGTGTATGCGTCAGAGAATTCCGGAGCCCGGAAAATGGTGGACAGACCATAGTGGTACTCGGCCGTCACCTTGAGGGGGGCATCCTTACCGCGCTTGGTGGTAATCATAATCACGCCATTGGCGCCCTTTACACCGTAGAGAGCGGCCGATACGGCGTCCTTGAGAATGGTAATGGATTCAATTTCCTCGGCCGTGATATTGTGCAGGTCGCGGGGAATACCATCTACCAGCACCAGCGGGCTGTGGCCGTGGAGCCGCAGCTTGGCCTGGTTCTCAAAGCTCATACCGGTTCCCTGCTTTACCAACAGGCCGGAGAACTGCCCATACAGGGCCTTCGCCACATCTGCCTCGGGACTCTTGTCGAACAGGGGGCTGTCACCGGCAATGTTTCCGTTGGCCTGGAGCTTATACAGGTTGCCCAGGGCAATGGAATCTACCAGCGAGCGTTCCTGTGCAAAGGCTACAGTGCCCAGAAGCAGCAGCGGAAGAAATATATATCTTGCTATAGTTTTCATCTTCGGGTACATTTAAGCGTTTACCAACCCGGATTCTGAGTCATGCCGTAACCCTTGTTCACCTCTACAGTGGGGATGGGAGCCAGGTACCATTTGGTATCCCAGTTGGTCCACCAGCTGCGGGAAGGATATACGTCACTCACTTCAAAGGTGAAGGAAGTAGCGTCCACTTTGACGCCGGGAGCGTGGGAAGTGAGGCCATGGAGCTTCTTGGTGAATGCATCGGTAAGGCCCCAGCGCACCATGTCGAACCAGCGCACTTCCTCGAATCCGAACTCACATTCGCGTTCGCGAAGGATGGCGTTGCGGAATTCCTCCTGGGAGAGTTCTTCGGGAAGATCGCAAAGGCCCACACGGCGGCGCACCATATTCACCCACTCGTAGGCATTCTCGTCAGGACCGCCATCGGCCTCGTTATAGGCCTCGGCTGCGCTGAGCAGAATCTCAGGCAGACGCATCATGCACCAGTGAGGAAGCGTTGTACGGTCGCCAGACTTCTGAAGGATGTATTTCATCTGCAGGAAACCGGGGTTATTCACCTGACGGCCATCGGCCTCAATCCATACGGGGCCGCCCTTGTCGTTCCACCATTTATCTCCAGGAACGCACAGATTCTCGTACAGACGGGGATCACGGGTCTCTACGCCGGCCTTGAAGAACGGAGGTTGACTCTCGGGATCGACAGACCAGTCATAATCCTCGGGGAAGTCGGAACCGTCGGCCCAGCCGAACTTGTTCACATACTCGAGTGTGCCACCGCTACCGTAGTCGTGCTGATTGTCATACACGTCATAGTGAAAATCGGTGGAGTTGCTCTTGCGGATGGAGATGATGGTCTCGGTGGTTCCGCGCTCGAAGTAACCCTTGCGGTAGGCCAGACGATAAGCGGTAGGCGTATTGGCCGTGGCTTCTACCAGTCCGTAATAGCCTTCGGTAGCCCAAGCCGTCATAAACTCATCGGCAGCCTTCTTGGCACGCTGCCAGCGGGCGGCGTCGTAGTTGGTATAACAGTGGTACTCGTTGGCATCGGAGCGCCAGAGCGTATTGGAATTGAAGGTGGGAGATGCAGCGAAGAGCAGTACGCGCAGCTTGAGTCCCAGGGCAGCAGCCTTGGTAAAGCGGCCATCATCATTCGATCCCCATGTCCAGGGAAGTTCGGTGGCGGCCTGGTCACACAAGCTTACTATGTAATCTACCGTCTGGGAAAAAGTGGCGCGCGGGAACTTCATCTCTTCGCGGGGATCTGTTATGACATGATCCATGATGGGAACACCACCCACATAACGCAGCATGTCGGCATAGGCAACGGCCTGGCACATGCGGGCTTCTCCCTTCTTGCAGGCAATCTCTGCGGGATCGGCACCGGGAATGCGGTCGGCGTTTTGCAGGAAAACGATGCTGTAACGGATAGCATAATAATGACAGTCATCGGCGGCTTCATGCTTGGTATCGTAGGTGCCGCCAAAGTTGAAGTTCATACTGCTGCGCTTGGATGTACCGGCGCTCAGGGATCCGTTGTAATACAGCAGGGTGGGACCTGCACTGGAAGTACGTTTGTTGCTGATATAATGGTCGGTAAGCGATTCCAGCTGCTCGCCGCCCATTTTGCTGTCAAAATCGGTTACCATGCCGTAGGGCAGGTAATAGTAGGCCGATGCCAATACTTTGTCGGCGTCCTTGAGGCTGGCGAACAGGGTATCGATGGTAGCGCCGGAAGCTTCCGGAGCGCTGCTAAGGCCGGCATCGCCCAGCTTCAGGCTCTCACAGGCTACCAGTCCTGCACCCAGCAGGAACATGGCCAGAATAGTTCTGAATTGTTTCATGGCTGTACCGGATTAGAAGTTAATGTTAAGGGCCAGGTTGTAGGTCTTCACCAGCGGGTATTCACCGTCGTCGCTGCTGGAACGGGCCTCGGGATCCTGCAGGGTCATCTTGGAGAAGGTGAGCAGGTTGTAACCCGTGAACATAAGGCTCAGGCTTCCGATGTGCAGCTTCTTGAACAGCTTGTTCTGGGAGAAGGTGTAACCGAAGCTGGCGCTCTTAAGACGGATATAGGAGGAGTCCACAGTCCACAGGGTGGAGTTCTGGGAGTTCCACTCATAGTTGGCCAGGGTCATACGGGGCAGGGTGCCGTCGGGGCGATAGTCGCACCATTCGCAGTTATCCGGCATCCAGCACTGGTCGGCGAACATCTGGAGCAGACCACGGTGGCCGGTATCGGTGAAGGGCACGCGGTACTCGATACTGTATACACGGTTCACGTTAGTAGCGGCAATCCAGTTGAGGCTGAGGTTAAAGCCCTTCCATCCGAACTTCCAGTTGGAACCGAAGAGGTACTCGGGCCGGTTGGGGAAACCGTCGCGCATCTGGTCGTCGGTGTTGATAAGGCCATCTCCGTTCAGGTCCTTGTACATGACATCACCGGGATACACCACGCCGCCGGGTTGCGGCAGGTCCGGATTCAGGCGCTGTACGCCGTCCGCGTCGGTATAGAAGTCGCTGTACTGGTACAGTCGCTCATACTGATACAGGAGGTAGCGGCCGGTAGAACCGCCGGTCTGGGCCTGATAAGGCTCGCTGGGCGCCACCTCGTCCATGAAGATAATCTTGTTGCGGGCAAAGGTTACATTGGCGCTGATGTCATAGCGGAACGGGCCGATGTTGTCTCTCCAGCCCAGGTCAATTTCATAACCGTGGTTATCTACAATACCGATATTCATATCGGGCATGTCGGTACCGATAATACCCGGCAAGGAGTTAGGCGTGGTGAGAATGTTGGTCCGGTGCTCATAGAAAATATCTCCCGAGAAGTGCAGGCGGCTGTCGAACATCTCGAAGTCCAAACCCGCATTGGCCTTGAGGGCCGTTTCCCAGGACACATCGGCATTGCCGGGTTTTTCCATCTCGTAACGGGGGACACCGTTGGCCTTTTTGGCACCAAAGTAATAACTACCCGTTTCTTTCCAGATGCCGGAAGTCATGTACATGAATCGGCTGGAAGTACCTTTATCGTTACCCACCTTACCAACAGAGGCGCGCAGCTTGAGGAAGTTGATGAAACGCAGTTTCTTCATGAATTTTTCCTCGGAGGCTACCCAACCGATGGAGGCCGACGGGAACAGACCGTAACGGGTTTTACCGGGGGCAAAGTTCTCGGAGCCGTTGTAACCGGCGCTGAGGTCGACCAGATACTTGTCTTTGTAAGCATAGGTTGCGCGAGCCACAAAGCCCACATAACCGTAGGGCAGCCATTTGTACTGGCTGGGATAGTAGTCGCGGGACTGGTTGTACAGGAGCAGGGCGCTTACGGCGTGCTTGCCGGCGAACTTGCGGCTGTAGTCTATGCGGGCCTCCACATACCACTTCTTGTCATTGTCGGTACTGGAGCCGTACTTGAGCGGATAATAACCGCCGCTCATGCGCAGGAGATAGGTCTTGTCGAAGTCGGGGTCGTTGATTTCAAGACCCGAGCCGTCACGCCAGGAGGTGTACTCCACGGTCTGCGAAAGGGAACCGTCTCCGGTGTGCTTCTTGTCGATGCGCATGTCCATGTCGAAGCTACCCCTGACACCCACGCTAAGGCCTTCGGTGATGAAGTCCAGGCGCTGGGTAATGGACATATCCAGGTTGAGGCTGGTCTTATACTTTTGCTGGTAGCCGCGGCCATAGTAATAATAGTAGGCATTGTAACCGCCGTGCAGACCCTTAGGAATAGCCGAATCGGAGATGTCGGTAAGGGCAATGCCGTTCACCAGGCCGGGGCTGGAATAAGGCTGGCACCACAGCATGGTACGGGTCCAGGTGTTGGAGGCCGAAGAAATAGGCTCCCGGGTTACACCCACAACGCCGCCAATGTTGAACTTCATGTCTGTGGTCTCGGTGAGCTTGAAGTCCAGGTTGGCGCGGTAGTTATACCGGTTGTAGGAGTAGTTATTGTCATAATCCAGGCCGGGCAACTGCTTTAACAGACCGTTCTGGTACATGTAGCCCATGGAAACAAAGTAACGTACTTTGTCGGAGCCGCCGCTGATGTTAATGTTGTTCTTGGTTTGCAGGAACGCCTTGCGGAACATGAGCTCGGTCCAGTCGGTGTTGGGGAACATGATGGGGTCGGAACCCGTACGATAGGCCTCGATGGCTTCGGGGGTGAAGTACTCGGCCTTGTCGATGTTGCCGTCATTGAACTGCAGCACGTTGTAGCATTTTGCCTGTGTGTAGCTGTCGGCCTGCCGGATGTAGGACAGGGGCACCTGCACACCGGTGATGGAGCTGATGGAAATCTTGGGCTTGCCGGCATCACCGCGCTTGGTGGTAACGATGATGACACCGTTAGCACCGCGCACACCGAACACGGCCGTAGAGGCAGCATCCTTGAGCACGGACAGGCTCTCGATTTCGTTGGGGTCCACCGTGTTGAGCGGACGCTCCACACCATCCACCAGGATAAGCGGTGCCGAAGCGCTCTCGTTGAGGGAGCCTACGCCACGGATGTACACGTCGGCATAGTCTTCTCCGGGCTGACCACTCATCTGAACGGTGGTTACACCGGGCATCTGACCGGCCAGAACGTTGGTCACGTCGGCTACAGGCGCCTTGATGAGGGCCTTGGAGTCGATGGACGTGAGGGCGCCCGTCACCGTGGCCTTGGTCTGTGTACCATAGGCCACCACCACGGTGGCTTCAATGGACTGCATGTCCTCCAGAAGCACCACCTTCAGGTTTCGCTGCTTGCCTATCTTCACCTCCTGGGGAACATAGCCCAACGCGGAAACCTCGATGACAGCAGCCTCACTGGGAACGGTAATGGTAAAGTCACCATCCATTCCAGCAGCCACACCGGTGGTCGTGCCCTTCAAGGTCACGCCCGCACCGATAACCGGCAATCCTTCATTGTCCAGGATGACGCCCGTGACGGTGATCCCGCCCTTGGACTGGGCTTGTGCACTGAGGCACAGCGGCCCTGCCATCAGACCAATCAGAACAGCCAGTCTTAAGATTAGGACTACTTTCTGTTTCATGGGTTAGTTAATTATTTGGTTAGTTTTATACTATTATATATATTATTGTATCACGCTGTTTTTTCCGTACATGCTTTGCACCAGGGATTTTAAGAGTGATTGGTTGTCGTCGTCGTGCCTGTACTCCCAGAACATGGCGCCCAAAAGGCCTTCCTTAACGGCAAACTTGCCTTTCTCGGCCACGGATTCGGGGTCGTCGTATACCAGCAGGATGCGGCCCTGGGTGTCGGTGAGGTAAGGCACCTTGGCCACGTCGTCCCATTTGCGGATGTTCTTGCCGGTGACGTCTATGGTTTCTTTGTTGCTTTGGTTGTACTTGCGGCCGGTAACGGTGTTCTTGTTAAAGATGTCGGCCATTTGGTTGTAGTTTACCTCGTAGGGATAAACCTGATAGTCGGCCACAGGGTATTGGTCGGCCTTTTTGCCGTTGTAGCCCTTGCCGTAGAAGGGTACGCCCAGGACCAGGCGGTTCTTGGGAATGCCGGCGTCTACATGCTTCTGGATGCATTTGTCGGCGCCCGTCTGTTTATTAAAGACGGCGCTGGTGCTGTACAGCGGGGAGTTGTGCGCCGTGGGCGCGCAGCCCATGTCGTAGGTCATCACGTTCACGTAGTCAATGTACTTGGCGGCCACCGACCAGTCTACGTACTCGGGGTGCGAGGCCGAGGAAGCAAAGGAGATAATCTTGGTGTTGCCGATGGTCTCCCGCAGTTCCTTGAGCACCAGGTTGAAGTTCTTTTTGTCGTTGAGTTTGTCGAAGCCCGTACCCTCGGCCGACACGCCGGGATACTCCCAGTCAATGTCCACTCCGTCCAGGCCGTAAGTATCCATGTGCTTCTTGAGACTCTTGCAGAAGGTGGTGCGCTTGGTGGCATCGGCGGCCATCTTGGAGAAGCCGTCGGCCTTCATGCCCCAGCCGCCTACCATGAGCATCACCTTGAGCTTGGGGTTCTTGCTCTTGAGGGCAATCACCTTTTGCATCAGGGACGGGGTGTCGATCTCGATGCCGCCGTCGCCGTTGGTGGGATCCTTGAAGCGACCGTGCGCATAGTTGATGTGGGTGAGCAGGGTTACGTCCGGGAGATTCTTGGAATTCTCGGTGTAGTAGGCCAGCACCATGGGGCTCTGACCCAGGTCGGTGCACAGGGACTCGGTGAAGACAGGGTCGGTGGTACTACCGTTGCCACCGGTGTTACCTCCGTTATTGCCCCCCCCGCTGGTGCCGCCGTTGCCGGTGGAGCTGCTGCCCGAGGCGGCCGGGCCCGGGATATTGATACCCTTGTCGTCCTTGCTACAGGCCGCCGAACTTAACACTATCAAGAGCGTAAGTCCGGCCAAAAAAGTCAATATGCGGGTACGTTTCATCATTTTAGCAGTTGATAGACTATCTGGCCAATCTCGGAATTCTCATGCATGCCGGCGAAGGCCTCGGCGCCGGGGCCAAAGGCAAAGACCGGCACCACAATGCCATCGTGACCGCTGGTAGAGAAGTGTACCTTGACCTGGCGTTCCTCGATGCTGCCCTTGAGGAGGGTAAGACCGCCGGTATTGTGGTCGGCCGTTACCACTACCAAGGTTTCGCCGTCTTTGGCGGCCCATTCCAGCACGGCGCCAATTACTTTGTCAAAGTCGAAGAGCTCCTCGCACATGTAGCCCACCTTGTTGCGGTGGCACCAGTCATCGATCTGGGAGCCTTCTACCATAAGGAAGAAGCCTTTTTTGTTGTCCAGCATCTGGATGGCCTTGAGGGTGCTTTCCATGAGGATGGGGCCGCGGTCCAGGGCGGGCTTGAGGTCATACTCGTCGTACAGGCCCAGGAATTTGTCTCCTTGTGCGCCGGCAATGCCTTCCAGTTTGTCTACAAAGGTGTAGCCCTTGGCCTTCATTTCCTCAATGAGGTTGCGGCCGTCGGAGCGCTGGTTCCAGAAATGGGTGCCGCCGCCGCTGATGAAGTCCACGTTGGCATCCAGGTACTTGGCGGCAATGCCTTCCTCGTCCTTGCGGGTGGGGCTGCTCACGCAATAATCGGCCGGGGTGGCGTCGTTGATGCGGCAGGTAACCGTGACGCCGGTCTTCATTCCTTTAGCACGCTTGGCATACTGCAGCACCGATTCCACGGGCTGAGTATCCTTGTCCATGCCAATGTAGCCGTACTTGGTCTTTTGGCCGATAGCCAGGGCCGTGCCGCCGGCGCAGGAGTCGGTGACCAGCTTGTCCAGGCACCAGGTGCGGGAATAGCCGGCTACGGGCATCTGGTCCACGTTGAGGGCGCCGCCGTTGGCCACCCAGCCCACGCTCCACTGGCTGAGGCCGCAGCCGTCGCCAATCATGAAGATGACGTTCTTGATCTTCTTTCCCTTGGGTTGCTCTACCTGAACGGTGGCATAGGGTACCTCCACGGTGTACTTGTCATCGTCGGAGAAGCTGTAGGTGGCATACTTGGACTGGTCGCGGTCCAGCTCACGCTCGCTCTGGGCAAAAGCGGGAACTACGGCGCAAAGCGCCAGGACAAAGAGCAGAATCTTTTTCATTACTCGGCAAGTTTAGCATTCCAGCCCTCGAGGGTAATCTTGGCATCCTTGGCCGTGCAAAGCACGGTGCGGGATTCCCCGGGGCACAGGGTAAAGAAATTCTGGGACCAGATGGGACCGGGCACCAGGTGGCCGTCCTCTCCGGTGGCCTGAAGGATATTCTGGTAGGCAATCACCTCGCTCTTGTTGGTAAGGGTGACGGCCAGGCCCTCCTCTACGGGGGCCACATCAAGGGTAACTTCGGCCTTGGGAAGATTGGTCACGAAGCTGAGGTCGGCAAAGCCGTTGAAGGGGATGCCCCACCAGTCGGCCTTTTTCCAGTTGTAATCGTTGCCCTTGGCGGGGATGGCGTAGAAGTTGGTGGCCAGGGTGACGCCATCCTTCTTGAGTTCCAGGGCCAGGAAGCAGTCGCCCTCGATGCCCTCGAACACCTTCAGGGGCTGGCGGGGGGCCACTTTCACCAGGCTCACCTGGGAACGGACCAGCTTGGAGGCAGGGTCGTAGACCTTCATGAGCGCTTTATACTCGGCCTCGGGAACCGCGTCGTTTACAGCGTACACGGCTTTGTCGGCGTAATTGTACACCAGTTGCACGGGCTGGTTGGCGTTCTTGGTGCCATAATAGCCGGCGGTGGGAACGCCGTACCAGTCGTACATTTGCCAGTACAGGGACGGCCAGGCGCTGCCCAGCATCCACATCACAATACCGGTAGCGTTGGGCACATTGCCGCGGAAGGCCTCGAACATGACGCGGGTGGCGTCGTAGTCCATGGCGTGGGCCTTGCGCAGGTAATCCTTGAGGTCCGTAGCCTTGCCGTAGGTGCCTTCCATGGCATTTTCCTGGAAGGAGGTATTGTTCATGTGGGAACCGGAGGCCGTGCAGTGATAGGCCCAGGACGGGCCGATGGGCCAGAGGTCCTTCTCCCCTACCATGCGACGCAGGGACTCTTCCTGGACGATGTCGAGGCCGGGGCCGGTCTCGGTGTTAAAGCCGAAGGCACCGCCGCACTCGGTGTCTATCCACCAGTAATCTGGGCCTACATACTCGTACGGGCCGGCCATCTTCATGCCGGAAGGACCGTCAAGACTGGACAGGCCGGAAGCCGAGCAAACATAGGGACGATAGTCCAGTTCCTTATATAATTTAAGGTATTGTTCTTCCAGTTGGGGGTTGGGAATGCGGTCGCTGCCGGTGAGCCAGCCAATCACCGAAGGGTGGTTGCGCAGGCGGATGAGCTGGTCATGGAAATAGCGTACGGCCAGGGCCTCGGAGCGGGGATCGTTGATGCAGCCGTAGCGCTTGTACTCCGGCAGGCCGCAGTAGTTTTCCCACTCCCATTGGCAGCTCCAGCCCACCAGGGCCATGAGGCCCAGGCTGTCGCAGAGGTCGTAGATGGTATCCTCCTTGCCCCAGATGTCCTCGAAGCGGATACAGTTGAGGCCCATGTCCAGGGCCATCCGGGCCTGCATGGCCAGGGACTCAGGCGTATCCTGCATAAAGATGTCGTCGCTCCAGCCGCCGCCTTTGATGAGGACAGGACGGCCGTTGAGCACAAACTGGCGGTGACCTTTCTCATCCACATAACCTTCGATGGAACGGATGCCGAAGGTGACGGAACGGCTGTGGGAAACCTGCTCTCCGTTTTTGAACGCCACGTTCATGTGGTACAGTTCCGGGGAGCCCATCTCGCTGGTCCACCAAATACGGGGATTGTTCACGGTTTCCTCCACGCTGATTTCCCGACTCTCGCCGGCCTCCAGGTGGACGGGAACCGTGAATTCACCCCCTTCATACATGCCGGAAATTACACCATCTTCGGCATGCTCGCTGTGGTTCACCAATATACTATTAACCAATAACCGGGCCTGAGAGAGGTCTTCCGGATTAACCACAGGCTTAATATAAACGTCTTGAATTTGCACATCGGGCGTGGAAATGAGCTGCACGGGGCGAATGATGCCCATGCTCTCATCCACGGGGCGGGGATTCCAGTCCACGTAGCCGTGGTTCAGGTCCCCCTTCTGGGCGCGGCGCACGGTAACCTTGAGGGTATTGTTGCGCCTGGCCAGGCTGGTGATGTCGAACTCACGCACGATGTACGGGCCGAAGGTGGTATCGGCCGAGGCCAGCTTTTGACCGTTGAGTTCAATATCGGCATAGAAGTTAAGGCCCTCGAAGCGAAGGATATGATGCAGGCCTTTGGCAGCGGCGAAGCGGGTGGTATAGACCCACGGGCTGTCAAAGATGCTGGCGTCTATGTTTTTGTAACGCTCCTGCTCCAGGACATCCTGACCAAAGACACCGGCCTCGTTGAGGGCGCCGGCCACGGTACAGGGAACGGTGGCTTTGTAGCTTTCTTTCCCGCCTTCGCGTTGCAGGGTCCATTGGGTGAGCGGGCCGGGCTGCGAAGAAGCACAGGCGGCCAGCAGGAAAGTGGAAATCATGCAAAGAATCGTTTTCATAAATCTGAGCTTTATTTGAGGGCTGCAGCACCAACCAGCGCGACGTCGCTGTTGGGCATGGCTTCGATGTTTAATCCCTCAAGGCTGCTGGGATAAGGGAACAGAGTGGTGAGGGTGTCCCACATCTGGTCTTTGAACAGGTCGAAGGAGTGGGCGATTCCGCCGCCGAAGACTATGCAGTCGGGGTCATAGGCATACATGACCACGGACAGGAACTCTCCCAGATGCTCCCCGAACTCCGAGAACAGGTCCAGGGCGGCCAGGTTGCCGTTAATGGCTTCCTGGGCGGCCTCCTTGGGATTGATGTCCTGGTTCACGAAGAACTGCTTGGAGCAGTAGTGCTCATAGATACCGTCCTTGTACGGGAGGGCGCCGATTTCCCCGGCGCCGCAATGGGTGCCGGCAAAGATTTGCCCTTTGTGCACGATGCCTACGCCGGTGCCGGTGCCCAGGGTTACGCAAACCAGCACTTGGGCGGGCTTTTTAACCAGGGCTGCCGCACCCAGGGCGTAGCAGTTGGCATCGTTGTTTACTGCCACGGGAACGTGGAAGCGGGCTTCCAGGAATTCCTTGAGGGGAACCACATCCCAGGAGGGGATATTGGCGGCATTGTACACGATGCCTTTCTCGGGGTCTACCACTGAGGGCACGCCGATGCCGATTTTTTCCACTTCCGGGATAAGGATTTCCTGAATGCGGTCTCCCAGATAGTTGAGGGTTTGCTCCAACGAAGCGTTTTGGGGGAAGGAAGGAACCGTGACTTTAGACACCACCCGGGAATCCCGGATGAGGCCAAAACTGATGGTAGTTCCGCCGATATCGATACCTAGTGTCATCGCTAATGTGGTTTTAACACAAATTTAGCGGACAAGCGAGGTGTGGGAAGTGCAGATTTGCGCAGGATTTGTTACAATTTGCGCAAATTTTGCCTTCTGTACTCCGCAGGAGTGCAGCCTTTAAGCTTTTTGAACAAGCGGGAGAGGGTTTTGAGGTCGGGCTCGTCCATGCGGGCGGCCAGGTTGCCGATGGGCTCATCGGTTTCCAAAAGCTGCCGTGCAAAGAACTCGATTCTTTCGGTAGAAATGTATTGGTAGATGGTGCTTCCGGTAGCTTTGAGGAAGCGCTGTTCCAGCAGACGGCGGCTCATGGGGACATGCTCCAGCACATCGGCCACATTGATCTTGTGATCCAGGTTGGAATGGATGAAGGTGAGCGCCTTGTACACCTGCCCGTCCTTGGTGGTAATCATGTTGGACGATTCCCGGGTAACGATTCCCAGGGGCTGCAGGACAATATCCTGGCCCTCGTAGCCGGGGTCGTGCATCATCTGAACGGCCATGGCGGCAGCCTCGTAGCCTCCACGCTCTATATCCACGTCAATGGAGGTAATGGGTGGATTGGACATGTTGCACAGGATTTCGTCGTTGTCCACGCCTACAATGGCCACTTCCTGGGGGATGCGCAGGCCCAGGGCGTTGCAGGCTTCGGCCAGGATGACGGCCTGGTTGTCGTCGCAGCAGAAAACACCTATCGGCTTGGGAAGGGACAGCAGCCAGTCGCGCAGCAGGTCCTGCCGGTAAAACCAGGGGTTTGAAATGCGCTGACGGGAATAGATATGCAAATGATCCCCAAAGCCAGCCTCTTCCAGATACTGCGTGAATGCGTCGCGGCGGGCATCGCTCCAGCACATGCCGTTGTTTCCAAAGAATGCGAATTCCCTGAATCCGCGCGCCACGCAGCGCTCGGCGGCCAGTTCGCCGGTTTTTTTATAATCGGCCGTAATGTTGGGGACGCCCTCGAACGGGGTAATGAAATCCTGCGCAAAGACAATGATGCCATTCCTGCGGAAAATGCCCAGGTCTATTTCCGGGGTGAACTGGCCAATCACCACATCGGCCTTCCACTCCTTGCACCAGGCGATAAACTGCTCTATGGAATATTGCTCCCTTAACGAGGACGGCATGCGGCACACCGTCCAGTGCTGCTTGGTTTCCTGTGCATACTGATAGATTCCCCGCAGCAGCCGGTAGGGAAAACGCTCAGAGAAATCGGTGATATATACCAGGCGCATGGCTTACTTCTTGGAAATGAGCCACAGACCGGCCATGGTAAAGAGGCCGTTCATGGGCAGGATCTCGTAGCTGAAGTGGTAGCCGTTGAACCATTGGACCGAGTTCAGGTCCAGCAGGAGGCACAGAGCGGGGGCCAGGAGGGCCACCAGCGGCACCCACTTGTCTTTGACCTTCTTTTGGGTGACGAGGCCGAAGGCAAACAGACCCAGGATGGGGCCGTAGCTGTAGCTGGCCAGGCGGTACACGGCGTCTATGACGCTGGTAGAGTTAAGGGCGCTGAACACCAGGATGCTAGCGGCCATGAGCACGGCCATGCCGGTGTGAATCCACGTGCGCTTGCTGTCCTTGCCACCCAGGATGTCTACGGTAAAGGAGGTGGTGAGGGCCGTGAGGGCGCTGCCGCCTGCGGGGAAGCCGGCCATCACAAGGCCCACGATGAACAGGGCGGCTACCAGGCCCGAGGCAGGCAGCATGCCGCTCCAGGTGACCGCCGGGAACAGCTGGTCGCCTTTGGCGTCTATGCCGTGCAGGGCGGCGTACTGGTACAGGTACACGCCCAGGAACAGGAAAAGGGCGATGACCACCACCTGCAGGAATACGGAAACGATGAGGTTCTTTTGGGAGTCCCTGACGCTTTTGCAGGCCAGGGTGCGCTGCATCATGTCCTGGTCCAGGCCCGTGGCGGCTACCACGGTAAACAGGCCGCCCAGCAGCTGCTTCACAAAGAACTGCGGGTGGTTCACGTCGTCAAAATAGAAAACGCGCATCATGGAGGTGTCGGGCCGGCCCACTTCCCGGGCGATGAGCACCAGGCACAGAACTACCGCCGCCACCATGGTTAGGGTTTTGATGATGTCCAGGCCGATGACGGCTTTTACGCCGCCCCGTACCGTATACAGCCACTCCAGGAAAACGATGAGGAGCACCGTTACCCAGAAGGGAACGCCTGCCGGGCCGGCCACCAGCAGCTGCAGGGTAGCAATCATGAGAAAGAGCCGAACGCTGGCGCCCAGCATCTTGGACACAAAGAAGAACCAGGCACCGGTCTTGTGCGAGGCCACGCCAAAACGCTTGTCCAGGTACTCGTACACCGACACTACATTGAGCTTGAAATACAGCGGCGTAAGGACAAAGGCAATGACCAGATAGCCCAGGATAAAGCCCAGGCACATTTGCAGGTAGCCAAAACCGCTGGCGCCCACCATGCCGGGGACCGACACAAAGGTTACGCCGGAGAGGCAGGAGCCAATCATGGCGATGGCCACCTTCCACCATGCGGTGGACCGGGTGGCGTAGAAGTCTTGTTTTTTAGCCATTGTTCATCAAAATCAACTTACTCTATTCTCCGTTAAGTGTCCTCAAATAGGCCATAATTGATTCAATACTAGCCGTAGAAACACCAAGGCTGTCCAATTCGTCAGAAGAAAGGGAAAGTTCATAGACTCCCTCCTTCCGGGAAATCATGGAGGTCAAAAGAACCATCTCCGAGGTTTGCGCCTGGCGAACGGCTTCCAGAGAATCTAACCCGGCCAGAGAACTCTTGGTTATAACGCGTCCCCAGGAATCTACAGTAGTAGTCTCGGCTTCCTGCGGGGCAGGGATCTCTTTATAAGAGGCACAGGCGCAGAAGCAAAGAATAAAAAATACTGATAAACGATATTTCATAATAAAGTTCCTAATCTCGGCTTACAACATAATGAAGAGCAAATCTTCCATTTCGAAAAGACCTCTTCTCCCCATTCGTATTCTCGCCCTCAAATTCGAATTGGCCAATTATTCGTTGATTATCTTGATCCTGGGAATCTATCTGTATCCAGCCATTATCACTTATACCCACAGCAGATATAAATCCACCAATATCTTGTTTATCTGGGATTAGCTTCCGAAAACCATTTGAAAAGATGAATCTCTTATTTGTTTGTTGTTCGTCCATAAGCGTTCTGAGAAGCCATGTAAAATACACTTTCTTACTACTCCAAAAATCATTTACCGGAGATAAGGGAACGCGATTCAATTCGTACGTAACCATATCAATTTCCCCTCCATCAATAAGCAAAAAGTCATAGTCATATGCCAATACAAGGGTCGGAACCTCATGATCCTGTGTTTTGTATTGCTTCCCGTCAATCTCTGCATAAACATAATCTCCAGTAAGTTCATCGGGATTAATCTTTTGGCACGAGAGGCATAGAATGCCCCAAAAGAAGCCAACGCTTGTTATAAAAAAGCTCTTGACTTTCATTTCTAGTGAGCTAAAATGATGGGTATAACATATTCTTTCAAAAGCTCATCCTCATATACCAGTGTACGTATCTGGACCGTCAGAGGATATGGCCACTCGCCACTCTGAGGAGAAGGGGGATTTACAAATAAAGAAGTTATGAACGGGTCAAGAAAAACGTTGAAACAAAGTTTATCGTTTTCTTCCGAAACATTTGGATAATCATGCCCGTTCACCATCAGAACCGCATATGCCCTATTTCTGATATACGCACGAATCTCTTCCTGATCGCTCTGAACCACAAGCGGGGTATGAGGCATTAACACCTGAAGAGAATTGCCGTTGAAATAAGTGATTGACTGACCAGGCCGCAGAAAAATAAGAAGCGGTTGCGCTAAAGAAAATTCCTTATAATACGGGATTATGATGGAATAAAGTGGAGTAGTATAACCATCGCGGGAAATGCGCAGCGATACTAAAATCTTATCCTGTGCTTCGTTAGGTCTGTCGCCAAGATAACAGCGAAACAGATTATCCGACGTACTCGCATATTTGCTAATAAAATCCATCCCCTCAAAGTCCACTTTCACATACCACTGACAGTAGAACCCATACCATGGATCATGCGCAATGTCATTCAAATCGAAATTGGGATCAGTGGAAACAGCTTCTACATACACGCCTTGCGCGTCTTCGCCAACCTGCAGCGTAATAGGAGGGATTCCATTATAGGAAGGGAAGGCCTCAACAAAAACAGTCTTTTGCTTTTTAATGCGGGTACGCCCGGCACCGGTACTCAGGATTACTTTAACTGTTCCATTATGGTGTGCCGTCAATACTCCGTCTTGACTAATAGTAGCCACTCCCGAATTGCTGGTAGACCAGGTAGCGCCAGGCGGGTAAGCCCCCGAAAGCGTGAATAAGGCCGTCGTGTCAGTGCAATGGCTGGGACCTAGAATCTGACCGGCAGAGATTTGCGATCTGGCGAGGGGCAACTTATTTTTTAAGGCTGTATGTGATTGTGCTTCCGTCGAAGGTCTTTCCAATGCGTAAGCATCAAACGGCGTCGACAGGGCATAGTTCTGCGTAGAAGTGCTTTCTGACCATCCTGACGACGCTAACGAGCTGGCGCTAGGAACAAACATAAATTTCTGCGCTGTCGCAAACTCAACATAACCGCCTAGTGCCATGGACAGCAGGACACGAAGGCCCTGATCCAACTGAGCATTCAAATTGTAAACAGATCCCTCATAATAATCCAATCTCCGGATATTTCCCGGCTCCGAATAGGAAAAGCTATATGGCGTAATTATTGGGATAGGGAACAATAAAAAAGGAATAATCTTGGTATACGTAAAACTAAAATCACACAGATTCTGTGAAGTCCCCGTATCGGGCCTGATGAAAAACTCAATATTCAGAAAAGAAAGCGATGCTGTTATGGATCCTCTCATGGCTTCCATAAAAGCATAACTGGGCATTCCCAACGCTCCGGCAATAACGTCAATCAAAGGAGCAAGAGCCAACGCCCCGACCGAAGGGGATGCTGCAACAAGCAATTTTAGATAATACTCATTTCCCACCAACGCGTTGTCCAGACTTATGCTTCCACCATTACTGAAGGCGATGTTGTCCATAGGGAAACCGTCATCTCCACGAGGAAGCCCCATTGTGTTAAGGATTGACTGAAACTCATCAAACTTACTATGGTCCAGCGTATTATTCACAGTCACATAATTACAAAGCATTTGCTGGGCCGATGCTGATAACTGATATTTTCGCAATTCAGCGACAAGGTTTGCTGTTATTAGCTTAATAAACTTGAAATTTTGAAGTGATGATGTGTAGATAACATTTAGCACACCATTCAATGCGTAAAGCGCGCCTAGGGGAACGTGAACCCCTTTATGAGGAGCATCGTTGCTGATATAAGCCTGGCATTCATGCACTCGGTTTTCTAACTCCATTTTCCGCAGCGCATAGCGAACTATCAGCCCGCCCATGCTCTCGCCCAAAATAATATTCCGGTTTGTACTTCCAGCAGAATGCTTCATGTAGTTAACAAACTGAAGGATGTCTATTAGCAACTCGGCATTGTCCCGGATATCCGCTTCGCTGTTATTCCAGTTGACATAGATGATGTCGTGTAGAGGGAAAACGTCGCGTACTTTTGAATAAACCGAGCTACTGTTAATCGTTGTATCTGTGTAAGAAATAATATCCGTGAATCCATAATCATCCTTAATATTCAGCAGTTTTCCCAGTCCAACCGGATCAAATCCTTCCACATAAATAAAAGGGTTTTGAATGGTTTGATTCGTAGAATCGGCATAGGAAATAGCAAGGCCGGCCGAAATGATAGTTCCGTCCGAAGCTTGACGTTGGATCGTAAGCCGATTAATAGTAGGATGTGCTATATTGGGTTGAGGTGTAATGACGGGTGGTGTAGAATACTCCAAAAGGGAGTGGCTATACAAGGTCACGCCTTGCTGCATTGTCAGTTTCACCTTGATTTCTTTAATTCCCTCAGTAGTATAGATAACTGACCGGCCGCCCTGGGGAAAACTTCTGTAACCCAGACCATCTCCCGGGTCTATTTCCAGTGAGGTATAACTCAAATTGATATTGTCGGAAAACTCCGGAACAAAGGTAACATTGGAAGTTTTAACAGCATGAGAGGCTGGTGAGATGGCAAAGAAAATATGCTCCTCATAGGGATTGCGCCACGTGCCGTCTTGGTCGAAAACATCATATAGGATATCATTTTCTAGCGTAAGGCTTCCATCTGTAAGGGCATCTGCGCGAATCCGATTGTACTTATACAAAGATATCAGTATGGGTATCGTGTTATCGTTCAGCGCACTACCATATTCATCTCTCCATGAACGGCCCCTGACATCGGCCGTCCTCATGGTTTCCATGAAAAAAGAATGCGTGAGAACACTGACATAGTTGCTATCACTGAGTTCTGTCCCGTCGAATGACGCCACACTAGCGACCTCCGCAGCCTGGTCCAGAAGGAATCCTGTAGGAATCCTATCCGTTTCCAACGCCCCAAAAAGGGATTGAGCCTGTGATGTAAAAGGGAACAGCAGAAATAGAATAATTGAAATATTATAGATAGTTAATCTATTCGTAAAAGAAGTATTCATAGTCTTGTTCTTACTCTAGTGGCAAATCATATTTACCATTTCTCACACTTATAGGGGTTCCATCAATTGTGGCATCTATTTCAAATCGTCCAGCCATCCTGATTCTAGTCTTCTCACTTCCGGTGATGGCGTCAATGGTAATCCAGGCAGAGGTGACATGAGCGGAGCCGTCCACACCAATGAAACTCACGCTTCCTCCATCAAGTCTTTTACATACTTTTTCTCGTTTTCCCCCGTTTCCATAATAGTATTTTTTAGATACTTGTATATCCTCGTCAAGTAAAGTAAAAGAAAAACCTATACAGTACCAAGCTTTCTTCTTCGAAAGATTCAAAGACGTAGGCGCAACGCGGGTATCATAAAGAATGAACCTTAATACAGAACCTTCTGGCTCTGTAAAATATGTTTGAGATACCATTAAGTAGTTCGGCCGAAGTATTACCACTTCGTCTTTATCGAGATATTGCTTCCCGTCAATCTCTGCATAAACATAATCTCCCGTAAGTTCATCGGGATTCATTTTCTGGCACGATAGGAACAGTATGCCCAAACAGAAGATGGCGGCCGTTTGCAGAATATTCTTATATTTCATGTTGAGCTAAAATGATAGGGATCCCGGTTGCATAGAAGTCTTGTTTTTTAGCCATTGTTTTTGAGCTGGTCTTTATAGGCGCGGCCTACGGGAAGAGGCTCCTCGATGCCCATGAGCTTTACCTCCGTGGCCGATTGCCTCTGGATGCGCCAAAGGGGCACGACGTACGAGCGATGGATGCGGACAAACTGCCCCGGCGGCAGCATCTCCAGGACGTTCTTGAGGGTAATCTGGGACACCACGTCGTCCAGGTGGTCCAGGTGCACGCACACGTAGTTGTTGCGCGACTCCAGATACTGAACGGCCGAGAGGGGCACGTTCACGGTTTTGTAGCCGGACTTGAGCTGGATGTCCAGGTCGGCCGCCATGGCCTCGTTGCGGCGCAGTTCCAGGGCGGCGCTGGCCGCGCTAAGGGTTTCTTCTTCCTCCTTGTAGGCCGACAGCAGCGCAACTTTCTGGGAAAACAGGCCCACCGGGAGGCCCACCGACACTACAGCCAGCAGGAGCACCCACATGGCCCGCACGTGGGGCGCCATGCCATGGCCGGGTTCTACGGTTTCGGGGATCTGCACCTCGGTGAGGGACATCAGGAAGGTGATGGCGCCAATGATAAACAGCACGCCCAGCACCGTGATGCGCCCGCGCCTGCCCTGCAGGAGCTGCGGCCCCAGGGCTTTTCGGCACAGAAAATAGACCAAGTACAGCCACACGATGTAGGTGAGCACATAGCCGGGATGCCACTGTGCCCACTCCCCCAACGGGAAGAGAAACATCATCCCCGGGAGTAACAGGACCCCGAAGATGATGTCTATCCAATACTCGGCTTTCATGCCAAGTTAGAATTCGTAGCCGGCGAATTCGATGTCGCGGGTGGCGCGCTCTTTGAGTTCGGCCTTCTTGAAGGCTTTCTCCAGGTTCTTCTTCACGCCCTCGGCATCGCCTTCACGGGCGCTGATGATGCCCTTGAGATACCAGACCTTGGGATCTCCGCAGTGGGCGGTCTTCTTGGCCTTCTCCAGCTGGTCGGTGAGGATGTAGGCCAGTACGGAGTTGTGGCAGCAACCCTTGGGCTCGGCCAGCACGCGGGCGGCTTCCTCGTATTCGCCGGTGAGGATGAGCACCACGCCCAGGTTGGCTTTGGCGTCGTCGGTGGCGGCTTTGCGGAAGAGTTCCTCGGCGGCCTTGAGGTCACCCTTCTGGACAGCGACTACGCCCTTGGCGTTGGTCACGTCGGCGTCGGCGGCCTTTACTTTGGCCAGCTCGGCCTCACCCTTGGCGGTTTTGCCTTCCTCCAGATAGAGGGCGGCCAGGTTGAACTGGGCACGGTCGCTGCCATATTTGGCAATGGCTTTCTTGTAGATGTTCTCCTTCTGGGCATTGTCCTTTACCAGGGAGGCTACGCGCAGGAGGGCTTCCTCGTCCAGGACGGAGTCGTTGTTCTCCAGGAGGTTCAGGAGTTCCTCGTTGGTGTAGTTCTTATACTCCACGTTGGCGATGAGGCGGGCGCGGCGGAGTTCCGGCAGGACCTCTCCCTTGAGGGCGGTGTACACCTGGGACATGTTCTTGATCTCGTTCTCACGGACGGCAGGGTCTGAGTACATGGAGAGGACGCGCAGGATGAGGTCTTTGTCCTCGATGTTGCTTTCCTGCACCAGCTGCTGGAAGCCTTCCCAGTCCTCGCCCACGCTGCGGACTTCCGGCGTGGTGGCCTCGTGGCCCTTGGTTACCTTGTCCCAGGCCTTGTTGGCGCTGTTGGAACGGTTAGAGGAGAGTTTGTCGTTCAGGTCCTGGGAGCCTTCCGGGGAGGCATAGGCTACAATCTCGGTGCTGGTAACGGTGGAGCGCTCATCGGCGGCCACTTTGTCCAGGGCGGCCAGGAAGTCCTTCACAGACTGGCCCTTGAGCTCGCTACCACGGACATCCGAGCTGTTGACCAGGTACTTAATCTGGCCCTCGGTGGTGCTGGAGAGCACTTCCTGGTAATTGTCGGCCTTGGGGCTCACGTGGAACTGACGCTTGACCAGCATGTAGGTGGTGTTGGCGCCGTCGGCCACTTTGCGGGTGGGAAGGGCGATGCTCTTTTTGCCGGCAATCACTTTGGCGCGGAGCTCCAGATAGCTCTTCTCCATGCCTTCTACATAGTCAAAGTGCACTTTCTCGGTCACTTTTTGGCCGTCGGAGGAAACCACTTTGTAGTTGTCCTTCACTTTCTCGCCCTGGTATTTGAAGGGCTTCATGGCAGCCTCGCCGCCTTCGTATACAATGACGGGGGTAACCTCTACAATAACCTTGGGATTGAAGTAATCCTTGGGATAGGTTACGCTCACGGTGGCGTCGATGGTCTCATTCACCACCTCCAGAACGGAGGGAACGCACTCCACCTTTACATTCTCGGCCATTTTGGCCATCTTTTCCGGGGAAGCGCAAGCGGCGGCCGCCACTGCCAGGCCGGCCACTGCCACGAATTTGAAGA
Source organism: uncultured Bacteroidales bacterium (assembly GCA_905234285.1). Taxonomy (GTDB): domain Bacteria; phylum Bacteroidota; class Bacteroidia; order Bacteroidales; family UBA932; genus Cryptobacteroides. The sequence goes on from CAJOHK010000001.1 coordinate 54,342, forward strand.
ATTTGTTCATTTTAATTATTTCTTTTTAGTTTACAAATATACAGATTTTCTATTTTGTATGCAATGCTGGCTGGTTCCCTGCCTGGATCGGCTTAACCCACGGTTAGCCACGATCACTTAACTAATTGACTATCATTCATTTACGTGTATTCGGTCCGGTTATTTGCCGGACTGGATTTTCATATCTCTCTGATTATCAGCTACATACGTGACAGCCATATGGGGACCAGCGCCAGGGCCAGCAGCAGCAAAAGCAGGATGGAGCTCCAGCGGGAGACGGCGGCGCCGAGCCGATAGCTGTCGGGGAGGAAGGTCATGGCGACCTCGTGCTCGCCGGCGGGCAGCAGGGCGGCGCGGAGGGTCCAGTCGGCCCGGAAGAGTTCCAGCGGCTCGCCGTCAACGGTGGCTTTCCAGCCGTTTGGGTACCAGATTTCGCTGAACACGGCCACCTTGTCTACGGGGGTGCTGTAGCGGTAGTGCAGCTCATTGGGCGCGTAGGAAAGCATGTCGATAACGGGGGTGACCGACGGTATTTCAGTGGTATTCGGCAAAAAATCGGGCACATTGGCCACTACGGCCTGGGTTTTCAAATCGGCCTGGCCCAGGAGGGCGATTTCCTCGTCGGGCGTGGCGGCCACCACCAGGGAATCTACGAACCAGGCGGCGCCCAGGGCAGCATCGTTCACCACCGGGGGATAATCGGCATCGATGACCACGTAGCGCGTATTGAGCGCGTTGAGCACCGGGGTGAAGGCTTCCATGTAGGCCGATACGTCGTCCAGCGATTCGGCGTTCTGGAGCAACTTGTACAGGCCGTTGATCTCGCCGGTGAGGTACTGCTCAATGAGATCCTGGTAGCGCTGGAGCTTGGCCGGAGAATAGCCGCCCACGTTCTTGTGCCGATAGGAGGGCACCGAGGAGTTGAACACGTTCACCGTGAGGTCCAGCACGCGGTACTGGGGGTCGTCGTCCTGGAGGATGATGCGGTCTACGGGGCGCTCGGCGAAGGGTTTGTTAAAGTCCTTGGGCGTGGTGAAGTGGCTGGCGTTGAGGTAGCGCTTGCCCACGGCAAACAGGTTCACCAGCACCAGCAGGCCAATACCGACCACCGCTGCCAGGCGGCGTCCGGCCGATGTTTTGGCTTCGCTCGCCGGGAGACAGGCCCACAGCAGCAGGCCGGCCGAAGCCAGGATGAGCAGCAGGGAGGTAAGGGCATCGGCCCGGAAGAGGGCAATGCGGTCGGCCACCAGGGCGTCTACAAGGACGTCCTGCATTTGGGCGTCGGCGTCGCTGGTGAAGGTGCCAAAGAGGCCGGGCATGAGCCAGCACAGCAGGCAGAAGCCGCCGGTGAGGCCCAGCGCCCACCACAGGCCGCGCAGGAAGTCCTTCCGCCCAATCTGCGCCTGTGCGATGCGCTCCAGCGTGAGGAAGCCAAGCACGGGCAGGGTCACTTGCAGCACCACCAGCGCCATGGACACCGTGCGGAATTTGTTATACAGCGGCAGAATATCGTAGCACAGCTTGGTGAAGGCCATGAAATGACTGCCTACCGCCATGAGGACGGCCAACAGGGTTGCGGCCAGGAGCCACCATTTCTCCCGGCCTTTGTATAGGAAGAGGCCCAGGAGGAACAGGAAAACCGTGATGGCGCCCATGTACATCGGCCCGGCGGTGAAGGGCTGCGGGCCCCAATACATCGGCAGGGCTCTGGCGGTTTCCTTGAGGTTCTTTTGCCCGGCCCGTTTGAGGAGTTTTATGGTCTCTGACTTCTCCGGATTCACCGACCCGGCCGATGCGCCGCCGTTGAAATTGGGGATCATAAGGTTGGGCAGTTCCTCCCAGCCGTAACTCCAGGCCGTGGCATAGTCCAGGTCCAGGCCTTTGGTGTTGGCGCCATCTTTTGACAGTTCCGAGCCGCCCCGCATGGTGTTGGGGGTGTATTTGGCCAGCGGCAGCAGCTTGTTCACGTTGGTGGCAATACCGGCGCCGCCCAGCACCAGCAACAGGGCCGATGCAATGAAAAATTCCTTCCAGGCCTTGGTCTTGAACAAATGAATGAACTCCACCAGGGCATAAAGCAGCACCAGTATGGCCAGATAGTAGGTGATTTGCTGATGGTTGGCCTTGATTTGCAGGCTCAGCGCCAGGCCGAAGAGGGTAGCGCCCAGGAGTATTCTGGGAAGGAGTGCTTGTGGCGCCAAAGATACCATTCGCTCCACGTCGCTTCGCGACCCTGTGCGGGCAAATGCTACGCGAAGGGCATCTTTTCCGCCTGACGCACTCCGGTAGGTGTACACTAGTGCCGCCAGGACCCAGGGCATGAGCGCGATGGCCTGCATCTTGGTGTTATGCCCCACCTGAATGATTTGGAAGTTGTAACTGCAGAACGCCACGGCAATGGCGCCGCCGATGGCCACGGGCCAGCTCACCCCAAACGCCAGGAATAGCAGGAAAGCACCCAGCAGCGTCACAAAGAGCCAGGTGGCGGGGCGCTTGCCGACAAACAGCAGGTTGTACAGCGGCTGGATGTAATCGCCACCGTTTTGCGTAGAGATGGCCGTGGTGGGCATGCCGCCGAACATGGAATCGGTCCAGTATGTGGGATTGTCCGGATGCGCCTTGTTCCACTCTGTCATCTCATGGGACATACCTATGTAGCCGGAGATATCACTCTGGTTCACAATCTTTCCATCCAGCACCTGCGGCACAAAGCCATAGCTAAGCGCCAGGAATAGTACAACTACCCCCGCTGCTACAGCCAGTTTCTTCCAAGTATTCATATACTTCATCTATATTTCATTGTTTCGCCCCCACCAGCGCCCTCCGAGCACGGATTGGGCCCGTTTGGTGCGCGGCCTTGTCTTTTTGCCCCACTCGTGAACATTTTTGGCCTTTCTTGTTCACCAAGTGGCCAATTTCGCATTCTCGTGAACAAAAAGGGGCAATTTTGTTCACCAGGTCGCTATTTTTCACTTCTCGTGAACAAAAAAGGGCGGTTTTGTTCACCAGATTGCTATTTTTCACTTCTCGTGAACAAAAAAGGGCAATTTTGTTCACCAGATTGCTATTTTTCATTTCTCGTGAACAAAAAAGGGCGGTTTTGTTCACCAGGTCGCTATTTTTCACTTCTCGTGAACAAAAAGGGGGTGTTTTTGTTCACAAGGTGCTCACCTTATTCAATAGTTGCGCCAGAGCGTGGGTTAGGGAACGACGGGTGTAGGGGGCGATGTCGCCGGTGGTGGGCGGAACACCGCCGGACTGGTGCTGCTGCCATGCCTGTTCCAGGAAAGCGCGCATGGAGGCGGCATCGGCCCAGTCGGCCGTAATGCCGGCCTGGGTCTGGGACAGGACGCGGGCCATGGCGCCGTCGGGCTGGCCGATTCCTAACACCGGGCGCCTGGCGGCCAGGTACTCAAAGAGCTTGCCAGGGAGGATGGGCCGATACTGAGGGTCGTTGCGCAGGGGCAACAGCAACACTGTGGCAGCGCGTTGCTCCCGGACGGCGGTGGCGTGGTCGCAGTAGCCCAGGGCCTCTACGTTGGCCTCCAGCCCCGCCTGCCGAATGGCCTCCAGCACCTCGGGGTCCACTTTTCCGGCCAGCCGGAGACGCAGCGCCTCCTTGAAGGCCGGGTCGGCGGCGGCCATGGAGCCAAGGACCTGCCAGAGCACCAGCGGGTTGCCATCGGCGGCCAACAAGCCCACATGGGCCAGGTTAAAATGCCTGTCCTTGCGGGAGAGCTGTCGGCCGGCAAAGTCCTCCTGGTCGAAGCCGTTGGTGATGCAGGCGACCGGCGATTTTGTCTGGGCCTGGAACTCCTCCTGCACCAGCGGGGTGCACGCCAGCACTGTATTGCACTGGTCCAGCACGGCCTGCTCCTGCCGACGCAGTTTCTTCCAGGTATAGTCGGTCATGGGCAGATACCGCAGGTAGTACATGCGGCTCCAGGGGTCCCGGAAGTCCGGAATCCAGGGAATGCCCAGTTTCTTATGCAGTTTTTGGCCGATGAGATGCACCGAATGCGGCGGGCCAGTGGTCACAATCACGTCTACGGGATGCTCCCGGAGGTAGGCGATGAGGGTTTTCACCGAGGGACGAACCCAGCCCACGCGGGGATCCGGCACAAAAAGGTTGGCCCTGATCCAGAGGCTGAGCTTCTGCTTCCATGTCTTGGGACCGCTGGAGATTTCTGTTACTTGCGTGCTTTGGGCTCCGGTGAGCGAGCGGTAGGCGGCATAGGGCTCCCAGATGGGGCCGCGCAGGACCTCGACATTGGCGGGGACTTCGGCCTCAAAAGAGGGGTCGAGAGAGGGGTAATCGGCGCCATCGGGAGCAAACACAACGGGCTCCCAGCCCTCTTTGGGCAGGTATTTTACAAATTTAACCCAGCGCTGCACCCCCGACCCTCCGGACGGCGGCCAATAGTAGGCTATGACCAAAACGCGCTTCATAACCTACAAAGGTACAAAAAAGTTTTGCTTGCAAAGGTGGGGATTTCTTCCTACATATCGGCGTTTTCTTTGCGTGAAGGTCCACCGCCTGGACCCTCGCGCAAAGCCCGCTGGTCGCTAACGCCTTGACCCACAGCGATTTGCCAAAAAATCCTCGTTCGATTTTTGCGACGAGGATTTTCCTGGAAGTTACTGTGGGACAGTAAGTTAGCTGCCACCCGCCGTGTGACGAAACACACATTACCTTGGCCTTGATGCAACTTACTGCCAAACGTTGCATGAAGCTAAATAGCTTTACTTCAGTTTGTATTGTGTTGGCCCACTAGCCCAGCCAGGACTCTGCTTCAAAGACATGGTATTTCCATTGACTGTTCCGTAAATCAGATAACCACTGCTTGTGTACAATACAACCGTTGGGCTGTCATAGACGTATGTTCCGTGATTAGTAGTGACATCTTTTTCTCTTTTACCGTTGCCGTCGGGAATATCCGAATTTGTCGTGACCGTATACGTCTCCGTAGAGAATTGAATTGTAACATCAAGTTTCCAATCATCATCGTTAGAGGATGCTGTCCACGTAGTACCAGCGATAGACTTAGAAACATCCACTTTGGAACAGGAACCAGCCACCGCTATTGCAATAAGCATAGCGCAGATAAGAAAAAATGTTTTTTTCATAAACATTACAGACTCCCTTGCGGCCCAAAGGAAACAATAATCTACAAAGAAAGTGTGAGCCACATAGTCTTATCCCGTGGAGGGCTCTCGACAGCCGTAGTAAGGATAAGGGAAGCTCACACTGCTATAGTATGGGCGTGACCCACAAAATAGCCAATGAGAGCGTCTGTGCTCATTCCCTTACTACTTTGAATTGTCGAGATTCTCCAGCGAGGAAAAGCTAAACGCTTTCTGTATTTATAGCCCCGTTATTGGGCCAGTTCAAAGATAAGAATAATTTTCGGATTCACCACAAATTATTATAGCCTGCCAATGGAAATGTTGCAGGCTTTGATAAAAAAGGAAAAAGTGTTAAATTTGTGTACCAAATTAACACTAAACGCTATGGGTAAATTCGTCATTACACTCCGCAAAAACGGAGAATTTCAGTTCAATCTGAAGGCCACCAACGGCCAGGTCATTCTTACCAGCGAAGGTTACACCACCAAGACTGCCTGCCTCAACGGTGTAGAATCCGTGAAGAAAAACGCTGTCATCCCCGAGAGATTCGAGGTAAAGGAAGCCAAGAACGGCAAACCTTTCTTTAACCTCAAAGCTTCCAACGGCCAGGTGATCGGCGCCAGCCAGATGTACAGCTCAGAGGCCACCCTTAAGAATGGTATCGCCTCCGTTGCCAAGAACGCCCCGGACGCTCCCGTAGTAGAAGAGCTGTAAGGCACGTTCACTTAAGCCGCTGATTAACAGCGTATTACACAAATTCAGTCCGGCAAAAAGCTGGACTGAATTGTTATAAAACACTGACGCTCAAGCACTTAGGTGACACGCAAAAAAGCCTCGGCGGCGTCCAGGGAGTCCAGTTTGCCAACATCCAGGAGCCGCAGATCCGGTGCAAACACCCCATAGATGGGATAACGGGCGCAGGCCTGCAGATAGAAGTCCATAATGGGGAACCGCTCCGGCATGCCCAGCGCATCGAACGCATCAAACACCCCAACACCCAGGTAGTGGATGCCGGAAAAGGCGTATCGGCGACAGGCCGAAGGATCCAGATCCGGATAGGGCGAGCGCACCTCTCCGGTAGAGACATCGGTCCAGCCCACCAGGCGCATGTCATCGGCAAAAAGCAGGTAACGACGGGTCTCGCGGGCGCTCACCAGCAGCGTGGCCAGGGCCGACGGACGCACCTGTCTGCGGAACCACGCCAGGTCCAGGTTGGAAAGGATGTCCACGTTGTGCACCAGGAAAGGCTCGCCTTCCAGCAGCGGCCGGGCGTGCAAAATGGCGCCGCCGGTCTCCAGCAGCCGGGCCGACTCGTCGGACACCTTCACGTCGGGCGCCGAAGCAGCCAGATAGGCCCGGATCTGCTCCGGGAAATGGTGCACGTTCACCACCAGGTCATGGTAGCCGGCGGCCCGCAGCTTGGTAAGAACGTGCCACAGCAGCGGCTGCCCGGCCACCGGCACCAGCGCCTTGGGCATGGTATCGGTGATGGGACGCAGCCTGGTACCCAGGCCGGCGGCAAAAATCATGGCCCGCATGGCTACAGCATTTTTTCTACGTTCATCTCCCGGTGCGTGAGAATCACCTTGATGTTGTATTTGTCGGCCAGGTGACGGGCCAAGTGCTCGGCGCAGTACACGCTGCGGTGCTGGCCGCCGGTGCAGCCGAAGCACACCTGCAGGTGAGTGAATTTGCGCTCTACAAAGCGCTGCACGTGGGCATCGACCAGCTTGTACACGCTCTCCAGGAACACGGTTACCTCGCCGTCGTCCTCCAGGAATTTGATGACCTCGGGGTCGGTGCCGTAAAACTGACGGTAGTGCTCGTACTTGCCGGGGTTGTTAATGGAGCGGCAGTCGAAGACGTATCCGCCGCCGTTGCCGGTAGTATCGGCCGGAATGCCCTTCTTGTAGGCGAAGCTGTAGATGTGCACCTCCAGGCGCTTGTCCTCGGCCATGTTGTTGAACTGGGGCATCACGGCCAGCTGGGAAAGCAGCTCGTTCAGGTAAGGATAGTCGGTGAAGGGGGTCTGCAGCAGCGTGCGCAGGTTGCTTAGGGCGTAGGGGACGCTGGCAATGAAGTGGGGCTTTTTCTCAAAGTAGCCGCGGAAGCCGTAGCAGCCCAGCACCTGCAGGGTCCTAAAGAGCACAAACAGGCGCAGACGGGCGCGGAAGGCTTCTTCGTCCACCTGCTTGAACCCCTGGAGGGCGCGCAGGTAGCTGCGGATGAGCTCCTGCTTGAGGTCCTCGGGGAAGCGGGAACGGGCCTGCCAGATGAAGGAGGCCACGTCGTAGTAGATAGGACCGCGCCGGCCGCCCTGAAAGTCGATGAACCAGGGTTCGCCGTCCTTCACCATCACGTTGCGGGCCTGGAAATCGCGGTACATGAAGGTATTGTCGTCCTCCAAAAGCAAATCGGCCTTGAACTTTTCAAAATCGTCCTGCAGCAGGGTCTCGTTGAATTCCAGCCCCGTGGCCTTGAGGAAGCAGTATTTGAAGTAGTTGAGGTCGAAGTCTACCATGCGCGCGTCAAACGCCTGCTGCGGGTAGCACTTGCTCCAGTCCAGGCCGTCGGCCCCCAGGAACTGCAGGCGGGGCAGCTGCTCCACGGTGCGCTTGAGAAGGTCGGTCTCGAAGGAGCTGTAAATGCCGCTCTCCCGGCCGTGGGACACCATGTCGAAGAGGAGCGTATCGCCCAGGTCCTCCTGGATGTAGGCCAGGTAGTCGACGCTCACGGCCAGCACCTCCGGCACACGTAACCCCTTGCCCTTGAAGTGCTTGGAGAAGGTGATGAAGGCCTCGTTCTCCTCCTTGCTGGTGCCGACGACGCCCACAAGGCTGAGGCTGTTGCCCTTGAGGCGGAAGTAGCGGCGATGGCTGCCCGACGAGGGAAAAGGATCGGCCTGCAGGAGAGCCTGCCCGGTATAGGCTTCAAACAGGGATTTGAGGATGTCTTCTGGCATAGGTTACGGGGTTATAGGCCCAGCTCGGCCTGCATGGCGCGCAGCAGGTCGAAGGCTTGGAGGGGCGTCATATTGTTGAGGTCGGCCGACTTGAGGCGGTCCCGCAAAGACTCCAGCAGCGGGTCTTCCAGCTGGAACATGCTCAGCTGCAGGGAGCCGTCGCTCTCTACATGGCCTTCCTTGATATTATGCGGTTTCACAGGGGTAGAAGCGCTGATAACCCCCAATTTCTCGCTGTTCTCCAGTACTTTTAGCGTGCGTTCGGCGCTTTCAAGGACGGCAGCGGGCATGCCGGCCATACGGGCCACATGGATACCGAAGCTGTGCGCCGAGCCGCCTTCCTTGATCTTGCGCAGGAACAGAACCTCCCGTCCTACCTCCTTCACGGTCACGTGGAAGTTCTTCACGCGCGGGAAAATGCCTTCCAGGTCGTTGAGCTCGTGGTAGTGCGTGGCAAAGAGCGTCTTGGCGCCCTTGCCGTACTCATGGATGTACTCCACAATGCCCCGGGCGATGGACATGCCGTCGTAGGTAGAAGTGCCGCGGCCAATCTCGTCCAGCAGCACCAGGGAGCGGCCGCTCAGGTTGTTCAGGATCATGGCCGTTTCCAGCATCTCTACCATGAAGGTGGACTCGCCGCGGGAAATGTTGTCGGTGGCGCCCACGCGGGTGAAAAGCTTGTCGCACCAGCCGATATGCGCCTCGGCCGCCGGGACAAAGGAGCCGGCCTGCGCCATGAGCACAATGAGTGCGGTCTGCCGCAGAAGGGCCGATTTACCCGCCATATTGGGACCGGTGAGGATGATGATCTGCTGCTTCTCGGTGTCCAGGTAGACGTCGTTGGGGATGTATTCCTCGCCTGCGGGCATGAGCGTTTCTATCACGGGGTGGCGGCCCTGACGGATGTCCAGGACTTTGCCGTCGTTCATCTGCGGGCGGCAGTAATGGTGCTCGCGGGCCTGCTCGGCAAACCCGGCCAGCACGTCCAGCTTGGCCAGAATGCGGCTGTTGGCCTGAATCTGCGGAATCTGCTGCTGGATTTTGCCGATAAGATCGGCGTACAGTCGACTCTCGATGGCGTAGATCTGGTCTTCGGCGGTGAGGATTTTTTCCTCGTAGTCCTTGAGTTCCTCGGTGATGTAACGCTCGGCGTTCACCAGGGTTTGCTTGCGAATCCACTCCGGCGGAACCTGGTCCTTATAGGCATTGCGAACCTCTATATAATAGCCAAAAACGTTGTTGTAGGCTATCTTGAGGGAGGAAATGCCGGTGCGTTCGGCCTCGCGCTGCTGCATTTGCAGGAGGTAGTCCTTGCCGCCGGCGCTGAGGCTGCGCAACTCGTCCAGTTCGGCGTCTACGCCCGGGGCGATGACAGGGCCCTTGCCGATTTGCAAGGCGGGTTCCGGTGCCATCACGCGCTGGATTTCCTGCAGCAGTTTGTCGCAGTTTCGGAGGCCTTTGAGCAGTTTTTCGGCGGCCTCGCTCCCCTGCAGGCGGTCCTTGATGGGGCTGGTGAGGGCCAGGCCCCGGCCCAGCTGCACCACCTCGCGCGGGAGAGCCTTGCCGGTAGCCACCCGGCCCAGGATGCGCTCCAAGTCCCCCATCTTGCCCAAGTCCATCTGGGTGTCCAGGAGAATTTCCGGCTGCGCGGTGAAGTATTCCACCAGGTCATAGCGGGCGTTAAGCTCCTTCAGGTCCATGATGGGCATGGCCAGCCAGCTTCGCAGCATGCGGGCGCCCATGGGGCTGGAGCATTTGTCCAGGGTTTGCACCAGCGACACGCCATCGGCCCCGGAGGCGCTTTGAAACACCTCCAGGTTGCGCAGGGTGAACTTATCCATCCACACGAACTTGGCCTCGTCTATGCGGCCGATGGTACAGATGTTCCTGAGGCCGGTGTGCTGGGTTTGCTCCAGGTACACCAACAGGGCGCCGGCACTGCAGATGCCCAGCGGGTAGGGATCTACGGCGAAGCCCTTGAGACTGTCGGCCTGCAACTGGCGCTTGAGGCGCTCCACGGCGGCATCGTACACAAAGGCCCACTCGTCGATGGAGGTGGTATAAATGTCGCCGAAGCGCTCCCGGAAACCTTTTTCGTAGCCGCGCTGCACCACCAGCTCCTTGGGTTTGAGCGAGCCGACAAGGGTGCCGATATACTCCAGCGTACCCTGCGCCACCTGGAACTGGCCGGTGGACACATCCAGGAAAGCGGCGCCGCAGCGGTCCTTTTCTACGGTGAGGCCGCAGAGGAAGTTGTTTTCCTTGGTCTCCAGCATGTTTTCCCCAAAGGAAATGCCGGGGGTGACAATCTCGGTGATGCCGCGCTTGACCAGCTTTTTGGCAAACTTAGGATCCTCCAGCTGGTCGCACACCGCCACTTTATAACCGGCGCGCACCAGTTTGGTGAGGTAGTTCTCCAGGGCATGGTGCGGGAAACCGGCCATGGCCACGGGGCCTTTGTCGCCGTTGGACTTTTTGGTCTGGACCAGGCCCAGGACCCGCACGGCGGTGATGGCGTCGTCGGAGTACATCTCGTAAAAGTCCCCCACCCTATATAGCAGCAGGGCCTCGGGGTGTTGTGCTTTCACCTCGAAGTAATGCTTGAGCATGGGGGTATCTTCTGCCACCTTCTTTGCCATGAGACTGTGAGTTATATCGTACAAATATAGTGTTTTTCTTTGAGTGTTGTAGCCGGCTTGGTCCTGTGTTCTAAGCGCCGGCTTGTTGCCGCGTTCACTTAAGTTGCTAATAATCAATCATTTGCTGATATTCAGTCCGGCTATTTGCCGGACTTCTTTTCTGTAAATCACTTATTCACAGCGAGTTGGGTGACCGGCGAAAAAGAGAGAAACGGAAAGATAGGTTACCTTTGCCGCATGAAGTGGGTTTTGAGCATCTGTGTGGCCGCAATTTTGGCCGATAGCGCCCTTGCGGGGCCGTCCGGGGACACCGTAGCCAGTTCACCGGGGGATACGCTGGGGGTGATGTTTTGGAACTTGGAGAATTTTTTCGATTACCGGAACGATTCCACCACGGTGGCCGGGGCCGAATTCTCCTCCCGCGGGGAGCGCCGATGGACCCGGAAGCGCTTTGAGGCCAAGTGCAACGCAGTGGCAAAGGGCATCCTGTGGGCCGGGGGCCAGGAGGGCCGATTGCCCGATGCCATTGGCGTGGCCGAAGTGGAGAATGCTTTTGTTCTCAGGCGGCTACTGCAAAGTACAGCGCTCAGGAAGCTGGATTACCGGATAGTTCACTTTGACTCGCCAGATCCCAGGGGCATCGACGTGGCGCTCCTGTACCGGGAAGGCCGACTAAGGTTCATCCGGGCCAAGCCATGCCACCTGTATGCCGATTCGGCCGGTACGCGCTCACGGGAGGTTCTTTGCACCCGGGACATATTGCTGGCCGAGTTCGAGCGGCCCGGCGGGGAGCCCATCGCGTTTCTGGTGAACCATCACCCTTCCAAATACGGCGGCGCACAGGTGTCGGTGGCCCGGCGAAGGGTGGCGGTGGAGCGGCTTAGGTTTTTGGCCGATTCGCTGCTGGCGGCCGGCGTGGAACAGGTGGTAGCCATGGGCGATTTCAACGACACGCCGGCCAATCCGCTGTACCGGGAGCTGGCGCCGGTGCTCACCAATCTGGGCGAGCCGCTGCACCGGGCCGGCATCGGCAGCATCAAATATCAGGGCCGATGGGAACTCATCGACCTGTTCTTTGTGTCGCCGGCGCTGGGCAACCCGGCCATGAAGGTGCTGGAAATCCCCTTTCTGCAGGTCCGGGACCGGTCTTTTGCCGGCACAAAGCCGCTCCGCACCTACTCCGGCCCCCGCTACCTCGGCGGCGTCTCTGACCATTTCCCCATTTGGCTAACCCTTCCCCCTGGCGTGGATGTAAGTAATTAATAATGAGCTAATTAACTATTTACCCCCAGGCATTTTAGCCGGTGGATAAACAGATAAAACATTGAATATAAACAACTTACATCCACGGGGCGCTAGGCTTTTAATTGTGGCAAAGATTCACTATATTTGCAAGACACGTACTGTTTTGCCACATAATAAATACAAAACTATATGAAAGCTAAGATTCAGGAAAAATTCAAGTCTCTGTTTGGAACAGAAGGTAAGCTTTACATGTCCAGCGGCCGCATCAACCTCATTGGCGAGCACACGGACTACAATGGCGGTTATGTATTCCCCGGTGCCATCAACTTTGGCATTATGGCCGCCATCCTGCCCAACGGAACAGACAAAGTAAAGCTCTTCTCCATAGACTTTGACCAATACACGGAGTTCGGCCTCAACGAGGAAGATAAACCCAAAGAGTCCTGGGCCTGGTATATATTTGGCGTATGCCGCGAGACCCTCAAGCGGGGCGGCAAAGTGCAGGGCTTCAACGCCGTTTTTGCCGGCGATGTTCCCCTGGGCGCCGGCCTCAGCTCATCGGCCGCGCTGGAGAGCGTGTTCGCCTTTGCCATCAACGAGATTAACGGCAACGGTATCGACAAGTTCGAACTGGCAAAAATCGGCCAGAGCACAGAGCACAATTACTGCGGCGTCAAGTGCGGCATCATGGACCAGTTCGCCTCCATCTTCGGCAAGGAAGGCTCCCTGATGCGCCTCAACTGCAAAACCGGCGAGTACAAGTACTTCCCCTTCCATCCTAAGGGCTACAAACTTGTTCTCCTGGACACCTGCGTCAAGCACGAGCTGGCCTCCAGCGCCTACAACAAGCGCCGGGAATCCTGTGAAAAGGCGGCCGCAGCCATCAAGGCCAACCACCCGGAGGTAGACTTCCTCTCCGACGCCAAGCGCATCTGGCTGGACGAGGTACGTGACAAGATTTCCCAGGAAGACTTCATCCGGGCCGAGTATGTAATCGGCGAGGTGCAGCGCGTGCTGGATGTGTGCGATGCCCTGGAGCGCGACGACTACGAGACCGTGGGCGAGATGATGTATCAGACCCACTTCGGCCTGAGCAAACTCTACGAAGTCTCCTGCGAGGAACTGGACTTCCTGAACAAACTGGCCCGCAAGATGGACGTCACCGGCTCCCGCGTCATGGGCGGCGGCTTCGGCGGATGCACCATCAACCTGGTTAAAGAAGAGCTGTACGACGCCTTCATCGAGGCCGCCAAGAAGGAATTCGAAAAGAAGTTCGGCCACGCTCCCAAGATTTATAACGTTGTCATCAGCGATGGCGCTCGCAAGCTGTAGCAATTGTGGTAAACAGACGGAGGTAGAAGTCCGTCAAAGCATTAACGTCGCCCTTGATCCGGACCTCAAAGCCCGGGTCAAGGACGGCTCTTTATTTGTGTGGGAGTGCCCCTACTGCGGCCACCGCAACCTGGCCAAATACCAGACGCTGTACCATGACCCGGACGCCAAACTCATGGTTTGGCTACTCCCGGGCAGCGAACAGCCCCCGAAGGCTGTGGCCGATGCCGTCAAGGACCTGGAAGGCTACACGCTGCGCCTGGTGCGGGAGGTGGGCGACCTCATTGAAAAAGTGAACATCCACGATGCCGCCCTGGACGACACCGTGCTGGAAATGTGCAAATGGGTTACGCGCCGGGAACTGGCCGCCAAGAATCCAGAGGCCGCCGACGCCGCCCTGCGCTTCCTGCGCCTGGAAGGGGCCGACAACGACTTGGTCATGGCCTTCCCCCTGAACGGCCAGATGCAGGTGGTGAACATCGGCTTCAATGTGTACGAAGACGCCCGCGGCATCCTGAGCCGCAACCCTTCCGTAAAGCCCGCCGAAGGCTTCGCCCTGGTGGACGCCGCCTGGATAGACCAGTTTTTTCGCTAGACTTTACATCGCTACGCGGGCAAGCATCCACGTTTGAATCGACTTGTTGTTTGCTTTATTGGATGCGTCATACCAAACCAGCGCAATTTGTGTGTCTGGATAGCCCCACATGAGGTTATTTAAAATAATCTCATGGCAGGCATCCTGCGCCTTTTTGACATTATCGTTGGTATACTGTACGGTCTTTTTGGCGTTGTTGGGAAGCACCTTGTCAATAACCATTGCTCCCAGACACAACAACGGCCTCAAAATAGCCATCCTTCCCCACCAAATCCGAGTCTTTCTTACAAGCACTCAGCAGCAGGCTCATACCCAGCACTGCGCATACTATGGTCAGAATGTGTTTTGCTTTCATAATTCAGAGTTTTCACAAAGATAGTTGTTTTTACCAAATCTAACCGTAGACTACGGCAGGGCAGGGCTTGCCCCTCGCCCCTCCCGTCGAATGCAAGTAGCTCACTCATAGCAACTTAGCCAAAACACCCTACCGATTATTCGGCAGGGTGTTTTGCGTATTCTGCTGACAATCAATCACTTCCATTCAACGCTTATGAGCCGGAGGTAGGGAATACCCTCACGGGGACATGTGCACCCCCGCACATGGGTAGGGGGAGGGGCCGGAACGGAGCGAAGCGCAGAGGAGTTCCCCGTGAGGGTATTCCCTACCTCCGGCTGGCAGCTAGCTGTTGGCGCTCGGACACCATAACGCCCAATCCGTGTCTGCACGCCACTAAAACGCCCGCCGAGACACCAAAACGGCCATTTGGTGTCCGCACCGCCAGCCAGGCATGTCCAACGGTCCAAACAATGGGACGTTAGGCATGGAAATGGCCGAAATACCTGCCCAACGGTCCAGTCAGTGGGACGTTGGGCAAGAAAACCTAAACAGGGATGGCGCGAAGTGGAGAGGAAGTGGCTGATACTCAGTAGATTACACACCATGGGCAGAATCGGCCCCTACGCGTCAAAGGCCCAGATGATGGCTTCTTCCAGGACTTCGCCGGGGCGTAACACGGTGCTGGGGAAGCCGGGCTGATTGGGGGAATCCGGGGCGTGCTGGCATTCGATGGCTACGGCATCGTAGTCCTGATAGTTGCGTCCAGCTTTGCCGAGGGGGCAGCCGGCGAGCCAGTTGCCGGTGTACACCTGCACGGCCGGCTGGGTGGTGAGCACCTCCAGGTGACGGCCAGAGACGGGGCCCCACAGCTCGGCGGCCGTGGAGAGCTGGCCGGGCATGGCGCCGTCAATCAAATAGCAGTTGTCGTAGCCCTTACCGTATTTGAGGGCGGGGAAATCGGCCTGGATATCCTGGCCGATGGGCTTGGCCTCCACAAAGTCCATGGGGGTTCCGGCTACGTCGGCGGGCTCGCCCAGCGGGATAAGCGTTTCGTCGGTGGGCAGCCACTGGGAGGCGTTCAGCTCCAGCCGATGATTGAGCACAGAGCCCTCTCCGTCCAGGTTAAAATACACGTGGTTGGTGAGGTTTACCACCGTGGGCTTGTCGGTTTCGGCCGTGAGGACCAGCTTGAGGGAATTGTCCTCTCCCCAGCTGTAGTGCGCCACCACTTTGAGGTTGCCGGGATAGCCGGCCTCGCCGTCCTCCGAGAAGTACATGAATTCCACGGCATCGCCCTCTATGCGGCTTTCCCACACTTTGTTCTGGAAACCATCGGGGCCACCATGCAGGTGGTTGGGGCCGTTGTTGATGGGCAGGGTGTACTCCACGCCGTCCAGCGTAAACTTACCCTTGGCAATGCGGTTGGCATAGCGGCCGGGAATCTTGCCCGAGCAGGGGCCATCGGCAAAATAGGAGAGGGGGTCCGGGTAGCCGATGACTACGTCGGCCAGTTTACCGTCCTTATCCGGGACCACCACCGAAACGATGGCCGCCCCCACGCTGCCCAGTTGCACATAGGCGCCGGAGGAGTTTTTAAGGGTATAGAGGAAGATTTCTTTTCCGCAGGGCGATGTGCCCCAAAGTTCTTTGGTAATGGCCATGGCGCTATTTTTTATGGTAGATGACAAATTCAAAGGAGAAGCCGGTTTCTGGATCTACGTGGGTTTCGGAGGTGCTTTCGCGCTCCCAGACTGCCGGGTCGATCTCTGGAAAGAAGACATCGGCCTCTGTGAGCACGGTGTGCACATGGGTGATGTAGAGTTTGTCCATATCAGGCATGGCGGCCCGGTAAACGGAGGCGCCGCCCATGACGAAGCATTTCCCGGCACCGGTGGCTTCGGCCTCTTTGTATGCCTCGTCGAAGGAATAGACACAGGTGGCCTCCGGAATGTCCTCGCCACCCAGGTTGAGCACAATGTTCTTACGTCCCTTCAGGGGGCGGGAAGGCAGGGAAAAATAGGTGGTGCGGCCCATGATGACAGGGTATCCGCGGGTGGTTTCCTTGAAATACTTCAAGTCTTCCGCAATATGCCACGGAAGGTTGTTCTTAATGCCGATGCCCCAGTTATCGGCAACGGCTACTATTAAACATTTTTCCATACTATACGGCCACGGGGGCTTTGATGGCGGGCCAGGGGTCGTAGCCCTCCAGGGTGAAGTCTTCGAACTTGAAGTCGAAGATGGATTTTACATTGGGGTTGAGCTTCATGACTGGCAGGGGGCGGGGCTCCCGGGACAGTTGCAAGGCCACTTGCTCAAAATGATTCTTGTAGATATGGGTATCGCCGGTAGTGTGAATAAACTCACCCGGTTGGAGGCCGCACACCTGCGCAATCATGAGCGTTAACAAAGCATACGAGGCAATGTTGAACGGCACGCCCAGGAACACGTCGGCGCTGCGCTGATATAGCTGACAGGAGAGCTTGCCACCCGCCACATAAAACTGGAACAGGCAGTGACAGGGCGGCAGGGCCATCTTGTCTACCTCACCGGGATTCCAGGCCGTTACCAGCATGCGGCGGGAGTCCGGATTATGCTGTATCAGGTCGATTACCTGCGAAAGTTGGTCGATTACCCGTCCATCGGCGGCCGGCCAGGAGCGCCACTGATGACCATACACCGGGCCAAGGTCACCGTTCTCGTCGGCCCACTCGTCCCAAATGCTCACGCCATGCTCCTGCAGATAGCGCACATTGGTGTTGCCGGAAATGAACCACAGCAGTTCATAAATAATGGACTTGAGGTGCACCTTTTTGGTGGTGAGCAGCGGGAAGCCGTCGGAGAGGTTGAAACGCATCTGATAACCGAACACGCTTTGTGTGCCGGTTCCGGTGCGGTCCTCTTTGTAGGCGCCGTTTTCCCTGATGTGACGAAGGAGATCCAGATATGCTTGCATTCTACAAATTTAGTGATTTTTTCAAGAATTCACTATCTTTGCAGCCTTATGAAAGAACGGGATCTATTTGGCGGCCGCACAACGGCCATCATGGCCCTGGCCGGCAGTGCCATCGGCCTGGGCAATATCTGGCGTTTCCCCTATCTGGTGGGACAAAACGGCGGCGCCGTATTCATTCTGCTGTACATCATCTTTTCACTGCTGTTGTCCCTACCCATTTTCCTGGCCGAGAGCGCCATCGGGCGCAACGGCGGCGTCAACTGCCGCAGCGCCATTGCCGCCTGGGTTCCCGGCCGCGCCGGCCGCTGGCTGGGCATGCTTTCCATCATTACCCCCCTGTGGATTGTGTCCTACTACTCGGTGGTGGGCGGCTGGTCGCTGGAATACCTGATCCAGTCCTGCAAGCTGCAGTTCACCCAAAGCAGCCCGGAGCTCATGAGCGGGCAGTTCGAAGCCCTGCTGTCCCAAACCTATAAGCCCATCCTGTGCCACATTGTCTTCCTGATGGCCACCGTTGTCATCGTGGCGTTTGGCGTCAAGTCGGGCATCGAGAAATTCAGCAAATACAGCATTCCGGTGCTGTTTATCCTGATTGTGGTCATCGCCATCTATGCCGTCACGCTGCCGGGCGCGGGGGAGGGCGTTTCCTATCTGGTCAAGCCGGACTTCTCCAAGGTCACACCCCACACTTTCATCGATGCGCTGGGGCAATCCTTCTACTCGCTGTCACTGGGCATGGGCATTGTCATCACCTACTCGTCCTACATCAACAAGTCCGAGAATCTGATGGTTACCAGCCTGGGCACCTCCATCAGCGACCTGTTGTTTGCCTATCTGGCGGGCTTTGCCATCATGCCGGCCGTGTTTGCCGCGGGCATCGAGCCTTCGTCGGGCCCCGGGCTCATCTTTGACACCCTGCCCTACATCTTCTCGCAGATGGGCCTGCATATGCCTGTATTCAGCGCCATCGCCGCCATCCTCTTCTTCCTGACCGTATTCATCGCGGCGCTTACCTCGTCTATCTCCCTCATCGAGGTGGGCGTAGCCTACCTGACCGAGGAAAAAGGCATGAAGCGGGGCTGGGCCTGCGTGCTGCTCTTTGCCTGCTGCGGCGTGTTCGGCGCGCTGTGCTCCCTGTCCTTCGGCCCGCTGGCCGGGATGCAACTCTTTGGCATGAACCTCTTTGAACTGGCCGATACCATTGCCTCCAACGGCCTCCTGGTCATTGGCGGGCTCATCAGCGTCATCATCGCCGGCTGGGTCATTCCCCGAAAAGTGCTGTTCAAAGAACTCACCAACGCCGGCGCCAAACGCATCAATATCAAGTTCTTCCCCATTGTGGCCGTGCTTATCCGCTACGTAGCGCCCATCGGCATCCTGGTCCTGCTCATTACCTCGGTGATATGACCCCGCGCGAAAACTTCGGCAGCCGCTTTGCGGTGATTATGGCTATGGCCGGCAGTGCCATCGGCCTGGGCAACATCTGGCGCTTCCCCTACATGGTGGGCGAATACGGCGGAGCGGCCTTCATCGTAGTATATCTGGTGGCCTGTTTTGTGCTGGCGCTGCCCATCTTTTTTGCCGAATCCATCATCGGCCGACGGGGCCGCGCCGACACCTTCGGCTCCATGCAAAAGCTGGCGCCCGGAACCGGCTGGCGCTGGCTGGGACTGCTTACCGTGCTGTCCCCCATCATTATCCTGAGCTACTATTCCGTGGTGGGCGGCTGGTCGGTGGAGTACCTCTTTAAGTCGCTGGCCTTTGATTTTACGGGCCCAGACGCCCGCATCGACGGCTTTTTCGGCCATTTTATTTCCTCTGTTTGGGAGCCCATCATTGCGCACACCCTCTTCATTGCGCTGGTGGCGGGTATCGTGCTGGGCGGCGTCAAAAAAGGCATCGAGACCTTTACCAAAATCTGCATGCCCGTGTTGTTTGTACTGGTGATTGTGCTGGTGTTTTACTCGCTGTCCCTGCCCGGCGCCGGGAAAGGTATAGCCTACCTGGTAAAGCCCGATTTCTCCAAACTGAGCGCCCAAGCTGCAGCGGCGGCCCTGGGCCAGGCCTTCTTTTCCCTGTCGTTGGGCGTGGGCACCATCCTCACCTATGCCTCCTACATCCGCGCCGATGAAAACATCCTCACCTCCGGCGTAGCGACGGCGGCATCGGACCTCTTCTTTGCCATCCTGGCGGGCTTTGCCATTATGCCGGCCGTCTTTGCTGCAGGCATCGCTCCCGGTACCGGCCCCGGTCTGGTGTTTGAGACCCTGCCCTTCATCTTCAACCGCATGGGAACCGCTATTCCCTGGCTCAGTGCCCTGGTGGCCATCATCTTCTTCCTCACCATTCTGGTTGCCGCACTCACATCGGCCATTTCCATGATGGAAGTGGGTGTGGCCTATCTGAGCGAAGAGAAAAAGCTGCCCCGCTGGCGCGCAGTGCTGTACATTACCGTCTTTGCCTGGGTGGTGGGTATCCTGTGCTCGCTGTCCTTCGGCCCGCTGGCTAACGTGCACATTCTTGGCAACAACCTCTTCGATTTCCTGGATAAGCTCTGTTCCAACTGGATGCTGCCCCTGGGCGGATTCCTGTTCACCGTCTTCTGCGGCTGGAAGATGTCCAAAGCCGATGTCTACGACGAATTCACCAACGGCGGAACCAAGAACCGGAACCTATTCCGGCCTGTTTACTTCCTCATCCGCTATTTTGCGCCCATCGGCATCCTGGTGGTCTTTGTCTCGGCCCTGCTTTTCTCATAAGGGCGTGATATGTAACTAATTAACACACTGTACGTTACAATTATTCAGTCCGGCTAATTGCCGGACTGATTTCTTATAAAACACTATCAATCAATGATTTACATTTTACACCTACCAGGCCGAGCACAAAAACGGCGGTTGGGGAACAAAACCGGCCATTTTTGTGCACGAGAAGGCAAAAACTGCCGGCTGGGGAACAAAATCGGCCATTTTTGTGCACCAGAAGGAAAAAACTGCCGCCTGGGGAACAAAATCGGCCATTTTTGTGCACCAGAAGGAAAAAACTGCCGCCTGGGGAACAAAACCGGCCATTTTTGTGCACCAGAAGGAAAAAACTGCCGGCTGGGGAACAAAATCGGCCATTTTTGTGCACCAGAAGGCAAAAACTGCCGGCTGGGGAACAAAACCGGCCATTTTTGTGCACGAGAAGGCAAAAACTGCCGGCTGGTGAACAAAACCGGCCATTTTTGTGCACCAGAAGGAAAAAACTGCCGCCTGGGGAACAAAACCGGCGGCGAAGGGCGGTTAGATATCGATATTGAACACCAGGCCTACGTAATAGGGCTTTTCTACGCCGGCCTTGGAGAGCCAGGAACCGCCCAGGTAGGAGAAAGAGACGCCCAGGTTGGTCTCATAGGGGATCATGAGGAGTTTGCCGAAGTGGGCCACCAGGTCGGCGCCGGTGCTCCAGAGCTGACCGTCCTGGAAGTGGGTGCTGTCAAAGTGCGGCGTAAGCACAAAATTGCGGATATAAGCAATGGAGCCCATGGAAATCTCGCCGAAATACATGGGGATGGCGTAGTCGGCCGTCCATTTGAACTGCCAGGCCGATGCCATGGCCATCCGGCTGCCGGCCACAGCCTCGAAGCCGCGCGGCAACGTATTCACTGCTAGTTCTTTAAACTGCAAACCCTGGCCACGAAGCTGCTGCTGATACATAGCCGAGAGTTTGAGCCCCTGCGTGCGCCAAAGTCCGGGCAAATAGGCATACAGATACCCGTAGAGGTTAGGGGCAAAATACTGGGTAAGGACTGGACGCAAAGTGCCGCCCACCTCGGCGCCCACACCCCAGCGCGGGTAAATCTGCGATTGGGCCCTGGAGCGCATGACATAACCACGCAGGGAGGCCGATGCCCATTGCATATACACATTGTTGGGACTACTGCCCGGGAGATGGATATCGTGCCAGACTACATCGCCCTCATCGAGCGCCGCCACCGAAAGAATCTCTACTGGAGACAGGGAGAAAAGGTTGTTGGAAACCGAATATTTCACCTGCGGCGTCACGCCAAAATTAATGCCGCCAGAGGAGAAAGAAAGGGGCACATAAGCCTTGAAGGAGGCCGATACCAGCGGCCGGCTGTCCATGGTACGGACTTGCCGGTAAAGCGACAGCTGACTCCCCTGCTGCTTTTCCTGCAAGGTATACTGCGCCGATCCGCTGTCGTTGAAGTCAATGGAGGCTTCGATGACGGGGTACCAGCAGCGCAGCTCCAGCTTGGCGTGCAGGGAATGGCGCCAGATGGACGCATTCTCCGGATCCTTGTGCGCCCCATAGCCCACCATGCCCGAAATGGAACCCAGCGTATTCTGGAAGAATACCGAGGCACCCAGCGAAGCGGTCTCATAGGTAAAGTCCATGGTCTGTTCCTTTACCGCATCATAATTGACATAGAGCGGCGCCCAGCTATGGAAACGAAGCGCGTGCGGCAGCTTGTAATAGCGTTTGGGCTGGGAGAGATCTACCGGCTGCGGGTCTACAGCCGGCCCCAGGGCGCTCTCCTGGCTGGTTATCACATCCTCCACCTTATAGTGATGAATATCGGCAAACTGCACCGGGCGGGGACGCAGGGAATCCAACGGCGTACGGAATACCATGGCGCCTTTGCGCGTTTGTGAAACCATGTACAGATGGTCATCGGTCTCGCAAAAGTCGGTGGCGCCGAAACGGGTGCTGGTCATTTGCAGGAGCTGGCCGGTGGCCGGGAAATAATGGTACAAAGCGTTGGAACCATCCCTGTCGCTAACCCATTCGATATAATCCTCTCCGCTCCCCAGATTCACCACCTTTTGGATGGTAGGGGCCAGCACTTCCCGGAGGCTGTTGTCGGGCGCCACCTGATAGATACCATAGCCTCCTTCCGAGACAGCGCACACGTACAGGGTGTTCCCCATCCAGGCCGTTTCCGTGGCCTGGAGGCCAGAGGGCATAACAATCCGGCGAAGCACAGAGCCGTTCTTGCTGCTGATGATATCTATCCGGGAACCGCCCTCATACGGGGCCGACACCACCGACAGCGAGAGCCCGTCGGGGGAAGGCTGCGGATTGTAATAGCGTCCCTTGCGAGTGAGCGTGCGCACTTTCCCCTTAAGGAAATCCATATAGCGGATTACCGAGCGGCCGGCCATCTCCCAGCGGGGATCGGGAAGGGTTTCAGACCAATAGAGACGCCCCAGCACGGGTTCCGGGAAAAGGGAGGAAGTATGGGAGCCGAAACTGTGCAGATGGCAGAACTCGCCGTTACCATCCAAATAACCCAGTTCGTTGGCCCGCAGATAGCCCGATCGCAGCAGATAAACCGCGCCCAGATGCTCTACGGGCGAGGCATACTCCACCGGGAAAGACTCCTCCCGGGTAACCTGCTCCGTAGGGGTGTAGGGAGCGCGGGCATCGGCTTCGGCCTGCCAAATATCGTTAAAAGCGGCCATGATATCCGGGAAGGCATGCCTGAACTTTTTCCCTGACGAGAGGCGCTGCTGATAGCGGAAGTTGTTAATGGAAAAACGCCAGGGGTGCTTGCGGGAATCCTGCAGCATTTCCTGCATAATGAGCGGACGGCTGTACAGATAGCGAGTACCCGCCACCGTCAGGTAGCCCACCGTATATAAATCGGGGGTATACTTTTTATAGGAGCCCCAGCGCCACTGGTTCCAGGAACGGAAGTCACCCTGGTCAAACGCCACGCGGTAATAGTTGAGAAAATCGGCCGTACGGGCACGTGTTCCGGGGCTCAGGCCCGTTTCCGTGACGGTGGCATCGCCTTCTCCCAGGGTACGGTTGATATAGAGGAACCAGGAGACCGGCCGCCAGGACTCGCCGATAATCCAGTCCATGGGCCGTAGGAAGTCGAACGACATTTGCGCCTGGTGCCGGGGCTCGTGGGTAGCCAGTTGAATGTCCCAGGGGGCAGGGTCCGAGCCATAATGGTTGGGCAGGGTATAGAGGTCCATGCGCGTGGGCGCCCAACTCACCGACCCATTGGAATAAGGGGTATGGGTATGCAGCACCACAGGCATTTTGCGGCGGGTCTTCTCCCCTGGAATATAGCCGATGCTGCGGCCAGTGGCCACCCTGTACTGCTCCAGCAGACGGGCGTAATTGCGGGCCAGGGAATCGGCGCCGACGGGATAGATTACCTTGTAGTGGGCCGATTCCAAACTGAACCAGCGAAAGCGGGCGGGGTCTTCCCCATTATTGTAAAACTGAGCCCGGGCGCCCCAGGAGAGGGTAAACAGGGCCAGGAGAACGGCTAAGGTTTTGCGCATACAAGTAAGGCGTCTGAGTCATGCAAAATTACAGAAAAAACCGTAATTTTGTATGTAAATAAGAAAATGATGCGTAGATGCTTTCTGCTGGCCGCCGCCTTATGCCTTCTGCTGTCCTGCGGCCCCCGCAACAATAAAAAAAACGCCCCGGTTGCCAAGCGGGATTTCCCCGCCGCCGAGATTCCCGTCATGTTCACCGAGCCCCAGGAGCGCATGGACTGGCTGGTGGCCCACTTCTGGGACCGATTCACCAACCCGGATAAGGAATACGCCTGCGATTCCCTTACGGTAAACGGCATTTCCCTGGAGAACCTGGACCGCCAAATGGGCGTATACACCACCCTTCTGCAGGAAGTGTCCCTAAAGGACGGCATGCACAGCGTAGAAACCCTGTATAACCGCCTGGATGCCTTCCAGCGGGCCCACCCGGAGAGTAACATCCTGCCCCAGACCGCCGCCCTGGTGGCCCACTACCTCTACGACCCCAACTCCCCCAACCGCAGCGAGGACCTGTACCTCCCCTTTGTTCGCGCCCTGTCCCAAAGCGACCTCATAGACGCCAGCTACCGCATGGGCTATGCCTGGGACACCGCCAACTGCGAGAAAAACCGCATCGGCACACCAGCGGCCGATTTCACTTTCATCGATACCAAGGGCCGCAAGCGCACCCTCTACAGTATCAAGGCGCAACAGATCCTGCTCATCTTTGGCAACCCGGACTGCACCGCCTGCCGCGAGCTCATGGAACAAATGAGCGAGAGCCCTGAAATGGACGCCCTCATAGACAGTGGCAACCTCAAGGTGGTGGATATCTACATTGACCAGGAAATAGAGGATTGGAAAAAGCGCGCAGGAAACTTTCCCACGCGCTGGATCAATGGCTACGACCCTTCCTATACCATAAGGACAGAACTTATTTATAACGTAAGGGCCATTCCGTCGCTGTACCTCCTGGATGAGGAGAAGAACGTCGTTCTAAAAGACGTGCCGATAGAAAGATTCTTCGAGTACGCTCAGAATCATTAGACGTTGAACAGGAAGTGCATGATGTCACCGTCCTGTACTACGTAATCCTTTCCTTCGATGCCCATCTTGCCGGCGGCACGTACAGCGGCCTCGGTCTTGTATTCTACAAAGTCCTCGTACTTGATAACCTCGGCACGGATAAAACCGCGCTCAAAATCGGTGTGGATAACGCCGGCGGCGCGGGGCGCCTTATCCCCGGCCACGATGGTCCAGGCGCGGCACTCATCGGCGCCGGCCGTGAAGAAGGTGCGCAGGCCCAGCAGTTTGTAGGCGCTCTGGATGAGGCGCACTACGCCACTCTCCTGCAGACCCATCTCTTCCAGGAACATCTGGCGGTCTTCGTACTCCTCGATTTCGGCAATTTCGGCCTCGGTTTTGGCGGCAATCGTGAGAATCTGGGCGTTCTCCCCTGCTACCGAGGCCTTTACGGCGTCTACATAGGCGTTACCCGTGGCGGCCGATGCCTCGTCTACGTTGCACACATAGAGCACCGGCTTGTTGGTGAGCAGGTACAGGTCCTTGGCCATCTGGGCTTCCTCGGCATTCTCGGGCTCCACGCTGCGGCAGTTCTTGCCCTGCAGGAGCACTTCCTTGTAGCGGAGCAAGAGGGCCAGGAGTTTTTTGGCCTCTTTGTCACCGCCGGTGGTGGCCATTTTCTCTACCTTCTTGATGCGGTTTTCTACGGTCTCCAGGTCCTTGATCTGGAGCTCGGTGTCTACCACTTCCTTATCCCGGACCGGGTCCACGGAACCGTCTACGTGCACAATGTTGCCGTCGTCAAAGCAGCGAAGCACGTGCAGGATGGCGTCGGTTTCACGGATGTTGGCCAGGAACTGGTTGCCCAGGCCTTCACCTTTGGAAGCGCCCTTTACCAGGCCTGCAATATCCACGATTTCTACCGTGGCAGGAATGGTGCGCTTGGGCTGGCAAATCTCGGTAAGAACCTCCAGCCGTTTGTCGGGCACGTTGGTAGAACCCACGTTGGGGTCGATGGTACAGAACGGGAAATTGGCACTCTGGGCCTTCCCGGAGCTCACGCAATTAAATAAAGTAGACTTGCCCACATTGGGCAAGCCTACTATTCCACACTTTAAAGCCATGTTGCTTTTCTATTAATAGAAACGGGCACGGTTGTCGTCCACTTTGCCTTCCATCATGAGCGGGAAGAGCATTTGGGCGTGGTAGCCGTCAATGCGGATCTGGGCGGCCTTGGCGTCATCCTCGGTGTAGTAGGCTCCGGTCTCGCGGCCGTTCACCTGCAGCACATAGGCACCCATGACACCGGCAACTGGACCGGTAAGGGCACCTTCCCGGGCGGCAGCCACAGCACCTATGAAGGCAGGCTCTGTGCTGGGAGCGGAGTTGGTGGAGAAGGTGACGTCGGAGAGGGAAGAAACGGTGGTACCCAACTTCTCGGCTACAGCCTCCAGATTGGAGAGACCCTCGATTTGAGCGGCCACATCCTGAGCATGCTTCTGGGCATATTTCTCACGATAGAGCTGGCTGCGGATACCGTCCTTAACCTCGTCCAGTTTGGCATAACCTTCCTTGTGGGCTTCCTTAACGGCAAGCACAAAGAAGTAGTTGTTATCTACGGTAATGATGGAGGAAGCCTTGCCGGGCTTGTTGTCAAAGGCCCAGCGGGTTACTTCCTTGGCGTGGCCGATGGAACCGTAAGTATCGGTGCCCTCGTTCACGGTGAGGCTGCGGGAATAGGTGCCGGTAGAGTCGCAGGCGGCCTTGTAGCTGGCGTACTTGCCGTTAGCCTTCACGGCCAGTTGGTTGGCCTTGTTGTAGGTGGCGGCATAGGTTTCCTTGCTGGGCAGGGCGGCTTTCTCGAACACTGCCACTTTCTTCTTGGCTACGGGAGCGGTGGTCTTGACAACCTCCACTACGTGTACGCCATACTGGGTGGTGATGACGAAAGGCTTGCCCACCTGGGCGTTGAGCACGGGCTCGAAGCCGGGGATAATGGCGTTCTGGGTCATCCAGCCCAGATTGCCCTGCTCGCCGTCGGCGGCATTGCCCTTATCCAGGGAGTACAGGGTGGCCAGGGTAGAGAAGTTGCTCTTGTTCACTACGGTGAGCAGGCTGTCGGCGGTGTGACGGGCATCGGCACCCTGCAGCATGATGTGGCGCACATACACAGAGTCAGGTACGTTGGCCAGTTCCATGATGCGGGCGGCGTAGAAGTTGTTGCCGCTCTGGTAGATGGGGGAAACCCCGCTCTTGTTGGCGGTAACGAAGGCGTCTACGTCCTTGTTCACGCTGCGGAGTTCGCCGTCCTTGTACCAACGGTCTGTCCACTGGCGGTCGCTGTTGCGCTGCAGGAAGGCACGCACGTTGTCGGTGCCGGCGAATTCATCGTAGAGGGCTACGAAGTTCTCGTTCTCGGCGTTAACGTCGGAGGCTGAGGGCTTTACCTCGAATACGGCATACTCAATGTCGCGGGTGGCCTTTTGCTTGTAGTTCTCCTTATGGTTGTCGTAGAACTTCTTAATCTCGGCGCTGGAAACCACCACGGTGGAATCTTCCGGGAAGTAGGTGTTGGGAGCCATCACAAAGTCTACCTGGGCGGTAGTGTTGTTCTCGGCCACAGCGTTCTTCTGCTCCAGGGAATTCACATAAGAAGCGGCGGTGAACAGGCTGGTGTACTTCTCCGTGTAACGGTTGGAACGGACGGCGTTCTGGAGGTAATTGCGAAGCAGCAGGCCGCGGCCGCTTTCGTCGGAAGATACATTCTCCAGGAACTCACGCACCAGGGCCGGGGAGTAGTTGCCATCCTCGTCCATGAACATGCCGGTGGAGAGCACCACAGGGGACACATTGTCGCCAACAAACAGGTCGATTTGCTCCTGCTGACCCACGCGGATACCAGCCTTCTGGATGGTGGGGACAAGCAGATAGCGCTCTACCAGGTTGTTCCAGGCGAGTTCACGGGTCTGACGCTGTGCCTGCTCGCTGGAGGCCGACTGACCGGTGATCATCTCACGCACGTCGGAGAATTGCTTTACCTCCTGATCGAAGTCTGTATAGGAAACGGACTTACCGTTGATTTTGCCGACATCGTACTTGGAAGAAGCAGACTGGATGGTCTGGATGATGTCGGACGGGTTCACAAGGAAGAGTAACAGACCGAAGGCAATGATGAGGGATGCACCAATGCCAAATTTAGTTCTGATAGTCTCAAGAGCTGCCATTGTATGTTAAATTTTTAATAATTACTCTATAAGGGCTGCAAAAATACGAATTTTCTTCTAATTAACCACTATTTTTTTAACAGAGGCCCTATAAAATTCACCGTATCTATCACAACCTTAGTGCTGTCCTGCTCTACAAAGTAGTTGTCGAAGGGGTGCATGAGAATGGCGTTGCGGGCCATTTCGTCGGAGCGCATGCCGTAGCCCTGCATGAAACCGTCGGGGGAATACATCTTTATGTAGCAGTCGGTCCATATCTCGTGGGCCTTGCTGTCCCAATAGATAGTGTCGGTTTCCATGGTCTCCTGCTTAAGGATATTATGGATAACCACATTGCCAAAGGCCGACCACTTTTCCTTGGTTTTGTCGGGGTATTTGTCGTGCCGGGCCTTTTCCGAGACGATGGTGGTTTCCAACAAACCGTCATCGCCGTACCCGTACACGCGGATTCCGTTAGGGAAGAGGTCGTAGGACAGGGTATCATGCTCGTAGGCCTCCATGCGGGGCGCCTCCACGCGCATTTTGAGCCGGCCATTCTCTGACTGAAGGAAGAACATGCTGTCCACTACCTGCAGCGGGGTTACGTTCAGGTCTAGTTTCTCGGCCTCCTTCAAATTGCTTTTGCAGGAATATACGACGAAAGCAACCGCCAGAGCGGTTGCCATCGTCATAAATATGCGGCGCAGTTTCACTAGCGGTTTACACGTACGGTGGTAGAGGCAGACATACCGCTGCAGGAAACCGTGTAGCTTTGTCCGGCGCTGAGGTCATACATGAAGGCCTCGGCGGCTTCGGGATAGTAGCGGCTCACGGAAGCGATGGAAGAGGCGGCTTCGTCGGCCAGGGAAGGATCGGCGTTGCGGGCCTTCTGGTAGTAATCGGTGGCAGCCCAGTAGCGAGCCCACTTGTTCTCTACGCTCTCGCAGGTAGCCGAAGCCCAGAGGTTACCCAAAATCATGTAGGACTTTCCGGCATAACCGCAATCCAGTTCCACAGCCTTGCGGGCAGCTTCGTTGGCCTTGCTCTTCATGCTGTTCTTATAGGCGAACAGGGCCAGTTCATAGTAGTACTGGGCCTTGGTGGCATCGTCGGCGTCGGGGTAGGAGATGGCCTCCTCCAGATAACGGCCGGCATCGGCAACGTTGTCGCGGGCGGCGTTCAGACGATAAAGGAAGTAGGCGCTGCGGGCCGAAGGTTCAGACTTGTACATAGAGGTAACAGCCTTGAGGTAGAGGTCATTGTTGGCGCAATCCTCGGCGCTGCTCATGAGCTTGACAATCTTGGTAACCAGTGTCTGGTTGTTGGGATCGGCCTCGAAGCGGGGGCCGAAGATGGCGATGAGGTTCTCGCAGGAAGCCACTTTGCTGTCGGCGAAGATGGACTCGATAGTAGCCTTTACCTTGGCGTTCTCCTCGGCCTCGGTGTCGTTCTTGGCGGTAGCGCCTTCCAGGTTGGCCGATACTTTCTCGTACATGGCAATGACTTCGTCCGTGCTGAGCTGGTTCTCACGATAGAGGGTGATGGCACTCTGCAGGAGATTTACCATGAGGGAACCGTTGGCCTTGGCACCCAGTTCATCCACAATGGGAGACAAGTTCTTGTAGATGTAGGCGGCATCGGAACCCCTATAGTTGATCATGTACTGGCCCTTATTGTTAAGGATGTCCACTTTCTTTTTGGGATAGGTGGCCATACGCTGGTCCTGGAGGGTGAGGATGGTATCTACAATGGCTTCACGGGCAGCGGCGTCCTTGGTCTTCTTATAGAGATTGGTCATGAGCGTGGTGCCGTGAATGAACATGTTCTGCGATGCTGTAGCCGGGCAAACGGCATAGGCCTTGCGCCAGTTGGGCAGGGCCGACTCGTAATTTTTCTGCTTGTAATACTCCGTGTAGTAGGAGAGGTACTTGATGCACTCTGCACTGTCGGCGCCGTGTCCATACTTGGAACCCTGGGCAAACAGGCTCTGGCCTGCGAAGATGGCCAGGAATGCGACTGCGATGAAGGTTAATCTTTTCATATTGTCAGAATTTTTAATTGTCAGTTCAGGACTTGTTTTTCAACTATTGTACCAATTACTCATACTTGGGTTTCTGGAACCAGATGTCAAAGACGTTCATCCCCACCGAAAAACCAAAGTAATTTTCCTTGATTTGAGAGGCTTGAAGGCCCCGGCGACCGGCTTCCAGGCTCACGGAAATACCGTTATACCAGCGGAATACGGGAACGGTCATACCTATGGTAATACCAATGGCATCTACGTGCGAACCGGCTACCGTATAATAGGAACGGTCCCAATAGGCGCCTGCCCGGTACGTACACCGGCGCATGAAATAGCGGATGTCGTTGCGGTTGGGCGTCCATTCACCGCCGATACGCACCGACTGGCCTACAGAGGAAGCAAAAAGTATATCTCCCTTGGTAGAGAAGCCACGCACGTTCTCAAAGCCGCTGTTTGCCCAGTTGGAGCGGGTATAGTCTACCTCTATGCTCCAGATATCGGCTTTGCGGTAACTCAAACCTACACCCAGTTCATCTCCCATGCGAAGGCCAGAAAGATCCTCGGAGTTGCGTTCCCTGTGATAACTGCCCAGGGTCTGATAATAGATGGCATGGCCGAAAATGGGCGTGGAAAGGCGATAGGTGGCACCCAGGGTGAGTTTGGAGGTGGTAGAAAGCGGTTGTTCATACTGCAGGCCGAATTTCACGTTCACGTTGTTCACCTGCAGGGAATCGCCGTAGTCGAAAGCCTGATAGGCGGTTTTGCTGGCCTGCCAGGCCGAGTACTTATCGATGTTGCCAAAGCAATAGTTCACCTGAACACCCAGGGAAAGCCGGTTCCAAAGCGTAACGGCGGCGGCTCCAAAAAGCTGATACAAGCCACCTTTACCCGTAGAAGAGAAAGATTCCTTTCCGGTAGTAAGATCGATTGTCTGGTAGGCGATATTGTATCCCACGTCTGTCATGGGCGTAAGGCCCAGCATGAAGGCGGTATGATTCCACATGGGGAAGGAAATAACAAAATCGTCTATGTTGAAGGTGGTATTCAAGCCCTTTTTATCGCCCTCATGAAATAGGGAGATGCGCCCTTTAAGCCCAAAATCGGACATAAAGGAGAGGGTATCGCGGGCGGTAACCGAAGCGGGATTCAGGATATTGATAAAGCGGTTGTTACGGGCTGCTATACCAATGCCGCCCATTCCTTTATTCCAGGAAGTTCCCACGGAATGGAACTGGCCCACGCCAAAGGAAGAATAAGGGGAATAACCTGCAAAAGTGCCGTCCTGAGCCTTTGCGCCCCAGGCCGAGACCAGCAGTAACAACGCCGCTACCAAGCTATTTTTGCATACTCTGAGCATACTCGTCTGCCATTAATGCCAAACCCATCAAAACCAGGTTACAAATTACAAAGATGGAACTTTTCATCCGTTTTGCAAAATAATTGGCGTCGCCGCCGGTAAATACGGCGATGTTGCCCGGATAAAGAGCCAGGTAGCCTTCGATTTCAAATTTGATGCCTGAAACCACTCCGCTCTCCATGGACTCGCTTTCTGACAGGCCGATTTCCTCCGGATTCTGGGAAATATCCACCAGCGGCAGGGAACGCGAATAGCGGTTGAGCGCCTTGAAGCGCGTACGGCATCCCAGGGAAATATTGCCTCCCCTGTAGGACCCGTCCTCGGCGGTAAAATCTATGGAGAGAGTGGTGCCAAAGTCTACGATGGTGCAGCCGCGGCCACGGAACAGATAGCGGGCGGCCAGGATGGAGGCGGCACGGTCGTAGGAGAGATAAGTGGGCAGTCCATGGCTCAAGAGTGCTTCCTTGTGATTGCGGTCTAACACCACCAGGGAGCCGCATTCGGCCTTTAGGGTGGTGATATCGGAATCCTGAAGAGGGATAACGCTGGAAACTACCATTACGGCGGGCTTTTCCTTACGGGTGAGGGAAAGGATGAAGTCCATATACTTCTCCCCCTGATACCGGAAAGTTTTTCCCAGTGTCATCCTGTCCGACCAGGCGGCCTTGAGCGCGGTGTTTCCTATTTCTATGAGCAGATTGGACATAGCCTGCAAATGTAGCAATTATTGCAGTTTTTTCAAAATCCGGAGGGCCTTCTCCAGGGAATCCACGCCCCGGGAAACCGTGCGGAGGCGCCCGCCGTCCTGGTTGAATTTGAAGAGAGTGGGATTCTCGTTCACGCGGGAGAGCACTTTCTCGAACTGCTTGGACTGATAGTAGTGCGACAGCGGATTGCTCACAAAGAACATGATTTGCATGCCGTTTTTCACTATGATCTTCTCAAAGCCCGTAATTGAGCCCAAATTCCTTATTTTAACCACCTGCAGCAGGTTTTTTACCTCCTGCGGCAGGGTGCCGAAGCGGTCCTCTATCTGGGCAGCCAGGCGGTCTATCTCGCGGTCGTCGGTAAGGGCGTCCAGCATTTTGTAGATACGGATTTTTTCGGCCGTAATATCTATGTAATCGTCCGGGATAAAGGCTGGTTGGTCGGTTTCTATGGTGCAGTCGTCTACAAACTTTTCCTGGGAAGCGCGGCTAATGCTGGCGCCGGTTTCTACGCCCAGTTCCTCCATAGCCTCGGAGAGAATCTTCTGGTAGGTTTCATAGCCCATATCCGAGATGAAACCGCTTTGCTCGGCGCCCAGCAGATTGCCGGCACCGCGGATATCCAGGTCCTGCATGGCAATGTTGAAGCCACTGCCCAGGTCGCTGAATTCCTCTATGGCGCGCAGCCTGCGGCGAGCTTCATCGGTGAGGGTAACCAGCGGCGGAACAATGAGATAACAGAAAGCCTTTTTGTTGGAGCGGCCTACTCGGCCCCGCAGCTGATGCAGGTCACTGAGGCCGATATTCTGGGCCTGGTTTACCAGGATGGTGTTGGCATTGGGAATATCCAGGCCGTTCTCGATGATGGTGGTGCAAAGAAGGAGGTCATAGTCGCCGCGAATGAAGGCCAGCATGCGGTCTTCCAGATTTTTGGATTCCATTTGACCGTGGGTCACGCAAATTTTCATATCGGGTACCAGACGGTGCAGGATGTCCTCGATGGCCGGCAGTTCCTCCACCTTATTGTGCAGGAAGAAGATTTGTCCGCCGCGGTTGAGCTCGTAATTGATGATGCTCTTGATTTCCCGCTCGTCGAAGAGGATAATCTCGGTCTGGATGGGGATGCGGTTGGGCGGGGGAGTCTGGATAATGGAAAGGTCGCGCGCGCCCAGCAGGGAAAACTGCAGCGTACGGGGAATGGGGGTGGCCGTAAGGGTGAGGGTATCCACCGAATGCTTGAGCTGGCGCAGCTTTTCCTTGGCACTGACGCCGAACTTTTGCTCCTCGTCAATAACCAGCAGACCCAGATCCTTGAATTCAAAGCCGCCGCCCAGGATTTTGTGCGTGCCGATGAGGATGTCGATACTGCCCTCCTTGAGCCGCTTTTTGATGTCGGTGATTTGCTTGGCCGAGCGTAATCGGCTCACGTATTCCACCGTGCAGGGGAGATTCTGGAGGCGGGTGCGGAAGGTCTCGTAATGCTGAAGACTGAGGATGGTGGTAGGAACCAGCACCGCCACCTGCTTGGAGTCGCTTACCGCCTTGAAGGCCGCCCGAATGGCGATTTCCGTTTTGCCGAAGCCCACATCGCCGCAAACGAGGCGGTCCATGGGGCAGGTGTCCTCCATATCCTCCTTAACAGCTTTGGTGGCGCGCTCCTGGTCGGGGGTATCCTCGTACATGAAGGACGATTCCAACTCCTCCTGCAGATAAGTGTCGTGGGAGAAGGCAAAGCCCGTGGACGCCTTCCGGCGGGCATACAGCTGGATGAGTTCCTTGGCGATATCCTTGACGCGGGACTTGGCCGCCGTCTTGAGGTTCTGCCAGGTCTTGGACCCCAGTTTATTGATGCGCGGCGGCTCGCCTTCCTTGGAACGGAAGCGGGAAATCTTGTGCAGGGAATGGACCGATACAAACACTACGTCGGAGCCGCCGTACATGAGTTTTACCACCTCGTGGCTCCGGCCTTTGTCGTCGGTCATTTTTACCAGGCCGCCGAAGATACCCACGCCGTGGTCGATGTGCACCACATAGTCGCCCAGGTGGAAAGCGCTGAGGTCGTTCAGGGTAAGCTGCTCACTCTTTTCTACCGTCCGGCGCATGCGTACGCGGTGGAATCGGTCAAAGATCTCGTGGTCGGTGTAGCAGCAAACCTTACTCTCATGGTCTATGAAGCCGGAATGGAAATTCTTTTCCTTGATGAATTCCGGCAACAGGGCATGCTCGTCCTGGAGCATAATGGAGCGCAGGCGTTCCAGTTGGGATTCTTTTTCTCCCAGGATGTATACCTTATATCCGCTTTCCAGGCGAGACCGGATGTCCGAAATGAGGAGTTCGAAGTTCTTGTTAAAAACCGGCTGGGGCGCTATGTTAAAACGAATGGCATCTACGCCCTCCCGCTGCAGGGGAATATCCAGATAAACGTGCTTGAATCCGTTGAGGGTAGGAAAGAATTCCCGCTCTTTGTACATGTCCGACGAATCCAGCCATACGGTGGCATCCTGGGGAAGGAGGCTTAGCAGGCTCACTTCGCCCGCACCTCCGCCGGCGGCTATGTCCGAGTAGATATCGGCCTGTTGCACCTGGCCCACAGAGAGCTGGGTATTGCAGTCGAAGAGGTGGATTTTCTCTATTTCGTTGCCGAAGAAGCTGATGCGATAGGGTTTTTCCAGCGAATAGGAGAAAATGTCTATGACGGCTCCGCGGATGGCGTATTGCCCCGGCGCCGATACAAAGTCTACCTTCTCAAAAC
Source organism: uncultured Bacteroidales bacterium (assembly GCA_905234285.1). Taxonomy (GTDB): domain Bacteria; phylum Bacteroidota; class Bacteroidia; order Bacteroidales; family UBA932; genus Cryptobacteroides. Next base: position 88,884 of record CAJOHK010000001.1, read on the forward strand.
CCTTCTCCACTAGCCTGGAACGCAGGTCCTCGTAGGAAATGGTTTCTCCTTCCTTTAAGCTAAGCAGGGCCGATGACAGCTCTTTTGCAGCCGGCACCTTTTCTTCCAGAGCCTCAGGGTAACTAACCAGGAATAAGCGTCCTTCCTGATAATTCATTATCTGGCCCACGGCGGCGGTACGCTGCACACCCAGGGAAGACTTGTAGTTGCTGCGCTCTACATTCTTTCCGCTTTCCGGTAAAAAGAATACGCAGTCGCCCTCTACCATATTATATAAGTCGGCGGTGCAATACTCGGCGGCTTCGCGGGTGGGAAGGACAATCAGGTGGATGTTTTGGGTGGCTGCTTGGGACAGAACAGCCCAGCGTGCCGACAAGAATAGCCCGCTGCAGAAGACTTCTTCCCTTTTTTGAAGCTCATTCTGCAGGAGCAGGGCGCTTTTTTCGCTTATCAACATTCGCGGCCTTTTCCCTGTTGAAAACCTGTTTATAACCCAGTTAATAACTCAGTGGATAAAACTGCCTTTACGGGGCGCTTGAACCATCCACATTCCATCCACACAAAATAAACGGGTTTTCAATACTTATTTTTTCTTTTAAAATAATGGTAATCAATAAGTTATTAATAGTTATCAACTTATTAACAGCTGTATAAAAACCATTATTCTTAAAAATAAAAAAACTATATTTGTATCTGAATTGAACCGAACCCGCCATGAGTGAATTCGACCCGCACAGTACAGTAGACCGCAAAGATAGTGAATTTGACGGAATTATCAGGCCGCAGGGCCTGGATGATTTCACGGGACAGAAGGAAATCGTTTCTAACCTTTCTATATATATAAAGGCTGCCAAGCTTCGCGGAGAGGCGTTGGACCATGTCCTGTTTCACGGTCCTCCCGGCCTGGGTAAAACTACGCTGGCCCACATCATAGCCAACGAGATGGGGGTGAATATGAAGGTAACCAGCGGCCCGGTGCTGGACAAGCCCGGGGATTTGGCGGGCCTGCTCACTTCGCTGGAACAGGGCGATGTACTGTTTATCGACGAGATTCACCGGCTTTCCCCTGAGGTGGAGGAGTATCTCTACTCGGCCATGGAGGATTACGTGATTGATATCATGATAGACAAAGGGCCTGGGGCCCGCTCGGTGCGCATTTCCCTGAATCCTTTTACGCTGGTTGGGGCCACTACGCGCAGCGGTCTTTTGACGGCGCCGCTGCGGGACCGCTTCGGCATTAATTGTGCGCTGGAGTATTACGATACGGAGGATTTGAAGAAGATTGTCCTGCGCAGCGCCCGCATCCTTTCGCTGGATATTGACGACGATGCCGCCTACGAGATTGCCCTGCGCAGCCGCGGCACGGCGCGTATCGCCAATGCGCTCCTCAAGCGCGTACGGGACTTTGCCCAGGTGCTGGGCGACGGACGCATTAACCTGGAGATTACGCGCTTTGCCCTTAATAAACTCAAGATTGACAAGCGCGGCCTGGATGCCATTGACAATAAGATACTCCGTACGCTCATCCTTACTTTCAAGGGCGGTCCTGTGGGAATCGGCACGCTGGCTACCTCTGTGAGCGAAGACGCGGGCACCCTGGAGGAGGTCTACGAACCTTTCCTTATCAAGGAAGGCTTCATCATTCGCACCCAGCGCGGCCGCGTAGCCACCGAACTGGCCTACCAGCACCTGGGCATGGAAGCCTACCTGGTCCAGCGCAAGTACAACCCCGACGAAAGCGGCAGTTTGTTCTGATTTAGCTATCTGGTGCACAAAATACCCAGGTTTTTGTTCACCAGAAGCCGTTTTTGGTTGTCTGGTGAACATAATTGGCCATTTTTGTACCCCAGAACTCATTTTTTGCCATCTGGTGAACAAAAACACCCCCTTTTTGTTCACAAGGTTGCCGATTATGCCATTTGGTAAACAAATACCTACCTTTTTTGTTCACCAGAAGCCGTTTTTGGTTGTCTGGTGAACATAATTGGCCATTTTTGTACCCCAGAACTCATTTTTTGCCATCTTGTGAACAAAAACACCCCCTTTTTGTTCACAAGGTTGCCGATTATGCCATTTGGTAAACAAATACCTACCTTTTTTGTTCACCAGAATGTCTTAATGTAAAAAAATACCCGGTAGTCATTAAAAATACTAACTAATTCCGGAAAAATGCTTAAATTCGCAGGACATATAAGAATCATTATATACCAATATTAATTAATATGGCTGATCCTAAATTAATTTCCAAGATTCCGGAAGGACCGCTCAAGGATAAATGGTCCAAGCGTAAAGCCGAAATCCGGATTGTTTCCCCTAACAACAAACGGAAGTTGGAAGTGATTGTGGTAGGTACTGGTCTTGGTGGAGCATCTGCAGCTGCCTCTTTGGGCGAGATGGGATACAACGTCAAGATTTTTTGTATCAGCGACTCTCCGCGCCGGGCGCACTCCATTGCTGCTCAGGGCGGTATCAACGCTGCCAAGAACTACCAGAACGACAATGACTCCGTGTATCGTCTGTTCTACGACACCATCAAGGGCGGCGACTACCGTTCCCGTGAGGCCAACGTATACCGTCTGGCCGAGGTGAGCGCCTCCATCATCGACCAGTGCGTAGCGCAGGGTGTTCCTTTTGCCCGTGAATACGGCGGATACCTGGCCAACCGTTCCTTCGGTGGCGTGCAGGTGAGCCGTACTTTCTATGCCCGCGGTCAAACCGGTCAGCAGCTCCTGCTGGGCGCTTATGCTTCCCTGAACAAGGAAATTGCCGCCGGCACCGTAAAGAGCTATCCCCGTCACGAGATGCTGGATTTGGTTATTATCAATGGTGAGGCCAAGGGTATAATTGCCCGCAACCTGGTTACCGGTGAAATCGAGCGCTTCGGCGCCCACGCCGTTGTGCTGGCTACCGGTGGTTATGGAAATACCTATTTCCTGAGCACCAACGCCATGAACTCCAACGGATCGGCCGCCATGCAGGCTTACCGTAAGGGTGCTTTCTTTGCCAACCCTTGCTTTGCCCAGATTCACCCCACCTGTATTCCCGTTCACGGAGACCAGCAGTGCAAGCTTACCCTCATGAGTGAGTCCCTGCGTAACGACGGCCGCATTTGGGTACCCAAGAAGATGGAAGATGTGATGAAGCTTCGCAAGCACGAAATCAAGGCTTCCCAGATCCCCGAAGAGGACCGCGACTACTATCTGGAGCGCCGTTACCCGGCCTTCGGCAACCTGGTTCCCCGTGACGTAGCTTCCCGCGCCGCCAAGGAGCGCTGCGATGCCGGATTCGGCGTAAACGAGACCGGCCTGGCCGTGTTCCTGGATTTTGCCGATGCCATTAAGCGCCTGGGTCACCAGCGCGTAAAGGAGCGCTACGGCAACCTCTTTGACATGTACGAGAAAATCACCTCTTCTTCCCCTTGGGAGGAGCCGATGATGATTTATCCCGCCATCCACTACACCATGGGCGGCCTGTGGGTAGACTACGACCTCCAGACCACCATCCCCGGCCTGTACGCCATCGGCGAGGCCAACTTCTCTGACCACGGCGGCAACCGTCTGGGTGCTTCGGCTCTTATGCAGGGCCTGGCCGACGGTTACTTTATCCTGCCTTACACCATCGGTGACTACCTGTCCCATAAGTTTGCAGAGCCCAAGACCGACATCAACGCCCCCGAATTCGAAGAGGCCGAAAAGGCCGTGAAGGAGCGCATTGCCAAGCTCTTTGCCGTAAAGGGAACAGAGACGGTGGACAGCCTGCACAAGAAACTGGGTCACATTATGTGGGAGTATGTGGGTATGGCCCGCAACGAGGCCGGCCTTAAGAAGGGTATCGAGGAAATCGGCAAGCTGCGCGAGGAATTCTGGAAGAGCGTTCGCGTTCCCGGCACCAACGAGGAATTCAACCAGGAACTGGAAAAAGCCCTGCGTCTGGTAGATTTCTTTGACATTGGTGAACTCATGGCCCGCGACGCCCTGCACAGAAGGGAGTCCTGCGGCGGTCACTTCCGCGAGGAAATGCAGACCGAGGAAGGCGAAACCAAGCGCGACGACGAGAACTTCATGTATGTAGGTGCCTGGGAGTACAAGGGCGAAGGAAAGGAACCCGAGCTTCACAAGGAACCCCTCAAGTATGAGAATATCAAGATTGCAACCCGTAACTATAAAGACTAATCCCGATTATGGAATATAATGTGAAAGTATGGCGTCAGAAGAACGCCAAAGCAAAAGGCCATTTCGTGTGGAGGAAGACGCTTCGTTCCTCGAGATGCTGGATATCCTGAATGATCAGCTCATTCGCAAAGGTATTGAACCCATCGCCTTTGACCATGATTGCCGCGAAGGTATCTGCGGCGCCTGCTCGCTGTATATCGACGGCCGTGCCCATGGTCCGGACGACCAGGTAACTACCTGCCAGCTGTTCATGCGTCACTTCAAACCCGGCGCAACCATTACCGTAGAGCCCTGGCGCAGCGGTGCTTTCCCTGTGATCAAGGACCTGGTGGTGGACCGCGGTGCTTTTGATAAGATTCTGCAGGCCGGTGGCTTTATCACTGTACGTGCCGGCAGTGCCCAGGACGGTAACACCCTCCTCATTCCGCACGACGATGCCGAGCTTTCCATGGATGCAGCCGCCTGCGTAGGTTGCGGCGCTTGCGTTGCCACCTGTAAGAACGGCAGTGCCATGCTGTTTGTGGCCGCCCGTGTGAGTTCTCTGGCCCTGCTGCCTCAGGGTAAGCCCGAGGCCGCCCGTCGCGCCCGCGCCATGGTAGCCAAGATGGACGAGTTGGGCTTCGGCAACTGTACCAACACCCGCGCCTGTGAGATGGAGTGCCCCAAGCACGTTACCATCGACCACATTGCCCGCCTGAACCGCGAATACCTGAAAGCACGGTTTAGCGAATAAGCAAAGCGTTTTTTATTAAAATAAAGGACAAGGTTTTTCGGCCTTGTCCTTTATTTTAGTAGATATTACTTGTTACTGAGGCTGGAATGGCGTCTATCCGGTTATAGACGTCGGTTTCACTGCCTTTTGAGAGGGAAAGGCTGTTGCCCGATAGCGAGTAGCTGTAGGGTCCCCAGCTCTTTCCACCGGTATAGCTGCCGGAAAGGCTTCCGTCCGAGGCGCTCCAACTGCCGGTAAATTTGGTGTATCGGCCTTCACCCAGTTTCTGATACAGGGTAAAAGAAGACTCGGCAAAGTTAATGTACACGCTTACCGAAACACTGCCTACACTGGCTTTGGTTTGTACGGAGGACAGTTCCCAGCAACCAACCAGACCGGTAGAAGGTTCCGGAGTAGGGTCATCCTTCTTGCAGGAAAGGGCCAGCAGCATGAGGGCTGCCAGCGCAAAGAATGTAGCTAATCTTTTCATCATAACCATCCTCCTGTTCCATTACCACCATCGGCCTCGCGGGCGATGACGGAGATTTTACGGTCTATTTCCATACCTCCGGGGGGATTATCTCCACCGCCCAGATGGTCACCGCCTCCAATCACCTTAATAGTCATGGTGCCGGAACCCACCTTGGTGGGATGGATATACAGACGGCCGAACTGAACATAGCCATAGCATTCCCCTGCAGGCGTGGCGGGATACTTGCTGTCACTGGTGCCCTGAATCTTTTGCAGACCCAGTGCATCAATGGTAGCCTGAGGAATGACTACATCCAGGTAGGAAAGGCTCACCGAAGAGCTTCCCAGGGCCGATTCCAGGCTGATCCACTGCTTTTTACCCACGGCAGCCGTAGAGCTGGGAATGCCTTCGATGTTCATCATGAGGCGCCAGGCGTCAATGGCACCGGTACCCATCTGGTGATAATACTTGGCATAGCCATCCAGCGTAGTGTTGGCAATGCGCTGGTCTATGTCGTCGGTCGATGCCAGAATGAGCTGCTTAAACTCATTGACGGTGAACTTTTTGCCGATTTGTTTGGCATAGGAGAGCGCCAAAGCTACCACACCGGAAACATGCGGGCAGGCCATGGAGGTGCCTTGCATGTAGCCGTAGTCGTTGCCATTTTCTGTCTCAGAACAAACAGTTGACAGAACGCCGCCATATTGATAATTCAGTTTCATATCCCCTCCGGGAGCCGCAATATTGCAGCCCGGACCGTAGTTGGTGTAGTAGGCCGGCATGTAGTTGGCGGCAAAGGCCGATACGCTGATAATGTCTACGAATGCTCCAGGGTAATGGGCAAAATCGTGCTGTTCGTTACCGGCTGCAAAAATGGCAATATTTCCATCCAGTACGGTATTGTTTCCTTTTGTGTTTTCGAAATAGCGGATCGCATCAATCTCGGCCGAGCCAAATCGCTTGATGAAAGCGTTATCGGAAGAAATGGAACTATCATATCCAAAAGAACAGGAAATAATGGATGCTCCGTTATCGGCAGCATATTTAATGGCTTTTGCTGCATCTCCGCCCGCGGTTCCTTCAAAAATCTGGCAGGACATAATCTTACAGCCATCTTTCTTTCCGGTTCCGCCTGCCAGACCGGCAACGCCACGTCCGTTATTGTTCACGGCAGCAATGGTTCCAGCACAGTGGGTTCCGTGGCTGGAATCGCCATAACTATCTGGCTTTACCCAATCAATGAATCCGGTTTTGGAAACAAAATTATATCCATAGACATCGTCAATATATCCGTTATGATCGTCGTCTATACCGTTACCGGGTATTTCATCGGCATTTATCCAAATATTATCCTTCAAATCAGGGTGAGTATTCTTGACGCCTTTATCCACCACGGCTATAACAATGCTTTCATCTCCGCAGATAAGACGGGCCCAAACGTCCTTCACATTCACATCGGCACCCTTCACAGCACCGGTACCATATTTTTCATTACCCGTGTTGATGTAATGCCACTGATCGCCAATCATGGGATCGCTGAAGTTGTTAAAGGAAAGCGTTCCCTTGGTATCTGGATATTCCTGGGCCGGAACAGTCATAAACTCATTCTCCGGAATGGAATACTGGAGTTTGTACTGCACCACCGAAACCTGCTTAAGAGCCGCTGCTTCCAGGACTTTTGCATCCAGGCTGGCGCCTTCCTCCACGGTCACCTCATACCAGCGGTCCAGGCCGAACTGAGCCTCCAGCGCCTCTTTACCGGGCATGTGGGGGAAGTAAGGCTGAACGCTCACAGTACCGTTACCCAGCAGGGTTTCTACTTGCTCCTGGGTAGGTTTTACGGCAAATTTCACCAGAAAAGCCTGATTACTCACAGCTGTTTCCCCTTTAAAGAGGATTTTCTGGCTGATTTGCTCCTGATCTGCGCTCTCCTGCGCAGGCTCTGCCTCCGACAGTTTGTCGGTGCAGGCCCAGCAGGCGCACAGCGCCGCCATCAGCGGCAATAACTTGTGTGTTTTCATTCTTTTCTTTTTATGCCAAGAGCCTGGCGGGTATAACCCCGCCGGGCTCCGGCAAAATCATTAGAGGATTACAATCCTTTACTTAACGCTGTTACAAGAGTTGGAAGTCATCTTGTTTTCCTTAGCCATACGAGTGTAAGAAACCTTAGCGGCCACTTTCACAGGCTTGGCTTCGCGCTCGAAGACTCTTCTCTCGCCTTTCAGTTCTTTTCCGGTGAAACGGTAATTATGAACCGAAGATACAGACTTCTTCTGAATAGAAGGCAGCAATGCAGGAGCTTCGGCCTCTTCAAGAGTTGCATCGGGATTGAAGGTAATAGAGTAGGCATTATCGGCATCATTATTACCATAATACCATCCACCGTTGTTATAATTGGCCATTGCCTTCAGGATAGCTCTATATTCAAAGGTAATCTTGTTGTCGGCGTAAGTAGCACCGGGGATACCATTGGCCTTAAGGAAATCAAGTTCGTAAGTACCAAGATATCTGGCAATTTGGGTAGTGAGGATGAAATCACCATAGCCCCAGTTGCAACCTGTATCGAAGTACTCGAAGTAAGTGTACTCAGGATCGGCGGTATTAATCACTAAATAGTAATCTTTACTGTCATCCCAGTCACCTTCCTCATTGTAAGGGAAGGCAGCGCCATACACATTTACCAGACGGAAACGGGTAGGATCGTCTACACTGCGCTCGAGGGCTACATCATAAGTAAGTGCCGGATTACTGAACCAAGGACCAACGAATGCGTCAGTCCAAGTAGCCGTTCCATAGGGTTCCCATACCTCAGGGCTTTCAGTGGTTGCAAAGGTAGCATAGGCAAAATCGTCCATGTCACCGTTTGTGGCCCAAATGACAACGGCATACTCTGTACCGGCATCCAATCCACCAATGGCATCATAATAGCCACCTACGGCATTGATTTTTGCAAGTACATCATCGCTGACGGTATAATCGCCATCCTTATCTTCCTTGAGGGCGTAGAGTAAGTTATTGCCAAGAGAACTTGCCTTAACAATAATGGCGTGAACCTCGGTGAGATCCTCACCGCTTACACCGTAAGCAAAAGAATTGTATTCATTATAACCGGCAGTAGCATAACGGGCAGGCGTTTCCTCAGTGAAGACGCTTACTTTTACCTCATACTTCTCTACGTCCTCTGCGGCAATATGGTGGAATATCACATAACCGGCATCCTTGGCTTCGCCCTTGCTGTCAAAACTTACAGCTACAAAAGTGTAATCACCCGTTGCTTCGGGGGCCAGTTGCAGTGTAGCGTAGAGAACACCTTCGTCTTCATCCAGTTCAAACTCGTCAAACTTTACGGATTCGTCCGTTCCGTCGGCAATGAGCGGGGCCTTGTTGGCCGCCTGGGTAGAAGTAAGTTCGCCGGGATAGATGGCATACTTGATGTAACTTACATCCTTGCCGGTTTCAATATACACGGGGGTGTAGCCTTCGGAAGAATAGTCGGTTTCGACTTCCTTAATGGAATAGTCGGTGCGGTCGAAACCACTGGCAATGGCAACAGTGCCGTAGTTATCGGGAGACCAACCACCCAAGCCAGGCATGTAGAAGTAAATGTTGAAGAAGAAAGCACCGTTACCGTCATAGTAACCTACAGGATAATTACCGGTTGTCTTTCCCGTATTGTTGGCTTCATCCAGCCAGTTGCTACCCATGCCGCTGGAACCCCAATCGTATCCTCTTTCTACCCAGTACCAGGCATAGTCATAAACATAAATGGGAGTAACGGCATCTTCCAGAGGAACGGCAAGCCAGTCGCCATTATTATAGTCATAGCCAAAGTATTGCTTTTCGAGTTCGACAAAGTCGTAACCCAAATCGTTCTTATGGCTCAGACCATCCTGATCTTCTGTATACCAGCGTATATTCAGTTCTACTGAAGGATCACTATGCCAGAATCCTTGTGCTTTACCGTCTTTATCGGTATCAATACTGGTGAATACACCCGTGCGGACACCACCTACCTCATAATACTTAAGGGTAGCCTGCATGGGACCGAACGTGTTATCCCAGCGTGAATTGATAGTGAATACGGCGGGTTTATTGGTTTTTGGATCCATAAAATCAATCCAGGAAACAACCAGTACATTGCACTTGATGGAAGTTGCACCGGAACCATAGATTAAGGCGTACTTAGGATCGGTTATGTTAATGGCCAATCCGTATTTGACACCTACTTTAGCCTCGTCAAAGGTGACGTCAAAAGTGGTTTCTTCCTGACCATCGGCAAAACTGATAGCGCCAACATTGAACACGCCGGCGGTATCAACAACCTCTACGGGAACAGTAATGTCACCAGTAGTGACGGAACGCTTGGCCGTAAAGGTGATGATTCGCTGAGCAGTAGGATCAAAGGTGTGACTACCGGCTGCATCCTGATTGGGGAAAGAAACGGCCATGCAGTTAGGATCGTCAGACTCGCCTTTGGTATAGACGTCTTCCACCTCCTTGGCGCAGGAAGCCATTACACCAGCTGCAGCAAGCAGTACAAATGCATATTTGAATAATTTTTTCATAACAGTCTCATATTATTCAGCGTCGGGAACAGGAGTAGGCGTACCGCCGATAGGGTTGTTATCGGCGTCAGTAAGCTTTTGGTTGGCCTCAATCTCAGACTTGGGAATCTGATAGATCATGAGCGGATCTTCGGGGCCGATGTTAAAGACAAACTTAGCATCGAAACCGGCACCACGGCGATCAAGACCCTTACCCAGACGGAGGATATCAAAGTAGGAGATACCCTCGCCCCAGAGTTCGATACGGCGCTGCAGGATAACGGCATCAATCACAGAATTAGCATCGGAGCCAACGGTGAAGTCGGGGTTACGATAGGTGCTGACGAATTCCTTCAGGGTGGCAGCTCCGGAGGCAGCATCGCCGCTGCGGGCTTCGCACTCGGCCTTGATCAGGTACATTTCCTCAATACGCATGAGAATAATGTCATTGGCGTTGGTAGAGGAATAAAGCTCGCCCTTATACGGAGCAAACTTAACCTGGGTGTAACCGGGGCAGCCGGCATCATTGATGACGTAATCCTGCTGCTCGGCGGTGAGATTGGCCGACATGCTGTCGGCATCCAGGAACCAGCCCTTACGGGTGTCGGTAGCGGGGATGGCGTTATACAGGGCCTTGCTAATCATTCTCCAGGCACCCACAGAAGCATAACCGTAATTGAGGGAACCCATGTGAGAAGGCCAGTTAACAATACCGGAAGTAACTACACGGTCGGTCTCGGTGATGGCGACACCCCACATCCAGTTGGGCTCGGTCATCTTGATGAAGCCGGGCTTCTTGCTGTCCTCCAGAGGGAGAGGAGTGGCGTCGCTCAGTTCGATAGCGGCCTTGGCGTCTTCCAGGGCGCCGGCATAGTCCTGCATGACCAGGCGGATACGGGCACGTAGGCCGTGAGCCGTAGCGGCATCCAGATAGCGCTTGTCGTCGCGGACAGTGGCAGAAGACTCAAGGAGTTCTACAGCCAGGTCGATATCGGAGAGAATCTGGTCATATACTTGCTGTACGGTAGAGCGGGCGCAACCTTCGGCTGCAGCCTCGTTGGCATTGGTGTCCAGAATCAGCGGTACGCAGGGCATGTTCTCGTGACCCTTGTAGGTGAACTGATAGACCTGAGCCAAGTTAAAGTAGTCAAAAGCACGGATAGCCAGAGCCTGGGCCAGATAGAACTTGGACAGGTCGTTGGTACCGGCCTTAATGGACTCGGCATCCATAATGCCAACTACCTGGTTAGCCGCGTAAATCTGGTTATAAAGGGTAGCCCAGACGATACGGGTTTCACGATAGTTGAAAGTGCGGTCGCTGATGAGGTCCAGTCCGCGGCTGAACCAGTTGTAACCGATGTCCTCGCTCACAATGTCTTTACCACGGCTGTCAAGGGCCAGCATCACGGAAGGATAGCCAAAGTCGGTGTGGTCATCGCTGTACACATTCATGTACACGCTGAACATGGCGGTAATACCGCTTACGGAGGCGCTCACCATCTGAGGTTTGGCGGCCACCACGTCCTCTTTCTGCTTGCTGGTTACAGTAGATCCCGTCGGTTCCGTATCAAGTTTGGTACATCCCGCGAGCACTGCACCGGTAAGGAGAACTGCTACTGAATAATTATACCATTTCATAATTGTCGGAATTTTTGGGTTAGAAAGTAAGTTTTAAGCCACCGGAAACCGTACGCAGGGCCGTATAAACAGCCGAGGTAGAGGAGGTAACTCCCTGACGGGGATCCATACCCTGACGGGCCGACAGCACAAAGAGATTGTCACCGGAAACATAGAAGCGGACAGCTTCAATCTTAATCTTGCGGGTCCACTTCTGGGGCAGGGTATAGCCCAGCGTTACGTTGTTCAGGGACAGATAGTTGGAGGAGGTGAGCCAGCGGTCACTGGTCTCGGCGGTATATTTGTCGGCGTTGTCTACACGGGGAACATCCGTTACGTCACCGGGCTTCTGCCAGGACTTGAGGATATCCATGTGCCAGTTTTGACCGGCATCGCCGGAGGCACCGCCGTGCATGAGGTTGGCATAGCCGCTGTCGTACAGACGACCGCCCAGCTGATAGGAGAACTGGCAGGAGAGGTCTACGCCATAGAATTCCAGGGAGGTGCCGAAACCGCCATAAACGGGAGCGGCAATGTTGCCGGTAGGCGTACGGTTGGTAGAAGAGGCCACCGTGTAGTCGGAGGTCTTGTATTCTTCACCCGTATCTTCGTTCTTGGCCCAGTAGAGCGCCTGACCATCGTCGGGGTCTACGCCGGCGTACTTGACCAGATACATCTGATACATGGAGTCGCCTTCTTTATAGATGCGGGAACCGTCGATGAGTTCGCCGTTGAGCTCGGGAGCCAGCGTAAGGATGGTGTTCTTCACATACGTGATGTTACCAAAGAGGTTCCAGTCAAAGTTCTTCTTGCGGAGCACGTTCCAGTTGAATTCGAATTCAACACCGTTGTTCTTCATGGAACCAATGTTCATGGGAATGCTGGAATAACCGTTGGAAGCAGCAACCGGCTTGTAGTACAGCATGTCGCGGGAGGTACGGTCGAAGTACTCCAGGCTGCCGCTGAGACGACGGTCAAAGAGGTCGAAGTCTACGCCGATATTGAAAGCGTTGGTGGTTTCCCAGGTGAGGTCCGGATTACCCTTGTACACAAGGTTGGCATCGGAGAAGACGCCCTCGGCACCGGTCATCTGATACTGGTCCAGGTAGGCATAGTAGTTGCCGATGCCGTCGTTACCCTGCTGGCCGAAGGAAGCCTTGAGTTTGAGCATGTCTATCCAGTTGGCCTTGAACCATTTTTCCTTATTGATGACCCAGGCGCCGGAAACGCTCCAGAAGTTACCCCAGCGCTTATCGGGGGCAAAACGGGAAGATCCGTCACGACGATAGGAAGCGCTCAGGAAGATGGTTCCGTTGTCGTCGTAGTTGATACGGCCGATGAAACCCTGGGTGGAATACTCGCCGGTGGAACCGCCGCCGCGCTTCTGGTCGATACCGTTGTTCACAGCCCACACGCCCTCACGATAGAGGTTCTGGCTGGAAGCATAGACGTTCTCGCTCTTGTAGTTGTAACCTTCATACACAAAGGTGGCATCCAGGTTATGGCGGCCGCCGAAGCAGTGGTGATAGTTGGCCAGGATTTGCTTGGTAAGGCTGCTGGTGCGCTCCTGAGACTGGTAAGCGGTACCGCCGTAAGCGGCGCTTTGTCCATAGAGGGAACTGCCGGCATTGTGATAACGGGTGTTATCAATCATGGTGGCAACGGTACCGGTGATGGTGAGGCCTTCGATGGGCATCAGGGAAACATACCACTTGCCGTTGAGGATGTCGGACTTGTATTCTTCTACCGTGTAGCTGAGGTCGCCCAGCGGGTTGGAGATGGACATCCAGTTACGGGTCTTGGGCGTGCTGGAACCGTCACCCCAGTCGTAAATCTTGTTGCCGTTGTCGGTTACAATCTCGTTGCCGATGAGTTTTCCATCGTCATCGTACAGAGCCTTGCGCACGTAGATAGGATAAACGGGAGCAATGAAGTTGGCAATGTAGAAGGCGTTCATGGAAGAGTTGGTGGTAGTCTGGCTGTCCGGATAACGGCTGGTGTAGTTGGTGTAACCCATGTTGGTACCAACTTTAAGCCATTTCTTAGCCTGATAGTCCACGGTGGCACGGGTGGTGAAACGGTTGAAACCGGAACCGGTAATCACACCTTCGTCGGACAGATAACCACCACTTACATAGTAGTTGATCTTCTCGTTACCACCCGATACGCTCAGGTTGTATTCCTGACGCAGACCGTTGTGGAAAGTAGCATCGGACCAGTTGTCGGCGGTGTAGTAATTGTCACCCTCGGCATAGCCCAGCGTGGCGTTAGGGTTCAGCTTGCCATTCTGGCCAAAGAGGTTCTGGCCGTCCGGAACGGTGTAAATCTGATAGCCCAGGTTGCCGGGGAACTTGCCGTTGGCATACACATAAGCATCGTAGTCGCTGTAGCCCAGGTTGTACTTACCGGCATTGTAGTAGGCCTCATAGAGTTTCTCCATGTAGGTGCCGGTCTGGGTCATGACGTTGTAGTTCTTGACGGCGCGGGAGTTCACACCTACGCGGGCGTCAAAGTTAACAACGGCGTCATTGCTCTTACCGCGCTTGGTAGTGATCATGATAACGCCGTTGGCACCACGGGCACCGTACAGGGCAGCCGAGGAGGCATCCTTGAGCACGGTCATAGACTCGATGTCCTGGGTGTTGATGGCCGAGATGTCACCGTCGTAAGGGACACCGTCTACCACATACAGCGGGGTCATGCTGGCGTTGATGGAGCCGAAACCGCGGATACGCACGGTGGCACCCGTACCAGGCTGACCATTGCTGGACATGGTTTGTACGCCGGAAACAGCACCGGCGAGGGTGTTGGTGATGTTGGAGGCCTGACGCTTTTCGATGGTCTCGGCCTTTACCGTAGAGGCAGAACCCGTGAAGGAACTACGCGTGGCAGTACCATAGGCCACCACGATGGTCTCGTCCAGCATTTCGGCGTCGTCTACCAGCACTACGTTGATGCTGGCGCGGCCGTTGACGGGCACATCGATGGGTTCATAGCCCATACAGTTGATTTCCAGAACGCCATTGGTGGGCACGCTCAGGGAGAATGCACCTGCGACGTCTGTCATGGTGTAAACGGTATTGTTGCCTTTGAGCACAACGCTGGCGCCAACAATTCCGTTGCCAGCACCGTCCTTAACAGTACCCTTCACATTGATGTTCTGTGCAAGGGCTGCCGTAGACAGCACTAGCATAACCATGGCTGCGAAAAAAATGCGGATTTTTTTCATAAGCTTTTGGGTTAATTAAACATAAATATTGATACAATCACTTATTTGCTTGCATCGAATACACTACTAAAGGTCCGTTTACGAATGCACTGACCTTTTCACCTAATGCTTATGATTTATAACAGCGGGAGATTGGTTAAATCCGTTTTGAGACGTCTGACCGCCGCCTGCCCCGTAAAATGGAAAGTATTGATTATTAATACATTACGCAAATTACCCTGCCGGAATTCCGGTAGGGTAATTCTGCTAAGTTATTGTGTTTCAATTACTTGTGTTTAACGGCCCAAAGGGGTAGGCCGTCGTTAAAGTGCTTTTATCTGTTCAATGCTGAGGCCGGTAGCCTTAGCAATTATCTCCAGAGGTGTGTCCAGCGACTTGAATTTAGCGGCCAGTTCAAGATTCTTCTTTTCCATTCCAGCCTCATAGCGGTCGTTGCCATATTCGATACGTTCTTTATCTGATACCATAGCGTTGAAATAGTCTAATTTTGAACTCTCTGGAAGGTCTCTGGTTTGAGCGGCATCTATTACCCTGTCAAAATGAGCATCCATACCCTCCGGTTTTCCTGCAAAGTTAGAACTTTCCCTGAAAATATGGAACCATCCCTCCACGTAATTCATCTCTGAAATGGGCTTATTACATTTGTCAATATAATCAAATCATCAACAGCTATGAATTATGCATACATCAGAGTCAGCACCCAAGAGCAGTCCTATGAGGGGCAGCGTTACCAGATAGAGAAGTGGAGTGAGCGGCGGCAAATCGTCATACACGCATGGGTGCAGGAAACCGTTTCGGGGACTTGCAGCCTGGAAAAGCGCACCATTGGAAAACTCCTGAGACGGATGAAGGCCGGAGACACGCTGATTTGCTGTGAACTGTCACGTCTGGGCCGCAATATGATGATGGTCATGGCCATCCTGAACACCTGCTCCCAAAAGAGCATCCGCCTGTATTCCATCAAAGACAGTTTTGAACTCTCCGACTCCCTCAATGCCAAAATCATCGCCTTTGCCTTTTCCCTGGCCGCCGAGATAGAGCGTAACCTTATATCTCAACGCACGCGCGAGGCGCTGGCCGCCAAAAAGCAGGCCGGCTATAAGCTGGGGCGACCGGCGGGGGCTTCAAAACAGTGGAAACGCTATGAGTCACAGGCACAAACCATACAAAAAAGAATAGAAGGGGGAGAAACAGTGATCCAGATAGCCAAAGAGTTGGGAATTCACAGAAATACACTCTACAGATACCTGAAAACCAGATAATAACCCGATTCCCTCCTTTTGCCGACAAGAAATTTATTAAAAATTTAAAATTTAAATTTATCATAAAAGCTTGCAAATTATTCACAAATTATAACTAAATTGCGCCTATTACCGCTTTAAAAAGGATTTAGCAATTAAAAAAACTTAATTATATCGCATATAATGCACTATTACAGGCACTTGCAAATTTCAAATACTTTTGTTTTCTTTGCAGCCGAGTTTCGTTTTTTTAAACGGACCTTTAGTAGTGTTTTCGATGCAAGCAAATAAGTGATTGTATCAATATTTATGTTTAATTAATCTATCGTGCTTATGAAAAAAATCCGTATTTTTTTCGCAGCTATGGTATTACTGGCCCTGTCGGCCACGGCCTTTGCACAGAACATCACTGTGAAAGGTGTTGTGAAAGACTCGGCCGGTGACGGAATTGTGGGCGCGAGCCTTGTGCTCAAAGGCAACAATACCGTTTACACCATGACCAATCTCACAGGTGCCTATTCCCTTAGTGTTCCTGCGAATGGTTATCTGGAGGTAAAGTGCATGGGTTACGTAGATCAGGAAATTTCTGTGAACGGCCGCACTGTCATTGACATTACGCTGGTAGACGACACCCAACTCCTGGACGAGACCATCGTAGTTGCTTATGGTACGGCAACCAAGAGTTCCTTTACCGGTTCTGCCGCACAGGTCAAGTCAGAAACCATCGAAAGGAAAGTGGCCACCAGTGTTACCAGCGCCCTGGCCGGTACCACTCCCGGTGTGCAGGTTATCTCCTCCAGCGGCGACCCTGCCGGCGGTGGAGCAGGAACCATCCGTATCCGTGGTATCGGTTCCATGTACGCCAGCAGCAGCCCGCTGATGATTGTAGACGGCGTCCCTTACGACGGTGAAATCTCCGACATCAACCCTCAGGATGTAGAATCCATGTCGGTCCTCAAGGATGCTTCTGCATCGGCCATTTATGGTCACCGCGGCGCTAACGGTGTGGTTATCATTACCACCAAGAAAGGTAATTCCGGTGATGCTCAGGTAAAGTTCGACGCCCGCGTGGGTGTGAACAGCCGCCTCATCCCCAACTATGATGTAATTACCGACCCTGGCCAGTACTATGAGACCTACTTCCAGATGATGTACAACCAGTACCTGTATTCCGGTCACTCGGAGGCAGAGAGCTACGCTTATGCCAACAAGTATCTGTTTGACCAGAACAATGGTGGTCTGGGTTATCAGGTTTACACTGTTCCCGAGGGAGAAAATCTCATCGGCTACAACTTTAAGCTCAACCCTAAGGCTACGCTCGGTTACAGCGACGGTGAATACTATTACATCCCCGACGATTGGTACAAGGAAGCTTTCCACAACTCCATCCGTCAGGAATACAATGTATCTGCTTCTGGCAGCGTGGGTAAGGTGAACTACTATGCCAGCGTGGGTTATCTGGATAACACCGGTATCGTGAACAACTCCGGTTACAAGCGTTATACCGGCCGTATCAACGCCGATTATCAGGCCAAGTCCTGGATTCGTCTGAGCACGTCCATGAACATTTCCCACACCGATTCCCAAACCGCTGACTGGACCGCCGACTCCTGGGGCTCCTCCGGTAATATTTTCTATATTGCCAACACCATTGCCCCTATCTATCCGCTGTATGTACGTAAGCTGGATGCCAACGGTAACCCTTACATTGTAACAGAGAGCGACCGTCTTCTGTACGATGCCAACAACACCAACCAGAAGCGTCCTTCCATTGTGGGCAATGCTATCCGTGACAATGAGTACGACCGTACCCAGTCCTATGCCGATGTAATCTCCGGCAAGTTCGGAGCCACCCTCACTCCCCTGAAAGGCCTCACCCTTACCGCCAACGTTGGTTTCACGGTAGATAACACCCGCGGCAGCTCCCTGAGCAGCCAGTTTGCCGGTTCTGCCAGCACAGACGGTTACGTGAGTGTGGCTCATTCCCGCATGTTCACCGTTAACCAGCAGTATCTGGGCGAGTACAAGTTCTCCATTGCCGATGTCCATCACTTCGATATTATGGGCGGCTTTGAGAAATACAACTACACCGCCCAGGGATTGAGCGGCAGCAACTACCACCTGTTTAACCCGTATATCGGCGAACTGAACAACGCCGACGGTACCGGTTCCATGGTAAGTAACGCCTCTTCTACCAACCGCTATGCTACCCAGGGTTTCCTGGCCCGTGTGCAGTACGACGACAACAACACCATCTTCCTGAGTGCCTCCTATCGCCGCGACGCTTCTTCCCGCTTCGCCGAGGGTCATCGCTGGGGTAACTTCGGTTCCTTTGGTGCCGCTTGGGTTATGAGCAGAGAAAAATGGTTTAAAGCCAAGTGGGTAGACCTTCTCAAGTTCAAAATCAGCTACGGTGTGCAGGGTAATGATAGCCTGGGTAGTTACTACCCTTACGCCGACCAGTACTCCCACTCCTGGAGCGAGGAAGACGGTTACAAGCAGGAGAAGACTTATGTAGGTAACGAAAAACTTACCTGGGAAACTTCTCATTCCTTCAATGTTGGTTTTGACTTTGAACTCTTCAACAACTACCTCAATGGTGGATTTGAATGGTTCTCCCGCAAGACCACAGACCTTCTCTATGGCAAGAGCGTTCCCCAGAGCTCAGGTAACCCCACTGGCCAGATTCCTGTGAACGTGGGCTCCATGCGTAACCGCGGTTTCGAACTCTCCCTGGATGGTGACATTATCCGTAACAAGAATGTGCACTGGACTTGGAATGCCAACTTCAGCCACTATGTGAACAAGATTCTGTCCCTGGATGAGAGTGTATCCGAGAATGGTATCCGCAGCGGTAACCAGATTATCAAAGTGGGCGGTTCCATCTACGATGCCTATATGTTCAAATTTGCCGGGGTAGATCCCGAGACCGGTGAGGCCGAATACTACGCCGAGGTTCTCCTGGACGAGAGCGGCCAGCCCACCAACACTTATGTACAGCGTCCTACCCAGGAGCAGCTGGACAAGCACCTCACCACCACGGTAAAGACCAAGACCTTCTCCAACGCCACTCAGTACGAGCTGGGCTCCATGCTTCCTAAACTCTTTGGCGGCTTTGGTACCAGCATCACCGCCTACGGCATCGACTTCAGCTGCCAGCTTTCCTATCAGCTCGGCGGTAAGTTCTATGACGGTTCCTACCAGAACCTCATGCACACCCAGTCTTCGGCCGGTAGCGCCTGGCACAAGGATGTGCTCAAGGCTTGGCAAAAGCCTGGCGACGTTACCGACGTTCCCCGTAACGACGGCGACATCCAGGTTGCCCAAAGTGCAGTGGACCGCTTTATGGTGAGTTCCAACTATCTTAGCTTCGATAACGTAACGCTGGGTTACACCCTGCCTCAGAAATGGACCCGCAAGATTAAGATTGAATCGCTCCGTTTCTATGTGGCAGGTGACAACCTCTATGTTCTCACGGCCCGTAAGGGTATCGATCCCCGCTTCTCCATGGGCGTAGGTTCCATGACCAGCGGCTCCGGTCGCAACACGGGTTACTACTCTGCCATGCGCAGCGTCACCGGTGGTATTACCCTCACGTTCTAATTTAAAATGTTCAAGACAATGAAACTCAATAGCTTTATATCGGTTTTATTTGCAGCGCTGGTACTTAGTGCCTGCACTGACATGAACAAAATTGTTCCCGAAGGCGGTACCCTCCTGGCCTCTCAGTTAAAAGAGACCAACGCTGCTGTTCCTTCCCGTGCTTCTGCTGCTTTCGTAGGTCTGTTCAACCCGCTGGGTAACCCCAACTACTTCGGTTATGGAACCCCGGACGATTGGGGCGTACTCATGATGCTTTTCTGCAACGACGTAGAAGGCGCCGATGCCCTCCTCCCGGACAGCAACTATAACTGGTTCAGTGTTTGCGGCGAGCTCTCTTCCCGCACGGCTTCTTACCGTAACCCCATGATCCGTTACCGTACGCCTTACATGATTATCGCGAACTCTAACGACTTCCTGGCCGGTTTTGACGATAATGTGACGGATCAGGAATCCATCTATATGATTGCCCAGGCCAAGGCTCTGCGTGCATACGCCTATATGCTCCTGGCCCAGGACTTCCAGTTCACTTACACTATTGCCAAGGATAAGCCTTGCGTTCCCGTGTGCGCCCTGGATATAGAAGATCCCGCCAACAACCCCCGCGCCTCTGTGGCAGCTATTTATGGTATCATCATGGACGACCTTAATGATGCTGTAAGCAAACTCGCCGGTTATGCCCGTCCTTCCAAGATGTACATCGACCAGCATGTGGCCTATGGCCTCCGCGCCCGCGCCAACCTGCTCATGGGTGAGTATGCCGATGCCGCTGCCGACGCCGAGAAAGCCGCCGAAGGTTACACGCCCGCTTCGATTGAAGAGGTGAGCCATCCCAGCTTCATGGACATTAGCGAGCACAACTGGATTTGGGGCTTTGACATGACGGCCGACGTTGCCAAGACATTCAAATATGCTACCAGTTCTTCCTGGCTGCGTTCCTTCTCCTCTTGGGCCTATGCCGCCGGTGCCGGTTGCTACACCATGATTAACAAAATGCTGTACGACAAGATTCCTGCGAGCGACGTGCGTAAAGGCTGGTGGGTCGATGAAAACCTGCAGTCCCCGCTCCTGGACGGTCTTACCTGGGATGCCGGTACCGCCGGTGTTGCTTCCGGTCAGGCTATTCCCCTGTTCGAGTTTGACGACAAACTGGCCTTCCTGCCTTATACCAACGTCAAGTTCGGTTGCAACCCTATCGGCACCACCGATAACGCCGAGGATTCCCCGCTCATGCGCGTAGAGGAAATGCTCCTCATCCAGGCCGAGGCCAACTATAAGGCTGGCAACACCGCCAAGGGTATGCAAATCCTCAACGACTTTGTGTCTACCTATCGTAATCCCGGTTATTCTGCCAGCGCCAGCGGCCGCAGCTTCGAGGACGAGGTTTGGTTCCAGCGCCGTGTAGAACTCTGGGGCGAAGGTTTCGGTATCCATGACACCAAGCGTCTCAACAAACCGCTTGTACGCTTCCTGGGAACCGCCGAGAGCACCAATATGCCGCCGGCATTCCGCTTCAACCTGGCTGCCAACGACGGCTGGCTCCTGATGCGCTTCAACAACGGTGAGCTCAACACCAACTTTGGTATTGTAGACAACACTGGTGGTTCTCTTCCCAAGATGGACCAGAATCCCAGTCTGCGTGACGGTGTGACCGACTAATCCATAAAGAAAAAGAATTATGAGAACAATCAATAAATATTTCTATCTTCTTGCCGCTGCCGCGCTCGTAGGTGTTGCTTCCTGCGAGAAGGAGAAGGAGGCTTATGCCCCCGGTACTCCCGACAGTGAGACCTGCGAAGGTGTATACTTCATCAAGCAGGATGTGATTGAGGAAACGCAGATCTTCGACCCTACTCAGGAGAAGAAGGCCGAGATTAAAGTTCACCGTACCAACAGTGTAGGTGCGCTTACGGTTACTCCTAAGGTAAGCCTCAGCGAAATGACCAGTAGTGGTCCTGTGGATGGCGATGCCAGCCTGTTCACCGTGTCGGACATTGTATTCGAAGACGGTCAGGAAGAAGCTATCATGACACTGTCATTCCCTAATGTGAAAGAGGGTGTGCAGTATTCCCTGCACCTCAAGATCGAGGGAGACCAGTATGCTTCCAAGTACACCAGCAGCCTCATTGCCTGCGACTATAACATGATGTGCGTCAAGTACGAGGATTTCTTGAATCCCGTAACCAAACAGCCTGCTTTGATTACCTTTAAGTCAAGTTGGTGGGAAGAAACTCATACTGCATACGTGAAGTATTATGAGGTTGACGGTGTACGTCACTGTGTTACCTATGATGAAAAGCTTGTAGGAATTCCTGGTGTTGACGGTGGTGCCGATGGCTTCTGGGGAACTGGAAAAGATGTTCATTTTGCTTTCCTCTGGTATGTAAAGGGCGTAGATGAATGTTCTGATTGTGGGGAGTCTCATCCTTGTAAGGTCCCTTCAGGATATGAAGTACCTGCCGGTTCTTATCTTCTCACTCCGGACAGCCCTCAATATATCTTTACCCATTCCTCGGCTGGAGATATCTTTTTCCACGACCAGTATTTGGTTTCTGTGAATTTCAGGAGCTATACCAAATCTTTCCTGCACTATACTGATGCAAATGATCTCTTTGATTCCACTTCCTATTATGATGGGAATGGCGGTTTCTATTTTTACTCGGAGTATAATGTAAACAATGCCGGTAGCGGTTGGGGTATTAGTGCCTTTGATCTTGTAGGTATCGCCGACGGTTTTGTCCGCGCCGATTTTAAGCTTGAGCTTACCGCCGGTGTAACTGAGGTAGACGATGAAGGTAACAACGTGGTTCCCATCAGCTTTAAACTTGGCTCAGACTCCGACCTTGTTGGTTATTCTATCCTCCCTGGAAAGGCTACTGGCAGTGCTATTACTGCAGAGGTAGCGGCTATTACCAAGGAAACAGAGGCAATGGCTAAAGAAAAGGAAGCCTGGCTCAACGATAATGTTGACTTCAGCAAGTACAACTCTACTTGGGTTCTTGCAAGTGGTAAGTCCTTTAAAGACAGCGTCGCTCCTGAGGATGGGGAAACCGGTTTCTTCACTCTGGTCGCGGTAGCTGTTGACACCATCCAAGTGAGAACTACGGGAGTAGTATCTGAAGTTAAATTGGAGGTTAAGAATGAAGCCAGTTTGAACTTCCAGTACATCAACACCGGTGAAACCAACCCGGTTATCCTGAATGTTGCCGCCGGCAGCACCGAGAAGTACATTTCCCGTGGCTATGATCCCGAGACCAGCTTCGAGTACACCATCTCAGGTGCAGGTCTGACCGGTGTTATTCCAATGATCTACACCGAGGCCGAGGTAGAAGCAGAAGGTGGTATTGACAGCATACTGGAAGACGTTTTGTCCGACCCCAACTACTTCTATAGCGCACTGTCACTTGAGGAGAATAATCCTAGTCTAACCGCCCAGCAGCTTGCCGACGTAAACGATAAGGGCTTCTCTGATATTTACACATCCGGCGTTACCCCTGGCACCACCTATTATGTGATTGTTTGGGCAACCAATGGCTACGATTGCGATGTGGCATATGCCACTACCCTCACCGCCGGTGATCCCCTGCCTATTTATCAGAGTTTCACCTATAAGAACCGCGCCGATGAACTGATTGATGGTAAATCTGCTTCCGATTTCTATGGTACATATAATTTATATGCTATAGATATGAATGGATCTTCCTCATTAAGAAGATATATGGGTCAAGCTGTTATCGCAGCCTATGATTCAGAAAAATATGGAGCAGTTGAGGTAAATGGAGAAAGTGCTCAGATTACTGGCCTTTCTTGTGGCGTAGGTGGTAGCGGTTTTGACGATACTATCTTACTTGATTTCTGTGAAAACCCTCTCGGTGTTGATGATAAGTTAGGACTCTTTGTAGCAGGAACATCTACTGCAGATGGGAAGTCGGCAGCTCTATACACCTGGGTTCCGGCAGGAAATAATTTTTATAGATGGGATTATGCTTCTGTAGCTTATCCTGTTATGGACGGTTATATTGCCTTTGTTGGTGAATCCTATTACTCAGACAACTATGGATATTATTCGAATATAAATTTCTATAATGGAGTGATAGATGAAACCTTCCGTGATTTCCTGCTTGTAGATCCTGCTAAAGATGACAATGGACTCGCTCCGAAAGTTGCAGCGGCTATATCATCCATAAAGAAAGTCAAGGGAAAGAAAATTGAGTCCAACTATGGGGCGAAGCTTAATGTGCTTAACAATGTAAACTACAACCCTATCCAGAACCACTTCTTTGCCCCTGTCGGCGTTACAGGTTTGCAGCCCGTGGTTTCCGTGAAGGAAGTTGTTGCGTTCAAACATAACGTTAGCTTAAGTTCCAAGAAGGGTGTTGTTGAGATCAGCCAATCTCCTATACAGTGCTTTAACCGTTAATAAACTGTAATCATTATGAAAAAATCAGCATACATTTTTGCAGCAGTTGCCATTTTTGCAGGTGTGTTTACTTCCTGCAAAAAGGACAATGAGCCGAAATCGCCTGTCATCAATGAGAATGCAGTTGCGGTTACCGGCATTACTCTGGACAAGACCACCATCACCTTCTCCAAGAAGGAGGAAACGGCTATCATCACCGCCACCATCACGCCCGCAGATGCCTCCGACAAGCGCATTCTCTGGAAGTCTTCTGACGAGACCGTTGCCAAGGTGTCCAACGGTGTAGTGGAATCGGTGAAAGAAGGCAAGGCTACCATTACCGCAACCACCTATGCCGGTAACTTTGTGGCCTCCTGCGCTGTTAGTTTCCCTAAGGTAACGGTAGACTCTCGCGCCGAAGATATCCTGGGAAGCAAGTATTCCATTTATTGGTCCAAAGTAAACTATGGTGCCGAGAATCCGCAGGATTTTGGAACCTTCGTCTCCTGGGGAGAAAAGGCTCCTAAGGCTAATTATGACTGGAATTCCTATATGGTTCCTCTCATTGGCTGGTGCGGAACCGAAAAAGATCCGCTCTATGGCGTAGAGGATATTGCTAATTCCGAGTATGATGTTGTTGCCGAATCCTGGGGTAAAGGCTGGAGAATGCCCACCGTAGAAGAGGTGTATCAGCTCGTTGCCACCATGACCTGGACCTGGACCTCCGAGGAAGGAGTGTATGGTTACAAGGTAGAGAACCCTGACAGTGGAAAGAGCATCTTCCTCCCTGTTGCCGGTTACTACAACGATGCTACCCATGCTCATGCGGGCGCCAAGGGCCGTTACTGGACCAGCGCCGTGGGAGAAGAGGCTTACAACGCCTATTCTCTTGACTTCACCTCCGATGAGTATGTGATGGATCAGCATGGCCGCAATATGGGCTTTGTGATTCGTCCCGTACTGGACAAGGAGTAATTCTCTGTAATTAACTTTCGAAAGGGGCGACCAGATATCTGATTGCCCCTTTTTATCACAAAAGAAAAGAAGTGAAAAAAGTTGTAATTATTCTTTCCCTGGTGCCTGCGTTATTCCTTTCCTGCACCAGCCATATTGAAGAAGAGGAAGCTTTGGAAACCCAGTCGGCTTCCCTGCAGCTGCTCGCCACCAAAAGCGTTAATACGGCAAAACAGGCAAGCACTAGTTCCTTCCTCATCAAGTTTACCACTGTTCCCACCGAGGAGGAAGTGCTCTCCCTGAAGGGCGTTCAATCGCTGGTGAAGGTTTTCCCTTCTACTCCCGGCAACGAGGCGCTGGAGCAGCGCTTTGGTATGGACCGCTGGTATGAGGTGGAGTTGGAGCAGGGTATATCTCCCGAGCAAGTGGCCCTTTCGGCCGCCTCCCTCGAGTGTGTCGGCACCATTGAGTACAACACCCTGGCCCAAAAGCCTGAGCGGCTGTCCGACCCGGTGACCGTTCCCGACATTCCTGCAACCAAGGCCGGCGTGAACGATTATAAGCAGTTTAACGACCCTCAGTTCTCCAACCAGTGGCATTATATCAACATTGGCGACAAAGCTATCTCCAAAACCGTTTATACAGGTGGAGACATTAGCGTAAAGGATGTGTGGAGCAAGATTACCTGCGGTGACAATTCCGTCATTGTGGCGGTAGTAGACGAGGGGATCAAGTATTCTCACCCCGATTTGGCTGCCAATATGTGGGTTAATAAGGAAGAAATCCCCGGCAACGGCAAAGACGACGACGGTAACGGTTACGTAGACGATATTTACGGTTATAATTTTGTAGATAATGGGGATATCACCTGGGCATTATCCGGGGACGATGGTCACGGAACGCATACGTCGGGCACCATTGCGGCCGTTAATAACAACGGCATCGGCGTGGTGGGCGTGGCTGGCGGCAGCGGAAAGGGCGATGGCGTACGCATCATGTCGGCCCAAATCTTTTCCGGCAATAATACGGCCTCCGTCGCAAAGGTCGCGCAGGCGTTCAAGTATGCAGCCGACAACGGCGCATCCCTCGTTTCCTGCTCCTTTGGTTATCCGGCCGGTACTTTTAAATCGGACGGCGCATACAAGTCCCAAGGCGGGGCCGAGTACGATGCCATGCAGTATTTTAAGGCCAAAAAGAATAACAACGCCGTGGACGGGGGAATCATTATTTTCTCGGCCGGAAACTCTGCGCTGCCTTATGCCGGTTATCCCGGCGCCCTGGCCGATGTGATTAGCGTATCGGCCCTGGGACCGGATTATCTGCCCACCTACTACACTTGCTACGGCCCCGGCTGCAAAATCGCAGCCCCCGGTGGAGAAGGCGGCGTGGTGGGTCAGCCCGTCGCATCGGGCGGATACAGCATCCGAGCCTGCGTGCTGTCTACCTACCCTTCCGAGCTCAGCAACAACGGAGACGAGTATGCCTATATGCAGGGTACCTCCATGGCCTGCCCGCATGTAACCGGCGTGGCCGCCCTGGGTATCTGCTACGCCCTGAAACTGGGAAAGCACTACACCGTGGACGAGTTCAATTCCATGATTGTTTCGTCGGCCAAGGATATCGACAAGCGCATTAATTCTTTTAGCACCAAGGATATTGTGTACAATTCCGGCAATGTGTATAAAACGCTCAAGATGAGCGAGTACTATCACCAGATGGGAACGGGTTGCATTGACGCCTGGTCGCTCATGATGAAGATAGAGGGTGTTCCCTGCTCGCTGGTAGCGATGGGAAGTACACAGTGGATAGACCTCTCGCCTTATTTTGGAACTTCTTCTACCAGCCTCACCTATACCGGCTATGAAATGTCGGCCGATGCCAAGGCCGCGCTGGGCATTGAGGGCGAGCCCGAGCTCAAGAACGGGCGGCTTTACCTGAAGGCCACCAAAATCGGCTCGGCCAAAATAAAGATTAACGCTGTGGGCGGCGGCTCCATCATTGGCGGCGATAACATTATTGGCGGCATGGCCATCTCCCGCGAGATTTCCATCATAACAAGAGGTCATGCGGCTACCGAAGGCGGTTGGCTATAATCCTTTAAAGCTATGAAGAAAGTACTTTATTTTGCAATTGTGGCGGTGGCCACCCTGCTCCTTGCCGGATGTAAAAAGGACAAGGAAGAAGATAACGCTCCTGCTTGCGTGGGAGAATGGCAATTGTCCAACATAGCCGTAAAGAGTGTCACCTACGCCGACCAGAAGGTAGATGTTTATCTGAACCTGCAGGAGGGCGGCAGTTTTGAAGTGTACCAAATGATAGGTCAGGGCCGGTTCAGAAGATACACCGGCACCTGGAAACTGGAAGGGACGCTCCTTTCGGGGACCTACTCCTCCAAGAAGCCCTGGGGCAGTTCCTATCAGGTCTCGGCCGACGGGAATACCCTCACGCTCACCTCTACTACCAGCGGCGAGGTGGATACTTACACCAAGACCACCATCCCCGCCTCGGTTAAGGAAGAGGCTTACGACATGTAAAACTTACTCCACTTCAAACGGAAACTCTTCGTAGAGCGGTGTTCCGTTTGCCTTAGTACCCTGGATTACAATGCGGAATTTGCCGCTGTAGTCCGGGGTTTTTATGGGGATACGAAGGTCGGAGTGGCTGGAGAGCTCCAGACTGGGATGCCAGTACAGCAGCTGGCGCAGGTCCTTGCCGGAGGGCGCCTGGCCAAGGTAGGCCACAGGATAGGAAACGCCCTTAAAGTCAATTACGCGCGTATTGTCCGGGAAGGGAAGAGCCGTAACGTAGTTCTTTTTTGACACAAAGTTCACCACGCCGTTAAAGGAGAGCGAACCCATGGCAACGGCCTGCTGATAAAGGTCGATGTCTTCCAGGAGGGTGGCGTCAAAATTGGCCAGCATACCGTGGTCTGTTATGACCACTCCGTCCATTAGCACCAGGATGTTGTCCTGCTGGTAATGACGGGAACTGGTGGCGTCGCTTACGGTGAGACGAAGCCGCCAGGACGAGCCGCTTTTATTCATCTTTAGCTCCGGGATGAATTCTGTGCAGGTTTCCTTGATGGTGGGGAAGCGGGTGTAGTCGTCCAGGTGGTACCGTTTGAAAGACTGTCCTGCCAGCAGGAGGTCTTCCCGCTTGGGAAGGAATTCGACCAGAGTGTCCAGCGGAGCGCTGTCCTTAAGCGATGCTTTACGGGAAACGAGGTCGCCGCGCTCCGAGGCATTCAGTTTGAGAACAGGGATGGTACCCGGCGAGGGTCTGGTGAACGGGCTCTTGAGGTTAATGTGGCATTTTTTTCCGTACATGGAAACTACCTCGCACACCAGTTCCCGGTCTCCGTAGATGTTACCTGTATAAAAGCGCACCTGGCCGTTTCCGGCGGGTTTTCCCACGTAGATGTTTTCCGGCGAGCCCGCAGTAGACAGGAAAGCTGTCACATGTTCCAGGTTATTGTCGCTCTCTCCGTCGGCCTCCAGGCCTTCTACGCTGGCATAGATGATTTCTCCCTCGTATTCTGCGCTTCGGCTGCCTTCAGAGGAGGCCGATGCTTCCTGTGCGAACTGGGCTATGGTGACGGGGGTCTCGTGGGGGAGGTCGTCATCGTGGAAGACCGACACAACCAGGTTGGCGTCCTGCTCCAGGCTGGCGATGTGCAGGATGGCCTCCTTCCCCTGCTGCATGCGCACCGGGAAGGAAATGCCGAGGTCTCCCCGGGCGGCAGCGCTCCCGGCCCGGGAAGCTGGGCGCAACTCGCTGTCTCCCACAAACGCAACGCCGTCTTTGACGCGCGCCGTGCTGCTGGTATTAAAGACGGTGAGCACCTGAGAATATTCTACACTGGCGGCGCTGCGGGCCGTGTAGCCCATGAGCCGGTAATTGCCGGTGGGGGCTCCTGCGGGGATGCGGAACGAGCCGGCTCCCCGGCCGTTAAACATCCCTATTTTGGCCTCTGTAATGCTGCCTTCGGCCGATATCAGCTCCAGATAAGATACGGCGCTAAAGCCGGTCTGACGGCCTTTGTCGTCCAGCGCATATACAGAGCAAAAGACCATATCTCCGGCAATGTAGGTGTTTCGGTCGGTGATAACGAATATACGCTCCTGGGCACGCCCAGACAGGCTGGCGGCCAGCAGAAGCATGATGCTTATAATAAGAGTCTTTTTCATACGCGCTTATTCCCAAAATGAAGGTTTTTCCTGGGTGCCGCCAGCCACAATGCAATTGATGCACCGCTCGTGACCCCAGCCGATGCCGCTGCCCTCGTCCCGGTTCACCGATTTTACGGGGCGGTATCCGCTCACATAATAAAGGGTTTCGTAGTCCTCCGGGGAAGGAAGTACCAGGGTGTTGTCATCGGGGTAAGTTTCTATCATGTACTCGGTCCTTATGGAGGCACGCATGCTGCTCATCTGGGCGGCCCGTACCATGCCCAGGACCTGAAGCTCCGGTTTTGACTCGCAGTGCATGTTGCCGGTGAGCTGGCCCGGTTCCGGCGAAAAGAGCGTGCCGCCTATCTCCGACAATTCTTGGAGATAATGGTCGTAGCGGTATACTTCTTCCGGCATGTTGTAGGCCTTTACAAGGATGTAATACCGCTTGTGATTCCGGTTATTGGTCCTGAGGAAGGACTGTACAACGCAATCTTTGGCCAGTGTGCCGTCGGTGGAACCATAGTTGACGAGCACGGCCCCTTGGGAATTGAAGTGTTTATAGCACCAGTAGGGCGGGTAGTTCTTAATAAGAAGGTTGTATTGCCAGGTATGGGGATCTATCTCGGCCTCGGGGATGTACTCGGCGTGGAACTCCCAGTCTTCCTCATACGCGAATCCCAGGTAGCCCGTGCCTTCGCTTCCGGCCTCTACGTCGGCCAGCACATAGACGTTTCTGTCGTCGGCCCGAAAATGCACGCTCTTGATGACAGGGGGGGCAAGAGGCTCCATCCAGTCGGAGTAGTATTGCAGGCCGTCCACCTCTATGGCTGCGCGGTATTTGCGCCCGCCGGGAGCTTCTTCCGTGGGGATGGATATGTTGCTGGCAAGGACCGAGGGGCTGCTACTCATGTAGGTGTTCCCTTCCTCGTCTTCAATCCAGGCCCGGCCATGGGGCTTCTGGTAACCGGGATCCTCGCCCAGCGGGGTTAAGTAGCTCAAGTTGATGCTGCTGGTACCCCCGATGATAATGCTCCCGTCTACAACCAGGAGTGTATTCACTGCGCTATCTATTTCCGGGTTGTAGGGATAGACGCAGGCCTGTGCCAAGAACAACAGCGTTATATAGCGTATAATCTTTTTCATCTAAAACAGGATATTAAGGTTCACGTAAGGTACCTGCGAGGCAAAGATGGAGAGCATGTAGCCGTTCACCGTGCCGCTGGGGCTCGTTTGGAAGAATACAGAGTAGGGATTCTTGCGGCCGGTAACATTGTACACGCCAATGGTGAGTGAAACGTGGGCAAAGGCCTTGAGGTAGTGCCCGGGGTCTATGTTAAAGGCGGCATCTACGCGGAAGTAATCCGGGATGCGGTGCGTGTTACGCTCGCTGTAGGCCAGGCGGTAGGCTCCGCCGTAGTAATACCGGCCGATGGGAATGGTGACCGGACGGCCGGTGGAGTAATCGACGTTGACCGAGAAGGAGAAGCGGCGGGTGAAGGCGAAGTTGCCCACCAGCTTGAACTCGTGCGGCTTGTCGTAGGGGGCGTTGTACCAGGCTCCGCTGTTGATGGTACCCGAGGGGTCCTGCAGCAGGCTGCGGGAGAAGCTGTAGGAAACCCAGCCCGTGAGCCGTCCGGCGGGCTTTTTGAGCATGACTTCTACGCCGAATGCGCGGCCTTGTACCGGGAGCAATTCGTTAGAGAGATTGGGGTTCATGGTGAGCACGGCGCCCGGTTTGTAGTCCAGCCCGTTGCGGGACTGCTTGTAGTAGCCTTCTACAGAGAAGTCCAGTCCTGCGCCCAGCAGGGTCCAGTACACGCCGCCGGCGCCCTGCCAGCCCGTGGTGGGGGCAATGTCGGGGTCGCTCAGTTTCCAGGTATCCATGGGCGATACGCCAGAGGTGTTGGAGATGAGATGGATATACTGGCGCATGGTGTTGAATCCCAGCTTGAAGGAGAGGTTGTCCAGGGGAGAATACTTGCCCGACAGCCTGAATTCCGGTCCTGCGTAGAACTTTTTGTTGGCCAGCGCCAGGAAGGTGGAGACGCGCACCCCGCCGTCCAGCGACAGTTTATCGGTGATGTTCCAGAGGTCGGAGACATAGAGCGAAGGTTCCAGTGCCGTTTCCCGGTCCATGGAACGCGGTACAACCTGGGATTCTCCGTAGGGTGTCATGATGCCCGGATCCAGGAAATAGGCCGTGAAGTCCAGTCCATAGCCGAGTTTGTGCCTTCCAAGAGGACGTTCCCGCTTGGCTTTTAAGAAGCCCTGACGGATGAAGGTTTGCAGGTCGTAGGACCAACTTTCCAGGTTGTGTATGGCGATATTATTGGAATAATGGTCATAGCCGCCGCTGAGCTTGAAAGTGGAGCCGTCGTCGCCCTTGTACCGGTAGGTGGCCGAGGCGTTGATGTTGGTGTAGCGGAAGGTAGTGTCGCCGCTAAAGGAGAAGCGGTCGTTGGCAAAGTAGCCGAACAGCTCCAGGGAGTGGTGCTTGTCAAAGTGGTGGCTCAGGCCCAGGTTGGCATCACCGAATCCGGCACCGCCGTTGGCGTAGGCGCTGTTGGCCGGCAGAAGCTTGAGAATCCAGTCGCTGTAGGTGATGCGTCCGCCGGCAATAAAGCTGGTTTTTCCTTTGGCCAGCGGCCCTTCAATGTGCACGCGGCTGGTAAGGAGGCCGATTCCCACCGAGCCCTTGATCTTTTGCAGGTTGCCCTCTTTTGCTTTTACGCTCAGCACCGAGGATATGCGCCCGCCATATTCGGCCGGGATGGAGCTCTTGTACAGTTCTACGCTCTCTACCATGTCCGGGTTAAATGCCGAGAACATGCCAAAGAGGTGGCTGGGGTTGTAGATGGTGTTGTCGCCGAACATGATGAGGTTCTGGTCGGCCGAGCCGCCGCGCACGTTAAAGCCGCCGGAGGCCTCGCCCACGCTCTTTACGCCCGGCAGGGTGAGCACGGCCTTGATGATGTCACCCTCGCCAAAGGCCGAGGGGATTTTCCCCATGGTTTTCATGCTCACGTTTTCTACGCCCATGGCGGTGGTGCGGTGCTGCTGCATGCTCTCGGCCGAGATGATGGAGCCCTTGAGGAGGGTGATTTTCTCGGTCATCACTATGTCCAGGGAGCCGTTGGATTCCAGTACCACCTTGAGCGCCAGGTCTTCTTTGGACTCGGCGTTGTAGTTTAGCATGTTCTCTCCCAGGGGGAGCGTAATGCTGTAATGGCCTTTAGCGTCGCTGCGTACGTAGGTGTGGGTGTTGTCGTCAAAGATAACCACCCCGGGGAGCGGAGCTCCGCTCTCGGCCTCAAAAACGGTTCCAGAGATGCTTGCGCGCCCGTTTTGCGATTTCCCGCCATCCTGTCCGATGACGTATAGTTTGTTTCGGAAAGTGGCGGTGAGGGCATTGTTCTGATAGGTTACCGTGGTGGTGTCGGTGGCCTTTCTTTCCTCAAAGTATCCCTCCGGCAGGCCGATACCGCCGGCGCTGGCCGTGGAGGCAGGCAGGAGGCCGTCGGTGCTTTGACCCTCCAGGGGGTGCCACTGGTCCTTGCTCCAGTTCAGGGGACTCAACTGCGGGTTGTACACTTCCTTCATTCGTGACTGGGCCGCGCGGTTGCGGATACTGTGCACCTGGCCGTTCTCCAAGGTGTAATATCGTTCCTCCTTCACGAAATAGGTTACCACGGCAGGGTTGTAGTTCCCGTCCAATTCCAGGATTTCTTTGGAGGTGGCTACGTTGCCGGTTTGGCTTCTGAACCGTTTGTACGTTTGCAGCAAGAGGGGTTTTTCCCCATCTCGGACTACTTCGAAATATCCTTCCGGGGCGCTGGAATAGCCCATATAACGCAGGTTCACGAAGCGTTTGCCGTCCATGCCGAACCAGCTCACCTGGTCCCGGTACAGGATAATGCCGGCCGACATGGCATCGGGCCGCACCACCAGTTCCTGGGCATAGGCGTCCAGGTTCAGGAATATATGGTTGTAATACTTGCCGTTATACATCACTTCTCCCTCCTGGAATTTGCGTGTTTCCAGGAAGAAAGTGCCGTTGTATTTGAACGGATATTTGTTTTGCAGCCGGCCCCTGAAGAGGGTGGCCTGGCTGCCGGCGTCTTGTAAGTAACCGCTCAGCTCTTTGTCCTGCGCTCCTGCGGGTACTGCCACTAGGAGGGAAAGGGCCAAGGGAAGTAATCTTTTCATTCCGTTTACCATAGGAAATTATTGAAGGGATAGCGCCCGGCGTGCAGCTCGGCTACTATCTTGTAGATATCGTTACGCAGTTTTTCGATGCCGATTTTCTCCTTGGCCGAGATAAAGATGCAGGGGGTCTTTTCCTCGGCAATCCAGCTGTGCTTGAGCTCGTCCAGGGTGCGGTTGATGGGCTGCTTGGGCGTGAGGGAGAACTCGTCGTAGGGCTCGTAGGTGTAGGCGTCCACCTTGTTGAAGACCACCAGTACGGGCTTACCGTCGGCCTTGATGTCGTGGAGGGTATTCTCCACAACGGTCATCTGCTCCTCAAAGTCGGGGTGCGAGATGTCTACCACGTGCAGCAGGACATCGGCCTCGCGTACCTCGTCCAGGGTGCTCTTGAAGGCCTCTACCAGCTGGGTGGGCAGCTTGCGGATGAACCCTACGGTGTCGCTCAGGAGGAAGGGGACGTTCTCGATGACCACTTTGCGCACGGTGGTGTCCAGGGTGGCGAAGAGTTTGTTCTCGGCAAAGACGTCGCTCTTGGCCAGGAGGTTCATGAGGGTGCTTTTGCCAACGTTGGTGTAACCCACCAGGGCCAGGCGTACCAGACTGCCGCGGTTGCTGCGCTGCGTGGCCATTTGCCGGTCTACCTTTTTGAGGTCTTCCTTGAGCTTGGAGATGCGCTGCTTCACAATTCGGCGGTCTATCTCTATCTGGGTTTCACCCATACCGCCGCGGGTGCCCATGCCGCCCCGCTGTCGCTCCAGGTGGGTCCACATGCCGGCCAGGCGGGGGAGCATGTAGTTGTAGTGCGCCAGCTCCACCTGCATTTTGGCGTAGGCGGTTTTGGCCCGCTGGGCAAAGATTTCCAGGATGAGGCTGGTGCGGTCGATGACATCGGAGCAGTCGATGACTTTCTCGATGTTGCGCTGCTGCATGCCGGTGAGCTCGTCGTCAAAGATTACGTACTCTATCTCGTTCTCCTGGCAGTAGTCTTTGATTTCCTGCAGCTTGCCCGGGCCGATGTAGGTGGCTTTGTCGGGCCGGTCCATGCGCTGGGTGAACATTTTGTCGCCAACGGCACCTGCGGTCTCGGCCAGAAACTGCAGCTCGTCCAGATATTCTTTTACTTTGCGCTCGCCGCCTTTTTCCAGGATCACACCCACAAAGACGGCTTTGTTGGTCTTGAATACACTCATAACTCGCGCAAATTTAGTAAATTTGCGGCAAACTTTTGTATATGGTTTCTTATTTTACCGAGGATATTCGCTTTGAGTATAAGGAGAAGCGGCTTACTTCACGCTGGCTCAAGTTTGTGGCCGAGAGTGAGAACAAGCGCATCGGCGATATCGCCTTGATATTTTGTTCCGATAATTATATTCTTGATGTCAATATAAAATATCTGCAACACGATTATTATACAGATATTATTACCTTCGATTACTGTGAAGGCAACCGCATGTCGGGAGACCTGTTTATTTCCATAGATTCGGTGCGCGAGAATGCCTCTTTTTATGGGGTAGAGTTTGCCGATGAACTCAACCGCGTGATTGTTCATGGCCTGCTGCATTTGATGGGCTATGACGACCATACCGAGGAGGATATTGCCGTGATGCGTGCCAAGGAAAACTATTATCTGTCCCAGCGACCCAATCTATGAACCAGCATTTCGATGTGATTGTGATGGGCGGTGGACACGCCGGATGTGAAGCCGCCATGGCTGCGGCGGGTATGGGGTCGTCGGTTCTGCTGCTCACACCTGATCTGAATGGTCTTGCCAAGATGAGCTGCAACCCGGCGGTTGGAGGAATTGCCAAAGGACAGATTGTCCGTGAGATTGACGCTCTGGGCGGATACTCGGCCCTGGTGACCGACGCTGCCACGCTTCAGTTCCGCATGCTCAACCGTTCCAAGGGACCGGCCATGTGGAGTCCCCGAGCCCAGTGCGATAAACAGCTCTTTTCGGCAATATGGCTCTCTAAGCTTCTAAGTTGCTCTAAATTAAGCATTTACGCCGATTTTGCGGTAAATCTTCTCTTTGAGAATGCAAAAATTGTGGGCGTGTCCACCACTACCGGGGCAATTTTCTACGCTAAAGCCTTTATTTTGACGGCTGGCACCTTCCTGAATGGCAAGATGTACATAGGTCAGCATACCTTCGAAGGTGGACGCATTGGAGAGAAAGCTTCTTATGGGATCTCCGATCAGTTGGCCGCTTTTGGTATTCCAACAGCCCGCATGAAGACGGGTACTCCGCCGCGAATCGATTTTAGGTCGGTGGATACTTCACGGTTGCAGCCGCAGCCCGGTGACTCTGAGCCTGAGCGTTTCTCCTTCTTGGACGTTCCCTCTTCTGTCCAGCAGGAGGGTCAGCAGATGAACTGTTATCTGCTGCATACCAACGAGAGGGTGCACGATATCTTACGTACCGGTTTTGACCGTTCACCTCTGTTTACCGGACGCATTCAAGGGAAGGGGCCTCGTTACTGCCCCAGCATTGAAGACAAGCTGCGTACCTTCCCCGAGAATGACGCGCATCAGCTATTCCTGGAGCCCGAGGGTAAGAATTCTCCCGAATATTATCTTCAGGGCTTCTCGTCCTCTTTACCGCTTGAAGTCCAATTAGAAGCGGTTCATGCTATTGAGGGTCTGGAGAATGCCATCTTCTTTAAGCCGGCTTATGCTGTAGAATATGACTACTTTGATCCTCAGTATCTGCACTATTCTTTGCGCTCCAAGGTGGTAGAGAATTTGTTCCTGGCGGGTCAGGTGAATGGTACAACCGGCTATGAAGAAGCAGCCGCACAGGGGATTATGGCGGGTATGAATGCCCACTTGTTCCTTCAGGAGAAGGAGCCATTTGTGCTTCGCCGTGATCAGGCTTATATTGGCGTTTTGATCGATGACCTTATTAATAAAGGGGTAGATGAGCCCTATCGCATGTTCACTTCCCGGGCCGAATATCGCATTTTGTTGAGACAGGACAATGCCGATTT
The DNA here is from genome assembly GCA_905234285.1 of uncultured Bacteroidales bacterium. GTDB lineage: Bacteria > Bacteroidota > Bacteroidia > Bacteroidales > UBA932 > Cryptobacteroides. The sequence continues at coordinate 125,189 of CAJOHK010000001.1, forward strand.
CCGTTTGACAGCTTTATCTCATGAGCTCGGATTGGCTTCGGATTCTCGTTACGCCGCCATGATGAAGAAGCAGGAACAAGTGCAGGAACTTACGGATATCTGCGAGCGCACCAAGATGCGCCAGGATGTGGTGAATGAGTATTTGACTTCTGTTGGCTCTACTCCCCTCTCTGAGTCTAAGCATTTGAAAGAGCTCGTTGCCAGACCAGAGCTTAATCTGTCGGATCTTTTGAATTTTGTTCCACGTGGAACATTTTCTTTTACTCCAGATGTCATAACAGCCGTTGAGGTTGTTATTAAGTATGCTGGTTACATCGAGAGAGAAAAGCTGCAAGCCGAGAAGAATAACCGACTCGAGTATATTCGTATCCCTGCCGGTTTTGACTTTGATCATTTACAGGCCTTATCCATTGAGTGTCGCCAAAAACTGAAAAGATATAAGCCCGAGACTATCGCTCAGGCTTCCAGAATCTCCGGTGTTTCTCCGGCCGATATTTCGGTGCTACTCGTCTACTTCGGGCGATAATTGTTCCACGTGGAACGTTAGAGTTTTTTAAGTGCAGCCTTAATAAGGTCTTCCACTTTTGCGCTGGGATGGTCTTTAAGTATACCAGGAAGGACCTTGGAGATGTTCGCCTTGGAGAAGCCCAGCATCACCAGCGCTGTGGTTGCTTCCTCAGTAATGGCAGAGTTGGGAGCCTGGAACAGGGCAGTCTCTGCGGCTCCCCCGCCCTTGACAATCTTGTCTTTGAGTTCGATAATCAATCGCTGGGCGCTCTTTAGCCCAATCCCTTTCACGCTCTTGATCCTATTCACGTCCTCGGCAAGAATGGCCTGGCGGATTTCTTCCGACGTTAGCGTAGACAACATCATGCGGGCCGAGGCTACGCCAATGCCGGATACGCCGATGAGCAGGCGGAAGAGCTCTCGCTCGTCTTTGGTGGCAAAGCCAAAGTACTGTTCTTCGTCTTCCCGGATATAATGATGGATGTAGGCTACCGCCTCCGTTTTGAGCTGGAATGCCTCGAAAGTTTGCAGCGATATAAGGATGTTGTAGCCAATGCCGCCGTTCTCCAGAATGAGCTGGGTGGGCGTTAATTCGATGATTTGTCCTTTAATATAGTCTATCATACCACAAATTTATGTAAATTTGTAAAATTATCCAAAAGACAAATGAGTATAGACCAAATACGCGCTCAGTTCCCTATCCTGTCTACCAGAGTGTACGGGAAGCCCCTGGTTTATCTGGACAATGCGGCATCGGCCCAGCGTCCCCAGGCGGTGGTTAATGCGTATGATGAACTGGTCTTATCAAAGAATGCCAATATTCACCGGGCGGTTCATGCTTTGTCCGAGCAGGCTACTAAAGCCTATGAAGATGCGCGTGATGCCGTCAAGCTATTTTTGCATGCATCGGCCCGCGAGGAAATCATTTTTACCTCTGGAGCAACCGCCGCCATCAATCTGGTAGCTTTCTCTTTTGGCGAGGCTTTCGTTCATGAGGGGGACGAGATTATTGTGTCGGTGGCCGAGCATCACTCCAACATCGTGCCCTGGCAAATGCTGTGCGAGCGAAAAAAGGCCGTTCTTAAAGTCCTTGACATTCGCGAAAATGGTGAGCTGGCGGTCGAGTCCTTGGAAAATCTCATTTCTGAGCGCACCAAAATTATAGCTATCTCTCACATTTCCAATGTGTTAGGTCTTGTAAATCCTGTTCGGGAAATCGTTACAATTAGCCATAAACATGGCATACCCGTGGTGGTGGACGGGTCGCAGGGCGTGGTTCATGAGCCAGTGGACGTTCAGGACCTGGACTGCGACTTTTACGCTTTCTCGGGACACAAGCTATATGCTGCCACTGGAACCGGCGTCCTTTACGGCAAACGCAAGTGGCTGGACGCCATGCCTCCATATATGGGCGGCGGCGAGATGATCCAGACAGTGAGCTTTGCCGGTACCACCTACGCTCCCCTGCCGGAAAAGTTTGAGGCCGGCACCCAAAACTTCAATGCGGTTCCTACGCTTGTGCCCGCTATCGACTTTGTAAACGCCTGTAGGCAGGATAACGAGGTGGCTGCCGAGCAGCAGGCTATTGTTGATTATGTATACGACGCGCTTACCAGCGACGAGCGCATTACTTTATATGGTGTTCCTCGTGGAACAAAGTTTCCGCTCTTCTCGTTTGCCGTGAAGGGGGTGCATCATGAGGATCTGGCGCTGATTATGGACAAAATGGGCATTGCGCTGCGTTCTGGCCAAATGTGCGCCGAGCCCCTGATGGACCGCCTGGGCGTAACGGGCCTGCTGCGAGCTTCTTTTGCACCGTATAACACGCTTGAGGAGGCCAAGTACTTTATTTCTTGCCTGAACAAGGCTATTGACATGTTGCTATGACATTAGAAGAAAAGAAACAGCAAATCATAGAGGATTTCTCGGCCTACGACGAGTGGCTGGATAAGTATGAGTACCTCATTGAACTGGGAAAGTCCCTGGAGGCTTTCCCCGAGGAAAAGAAGACGGAAGACCGGCTCATCAAAGGCTGTCAGTCCCGCGTGTGGCTGGATGCGCAGCTGCGGGAGGGCAAGCTCTATTTTACCGCCGACAGCGACGCCATCATCACCAAGGGCATCATTTCGCTTCTGATCGGCGTGTATTCGGGCCGTACACCCGAGGAAATTGCCGCCGATGATTTTGGCTTTGTGGCCGAAATCGGCCTCAAGGAGAACCTCTCCCCCACCCGTGCCGGCGGTCTGGCCTCGATGATAGAAACCATCAAGAAAATTGCCGCCAATGGATAACGACAACGTGCTCACCGCCCAGGATGTGCAGGCGCTGCAGCCCCTGTATGCGGCTGTTGTATCGGCCCTCAAAGAGGTGTATGACCCCGAGATTCCGGTGAATATCTATGACCTGGGCCTCATTTACGAGCTCACCATCAATAAGGAACGCGAGGTGTCCATCCTCATGACCTTCACCGCGCCCAACTGCCCCATGGCCGACCAAGTGCTGGCCGAAGTACAGCAGGGCGTAGAGGCCGTTCCTGGCGTTACCAAGTGCACCATCGACCTTACTTTTGAGCCCGAATGGGACCGTAGCATGCTCTCGGAGGAAGCCCGCGTTGAGTTGGGGCTGGATTACGAAGAAGACGATTACAGCAAGTTGCAGGATTAATGGAACGCGTGAATGTATATCTGGGCCTGGGGTCCAATGAAGGGGACCGCGACCTTATGCTGCTGAGGGCGGTGAACATGCTGGACGCTGCCTTTGGCACGCATCCGGAGCGCATTTCGCGCATTGTCTCCTCCCCCGCCTGGGGTTTCGAGGGCCCCGATTTCCTGAATATGTGCGTCCTTTATCGGCTGCCCCGTCAGGGAACGCCGGAGGAGCATGCTACGCAGATTCTGGCCACCGCCAAGGCGGTGGAGCGTGCCCTTGGACGTGAGCCCGAGGAAGTGATGATGGACGATACCGGCCGCCGCATCTATCACAATCGGCCCATCGACATCGATATCCTCTATTACGGTACGCAGGAGATTCATACAGAGGAACTTACCATTCCTCATCCACTCATCGGCCAGCGGGATTTTGTGAAAAAGCCCCTCAAGGAAATCTCGAAACCCGACATTCGCGAAGCGTTTCCAGATATTTTTGAGTAAATTTGCACGCTAAATTGATTAGTAATTATACAAGTCTATGACACAGGACGAACTATTTAAGGTACTGGTAGCCCATTGCAAGGAGTACGGATTCATTTTCCCCTCCAGTGAGATTTACGACGGCCTGGCCGCCGTGTACGACTATGGCCAGATGGGTGTACAGCTCAAGAACAACATCAAAAATTATTGGTGGGAAGCCATGACCCGCCTCAACGAGAATATCGTGGGTATTGACAGCGCCATCTTCATGCATCCGCGCATCTGGGAGGCTTCTGGCCACGTGGGCGCCTTCAACGACCCTCTCATCGACAATAAGGACAGCAAAAAGCGTTATCGCGCCGATGTCCTCATCGAGGATTTCCTGGGCAAAATCGAGGAAAAGATCGAGAAGGAAGTGGCCAAGGGCCGCAAGAAGTTCGGCGAGGCCTTTGACGAGGCCCAGTTCCGCGCCACCAACCCCAACGTCCTGCGCGAGAAAGCCAAATGGGACGAGGTCCACAACCGCTACGTAGCCGCCGAGAAGGCCAATGACCTTAACGAGTACCGCAATATCATTGTAGACAACAACATCGTGTGCCCCATCAGCGGTACCTGCAACTGGACCGATGTTCGTCAGTTTAACCTCATGTTCCAAACCTCCATGGGCTCTACGGCCGAGGGTGCCAATATCATTTATCTGCGCCCGGAGACTGCCCAGGGCATTTTTGTGAACTACCTCAACGTCCAAAAGACCGGCCGCATGAAGATTCCCTTCGGCATTGCCCAAATCGGCAAGGCCTTCCGCAACGAGATTGTGGCCCGTCAGTTCATCTTCCGTATGCGCGAGTTCGAGCAAATGGAGATGCAGTTCTTCATCAAGCCCGGCACCGAGCTGGAGTGGTTCAAGAAGTGGAAGGAAACCCGCATGAAATGGCACGTGAACATGGGAATGGGCGCCGAGAACTACCGTTTCCACGACCACGAGAAACTGGCTCACTACGCCAACGCCGCCACCGATATCGAGTTCAACTTCCCCTTCGGCTTCAAGGAGCTGGAAGGTATTCACAGCCGCACCAACTTCGACCTGGGCAACCACCAGAAGTTCAGCGGCAAAAAGATCGAGTACTTCGATCCGGAAGAGAACACGTCCTATACCCCTTATGTGATCGAGACCTCTATCGGCGTAGATCGTATGTGCCTGGCCGTATTGGCCCACTCTTATACCGTAGAGAAGCTGGAAAACGGCGAGGAGCGCGTGGTGATGAAGATCCCCGCTCCCCTGGCCCCCATCAAGGTGGCCGTGATGCCGCTGGTGAAGAAAGACGGCCTGCCCGAGATCGCACAGAAAGTGGTGGATGAGCTCAAGTACGACTTCTCCTATCAGTACGACGAGAAGGACTCCATCGGCAAGCGCTATCGCCGCCAGGATGCTATTGGAACGCCTTTCTGCGTCACCGTGGACCACGATTCCCTGCAGGACGGCTGCGTCACCGTACGCGACCGTGACACCATGACTCAGGAGCGGGTAAAGATAGAAGACCTTCGCGACATGATTGACAAGAAGGTTTCCCTTACCAATCTCCTTCGGAACCTCTAAGCCCATGGGCCCGCTGGCGCTGCTTATAACTGCCATTCTGGCCACCCTGGTCCTGTATTTCTGGGCCAGGAAGGCTCAGCTGGAAAAGCAGCTCATGGAAGAGCGGGAAGAGAATGAACGCATTCTCTCCGTGGCGTAGACGAGTCCCTGGACAAGGAAGCCGTCCGTGTTGTCTCCAGCTCCCCCAAGTGGAAGCCGGGCCGTCAGCGCGACCGCGCCGTGAAGGTAACCTACACCTTCCCTGTGATCTTCCAGCTCCGATAAGCCGTCGGAAACAGTCTTTGAAAGCCGTGGCGGAAAACCGCTGCGGCTTTTTTCATTATTTATTGGGATGGCGGGGAATGAAAGATAGCCGTATCTTTGCAGACCTTTGTTAAGAATATGGAACCTGTCATCACATGTGAACATTTGACCCACTGGTTCGGGGCGCGTAAAATCTATGAGGACCTGAATTTCCAGGTACAGTCCGGACATATAGTTGGTCTGCTGGGCAAGAATGGAACCGGAAAAACCACCACCATCAACATCCTGATGGGCTACCTGAAGCCCACTTCCGGCTCGTGCCGCATTTTCGGCGAGGAGGTCCAGCGCATTTCTCCCTCTACGCGCGAGCGGATAGCTCTCCTGCTGGAAGGCCACGTACAATATTCCTATATGAGCATCGACCAGATAGAGAAATTCTATTCTGCCTTCTATCCCAAATGGAACCGCGATGCTTATTACGGGCTGATGGAGAAACTGAAGGTGGCTCCGGGACAGAAAATATCCAGGATGTCCAACGGACAGCGCTCCCAGGTGGCCCTGGGCCTCATTCTGGCGCAAAATGCCGATCTGCTGGTGCTGGATGATTTCTCCCTTGGCCTGGATCCCGGCTACCGCCGTCTCTTCTGCGAATACCTGAGAGATTATGCCAAGGCAGAAGGAAAGACCGTTTTTCTCACCTCCCATATCATCCAGGACCTGGAAAAACTGGTAGACGAGGTGATCGTGATGGATTACGGCAGCATCCTGGTCCAGGAAGACGCAGCCTCTCTCATGGCCCGGTATCCGGGACTTACCTTGGAGGATATTTTCATTGAACTCACGGGAAAGTATTGATTATGAATAAGATGATTCTATACAAAGAGTGGCTGAAAACCCGTTGGCCCCTGCTGGGGATGGCGGCGGTGATGGTGGCCTTCACCTTCTACAGCCTGCTCAACCTGGCCAAAGTGGTGGAATTCCGCGGGGCCGATATCCTCTGGAGTACCCTGGTGTTCAAAGAAACCGTGCTTATCGAACAGCTCAAGTATCTGCCCGCCCTTGCCGGCGCCGTGCTCTCCGTGGCCCAATTCCTGCCGGAGATGACCCGCAAACGTCTCAAACTTACCCTCCACCTGCCTTATCCCCAGGGAAAGATGATTGCCCTCATGGCCCTGTACGGGATGGCGGCAGTTACCCTGCTTTCCTTGCTGCAGGCGCTTGTCATAGGCATCGTCCTGGGCCGATGGATCGTTTCCGAACTGGTCGTCCGCGTGCTGGTGACAGCCGCCGTCTGGTACCTGGCCGGCTGGGCAACTTACCTTTGGATGGCTGCCATCTGCCTGGAACCCACCTGGCGCATGCGCATCGTGCTGCTCCTGATTCTCGCAGGCCTTGTCTGGCTGCTCTTCCTTTCCGGCATTCCCGAGGCATATAACGACTTCCTTCCCTGGCTCGTTCTGTATGTGCTTTGCGGCGCCGTGCTTCTGTACCACGGAGTAGCCCGTTTCAAAGAAGGACTTCAAGATTAAGCGATTATGAAAAGAATCGGACAAATATTCATTACCGTTTCGCTGGTGGCGCTGGTGCTTTGGGTCATTCCCTGGCTCTACAACCTCATGACCTTGAAGCCTTATTCAACCCCGTTCACCCTGTACAGCTGTATCATCCATGATTTCACTTCGCTGGACCGCTCCGACGGAAAGGCCTTCCAGTTCATTGACCGTAATGGTAATATCCACGGAGACGAGGTGCAACCCATGTTCTATGCCTCTATCCTGGCCTCCCGCGGTGCCCTCCCGGACACCATCGAAGGCCGCCCCGTGACGATGGAAGAAATCGACAGGAACTCCATCATCGTCACCTCCGACCCCAAGAATATCAACAGGAAGCAATCCAAAGTGCACCTGCTGATGGAATCCGTTCCCGAACGGCTGGAGCTGAAAGACCCGGAAGAAGCCGTCGTTTCCCGCAAAGACGGCCTGTATATCTATGACATGGCTGCCAATACGCTTCTGAAGGAGAAAACGGACGCCTTCAACGCGGCCCTCCGGGACAAAGGTTTCGCTTTCCCCGCCCGCCTTTTTGCCGGCAATCCATCGGACCGCAAGGCCTACGACGAAGGCTACCTGGTCACTGATGCGGAAGGAAAACTCTTCCATTTCAAGCAGGCCGACGGCACCATGGAGGCAGAACACTTCACGGAGGCCGATAGAATTAATCTGAAACACTTGATTATCACGGAATTCGAAAATCGAGCCACCCTCGGCTATCTCATATCGGCAGACAATATCCTTTACATGTTGAAGCCAGACGGTGCGGTGATACCCACCGAAGTGAGATTCGACCCGCAGAAAGAAGACCTGCTGGTGGTAGGCGACATGTTCTATTACACCATCAAGGTTTCCGATGAGAAGGGCGAGCATTTCTATGCGCTGAGAAGCGGTGATTTCTCCCTGGCCGACAAGATGGACCGTCCGTATGAATTCGAGGATGAATTCAATCTTTGCGAATACATTTTCCCTTGCCGCCTCACCTTCACCTCTTCCAATGACGGCTGGGTGAAACCCCGCCTGCAGGACTTCTCCTGGACAGGCCTCATCGTGGATATCGTTCTTGCCGTTCTCATAATTATGTGGCGCAGGAGGGACCGAAATCCCCATTTTTAGGGATTGTCCCACGCGCAGAAAACCTCTATTTTTGCAGTCCTGTTTTAGGAAAGTGACTGCAATAAAGATTCATATTACCCTGCTTCTTCTCCTGTCCGTCTGTCTTCCGACAGCCGCTCAGGAGACATTTTTCGGCCGGGTGCTGGATGCCTCCACCCGTGAGCCGGTAATAGGAGCGGCCGTCACCCAGGGCGACCGCTGGGCCCTCACGGACACCCTGGGCCGTTTTGGTCTCAGGGTCCCTGCCCCCGGAACCATCACCATCTCGTCCATGGGCTACAAAACCGCAAAGGCAGCGCTGGTCCACGGCGGAGAATACCTTCTTCAGGCCGATATCCGCATGTTGCAGGAGGTTGTAGTGACGGCGACAGAACAGCGGGGCGTCACCGCCGCGTCCACCATCGGCGAGGAAGCCATCGCCCACATCCAGCCGTCCAGCGTGAAAGACCTGCTGGAACTGCTGCCGGGCGGCCTGGCCACCGATCCGGTACTGTCGTCTCCGCAGGTAGTGAATCTCCGCAGCGCAGCCTCCGTCAGTTCCAACTATGCCACATCGGCCCTGGGTACCAGCATCGTGGTGGACGGGAAACCGCTGGGAAACAATGCCAACCTGCAATATACCCCAGGCTACAGCAGCCTGGGCTCCGACTTTGTGAATTACGGCACAGACCTCCGTACCCTCGCCACCGAAGATATAGCGTCGATGGAAGTCGTGCGCGGCATTGCCTCCGTAGAATACGGCGACCTCACCAGTGGCCTCCTCAAAATTACCCGGAAAAGAGGAGGAAAAACCCTTAGGGCGCGTTTCAAGTCGGACATGAACTCCAAACTGTTCTATGCCGGAAAAGACTTCGAATGGGGCGAGACAGAACCTTTTACGCTGAATGCCGGGGTCAATTACCTGGACTCCCAGGCCGATCCGCGGAATCCCCGCCAGAACTACAAACGGCTTACGGGAAGCCTTCGCGGAGGAAAAACCTGGCTGGGCGAGCGGAAGTACCTGTTGAACTTCTCCCTGGACTACACAGGCTCCTTCGATGATGAAAAATCGGACCAGAATCTGGATTTCGGAGACATGGGGCCGGTGGAAACCTATAAATCCACTTACCACAAGCTGGAAGCCGGCCTGGATTTCACCCTGCAGGCCCGGGACAATGAATCCGTGCTCCGAAGTTGGGTGACCACCGCCTCCCTTTCGCTGGAAAAAGACCTCATCGACCGGTGGAAATACAACATCAACGGCTCTGAGCAGCCTTTTTCCGTGGCTACCGAGCCTGGAGAATGGGACGCCATCATCCTGCCGGTCCGGTACGAATCCACCATGCAGGTCATCGGCCGGCCCCTGTACGGTTTCCTGAGTTCCGTCGTGAAACTCAAAGCAGGGGTGCATACCATCAAAGGCGGCCTCCAGTGGACCGTGGACAAGAACTTCGGGGAAGGGTCGGTATTTGACGTCACGCGCCCCCTTTCCACGCTGCTAAGCTCCCGTCCCCGCCCTTATTATGCCATTCCCGCCAATCATCAGCTGTCGGCCTTCCTGGAAGAAAGCGGCACCCTTCCCTTGGGCCGATGGGCGCTGGAGTGGGCGGCTGGCCTGCGCGCAAGTGCCCTGGCAGGTGCCGGAAAGGAATACAAAATCAACCTGAAGCCTTATCTGGATCCCCGGGCCAATCTCCGGGTAAATTTCCCGGCCACCGTGCTGGGAGGCCATAAACTGGACGTTGGCGTATATGCGGGTGCCGGCTTGCACTCCAAGTTCCCTACCATGGACATGCTTTATCCGGACCCGATATACGGAGACATCCAGGAATTCAACTACTGGCCCGTGGAACCGTCCCTCCGGCGTTCGTACAACTTCGTGTATAAGGTAGAGCCTGTCAATTACGATCTGGAACCGGCCCGGAACTGGAAAGTGGAAGTGGGGGCCGACCTTACCTGGAACGGATTCTCCTTTTCGGTCGACTATTTCTTCGAGAACATGGATTCCGGTTTCCGCAGCAGTTCCCGCTACAACCGCTATGTGGTAAAGCGCTACGACGGAAGCGGCATCGACAAAAGCACCCTGACCGGACCTCCGTCCCTGGAAGGACTTCCCTTCCAGCAAGATACGATCCTCCGGGCCTATGGCATCACCACCAACGGCTCCCAAACGCGCAAGCAGGGGGTGGAATTCACCTTCTCTTCTCCGCGCATTTCCGGAATCAACACGCGCATCACGGCCAACGGCGCCTGGTTCCTTACCAAGAACACCAACAGTGCCCCGCTGTATTACACGCCCAGCGTCATAATAGGAGGAGAGCGCTATCCCTATGTGGGCTACTACCAGACCAACGAAGGCAGCGATTATGCCAGCCTCAATACCAACGTGATACTGGACACCCAGATCCCTTCTCTGGGCCTTATCGTCACGACGTCTGTCCAGACGGCCTGGTTCAGCAACCATTATCCGATGCTCCGCTCCCGCTATCCCCTGTCCTATCTGGACAAGGACTTGGTGGAACATCCTTTCACAGAGGCCGATGCCTCCGATTCCGTGCTCCGCTACCTGGTCCAGAACTATGAGACCAGCGAATACAATTACCTGACTCCTTTTGCCACTTATATCAACCTGAAGGTCACCCGCAAGATGTATCACGACAAGATGTCCTTCTCGCTGTTCGTCAACCGCCTGCTGGCCATAACGCCGGATTATTACATGAACGGAAGCTTTGTCCGGCGATCCAGCACGCCCTATTTCGGAATGGAACTGGATTTTAAGTTATGAAACGGATATTGAATATCCTGTTGCTTTTTGCCTGTATGGCCTGTACCAAAAATGCCGGCCAGAATATTTATTGCGACTTGACGCTGGAGGTTTCACTCCCTTCCGGTGCTCAGATAGCGGCCCTTACCGTGGATAATGCAGGAGCAGGCAACTATTTCCGGAACCTGAATACCGGCGAGGAATACGATTTCCCGGTTTTCGTGAACGGAAAATGCCGGATGAGGGTGCTTAAAGGGGTTTATGTGCTTGGATTTGACGCCCTTGCAGGCCTCGCCGACGGAACCGGCCTCCGCGTCCGGTCGGCTGAACATACCACTATGCTGTATGCCGTCAGCCTGGTGGAAGATACAGAAACTGTGACTTTGAACCTGTTGGAACTGCGATGAGACACCGTATGGTCATAGCGCTGCTTTTGCTTCTGCTCTCCCCTGTGCCGGCACGAGCGCAGGAGGATACCCGCTCGCTGCTCTTCTCCCCGGGCGGCAACTATACCAGGGCGCAGGCAGGCTATCGGTTCGTCACGGAAGACGAAGCCTTCCTTCCTGCCGAAGGAAAGGGCCTCAGCCAGGGAGAATTCCTGGCCAGGGCGCGTCACTGGCTGGATTCGCTGCATCGGGCAGAGGGGGCCGTCTCTTATGAACGGGGCGTGAAGCGGGCCGTCAACTGGAACACCTCGTCCGACTGGGATCTGCTGGCCCCTTATGTCACCATCGACACGGTGGGAGGAGATTTGCAGAAAGAGCAGTACAAGTTTTACGCCCGGTATGCCGGCAGAAAAGACTCCTTCCTTTATGGAGGGGCCATTAACTATAGGGCGCTCCATGAATTCAGGGCCGTTGACCCCCGTCCGCGCAATGTTACGGCCGATTTGGAAGCATCGGCCCAGGCGGGACTGATGCTGGGCAGGAACGCACTTACCCTTGAGGCCGCTTACAGGAAATACCACCAGAATGATGATGTCAGTTTCCTGGGAGCCAGGGGGTACAATACAGCCATCATCCATTACCTGGGACTGGGAAGCGATTATGCACGGTTTACCGGAGCTTCGGCATCGAACGGCGTGCGCTTCCGCGGTAACGGTTTTTCCGCTCTTTTGCGCCTGGAACCGGCAGGGCGACAAGGGTGGACGGCGGGTCTGTCTTATTCTTATCTGGACATTGTCCGCCAGATCAAGGGACAGAACGAAGCCCCGATAACCAGCCTGCTCAGGCAGGAACTGAAGGCCTGTGGAGGCTATCTGTGGCCGAAAGCGATGGTGCAGGGGCAGGTTGCGTACAAGTTGAACCAGGGTACGGAAAACGTACTGGACCAGACCGGGGCCTTCCTTCCCCTGGCCGGACTCACCCTCTACCGGGAACCTTCGCTCGAAGCCAGACTGCAGGCCCGTTTCCTTAAAGAAGCCGTTTCGGGCCTATGGAGCCTCTCCCCGGCCATCGGCTATGTCCATACCAGGTGCGGACGGCTGTCCCCTTCCCGCAGCCTTTCGCTGGATTACGGAACGGCGGCCGTCAAGGGAACGTTTGAGCGCAGCAAGGGCTCCTGGGACTTCACCGCAGAGGCCTCGCTGGGAGTGCACGTTACTTTTTCATCGGCCCTGGAAATGCCCCTGGAGACCCTGGATGCCAAATTCCGGGACTACTACACGCATCTATATGGCCGATTCTCCGACACCGCCTTCTCCGGAACAGCCCTTTGTACCGTGGGCTGGAAGGTACGGAAAGACCTCCGGCTGTACCTGCAGCCCCGGGCCGGCTACACATACTATTGTACAAAGCATTACAGGCTGGAAGCCCTGGCCTCGCTGGGAATAGAATTTTAACGATTAAAAACCAAAGATATCATGAAAAAAACATTATTTGTAACGCTGGCCCTTGCGGCCGCCTTCTCCTGCACCAAAACCCCCGATCCGTCCATTACCCTTTCCACGGAAACCGTCAATGTGAATTTTGACGGAGCAGAGCGCGTGGCAGTGGACATCACCGCCAACCGCGACTGGACCATCACCACCGACGGAGCCACCTGGTACACCGTAGAACCCCTTTCCGGCAATGGAGACGCGACCATTTACATTACGGTGGATCCGCTGGAAACCGTTGCCACCCGCGCGGCGGAACTGGTTCTCACTGCCGAAAGCGCCACCACCCGCCTGAGCATCGTCCAGGGCCTTCCGGACGTGGCCAACGTGCAGTCCGGCTCTTTTGTCATTGAAGAAGTCTTCTTCGCCGGCTATCTGCTGGAAGACGGGCAGTCGGCCGATGGTACCGATGGCGACCAGTACATCAAAATCACCAACAATACCGACAATCTTCTTTATGCCGACGGTCTGCTGCTGACCCTGGGCTGCGAGAGCTCCCAGATTTCTTCCACCGGTTCCTACTGGAGCTGGCCGGAGACCCCCGATGCCATCGGCGTAGACGACATCTATCAGATTCCCGGCAACGGAACCGATTACCCGGTATTGCCCGGAAAATCCCTTGTCATCGCCCTCAACGCCCAGAATTTCGCCGAAGAAAACGGTGTGGGCCTGGATCTGAGCAAGGCCGATTTCGAGTTCTATGACGGAGAGAACGAGTACTTCCCCGATTCGAACAACCCCGACGTGGCCGACCTGAACATTTGGGTAAAATCCTCCTTCACCGTGACGATGCTCCACGCCCGCGGCTACTTCAGCGTGGCCCTGGCCAAAGTTCCCGACACGTACAATGCCGAATCGTTCATGGAAGAATTCGCCTGGGAAGGAGAACAGACCTTCTATCTGTTCGGCGAGCCGTTCAGGACACGCGACATCCCTTCCGGAAACTACCTTATCAAGAATGAGTGGGTCGTGGACGGCGTGAACCTGGGCGTGGAGCAGGATTTGGGCCGGCTGTGGTTCAATGCTTCCGTCGACAGCGGCTATACCGGCTGCGGCAAGATTGACAGCGACCCCGACCGTTACGGAAAATCGGCCCTCCGCAAGAGAAATGGCGGCAAACTGGCCGACACCAACAACTCCACCAACGACTTTACCCGCGACGCTACTCCGACACTCGCAAAATAATTGCTATCTTTGCAACGAGCAAAGAATAACGCAATGGCAGAATCATTCTCTGAAATAGGCAGAATAGAGGCGATAGACCAGCTCTATCGCCTCTCTGCATACAATCCGGTCTCCGGTCTCAGCTACCGCTCGGAAAAGGGCGTGCAGCCGGACGCCGGTACGGTGCTCGTCACCCCGGAAGGCGTGGAATTTCCCGTGAAAGCCCAGGGCTGGAGCGAAGACTGAACCGGCCGTCTTTTTTTGTGAATCCGGGAAGAAAGAAGTATCTTTGTTCCTATGAGTTTTGTGCATCTTCACGTCCACACCCAGTACTCCATCCTGGACGGACAGTCTTCCATAGAAAACCTTTTCAACCGGGCCGACGAGCTGGGGATGCCCGCACTGGCCATCACGGACCACGGTAATATGTACGGCGTCAAGGAGTTCTTCAAGTACGCCAAGAAGCACCCGAACGTAAAGCCTATCATCGGCTGTGAGATTTACGTGTCCAAAGGGGACCATCGGCTCAAAGAAAAGGGGTACTACCACCTGATTTTGCTGGCCAAGAACTACCAGGGGTACCTGAATCTGGTAAAAATCGTGTCCGAGGGGCATGTGAACGGCATGTATTACCGCCCCCGGGTGAGCCACGAAGTGATAGAGAAGTACCACGAGGGCCTCATCTGCAGCAGCGCCTGCATAGCCGGGGAAGTTCCCAGGGCCATCCTGGCCAAGGATACTGACGCGGTTGAAAAGGCCATCCTGTGGCACAAGCGGGTGTTCGGGGAAGACTATTACCTGGAGGTGATGAAGCACAAGACGGAAGTTCCCGGGCTGTCCAACGAGCTTTACGAGCAGCAGTGCTACTACACGGAGGAAATCTTCAAGCTGGCGCAGAAGTACGGTGTCAAGGTCATCGCAACCAATGACGCGCACTTTGTGCGCAAGGAAGACGGCCCCGTGCACGACCGCCTGATCTGCCTTACCACCAACGCCTATATTGACGACCCCGACCGCCTCCGCTACACCCAGCAGGAGTACCTCAAGAGCGAAGAAGAGATGCTGGAACTCTTCCCCGACCATCCCGAGGCGCTGGAAAATACAATGGAGATCGTCCAAAAAGTGGGGGTATACAGCATAGACCGGGATCCTGTACTACCGGTTTACGAGATAGATCCGGCTTTCATGGCCGATATAGACCAGTACCTGGAGAAGTACAAGGACATCATAGATGCCGGCCGATGCGACAAGCACGGCACCTACCGCGGAGACGGCTTCTGCCACTCGGTAGCCTACCTGTGCCACCTCACCTATCAGGGCGCGCACCAGCGCTACGGAGAAACCCTCACCCAGGAGCAGGAGGAGCGCATAGACTTTGAGCTCAAGACCATCTGCCGCATGGGCTTCCCGGACTATTTCCTCATTGTGCAGGATTACATTGCCGCATCCCGTGCCATGGGCTCCATGGTGGGCCCCGGCCGTGGCAGCGCCGCCGGTTCGGTAGTGGCCTATTGCCTCAGAATCACCAACCTGGACCCCATCAAATACCAGCTCCTGTTCGAGCGTTTCCTTAACCCGGACCGTATCTCCATGCCCGATATCGACGTGGACTTCGAGGACCTCACCAAGGCGCATCAGTACGTAGAAGACAAGTACGGGGCCAGCCATGTGTCGCGCGTGATTACCTTCGGCACCATGGCCGCCAAGAGCGCCATCAAGGATGTGGCGCGCATCACCCGCATATCCATAGAGGAGAGCAACCGGCTCACCAAGATGGTCCCGGACCGCCTG
Organism: uncultured Bacteroidales bacterium; assembly: GCA_905234285.1. Taxonomy (GTDB): domain Bacteria; phylum Bacteroidota; class Bacteroidia; order Bacteroidales; family UBA932; genus Cryptobacteroides. The sequence continues at coordinate 140,904 of CAJOHK010000001.1, forward strand.
AGCGAGAAAAAGGAAAAGGAATATCCCTTCAATCCCAAACTGGACGATCTTAAGCCCGGTTTCAAGGTGGTAGAGAAGGAGGTGGACGGCGTCAAGAAAACCTTCCAGAAGGGTATGGAGGACGTGGATGTCAAAATTACCCTCAAAAACTGCTACCGCCTGGTGCCGGAGTTCATAGAGGAACTCAAGAACGGCCCCGAGATTAACAAGGAGGTGCTTAAATATGCCCAGGCGCTGGAAGGCACCGTGCGCCAGGTGGGCATGCATGCCTGCGCCACCATCATCGGCCGCGGAGACCTTACCGATTACCTGCCCATCACCCTGTCCAAGGATAAGGAAACGGGCCTGGATGTGCGCACCTCCCAGTACGACGGCCATTATATAGAGGATGTGGGCATGCTCAAGATGGACTTCCTGGGGCTCATTACCCTCCAGATTATCCACAATTGCCTCAATCTCATTAAAGAGCACCATGGGGAAGACATCGACATAGAGGCCATCCCCATCGACGATAAAGCCACCCTGGAGCTGTATGGCCGCGGGGATACCACCAGCGTGTTCCAGTTTGAATCGGAGGGCATGAAAACCTGGCTCCAGAAGCTCAAGCCGGAGCGCTTCGAGGACCTCATTGCCATGAACGCCCTGTATCGGCCCGGCCCCATGGATTATATCCCGGACTTTGTGGCCCGCAAGCAGGGAGAGCAAGCCATCGAGTACGACCTCCCGGAGATGGAGGAATTCCTGCAGGATACCTACGGCGTCACCGTGTACCAGGAGCAAGTGATGCTGTTGTCCCAAAAGCTGGCCGGCTTTACCAAAGGTGAGGCCGACAAGCTCCGCAAGGCCATGGGCAAGAAGCAGATAGACATCCTGAACTCCCTCAAAGACAAGTTTATGTCCGGTGGCCAGGCCAACGGCCATCCGGAGAAAGTGCTGGATAAAATCTGGAAAGACTGGGAGAAGTTTGCGCAGTACGCCTTTAACAAGTCCCACGCTACCTGCTACGCCTGGGTGAGCTACCAGACCGGCTGGCTCAAGGCCCACTACCCGTCCGAGTTCTTTGCCTCCTGCCTGGACAGCGCCAAGAGCATGGAGGAAATCGTCAAGATTATGGACGATTGCAAGGGCCACGGAATCAAGGTGTTAAGCCCCGATGTGAACGAGAGCGCCGACCACTTTACCGTGAACAAGAACGGCGACGTGCGCTTTGCCCTGGGCAGCATCAAGGGCTTTGGCGCCAACGTAGTGGATGCCATCATGAAGGAGCGGGAAGAGAACGGCCTTTTCACCGATATCTACGACTTCATCGAGCGCATGGCGGGCATGGTGAACCGCAAGAGCTTCGAGAACCTGGTGAACTCCGGCGCCTTCGACAGCTTCGGCCACAAGCGCAGCATGTACTTCCAGCCGGGCCGGGGCGCTGAGCCTTTCATCGACCAAATCACCCGCTACGGTGATCTGTATAAGAACGACAGCGTAGACAGCGCCGCCTCGCTATTCGGCGAGATGGAAGAAATGAAGCCCGAGCGGCCGCCCATGCCCGACAACGAGGGCGACATGGATATTATGGAGATGCTGCAAAAGGAGAAGGAGCTGGTGGGCATGTACCTCAGTTCCCATCCGCTGGACCGCTATAGCTTTGAAATCAAGCATTTTACCAGCTGCTCCCTGGTGAACCTGAACGCCCAGGTTGCCGATTGCGAAGCCCAGAAGAAGAAGGCCAAAGTGGCCGTGGCGGGCATAGTGACCGATTTCAAGCAGCTCACCACCAAAACGGGAAAGCCCTACTCCCGCACCATGCTGGAAGACTACAGCGGCTCTTACGAGCTCACGCTCTTCGGCAAGGATCACGAGCAGTTCATGCAGTACATGACCCCCAAGAGCAGCCTCTTCCTGGAAGGCGAGATTGACGAGAAATTCTTTGTAAAGCCGGAGGAGCGCGCCCAGGGAAAGACCTCCCCCTATGCCTTCAAACTGCGCAAAGTGACGCTTTTAGGCAACGTCTCCGACGATTTACTCAGCGGTTTCAGCATGGATATTACTACGCCCATGCTCACCCAGCAGTTCCGCGAGGACCTGGTGAAGGTGGTCAAAAGGCACAAGGGCACCATCCCGCTCACCATCTACCTGTTTGACCCGCAAACCCGCTACCGCATCCAGTTCTACTCCAAAAAGTTCCAGGTAGCCGTCACCTCCGACTTTATCCAGGATATCCGCCGGATAGGAATCGATCACTACGAGGTAGTAAGGAAATAAAAAAAGGAGGTGACCAAAAAGTCAAGTTGACTTAGGTCACCTCCTTTCTTTTTTTATCTTATAGATAAGAGAGGAGGGAGGGCTGGTGCCCTAGAGGGCATCGGCCCTCTTATCGGCCCTCTGGGGCACCAGTCCTCCCTCCGTTGCAATAGCCATTAAAAATATAGCTATTCTTTTGATAATCAAAGGAATAGCTATTGCTTTTGTCAATCTTTTTGATTATATTTGTATTGCGCTT
>CAJOHK010000002.1 GCA_905234285.1 uncultured Bacteroidales bacterium
GTCCTTCCGTGCTCAACTCAGAGGAGTATCAGATATAAACTACTTCCTCTTCAGGCTACAAAACATATATGCCTAAACACATACTTTTGGACGTGATCCAGACTAAATGTATTCTGTTGTCCAAATGTTGTCCAATTAGCAAATAATAACCCGCAGAACGTATTCTACGGGCTATTAATGTGCCTCGGGCGGGAATCGAACCCGCACGGCCGTTTCGGGCCAAGGGATTTTCGTACCACTATGGCTTTCGCCACCAGTTACTGTTTGTGGTCTGGACTATTCCTTCACCGTGGGGCAGGCCCTTTAGGTGTGTCGTGTCTAGTCTCTGCACCTTCCTCTTTTCAGAGGCTTGGCTCAAGATTACCATCGGCATTATCCGTTAAGGCTTCCTTGACTTTACGACATTCTACATCTCTCTTTTCAGAGAGTGCACTCAATTGTGCTCTTCCTCGATAATTACTTGTAAGTGCATGGCAATTGGGACATAATAGCATTAGATTCTCTAATCTATTGTCCGTATTATTACCATTTTTGTGATGAATCTCAAGAGGAATATTCTTTCCTCGCCATTCTGACAAATGACATTCTTCACAATAGTTAACCCCCGTGGCTTTTCTATAACGTTCTCTCAATCTCCAAGAGCAACGATAGCTCGAATCTTTTACGAAGATTTCATCATCATTAATGGCCTTTTTGGGTTTAAACTCAAGGCCAATGTTCCATCCTTGTCCTGTGAAATGAGAGGTGTCCAATGCATAATCTTTAATAAGATGATGAATTGTCTTATAGTTGCCACCAACAGGCCGCAAGTTCAGTTGCCGAAGTACTCCAGCAATTGATTTATTCTTTGCCACCGCCATAATGACATCTTCTTTAGTATAATGACTCTTCATGGTAGAGGCAAAGATAATTTTAACTTTTGTCTCTTACAAATAATTATTTCAAAGAACTGTTCTAAGTCCCTCGTGTCTACCATTCCACCACCAAGGCAAATGGATTGGGACTGCAAAGATAGGGATTTTTTTTGGATTTGTATCCCGTTGGCCGAAGTATTTGTGAGTCAGCGAATTAACTATTTATCCCCAGGCAAAAATGCCTGGGGATAAACATGTAAAGTGCTGTGCGTTAGTCCGTTACGCCCACGCGCGTAAGGCTATCACGGCAAAACCCGCACCCCAAACCCTGGCTTAGCCGTGGGGAGGAGCGAGTCGGGGGCGGGAACGTCCCGGCGGGAAGCCACGGCCGGGAGCGGCTTGACGCCCATGCGCTCCAGAACGGCCGAGAGCATGGACTCGTCGGGGTCGCCCAGGGCGTAGCCGTCCAGGGGGTTGTCGGCGGCGGCATAATCGGCCGGGATACCGTCCGGCATGCTGAGGGTAATGCCGTTGCAGTCAGAGTAGCGGGTGGCAATGACATAGATGCCCCAGTTCTCGGTGGCTTCCAGGCCCGCACTGGCATCGAGGCCGTAGACCCCCTGCTCGGCAACGGCGTCATAATAGTCTTCGGCAGTAATAATGTAGCCGCCGCAGTACTTGCCGTACGTTTGCTGCCCCACGGTGTACAACTTCATGAAAGGCTTGAGCCCGCAAATGAGGGACTCCGAGGCCGATGCGCTGCTGCCGGTAGTGATGAACCACACCCTCGGCACGCCCGGGTTTACATCGGCGGCATGCACGGTGTGTTTGGTGCCGTCGTCCAGGGTAACGACGATGGTTTCCTCAAAGCGGGTGATGCTGTCTTCGAAGTTGGAATTGAATACGTCCTTGTTAAAGATAGACCCGCTTTGTACCACGTCAAGCGGGGCAATCATGGAGCCCAGTGTCTGGCCGGTGACGGTATACCCGCCGCCGTTATAGCGAAGATCCATCACCAGCTCGTCAATTCCGGCGCTCTTGAACTGGCTAAAGACATCTTCAAAGTCCACGGCCGCCTTCATGGTGAAGCCCGTGAAGTGCACATAGCCGATTCTCTTTCCGCCCATCTCCAGGATGCGCACCGTCTGGATAGGATTCTCGTACATTTTCCGGGCGGTTAACGACACCGTCCTCCCGTCCTGCATGCCGATTCTCACCGTTCCGCCGTCATAGAGCACGGAATAGTTGTTCAGGTCAAGTTGCGCCCCGTTGATCGAGGTAAAGATGTCGCCGCGGCAAATTCCCGCCTCTGCAGCCGGCGAATTGGCATAGGTATAGGTGACAACACCGTAATCGACCCGGCCCGTCTCGGCGTCCCCCTTGAGCAGGAAGTCGAAGCCAAAGCTGTCGGTATTGCCGGTTACGCTGCCAAGGAACGGCCGCACGTCTTCCCAGAGGGAGGTCCAGCGATCTATCTCTTTCCCGTATTCTTTGTACCGCAGGCTTTTTACTTTGGCAACGGGGTCAGTATCATAACTCCAGTTCTTGATTTCGTCGGCCACTTGGTCGTGCCAGAGGTAATAAGCGTCCATCAGGTCATGGGCGAACTGGTTGGCATAGTAGGTGGTTCCGTAGGATGAGTTGTCCAGCCCCAGGATCTTCTTGCAGGAAGTGGGGAACAGCAACAGCAGCAGGATAAACAGGCTAAAAATACTTCTTTTCATCGCGGTAAAGAGCCAGGAAAATAAAAATCAGAATAGTAAAGGCCCATAGGGAGGACCCGCCATAAGAGAGCAGGGGCAGGGGAATGCCGATTACCGGCATCAGGCCCACCGTCATGCCCACGTTAATAAACAGATGCATAAAGATGCAAGCTGCCACACAGTAGCCGTAGATGCGGGTAAAGCGCCCGCGGCACTGCTCGGCATCCCGCACGATGCGCGCAATCAAAAACACATACAGTCCGATGACCAGCAGGCATCCCAGGAAGCCCCATTCTTCACCCACTGTACAAAAGATGAAGTCGGTAGACTGTTCCGGCACAAAGCCGAAGGTGGTTTGCGTCCCGTGCAGGTATCCCTTCCCGAAGAACCCGCCCGAGCCGATGGCAATCTTGCTCTGGTTCACATTGTATCCTACGCCGGCCAGGTCTTCCTTGAGCCCCAGCAGGACCTCGATGCGCCCCCGCTGATGCGGTTGCAGCACCTCCTGGAAGATGTAATCGGTAGAGAATACCAGCAGCACTCCTCCCAGGAACACCCCCAGGCAAATGGCCAGGAAACGGTCCCGTTTCTGGTATGCGTGCCAGGCCAGGAGGGGGAGCAGGATAAAGCTAATTCCCAGCAAGAGGTACAGTGGCTTGACATCCAGCAGGAAACTCCAGAAATACTCCTGCGTTTCCCCGGCCCTGGGCACCCATGCCCGCTCGGTAATCCAGTTCAAATGTGCCGATACCGCTTGGCACACCCATCCCCAGACGCGGGGAATAAAGGCCATAACACCCACAAAACCCCACCCCCAAAGGAGCCGGTGCCAGGTTTCTTTGCTCATGATGGCCGTGCACAGTACCAGCACGGTGATGAGCAGGATGCAAGCCCAGAAGGCCCCCATGGTGAGCGTAGAAATGAACAGCGCAATGATGAGGCCGATGGCCCCAAGCCACCAGCCCGACAACCCCTCCCGGTACAGCATAAAAATGAAGCCCGTATATACCAACGCCGACCCGGTCTCACTCTCGGCCACAATTACCAGCATGGGCAGGCCGATGATGGCGCATACCATCGCAAAATCCTTGAGCCGGGTCATCCTGAAGCTTTGCTGGCTCATGACGAAGGCCAGCAGTAGCGAGGTGGAAATCTTGGAAATCTCGGCCGGTTGGAAGCGGATGGGCCCCAGATTAAACCACGAGTGCGAGCCTTTGACGTCACTGGACACAAAAATCACCAGCACCAGCAGCCCCAGCACAAACAAGTAGAAGGGGATGGAGAGCCCTTCCCACCAGGTGGGTGGAATCAAAAACAGGATGATGCCCGCCAGGCCGAATGCCGTTAGAATCCACACAAACTGTTTGCCGGCGCGGTTGCCCCAGTCCAGGATAGTGTGGGTTTCGGCCGAGTGGATGGACGCATAGATATTGAGCCAGCCGATGAGAATCAGCACCATGTATGTGCCGATGAGCGCCCAGTCGATAGACTGTCGTTGCAATCCTTTCTGGTCTGAAGGGCGGTCAATCATGCTTTACACGGGACATCAGGTTGGCTTCTTTCATGCGCTGTTCCAGCGCCGGGCGGGAGCAGCGGCCTTTGAGATACTTCTCCACCATGAGCGAGGCAATGGGCGCGGCATAAGCGGCCCCAAAGCCGCCGTTCTCTACATAGGCGGCAATGGCAATTTGGGGATGGTCCATGGGCGCAAAGCAAATGAACACGGAGTTGTCGGCCCCGCGGGGGTTTTGCGCCGTGCCGGTTTTGCCGCAGATATCCAGGGAGTCCACGTGCGCAATCCAGGCCGTTCCACCCATGCCGGCTCCCGAGTTTACAGCCCGCCACATACCGTGAATCACCTTGGGGAAGTGCAGGGTATCTACCAGGGTGTACTGCCGCTCCTTGAAGCGTGGGTCGATGCTTACCCCCTCCGATTCCTTGATGATGTGCGGGATATAGTAATGCCCCCGGTTGGCCAGCGTGGCGCACAGGTTGGCCAGGTGCATGGGTGTGGCCAGAATTTCTCCCTGGCCGATGGACAGCGAGATAACAGTAGTGGAATTCCACCGTCCCTTGCCGTAGGCCCGGTTGTAGGTTTTGGAGGAGGGGATGCTGCCGCTGAGCTCGGCCGGGAAATCGCTCTCCAGTTTGCGTCCGAAGCCAAAACTCATCACCATCTCCCGCCAGTGGTCCAGGCCATCGGCTACGTTGCCGTACTTACGCTGGTCCAGGATGTTCTTGAGCACGTAGCAATAGTAGGCGTTGCAGCTCATCATGATGGATTCTTCCATGTTGATGGGGCTCTTGTGCGCATGGCAGCCCAGCTTGTGCCCGGCGCCAAAGTGGTAGCCTTTGCTGCAGGGATACATCATCTCTGGCCGCAAAACGCCTTCCTGCAGGCCGATGAGTCCGTTCACCAGCTTGAATACCGAGCCGGGAGGATAGGACGCCTGCACCGCCCGGTTGTACATGGGCTTATAGGGATTCTGGGATATCTCGTTCCAGTACTTGCCGATATCGGCCAGCTGGCCTACGTCTATACCCGGCGACGATACCAGCGCCAGAATCTCTCCGGTAGAGGGTTCGATGGCCACCACCGACCCCACCTTATTCTGCATGAGCTCCTGCCCGTATTGCTGCAGGGACGCATCGATGGTGGTAACGATATTGAGCCCCGGCACGGCCTCCTTGTCCTCGGCGCCATCCTTGTAGGGCTGTTCAATCTGGTTGCGGGAGTTGCGAAGGTACACGTGGTAGCCTTTTTGGCCGCGAAGCTCGGCTTCCCGCGCGGCTTCGATGCCCGTCATGCCCGCATAATCGCCGCTCTGGTACTCGCCGGGGTGCTTGTCCATATAGGCTTTGTTGACCTCGGACACATAGCCCAGCAGGTTTCCGCCGGCGTTCACGGGATAGTCCCGGATGCCGCGTACCTGCCCCTTGAAGCCGGGAAACTTGTATTTTACCTCGTCAAAGCGCATGTAGGTTTCGGCCGGAATGGCGCGGATCATGGTCACCGACTGGAAGCCGATGGCCGACCGCCGCCTGCGGTACTCCTCCATCTTATTGCGGATGAAAGCGGTGTCCACTTGCAGGACGGCGGCCAGGGCTAAGGTATCAAATTCTTTTACTTCCCGGGGGCTCACCAGAATGTCGTAGGCTACCTTGTTGCCCACCAGGATGTGGCCGTTGCGGTCGTAGATGACACCACGGGTGGGGTAGATGGTTTCCCTGACGGTGGAGTTGCGGTTGGCGTCTTCCTTATACCGGCTGTCCAGCATCTGCAGCGAGAAAATCTTCCCCAGCAGGAGCAGGGCGGCAACGCCAAGGCCGATGAGCAGGCGGATATGGCGCCCGTCCCGTATCATCGGCGGGAATCGGGGGCCAGCACCTTGGACACCAGCAGCAGTACCGGGAGTCCGGCCGCCAGGGAGACGGCAAAGCGGGCGGTGTTGAACAGGAAAGGACGGGTTCCGGCCGAATCGGCCCAGACATAGATGGCCAGGAAGATTCCCTGGGCCAGAAGGATGGCCAGCGACAGGGCCCCATAGCCGTTTTTGCGGGCCGAGAAATCTTCCCCGCGGGCAAAGAGGTCGTTTCCGAAGACGAGGCCGATGATGCCTTTGCGGGCGTAGGCAACGGGAACCAGCGCAAAGGCGTTGAGACCCAGCATGCCCTCTGACAGCCAGTCTACAAAGAGCCCGGATGCCAGGGCGATGAGCATGGCCAGCGGTGTGTGCACCCGGTTGGGAATGCACAGGACCATGACTGGCAGGATGCTAAGCGTCAGGTAGGGGCTGAAAGTGCAGTAGGTGCTTAGCAGGAGCTGCCCCACCAGAAGAATGATGTACACAAACCAGAATTCTGTCTTTCTCATGGCCGGAACTCCTCTATTTCATCAAAAGAATTGTTGTGTACTACGGTGACGAACCGGGCCGAGCCGGGGTCCTGGAACAGCTTTACCTTGATCTCGTTGGTGGCGCCGTTGATGACTTTGGAAGCTCCGGCGATGCCCAGCGGGATGTCGGGCGGGAATAGCAGCGAGTGGCCGCTGGTATACACCGTATCGCCGGGGGAATACTGGTATTGCAGGGGAATCTCCTTGAGCAGGGCGCCGTCCTTGGAGGACCCATCCCAGACCAGGATGCCCCGGCCGCCCTCGGCCCCGATGCGCGCACTGATGGAGATGTCCCTGTTCTGGATGGAGAAGGCATAGCTGTAGTGGGCGCTTACGGCATCGATGATGCCCACCACGCCCTGCCGGGTAATGACGCCGGATTTTTCCCGTATGCCGTCTTCAAAGCCTTTGTTCAGAATAAAGAAGTTGTGCTGGGAACTCCGGCTTATGCGCACAATCTCGGCGCCCAGCATCTGGAAGCCAGGCCGTTGGGTAAACTGCATGGTATCTACTTTGGCGCGCCGGAGCATTTCTTGGGAGCGAACCAGTTCCTGGAGCAGCCGGGTGTTATCCTGCGCCAGTTCCCGGTTGACGGTTTTGAGCTGAAAATAGTTGCTGATATTCCGGGTGCTGCCCCAGACGGTGCCCATGAATCCGTGGGCGGCGCGGGCCACCCAAATGCGTTGGAGCTGTGCATTCCCGGTGAGTAATGTCAACGCCGCCGCCTCCAGGATTATGAAGACGGCGAGGTTCAGAAGTTGGGTTAGCAGCTTGCTCCTTTGCATGACTTAACGCATGAGGAATGAGTAGTTGTCTGTGTTCTTGAGCGCAATGCAGGTCCCACGGGCCACGGCGCGCAGCGGGTCTTCGGCCACATGGAAGGGGATGTTCACTTTCTCGGTGAGGCGTTTGTCCAGGCCGCGCAGCAGGGAGCCGCCGCCGCTGAGGAAAATGCCATTCTCTACAATGTCGGAGTACAGCTCCGGAGGCGTCTGCTCCAGGGTTTGCTGGATGGTAACCTCCAGGCGGGCGATGGATTTATCCAGGCAGTGGGCAATTTCCTGATAGGGGATCACGGCCTCTACGGGGTGTCCGGTCATGAGGTTGGGACCGCGTACCACAAAAGGTTCGGGTTCCTCGTCCAGCTGGGGAATGACGGCGCCTACGGCAATCTTGATTTTCTCGGCGGTGGTTTCGCCCACTTTGATTACATGCTGCTGGCGCAGGTAGTTCTGGATGTCGGCCGTAAAAACGTCGCCGGCCACGCGGATGGACTCCTGCTGTACGATACCACCCAGGGAGATGACGGCAATTTCGGTGGTGCCGCCGCCGATATCTACCACCATGTTGCCCTTAGGGGCTTCTACGTCCAGGCCGATACCCAGCGCGGCTGCCATGGGCTCATAGATGAGATAGACGTCCCGGCCGCCGGCATGCTCCGACGAGTCACGCACGGCACGGATTTCCACTTCCGTAGAACCGGAGGGAATGCCCACCACCAGCTTGAGGTTGGGGGCAAAAATGCTGCGGTGACGGGCGTTCACCTGCTTGATGAAACCGCGGATCATCATTTCGGCGGCGTTGAAGTCGGCGATAACGCCGTCCCGGAGCGGACGCACCGTCTTGATGCCCGGATTGGTTTTCTCGTGCATCAGTTTGGCCTTTTGGCCCAGGGCGATGCATTTCCCCGTCTGGTTGTCGATGGCTACGATGGAGGGCTCGTCCAGAGCAATCTGGTCATTCTGGAAAATGACGGTGTTGGCGGTGCCCAAATCGATAGCCAATTCCTGGTTGAGAAACCTAAATGCCATATGAAGTCTGTCTATAGTCTATTAACCTTCAAAAATACGAAAAAATTCTTACATTTGCGTAAAGAAATTGGCTGATGGACAGAAAAAAGTACGTAATTGTTACAGCTGGCGGAACGGGAACCCGAATGGGGGCCTCCGTACCCAAGCAATTCCTTGAACTGGAGGGGAAACCCATCCTCCGGCTCACCCTGGAACGCTTCCTCAAAGCCATGCCGGACGTACAGTTTATCACGGTTCTCCCAGAGGGCCATATCCAGGCCTGGCGGCAGTACTGTCTCAAGGAGAATTTTACCTGTCCGCAGCGTTTGGTAAAGGGTGGAATTACCCGGTTCCATTCCGTTAAAAATGCCCTGGCGTATGTGCCGGACGGTGCTTTGGTGGCCGTTCAGGACGGGGTTCGGCCGCTTCTTCCGGTGACCCGCATCCGGGAAATGTTTGCCCAGGCCCAGCAGGTGCCTGCCCTCATTCCCGTGCTGCCCGTCACCGACACGCTCAAGGTGCTGGAAATGAAAGACGGTGCGTTGGCCGCTACTGGAGAAACAGTGGACCGGAGCCGCATCTGGGGCGCCCAAACCCCGCAGCTGTTCTACAGCGAGCGCATCAAGCAGGCTTATACCCAGGGGTTCAGCACCGCCTTCACCGACGATGCCTCAGTAGCCCAAGCCTTCGGCATTCCGCTGGCCTTCACCCAGGGCGACCGCTTCAATATCAAAATCACCACCCCCGAGGACCTGCTCTTGGCCCGGGCTATCCTGCAGCTTTCCTGAGATGCGTTGGCTGGAACTCCTGGCCCCGGCCAGAAATGCACAGATTGGCAGGGCGGCCATCGATTGCGGCGCCGATGCCGTGTACATCGCCGGCCCGGCCTTCGGCGCCCGGCAGGCTGCCGGTAATTCCGTGGAGGATATCGCCGCCCTGTGCCGCTATGCCCATCGCTTCGGCGTGCGCATTTATGCCACGGTGAACACCCTGCTCGAGCCCGGTGAAGTGCCCCAGGCCCAGGCCATGGTAAAGGAGTTGGAGGCGGCGGGTGTGGATGCCCTCATCGTACAGGATCCTTTGGTGCTGGAGATGAGCTCGTCGCTGGTGATGCATGCCTCTACCCAATGTGCCATCCGCACTCCGGAGAAAGCCCGTGGGCTGGAGCGTCTCGGCTTCGGCCGTCTGGTGCTGGAACGGCAGCTCTCTCTGGAGCAGATTAAAGCCATTACCGGCGCGGTAAATACAGAAATCGAGTTTTTTGTGCATGGAGCCCTGTGCGTCTGTTACAGCGGCCAGTGCTATCTGTCGGAATACCTGACCGGCCGCAGTGCCAACCGGGGCGCCTGTGCGCAGCCCTGCCGCAGCCTGTATGACCTGGAAGACGCTTCCGGCAAGGTTCTGCTGCGCAATAAGGCCGTTCTGTCCTTAAAGGACTATAACTTGCTCCGCCGCCTGGAAGAACTGGCTTCCGCGGGTGTCTCCTCCTTCAAGATTGAGGGCCGTCTCAAGGGCGAGTCCTATGTGCGCAACGTGGTTAAGGCCTACTCAGAAGCCCTTGATGCCTTGATAAACCGTTACCCGGAGCAATATGCCAGGGCTTCCTGGGGCAAGGTCATGGAAGGTTTTATCCCCAATGTCAACAAAACCTTTAACCGTGGCTACACGGAACTCTTCCTGGATGGCGAGCGCGGCGAGTGGGCCTCCCTGGATGCCCCCAAATCCATGGGCGAGTATGTGGGAAAGGCCGCCCGGATAACCCGGGAAGGGTTTACACTGGTTCCCCGCTACCCCGGCATCCGGCTTTCCAATGGCGATGGCTTTGCCTTGGTGAGTTGCAGTGGCGGCATTACCGGCTTCAGGGCCGACGTTTGCGACGGCTTTACCATTCACTGCAAGGTCCCCTCAGAACTCAGGGAGGGAACACCCCTGTACCGGAACATCAGTGCCGCCTTTGAGCGGGAACTGGAGGCCGACAAGCCTATAAGGGAAATCGAAGTGCAGAGCCGGGTAAGGATGAGCGACGGATTCCTGTGCGTGGAAGCGGTTTCAGAAGATGGCCGCAGGGCCTCGGTGCAGCTGCAGCCAGCCGGCCAGCCGGCCCGGGACCGGGAGCGCATGCTCCAGACCCTGGCGCAGCAGTTGGCCAAACGCTCGGAGCATTATGCTTTCCAGACGCCCCAAATTACGGCCGACGGAGCGGTTCCGTTCCTTCCCGTATCGGCCATCAACGGTATCCGAAGGGAGCTGGCGGCGCAGCTGGATGATGAGCCGGTGCATGTGCATCCGTTGTATGCCGGGCAAAAGGATCCGGATTCCGCTTTTACCCTCACCTATGGCAAAGGCGCCGAGCTCATGCGCAGCAAGTACTGCGTACGCCATGAGCTGGGTCTGTGCCCCAAACAGCAAAAGGGCCTGAAACCAGACCCTTTGTACCTTCGCAATGCCGGCCGCCGGCTGAGCCTTCATTTCCACTGCGACGTGTGTGAAATGACGGTGGAAGCGGTAGTTCGTATACTCACGGCCTTTTAGGCAAAATTCACGGCGAGGAGGTTATTGGCAAATCTGTGTACTCCTTCCTGAATCTTATGTATGGTTTTACGGGAAGGCTTCCGTCGGCCATGAAGATAATGTCCCAGCTGTGTTTGGTTTTATATACGCCCACCAGCATTTCTGCAATAACCAGGTCAGAAAGGAAACAGTTCTCCAGGCCAACCGCGCATGCTTTTTCCTGCAACTGGAATCTCCCCTTGAACAAGGGGATAACGATACAAGTATCTAATAAATACATATTACCACTCTGGAGTTTCACGGGTGTTTACTCTGGAGTCATGAAGTTTTTGTGCATATCCTAACGGGTCGTCGCCTCCCCAGGAATCATCATCTTTTAAATTCGCCAGGGCCTTAAAAGGGCCGGTGAAAGGGCCGGTGAAAGGCTCTTCGGGTTCATCAAAAGAAAGGATCAGTTTTCCGTCTATTTCCTCCAGCAGCACGCGGGCGCCTTCTTTTATGCCCAGCTTCTTTAAGAGGGCGGCGGGGATGACGATGCCCCGGCTGTTGCCAATGCGGATGACAGTTGTTTTCATACTTCGGCAGATTCCCTGCACAAAAGTATGAAAGTTATTACAGAATCCCAAATCTGTAATAACGTCTTTTAGAGAAACCGGCATCATATCAGCTCCAGGACCAGATCCACGTCGCCAAAGTGACCCTCGGTGCCGCTGTACTTTTCTATGTAAGAACGGGTGAGGGAGCCGCGCCAAACTATGTCGTCCCGGCTGTTGAGGGGAATCTCCAGTTCAAAGCCATAGCTCTTGGAGTTGTATTTGACCATGGCGTTGCATTTCCAGGTGGTGCGGGTGCCGCCATCGTCCTCAGTGCACATAAATGCGATATTGGACAGCTGCGAGGTCCATTCCGACACCAGCACGGCATTGAAGGGAATGGTCTCTCCCAGCTGTTTGCGGCGCACTACAATCATAAAATCGGTGATGGACGGCTGATACAGCCGGAGCTCGGCCTCGGTAGAGGCACGGAAGTCTTCCACTTTGCCTACTTTCACCCAGAACTCGGCGGCTCCGGCAAACCAGCTGTCGAACTGACGGTTGGCCCTGAAAGACTGCAGGATCAGCGTTTTGAATTCCTTTTGGGCGGCCCCAGATCCCCTGATGATGATATCACCCCCGCCTTGTCCCCAGCCCGGGTCTTCCCGGCGCCGCATTTCCAGGGACTTGAAGTCGGCATCTGAGTTGCGGTTCACCACCCACACCGGCTGCTCCATGGCGGTTTGTTCATCTACCAAAACCTTCTGGGCCGAACCGTCGGCCCGGAGGGCGTAACCCACATTCCTCTCCGTGTAATCGCCGGGGTCGAAGGTGACGATAGGCAGCTGTTTCCCGTCCCAGGATTCCGAGTAGGGCCAGTAAATCTGGACGTCGGAGCTGGCCAGGGAATCCAGCCAGTGCTCGGGGAAATCGCCGGACCCCTTGGTGCGCACCGCCACGGCCTCCCGCAGCAGTTCCCGGAGCGGCCGGGCATAGGCCTTGGTCCCCGCCGACGTATCGCCCACGCCTGCACCGGGCTGCGCAAAGAGGTCCCGCATGAGATATTCCTCGTCGTAACCATTGGTGGCCGATGCGCTGGCCGCCGCGTGGACTTCCTCCATCTGATCGGTCCCAAGGGGAAGTACCGACAGCAGCTGAGCCACTTCTTCTACCGTGACCGGACGTTCTTCTTCCGGAAAAGGGTTCAGGGGATAGTTACCTTCCTTTTGACAGGCGCCCCAAACCGGCAGGCAGGCGCAAATAACAAGATACAGTCTCTTCATAGCAAACAGGGCCCGGCATTAGGCCGAAACCCTGCTGCAAAGTACCGAAAACCTATCCGTGTATAAAAGTTTTACACGGATAAGGACAAAAAAAGGCCTTCCAGGCTAGTGGAAGGCTTATTTCCCGTACAACACAAAGCGATTTTTGTCGTAAAAATCCTTGACTATCTCGGTTTGGGAGAACCCGTAATGGGCAAAATAGCTCTCGGTCTCCTTTCCCAGCACCTCGTTTACCTCGGTGAGGCCCTTGCCATCCGGGGAAAGGAAGCGACTGGACCAGCGGGCAACTGCCCTGTAAAACACCAGGGGATCCTCGTCCGGGACAAAGAGCGCTCCGGAAGGTTCGTAGTCCACCACATTGCGGCGCAGCAGCGGTTTTTCCTTTTCCATGATATAGGGCGGATTGGACAGCACCAGGTCGAATTCCCCGTAATTGAACTCCTGCTCGGTATCCAGGATGTCGGCCGCCACAAAAGTGGGAGCCAGTGCGCCAGCGCTCTTGAGCTCGGCCGAGAAATTCTGGCTGCGGGCCACGCTGAGCGCCGATTCGGAAATGTCTACGCCCACCACGCGCGTACCGGGGACCCCTAACGCTACCGACCAGGCGATGTTGCCCGATCCGGTGCAAAGATCCAGCACCCGTACAGGTTCGGCCTGCTTGCCGTAAGGGATGCGCATGCGCTTGATGCGGTCGGCCAGCTTGATGGCTTCACGGACCAGCAGCTCGGTCTCCGGGCGGGGAATCAGGACATCCTTATTTACGCGGAAGGTACGGCCGCAAAACTCCATCTTGCCAATCACATACTGGATGGGCTCTCCGGTCTGCAGACGCAGCATGGCTTCGGCCAGGGGTTGCTCGCACTTTTTGTCTATCTGGTATTGCGGCTCAACAATGTGCGTGTAGCTTTTGGTGCCTATAAGTTCCTCGCACAGCATGAGCACGATGTTTCGCGCTTCGGCCGTGGGGTAAAGCGGCTCCAGGGCTGCTATGCCCTTACGCAGGAAATCGGTGAGCAGCATCTCAGGCGTTCTCGATGACGGTGGTAAGGAAGTCGGTGAAGGAAAGGCCGGCGGCGCGTACCATCTTGGGCACCAGCGAAGCATTGGTCATGCCCGGAATAATGTTCACTTCCAGGAAGTAAATGCCGTCCGGGGCCGATATGTAGTCCATGCGCACGAGGCCTTTGCAGCCGAGGTGCCGATAGATGCGCTTGGAGATGGCCTGCACCTTATCCCGCAGTTCATCGGGGATTTGGGCGGGGCAGACTTCCTGGCTGAGGCCGTTGTACTTGGCGTCGTAGTCAAACCAGCCCGTCTCGGAGATAATCTCGATGACCGGGAGGGCCTGCACCTCCGTGCCGTCGAAGTACACCGCGCAGGTGAGCTCGTGCTCACATTTGACAGCCGCCTCTACAATCACGGTCTCGCCCTCCGAGAAAGCGTAACGGATGGCCTTGGGCAGTTCTTCGGCCTGGCTCACTTTGGAAATGCCGAAGCTGGAGCCGCCGTTGGTGGGTTTCACAAAGAGCGGAAGGCCCAGCGAAGCCACGGCCTTGGCACTGAAGGCCTCTACGTCGTCCCCCTTCCTAACAAAAGCATCCGGGGCCAGCTTTACATAGTCGGCCGAGCGAAGATAGCTCTTGCAGGAATACTTGTCAAAGGCAACCGTGGTAACAAAAGCGCTGCAGGAAGAATGGGGAACGCCCAGCATTTCCAGATAGCCTTGCATGAGGCCGGTCTCGCCGGGGGCGCCGTGCTGCATGATATAGGCAAAGTCAAACTTGACCTTTTCTCCCAGGACAATCACCGAAAAATCGGACTTGTCTACCTGGGGCTGCGCGCCTTCCGGGAAAGGCTGGCGCATGGCATTGGCCTTGCGCATGGCCACCAGTTTCCAGTCCCCGAAGCGGGCAAAGATTTCATACACGTCGTATTTGCTTTCATCGATGCGGGATGCGGTGAATTCACCGCTCCGGCACGAGACCTCCCACTCGGAGGAATCACTGCCGTATATTACGGCAATTGACTGATACTTAGCCATTTATTCGAAATAATAATTTTCTAGGTCTTCTTTTGCCGGAACGGCATTCTCTGCGCTGCCATTGCAGAACGGTCCCTGGAATTCCGGAGCGAATACATCTTCTTCCGTGATGCCCAGCGTACCGTCCTTGAGCACTTTTTGCATCCACAGGCCCCAGATGGGCAGGGCCATGTTGGCTCCCTGTCCCAGGTTGTTGTTGGCAAAGTGCACGTAGCGGTCCTCGCAGCCCACCCAAACACCGGCGGTAATCTTGGGGGTATAGCCGATGAACCAGCCGTCCGAGTTGTCGTTGGTGGTGCCCGTCTTGCCTGCAATCTGGCCCTTGAGACCATAGCGGAAGCGGAGGCGATAGCCGGTGCCGCCGGGGCCGGTGACGGCCTGCATCATCTGGATCATCTCGCCGGTGGCCTTGAGGGACAGGACCTCATGCTTGCGGCCGCCGAACTGGCCCAGGATATTACCGTCACTGTCCTCGATGCGGGTGACGAACAGCGGACTGGTATAAGTGCCACCCGAGGGATAAGTATTGTAGGCGGTTACCATATCATATACACAAAGGTCGGCCGCTCCTACGCAGAGGGAGGCCACAGGGTCGATGAATCCGCCGATGCCCATTTTGCGCATCATGGAAACCATGGACGGGGCGCCCAGCTGCTGCATAAGGTAGGCGCTCACCGAGTTGGAACTGTGTGCCAGGCCCCAGGTGAGGTCTACCATGGTGCCGTCGGCGTGGGTGTCCTGGGGAGACCAGGTTTCGTCCCCGTTCACCACAATGACCACCGGCGAGTTGAGCACGGGGTCGCAGGGCGTCATGCCCGACTCCATGGCCAGGGTGTAGATGAACGGCTTTACCGTAGAGCCCACCTGACGGCGTCCCTGCCGCACGTTGTCGTACTTGAAATAGCGGTAATCGGGGCCGCCTACATAGGCCTTCACGCAGCCGGTCCCGGGCTCGATGGCCATGAACGCTGCACGGAAGAAGGATTTATAGTAGCGGATGGAGTCGTCCGGGGTCATGACGGTATCCTTGTACCCGGGCTTGTCCCAGGTGAATACGCGCATGGGGGCCGGCTCCCGGAAGGAAGCCTCAATTTGGGCATCGGTGTGGCCCGAGGCCTTCATCATGCGGGTGCGGTCGCTCCAGCGGCGGGCCTGCTTGAGGGTGGTCTCAATCACCGACTTGTCGGTGTCGGCCATGAAGGGCGCATTGCGGCGGTATTTGAGCTCCTTGTCGAAGGCCTTCTGGAGATCTTTGGAGAGGTGCTCTGCGATGGCTTGCTCGGCGTAGCGCTGCATCTTATAATTAATGGTAGTATAGATGCGCAGGCCGTCCTGGTCCAGGTCATAGGGGGTGCCGTCGCTTTTGGCGTTTTTGTTGAGCCAGCCGTACAGCGGGTCGTCGGCCCAGAGAAGGGAATCTACGCGATAGTCCTCTTCCAGATAGTAGGAACTGCGCTTGGGTTTTTTGGCGCTCATGGTACGGCGCAGCATGTCGCGGAAGTAGGGGCCGACGCCGGTGGTGCGGTCTCCCTGGCGGGTGTGCAGCACGATGGGCAGGGCCTGCAGCGAATCGCATTCGGCCTTGGTGAGGTATTTCATTTCACGCATGCGCTCCAGCACCAGGTTACGGCGCTTAAGGGCATGCTCCGGATTGATGCTGGGGTTGTAGCGCGTGGGCTTGTTCACCATGCCCACCAGCACGGCGCTCTCCTCTGGCTGCAGTTCGATGGGGCGTTTGCCGAAGAACTGATTGGCGGCCGAAGAGATGCCGTAGGAATTGGAGCCGAAGAAGATGGCATTGAGGTACATGTCCACAATCTCTTCCTTGGTATAGTTGCGCTCCAGCTTGATGGCGGTAATCCACTCCTTGAGTTTGATCCAGACCATTTTAACCTTGCCCACATGTTCCCCGCGGGGATACAGCGTCTTGGCCAGCTGCTGGGTGATGGTGGACCCGCCGCCCTGGGAAGAATCCCGGGAGAGCAGGGTTTTGAACAGCACGCGGCCCAGGGACTGCAGGTCTATGCCCGAGTGGCTGTAAAAGCGCTTGTCTTCCGTGGCTACCGCCGCCTGCACCAGCGAGGGGGCCAGTTCTTCATAGCTGACGAACGTTCGGTTCTCGATGTGATAAGTGGTAAGGATTTCTCCTTCCTCGGCGATTACCTGTGTGGCCAGCTTGGAATCCGGGTTCTCCAGTTCCTCGATGGAGGGGATATCGGCGAAGGCCCAGACCAGGCACAGCAGCAGGAGGATCAGCACCACCGGAGCTACCAGCAGGGCCCAGAAGGCCAGAATGATATTCTTCTTATTTTTGTCGGTCATCGCTTAAAATGGCTTGTGTTCTACAAGACCTTAGGTCTTGGCAAAATATCAGTTTACAAAAGTACGCAGAAAATTTGGAAATATGCTTCGAAACTTCGTTACTTTGTAGAAATTTTGAAGGATATGGCAGGAAAGAATCTAGTGATTGTAGAGTCTCCCGGCAAGGTGAAGACCATTCAGCAGTACCTGGGAAGCGACTATCTGGTAAAGGCTTCCATCGGGCACATCCGGGACCTGGAAGAGCATAATCTGAGTGTAGATATAGAACATGGTTTCAAGCCGGAATACGTTATTCCAGCCGAGAAAAAGAAGGTAGTGGCCGAGCTCAAAAAGCTGGCCGCCGACGCCGCCACCGTATGGCTGGCCTCCGATGAAGACCGCGAGGGAGAAGCCATTTCCTGGCACCTGCGCGAGACCCTGGACCTGCCGCGGGAGAAAACCCGCCGCATAGTTTTCCACGAGATTACCAAGAACGC
Organism: uncultured Bacteroidales bacterium; assembly: GCA_905234285.1. Lineage (GTDB taxonomy): Bacteria > Bacteroidota > Bacteroidia > Bacteroidales > UBA932 > Cryptobacteroides. The sequence continues at coordinate 17,409 of CAJOHK010000002.1, forward strand.
CATCCTCACTGCCATCGAGCATCCCCGCGACATTGACATGAACCTGGTGGATGCCCAGCAGGCCCGCCGCGTGCTGGACCGTCTGGTAGGATTCGAGCTGTCGCCGGTCCTGTGGCGCAAAATTCAGCCCAAGCTCAGCGCCGGCCGCGTGCAGAGCGTTGCGCTCCGCCTCATCGTAGACCGCGAGAAGGAAATCATGGCCTTCTGTCCCGAACCTTATTATAAGGTAGAAGCCGTCTTTCGGCCGGAGGGCGTGGCCACCACGGTAAAAGCCACCCTGGACAGCCGCTTCGCCACCGAGGCCGAAGCCCGCGCTTTCCTGGAGGACAGCATCGGCGCCAGCTATCGGATTGCCTCCATAGAGAAAAAGGAAGGAACCCGCGTTCCTGCGGCGCCTTTCACCACCTCTACCCTTCAGCAGGAGGCAGCCCGCAAGCTCCACTTCCCGGTTGCCACCACCATGCGCGTGGCGCAGACCCTGTACGAGCGCGGTCTCATCACCTACATGAGAACCGACTCCACCAACCTGTCCTCCCTGGCACTGGGCACGGCCAAGCAGTTCATTCTGGACCAGTTTGGCCCGGAGTACCTGCATACCCGCCAGTACAAAACCAAGTCCAAGGGAGCCCAGGAGGCGCACGAAGCCATCCGGCCCACCTACATAGCCAATACGTCCATCGAGGGCACCCTGCAGGAGAAAAAGCTGTACGACCTTATCTGGAAGCGCACCGTAGCCTCCCAAATGGCCGAGAGCCGCGTCCTTAACACCAGCCTCAAGGTATCCTCCGACAAGCGCCCCGAGCTGTACAGCATCCTGTCGGCCCAGCTCCTTTTTGACGGCTTCATGAAACTGTACCTGGAGAGCCGCGACGACGAGGAGCCTGTAGAAGGCGAAGAAGTGATGCTGCCCGAGCTCCACAAGGGTGACGCCATGCTGGAGCAGGGCGTGCAGGCTCTTTGCAAGTTCACCCTGCCGCCGCTCCGCTATTCCGAGGCCAGCCTGGTGAAAAAGCTGGAAGAACTGGAAATCGGCCGGCCGTCCACCTACGCCGCCACCGTGGATACCCTTACCAAGGGCCGCGGCTATGCCGTCAAGGGCGACAAAGCCGGACAGGTGTTCCCGGTCACCAACCTGAGCCTCAAGGGCAGCACCATCAAGACATCGGCCAAGCACGAGGTAGTGGGCGCCGAGAAAGGTAAGCTGCTGCCGCAGGAAATCGGCATGATTGTCACCGACTACCTGGTAGACAACTTTACCGACATCCTGGACTACGACTTCACGGCCCGCGTAGAACTGGACTTTGACCGCATTGCCGAGGGAAAACAGGCCTGGGATCATACCATAGAAGCATTTTATGGTCCCTTCCACCAGCGCGTAGAGCAGGTGATGGCCAACCGCACCTACAGCAAGGTAAGCCGTGAAATCGGCGTAGCCCCCGACGGGCAAAAGGTCATTGCCGCCTTTGGCAAATTCGGCCCCTATGTGCAAAAGGGCGACGGGGAGACCCGCCAGAGCGCATCCCTGGCCAAAGGGCAGCTCATTGAGACGCTTACCTTGGAGCAGGCGCTCAAGTTGCTGGAACTCCCGCGCACCGTCGGGCAGCGCGACGGCGTGGACATTGTGGTCACTCGCGGCCGCTTTGGCCCTTATATGAAGTGGGGCGATAAAAATGTGAAACTTCCGCATGGCGCCGACCCGCTCACCATTTCCCTGGAACAGTGCTTAAAACTGCTGGAAGAAGCTTCTGCCGAGAAACCCGCTGCTGCCTATATCGCTGAGTTTGGGGATATTAAGGTGGTTAACGGCCGATATGGTCCGTATATTAAGCAAGGGGAATCTAATTATAAAATTCCTAAAGGTACCGATGCTTCCAAGTTATCCGAGGCTGATTGTCAGGCAATTATAAATGGCTCCGCACCTACAAAAAAAATCAGGAGCGGGCGTAAAAAATAAATTTTTTTTTGTAGCTTTGCGTCGGTTAGTTTAAAATTGTAAGGTCATGGCTACTTATCACATCGACCAAATCGATCAGAAGATTCTGTCTTTCCTTGTAAAGAATGCCCGTATGCCGTTCCTGGAGATCGCCCGCGAATGTGGGGTTTCCGGCGCTGCTATTCATCAGAGAGTCAAACGCTTAGAAGCAAACGGCGTCATTACCGGTTCCCGCCTGCTGGTAAAGCCTCAGGCCCTGGGCCTGAATGTTTGCGCCTTCGTGAGCATTTCCCTATCGGAGTCCACCAAGTATCCGGAGGTAATTGCAAATTTGAAGAAGATTCCGGAGATAGTAGAGTGCCACTTTGTTACTGGCAAGTACGCCATTCTGGCCAAGCTCTATTGCCTGGACAACGACCACCTGATGGAGGTCCTTCTGAACACCATCCAAAAGATTCCCTACATCCAGTCCACCGACACCATGATTTCTCTGGACGAGCCCATCGAGCGCCAGGTGTGGGTAAAGGAATTCAAGTCCACTTCCTATACGGGCAGGGATTAAGTGCTGTTCACTTAAATATCTGTCTTTCAATTATTTACAACAATTCAGTCCGGCTTTTTGCCGGACTGAATTGTTGTAAACTGCTGATACACAGCGGCTTGAGTGACCACAGATTTACAGGGTCTTGAGCTGGGCTTCGGCCTGGGCGGCGTATTTGGTGCCGGCCAGTTTGCTGTAGTAAGCTTTTGCCGTGGCTTTATCGCCGGACTTTTGGGCAGTGGCGGCAATGGTGAACATGATGTCGGCTGCGTCCTTGGCGTCGGGCTCAATTTCCAGATATTTCTTATAGGCATTGATGGCCTCTTTTTGCTTGCCGCTCTTGGTGAGGGCGCTGGCCATGAGTTTGTAGGCGTTGCCGTTCTCTACATAGCTGTTAGACTTCTCCAGGGCTTCGATGGCTTCGGCGTTTTTGCCGGCCTTGACGAAGGCCATACCCTTCTTAAGATAAGTGGTGGAGAGGAGCTTGCTCGTGTCTTCTCCCAGCTCGGAAGCTTTGGAGAGGGATGCGATGGCATCGTCGGCGGCACCGGTTTGGAGCTGGGCCTGACCGAGCAGCATGTAAGTTTTTCCATCCTCGGGGTTATAGCCGATAGCATCCTGAAGGGCGGGGATGGCGCTGGCGAAATCCTTGGCCTTCATGAAACCGTTGGCCTTCATCATGCATACCTTGGGAAGCATGTCGGAGGCATCGGCCAGGGCTTCTTCCTGCTCATAGTTAGCAGCGGTCTCTTTGGCTTTGGCCAGCATTTCCAGGGCGGCGTCAAAGTTGGATTCTTTGATTTGCTCCTTGGCAAGGGAAAGCATGATATTGGGGATGATCTTTTTGCATTCGGCCACTTTCTCGGCGGCTTCTTCCTCTTCGCAGGCTTCGAAGAGAGGGAGGGCTTCCTGGAACTTGGCCAAGGCCTCGGCCTTATTGCTTTCCAGTGCGGTGGCACCGGCATTGAAGGCTTCTACTGCGGCATTGAAATCCTGGGCCTGGGCGGCAACTGCCAGACCGAGCGCTAGAAATACTACGAATAATTTTTTCATCTTCTTATTATTTAAGCGTTATACATTTTCTCAAAGCATACAATTTGCAAATTTAACAAAATATGTCGTATTTTTGCATGCCAATTGTGGCAAATCTCATGGAACGCAGTCTAAAATACCTGATTCTGACAGCGGCCCTGGTGCTCTGCTCAATAATTGTGCCAGCTCAAACCCTGCCTCCTCTCCCCACGGATGATGCCATCCGTATGGGACAGTTTGCCAATGGGGTTTCTTATTATATGGTGACAGACCACTCCCGCCCGGGGTATGCCCAAATAGCCGTAATCCAAAGGGGAGACCCTGTTACCCCGGCCAAACGGGAGGCTATTTCGCCGCAGTTCCTTTCCCGTTTGGGCGTGGGGCCCACCAAGGAGGGATTTATCCAGGACCGGTACGGTTCTACAATTTACCGTTTCCCGGATGTGCCTTTTTACCGCCCGGAGGCTATGGACTCCGTGTTGCTGTATTCCTTTGCTCAAATGGTGCCTTGCCATGCGCCCCAGGCCATAGTGGTATGCGGGGACATAGACCCTGTGGAGCTTAAGAAGAAGATGGATATCTTTTCCATGCTGGTCCCTCGTAACCCTTTGCCGGCCGATACCCGTGGCGATTATATCTGGGAATCCAATCCGGCTCCCTCTGTAATAGAAGAGCCCGGAGAAACTACCTGGATTGGCGTGTCTTATAACTCGGCCCGTGTGCCCTATGCGCAAATGAATACGGCGCTGGCGCTGGTGAACGACCTTTTCGGGGCCGAATTTCAGGTTTTGCTGCGGCACAGGCTTCAGCGGAGGTTCCATGAGGCGGGCATCCCCTGCGGCGGCATCCGCTTCGAGTCGCTCCGCAGCGCCGATTATGGCGGCGATGAGCGCTACACCGTAAAAGTGCAAGTGCCCCGGGACCGTGTAGACAACGCCCTGCTCATTATGGCCACCACCCTGGGAGAGTTGGATGGCCTGGGCGTCCCGGCCCCGGAATTCGCAGAAGCCAAGGAGGTTATTAAACCCGACATCTTAAGGGGGACTCAAATCCCTTATACCGACCGTTGCATCGCCCATTTCCTCTATGGATCCAACCTGGCACCGGCCACTGAGAGAGGGAAGCTCTTTGCCCGAAAAAACCTGGCCGACAGCACCGAGGCCCGGCTCTTCAGCCAATACGCCCAGGCCATGCTGGAACAGCTGAGTAATTTGACTCTCAGTTTCCAGGGGGCCGATTCCCTGGACCTGGACGATGCCCTGTTCCACTATAACCTGGGTTATCTGCTGGGATCGGTAAGCCCTCGGGTGCCCGACTATGCCTGGCGCACCGCCGATACCCTGGGCCTGGCTCCCGCTCCTGCCCGGGTAAAGATCAAGGCCGAGAAAGCCGAAGCCGTCACCGGCGGTACGCTCTGGACATTCTCCAATGGCCTCAGGGTAGTGTATAAGCAGGTGAAAGGCAGCGGCATGTTCAACTATGCCCTGCTCCTCAACGGCGGCCTTTCCCAAATCGGCAAGCTGCAGGAGGGCGAGGGCGGCTACATCGGCGATCTTCTGTCCCTGTACGATGTGGCGGGGCTCTCTGCCTGGGCCTTCCGGGATATGCTGGAAGGGAATGGCATCGGCATGCAGGCTTCGGTGGCCATCAACAGCATGGTTATCAGCGGCGATGCCCCTTCGGCCAAGCTCCATCTGCTGCTCCGCTCGCTGCTTTCGGTGGCCAATGACCGGCAGCTCAACGAGCAGGAATTCGACCTGTTCTGCCGTTCCCAGGCGCTGGTGCAGCCCACGGTGGAGGTCCAGCTGGGGCGCTACCTGGCCAACGGATTCAAGTATTCCACCCGCAAAATGCCGTCGGCACTTAACCCTGAAACCCTGCAGAAGGCCGATAAATACTTCAACGACCGTTTTTCCCGCGTGAATGACGGCATCCTCATCCTCTCCGGTGATTTGGAGGAGGCGGCCGTACGGCGTCATCTTTCCCGTTACCTGGGCGGCTTCCACGTCATTCGCGGCGCTACGCCCCGCAAGCCGGTGGAGTACAGGCCTTACAGCGGCACCACTACCGTTACAGGCCAGGGCAAGCCGTCGGGTCTGCACATCCTCCTGGATGCCGAGTATGCCTTCACGGCCGAGTCCTTCTATACGGCTCAGGTGGCGGCGCTCCGCATGAAGCAGGTGCTCATCCGGCACCTGGCATCCTATGGATTCTCGGCCCAGGTGGACGTGGATTACCGTGTGCAGCCGCAGGAGCGGTACCAGCTGCGCATCACCTGCGTGCCCGTTTCCAAGGAGGCCGATGCCTATCGCGTCCTCACCGCCGTCCGCTCGGCCATCAAAGAGGCCGCCCTTACCCCTGCTTTGGAGAATGATATCCAGGCCTGGAAGGCGCTGGTGCTGGCCGATACCGAACGCACCATGTCCACCGCCCCGGGCTTTGTGGCTACGCTGGTGGCCCGATATGCAGCCAATAAGGACATCACCTCCCGTTATGCGCAGAGCATTGAGGGCATCTCCTCGGTCAAAGTGTGCGATTTCCTGCGTTCCATGGCTTCGGGTGGCCGCATTGAGTACATCATTCCATGAAAAGAGATTTTGGCACCATAATAGAGATTGGCGATGTCCTGGTTTCAGAGGACGTTATTTTGGAGTACTTCGCCTGCGACTATCCCGTCTGTAAGGGCTGCTGCTGCGTTATCGGCGACAGTGGTGCGCCTCTCAAAGAAGAGGAACTGGAGCCACTGGAGGCCCATTATGAGGCGTATTCGCCCCTGATGTCCCAGGCCGGGCGCGATGCTGTAGCGGCCAAAGGTTTCTTTGAGATAGACCGTGACGGAGACCTGGTGACACCCGTGGTCCCGGGCCGCGAAGAGTGCGCCTATTGCCATTTTGACGAGTCCGGGAACTGTTTCTGTGCCATTGAGCGGCAGTTCTGCAAGGGGCTCATTCCTTTTCGCAAGCCCATTTCCTGTTCCCTGTATCCCATCCGGGTGGTTGAGCTGGGCGGCGGCCGAGTTGGGCTCAACCTGCACCGCTGGCACATTTGCAAGGACGCCTATGAAAAAGGGCGCCGCGAAGGAATCCGTGTGTACGAATTCCTCCGCGGACCGCTCATAGAGGCTTTTGGGCAGGAGTTTTACTCGGCGCTGGAAGCGGCAGCCAAGATGCTCATTGCGGCATCGTAATCGCTTGCGTTCACTTTCACTTCAATGGCGCGGGCCAAACTCAGGGAAGGGTAGGAGGAGTCGGCGCCGAATACCCCGGCGGGAATCCCGTTGTCGCCCAGCATGGCCACACACATGTCGGCCTTAACCCTTTCTGTAAACTGGGCTACTGTTTTGAATTCTTGTGTATCAGTTGCCATAGTTATTGATTTTATGGTCGATGGACATGACTACGCGGGATAGGTCCCGCACCAGGCCTTCTGCCTGAAAACCACCCAGCACGGGGGTAATGGTGATGGTGTCTTCCCACAGGCGGGCCGCCCGGTTAATGGCCGAAGCCAGATGATACCGGCCTTCTCCTTCTTTTACATAACCCCTTGCTTCCATGGCGGCATCGATAGCCGGCCAGATTTCGGCCGGATCTCCGCCTGCGCGAATGTTACGCTTGCCATAGCCGAAGAAGGGATAGGCCGCGCTCATCACGGCAAAGAGGCCGAAGATGTAGGCGATGGAAGTCCAGCCGTTGCGAAAGGCCACGCTCACGTCCTTGGACACCATGCCCGAGAGCATGAGTACGCCAATGATGGCAACGAACAGCAGGGTAATCTGCAGGAAGTATTTGACAGCTCTTCTGAGATAGGTCATATGAGTTCTCTGATAATTTGGTCCGACACAAAGAAGTGGTCTTCGGGGATGCGGTAGCGGCGGCCTACTTTGACCAGGGCGCCCTCCTCCATCAGCCGGTTCACATTCTCCGGAAGGCAATTGGCCAGCAGGAATTCCCCGTCTACGCCCCGTGCCGTGCGCAGGGCCAGCATGAGGGTTTCCACTTTCTCATCTTCTACCGAGAGGGCTTCCTCCGAGTGGCTGTAGCCGTCCAGCACCGATTCGTTCCAGCTTCGGCCCCTTCCGCTGAAGGAATGCGCGGCCGGTCCCAGGCCCACGTAAGGCCGACGGGCCCAATAGCCACCGTTGTGCACGGCTTCGTAGCCGGGCTTGGCAAAGTTGGAAATCTCATAGTGAGTAAAACCGGCGGCCTTGAGCTTGCTGCACAGGAGGTCGTACTGCCCTCGGCAGAGTTCTTCCGGGGCTTCTTCGTATTCGCCGTTCTCCAGCCGATGGGCAAGGACGCTGTCCCCGTCTACGGTAAGCTGATAGCAGGAGATATGCTCCGGTTCCAGCGCCAGTGCCTGGTCAATGGTATCTTCCCAAACTTTATCGGACAGGTTGGACAGGCCGAAGATGAGGTCGATGCTCACGTTGTCAAACCCTGCTTCCCGTACCAGCTTGAAGGCCTCCTTGGCCCGCTGGGCATTGTGACGGCGGTTCATCCATTTGAGCAGGTCGTCGTCCAGAGACTGGAACCCAAGACTGATCCGGTTTACCCCCAGCATCTTGAGGCTCTGGAGGTAGGGAAGTCCCTTTTCTACCACGTCCTCCGGATTCATCTCCATAGTGAACTCCTTGTAGGGGCCACCGTGACCGCACTCCTCCAGGGTAAGGAGGATACGGGTAAGGTCACTGAGCGGCAGCACCGAGGGGGTGCCGCCGCCGAAATACAGCGTTTTAAGGCTGTCGTCAATCTCTTTGCTCCTTTGCCTGATTTCTTTGCACAGCTGGTCTGTGTAGCGCTTGATGGCGCCATCCTCTGCTATTTCCGAAAAGAAGTCGCAGTAGGTGCAGAAACTTCTGCAAAAGGGGACGTGGATGTAAATCATACTATCTTAGCATGCATTCGGCGCGGCCCAGGAGACTTTGGGTGGTATAAACTTCCAGGGTATAAACGCCCTTGACGAATTCTCCGGTGTCGTTGATGTAGACCGACAGGTCCATTTCCATTCCGGCGTAGTCTACCTCGCGGGAGGCGGTGGCCTGGAGGGTTTCTCCGTTAACGGTGAACTCTACCGACTGGTTGTTCATGAGCAGCACGCCCTCGGGGTCTTTAACCCTCACATATACCACTACGGGGCCTTGGTCGGCCAGGGAGTTCTCTACCAGGGACAGGTTGGCTACCATATAGCGTACACGGCTGTGACGGTCTCCTGCTTTGTCGTTGCTGTAGTGGGCCGTGAGGCTGATGGCGCGGGCCTTAAGCACCTTTCCGGCGCTCACCTGGGAAGACAGGCTCTCTACCTGCTGGGTGAGTTCCTCGTTCACGCGGCGGCTCTCGGCGGCCTCCCGGCGGGCGGCTGCGGCATCGGCCGTGAGCTTCTTGTTAAGGGTGTTGAGGGAGTCGATTTGGACGATATAGCCCTTCATGATGGTGCGCAGGGTACCCAGCTCTTTCTCGTACTGGCGGATTTTGGCGCGGTTGGTAGCTTCTGTCTTGGAGAGTTTCTCGATGAGCATGGCCACCTGCTCGCGGGAGGTGTCCAGCTGGTGGTTGATGCTCTCGTAATCTGAGTTGAGGGTGTTGAAATCGTTCTGGAGGTCCATCATCTGCTGGGCCAGCTCGGCTTTCTCGCCTTCCAGCTGGTTTACCAGGCTGCTGCGTTGATACAGCATGTAACCCAGCACGAGGGCCAGGACAGCGGCTACGCATGCCAGAACGGTCATGACAATGCGGGGACCTTTGTTTTCTTTGCGTTCGCGCTCTTCGCGCTCGATTCTCTGGAGGGGATCTTCGGTCATGGTGTAAGTCCTTTATAATTCATACAAATATAGTTATATTTGTGCAAATATCGTACTAGATGGCAAGTATCTTTTATTCCAGAGTGGAGGCCCTGCGCGGGCTCATGCGGGAAAACGGTTGGGATATAGTGGTGCTGACGGGCAGCGACCCGCACATGAGTGAGTATCCGGCCCCGCGCTGGCAGCAGGTGGCCTGGCTCTCCGGTTTTACCGGTGAGGCCGGGGACTTGGTGATTACCTTGGACCATGCCGGCCTGTGGACCGACACCCGCTATTTTATCCAGGCCGTACAGCAGCTGGAGGGCAGTGGCATCAGTTTGCACAAGATGCGCGTCCCCGGTGAGGTGCCCATTCCCCAGTGGATTGCTTCGCTGGGCATGGACGAACCCATCATTGCGGTAGATGCCCTGTGCCAGAGCGTGGAGGCGGTGGATACCTTGCAGGACGCTGTGTCATCGGCCCAGATTATTCCCATCCCCGATTTGCTGGGGCCGCTGTGGACCGAGCGCCCCGCCGTGCCGTCGTCGCCCATCATCACGCTGGGAGAGGACCTTTGCGGCGAAAGCCGGGAGGCCAAGCTCAACTGGCTTCGCAAGTGGCTCATCCGGCAGGGCGCCGATGCCATCTTCCTAAGTGCGCTGGATCAGATTGCCTGGCTCCTGAACGTGCGTGGCAGCGATGTGGCCTACAACCCGGTGGTCATTTCCTACCTGCTGGTTACCTTGGACGATGCCTTCTGGTTCGTGCAAAAGGACGCCTTCGCCGACCCCGATTCCGAAACCGCCGCCAGCTTTGACGAGCTTCGGGCCGATGGAATCACCATCCAGGGCTACGATGACGTAGCCTTTACCCTGGCCTCGCTGCGGCTGGACGGCATTGATACCATTTGCCTGGATCCGGCGACTATCAACTGGTCGCTCCGGGATGCCATCGAGGACGGGGATATGCTGCCCGAGGTTCTGGAGATGCCCTCGCCCATTGCGCTCAGGAAGGCCGTGAAAAATGCCGTAGAGGTAGAGGGTATGCGGGAAGCGCACCTGGAGGACGGCCTGGTGATGGAACAGTTCCTTTACTGGCTGTCCCGGCATGTGGGTCAGGTGAACGAGTGGGAGGCGGCTGCTTATCTGGGTTCCCTGCGTGCAGCCGTGTCCGGGTACCGCGGGGACAGTTTCCAGACCATATCGGCCTATGGGCCTTCGGCGGCTCTGCCGCATTATGTAACGCCGGCTTCCGGCTCCTTGCTGTTGGAGCCCCACGGCCTGTATCTGGTCGATTCCGGCGGCCAGTACCTATTTGGTACCACCGACATTACGCGCACCGTCCCGCTGGGCCCCTGCACAGCTTTGGAGCGGAAAGACTATACGCTGGTGCTACGCGGACACATTGACCTGGCCATGGCGGTGTTCCCGCGGGGAACGGCCGGCTGCCAGTTGGATGTCCTGGCCCGGGAGCCCCTGTGGCAGGCCCGCCGCAACTTCGGTCACGGTACCGGCCACGGCGTGGGCTTTTTCCTGAATGTGCACGAGGGGCCGCAGGACATTCGCCAAAACTTCAACAACCAGCCGCTGGAGCCCGGCATGATCACTTCCGACGAGCCGGGCCTGTACCGGGAAGCGATGCATGGCATCCGCCACGAGAACCTGGTCCTGTGCCGTCCGGTGGGGGACAATGAGTTCGGCTCCTGGCTGGGCTTTGAGACCCTGACCCTGTGCCACTTCGATACGTCCTGCCTGGAGGTCTCGCTCTTGACGCAGGCCGAGCGGGACTGGCTCAATGCCTACAACCGGCGCGTCTACGAGCTTCTTTCGCCCCGTCTGGCCCCCGAAGTGGCCGCCTGGCTCCGCGACAAGACCATCCCGGTGTAGCTGCCGCTACTCTTCCTGAAAAGCCTGAACAGGCCGCTATACCGGGCAGCGGCCCTTACGGGTGCACCAGGGTGCCGACCTTTTCTCCGGCGAGGAGCTTGGTGAGGTTGCCGGTGGCGTTCATGTCAAAGACGATGATGGGCATTTTGCCGTCGCTGCACAGGGCGTAGGCGGTCTGGTCCATCACTTTGAGGTGTTTGGCGATGGCTTCGTCAAAGGAGAGTTCGTCGTACTTGGTGGCCGAGGGGTCCTTTTCCGGATCGGCGGTGTACACGCCGTCTACGCGGGTGCCTTTGAGGAGGGCATCGGCGCCGATTTCAAGGGCACGGAGGGCAGCGCCGCTGTCGGTGGTGAAGAAGGGGTTGCCGGTGCCGCCGGCGATGAGGGCTACGCCGCCGCGCTCCATCACGGCCACGGCATCGTCCCGCATATAATATTTGGCGTGCGGCTCCATGGGGGTGGAGGTGAAAACTACCGCTTCTACGCCTTCGGCCTTGATGAACATGCTAAGCGCCAGGGAGTTGATGACGGTGGCCAGCATGCCCATTTTGTCGCCGTCCACGCGGTCGAAGCCTTTGCCCACACCCTGTAGCCCGCGGAAGATGTTGCCGCCGCCGTTCACAATGGCAATCTGCAGGCCAGCTTTGGCCGCCGCGGCAATTTCTTTGGCATAGCGTTCCAGCCAGGCCGTATTCAGGCCTTTTCCGGCGGGGCCGCCCAGGCTCTCGCCGCTTAATTTCAAAAGTACACGTTTATACATGGCGGAAGTTTTATTCTGTAACAAAAGTATCGAAATATTGGGAAACCTCCAAGAAAAATTCCTATATTTGCACACTTGAACATTAACAATACCAACTAATAATGGCTAATTTCCTAACCTCCTCTATCGGCAAGAAGTTTATCCAGAGCATCACCGGTGCATTCCTCATTGTCTTCCTGCTGCTTCACGGTACCATTAATTTCTTCTCGGTCCTGGATTCCATGGCCGGTCGTTTCGGCAAAGTGGCGGCAGACAATATGCCTTATACCCACGGGGACGGCTGGTTCCAGCTGGGCTGCGACTTTATGTCCTCCCCGGTGATCAAGCTCATGGTTCCTATTCTGGCCCTGGGCTTCGTGCTTCACATTGTATACGGCATCTGGCTCAGCTATGAGAACGTGAAAAAGCGCGGCGGTTTCAAGCGCTATGAGGTAGCCTCCAAGGCCAAGAACGACAGCTGGAGCGCCAAGAACATGGCCGTCCTGGGCATCCTGATCCTGGGTCTGCTGGCCTTCCACCTCACCCACTTCTGGGCCAAGATGCAGCTGCAGGAGTTCATGGGCGCAGAGGCCGAGAATCCCTATTATCTGCTCATCGCCACCTTCCGCAATCCTGTGGTGCTGGTTTGCTACATCATCTGGTTCATCGCCCTCTTCCTGCACCTGGAGCACGGCTTCTGGAGCATGTTCCAAACCATTGGCTGGAACAACAAGAAGTGGCTGGGACGCCTCAAGGTGATTGGTATCATCGTGGCTGCCCTCATCGTGCTGCTGTTCGTTGCCACGGCCTGCAACGCTTATATGGAAAGCCTCGGCGGCACCGCTTCGGCTCAGTACACCCAGGCCCTGCTGGCAAGTTTTTAAAATTTTTCTTGCATTTGTTATTTCTATTGCTCATCTTTGCAACAGAATGAGAAAGCAAAACAATATGTTCTGGTGGCGCACTTACAGCTCAATCCTGTAAGTCGCTTCGCCGTATCATAATGTATATAAGGTGGCCTGCTGACTTACAGCAGGCCATTTTTTTGTGAAATAACAATATTAACACATAACACCATGAAACAAAAAAAGTACATGCTCCCGGAGAGCGAGATCCCTACCCATTACTTTAACATTCAGGCCATCATGCCCAACAAGCCGCTGCCTTTCCTGCACCCGGCTACCAAGCAGCCCCTCAAGCCTGAGGATCTGTATCCCATTTTCTGCAAGGCCTGCGCCGACCAGGAACTGAACCAGACTGACGAGTGGATCCCCATCCCGGAAGAAGTACGCCAGCAGTACGCGGCTTACCGTTGTACTCCACTGGTGAGAGCCTATGAACTGGAGGCCGCCCTGGGCACCCCCGCTCACATTTACTTTAAGAATGAATCCGTGAGCCCGGCCGGTTCGCACAAGCTCAATTCGGCCATCGCCCAGGCCTATTACGCCAAAGAGCAAGGCATCACCAACCTTACCACCGAGACTGGCGCCGGCCAGTGGGGCGGTGCGCTGAGCTATGCCACCAAGAAGTTCGGCATTGACTGCGCTGTGTATATGGTAAAAGTGAGCTATGAACAGAAGCCTTTCCGCCGCTCCATCATGCAGGCGTTCGGTGCTGCTGTTACGCCTTCCCCGTCCATGAGTACCCGTGCCGGTAAAGACATTATTACCCGCAACCCCAACGACCAGGGTTCCCTGGGTTGCGCCATCTCCGAGGCCATTGAACTGGCCGTGAGCACCCCCAACTGCAAATATGCCCTGGGTTCCGTGCTTAATCACGTGTGCCTGCACCAGACCGTTATCGGCCTGGAGGCCGAAAAGCAGATGGCCCTCACCGGCGAGTATCCCGACATTGTGATCGCCTGCTTCGGCGGCGGCTCCAACTTCTGCGGCCTGGCCCTTCCGTTCATGCGCCACAACATCCAGGACGGCAAAAAGACCCGCTTCATTGCGGCCGAGCCCTACTCCTGCCCCAAGCTCACCCGCGGCAAGTTCGAATATGACTTTGGCGATGAATCCGGCATGACCCCGCTCCTGCCCATGTTCACCCTCGGCCACAGCTTCAAACCCGCCGCCATCCACGCCGGTGGTCTGCGTTACCATGGTGCCGGTGTTATCCTGTCCCAGCTCATGAAGGACGGCTACATGGAGGCCGTGGACATTGAGCAGCTGGACTCCTTCAAGGCCGGTGTGCTGTTTGCCCGTACCGAAGGCATTATCCCCGCACCCGAAAGCTGCCATGCCATTGCCGCCACCATCACCGAGGCCCTCAAGTGCAAGGAAACCGGCGAGGCCAAGACCATCCTCTTCAACCTCTCCGGGCACGGCTTCGTGGACATGAGCGCCTACGACCAGTACTTCTCTGGCGAGATGCAGAACTACCACGTCTCAGAGGAAGACCTGGCCCGCTTCATCAAGAGCGCCGATGAACTGAATAAGTAATTATCTGTGAAATGTAAATCGCTGGTTCTCAGCGAGTTGTAAAAATTCAGTCCGGCTATTTGCCGGACTGAATTTTTATATAACGTTGATAGCGAATCAGTTACGTTTCACATAGTAGCGCGCACATTAGCGCTGAAAGTTCCGGGAAGCGAAGGGGAGGGCGGTGTAAAGGGCGGTGTGCCAGTATTCCCAGGTGTGGCCGCCGTCACGGACGCGCAGTTCGCTCTTGAGACCTTTTTCCCGCATCTTCTGATGGAACTGGACGTTGACATCAAAGAGGAAGTCATCGTCGCCGCAGTCGATGAACCATTTAACCGTGCGGAGGGCAGCCAGGGTAGTTTCATCGGCCTTATCCAGGAAGGAGAGCGTTGAATGCTCGTTTACGGAACGGGCGGTGAGGGTCAGTTTGTCGGCTTCCTGGCCTTCGCTGCGGGTGTCTCCGCTGCGCTCATGCAGCCAGGCGCTCATGCCATAGGCGCTGGCAAACAGGTCGGGATGGCGCTGGGCGTAAGCGATGGTGCCGCCGCCGCCCATGGACAGGCCCATGATGGCCCGCATGCCTTTGCTGCCGCCACAGTGATACTTGGCCTCAACGGTCGGCATGAATTCCTGGAAGAAAAAGTCTTCATAGGACCAGCCTTCCACATTGAAATAGCCGTTCTGGTAGTGGTGCACATCCTTGTCTCCGGCGTTGGGCATGATAATCACGGCGGGAACGCATTCGCCGGAAGCCATCAGCAAATCGGCCACGTCTTTCATTCGGCCGGTCTGGTCCCAGTCGGCGTAGCAGCCATAGAGACCGTGCAGCAGATAAATCACCGGATACTGCGCAGCAGCATCGTATCCGCTCGGAAGATACACATTGTACTTCTGTTCTACGCCCAGACAGTTGTCGGTGATGCTGTCGGTAACTATTTTGCCCTGGGCTGCGGCGATGAGTGCCACCAAGGCGCCAAAGATGGTAAGGAAGAACTTTTTCATGGTTATAACCTGTGTCATTTAACTTATTGTGTTTCAGCGTTTTGCTGATATTCAGTCCGGCTAATAGCCGGACTGAATATCTATAATCAATTGATAATCAGTGACATAAGTGATTCTCAATCAACGATGATCAGGGCCGAGGAGGGATGGTTGAAGTGCAGGGAGACCACCGGGGCCGAGGTGCGGTTGAGGGTGGCTTTCCACCAGGCGTCAAAAACTACGTCGTCCAGGGGCCATTCCAGGCCGGTGGAGCCGATGCGAAGGGAATTATCGGCCGAGAAGATGGAGATGCGCCGACCCTCGCCCAGATGCAGGTCGCAGCTGCCCGTGATGGCGAAGGCCGTGCCATAGTCCGATACCATGGAAACCTTCCGCTCTCCCAGATCCAGCAGCCGGGGGAATTCCATCAGCAGCCCCAGGTTGCCCACGGTGTGGTCTTCCCGAAGCCCCGTGGCGCCCAGAATCACAATCTCCGTGACCTCGGGATGCTCCCGGAGCACCCACCGCATGGCCTTGGTGAGGTCATTGTAGTCCTGCTCGGTCTCATGAACCACCAGGGCCGAAAACCGCTCCTGCAGCTCCTGCGGCAGGGAATCCATATCGCCCACCACCGCCAGCGGCCGGGCCCATGCATCCTGCGACAGCCATTTCTCCAGAGCGCCGTCGCAGCACACTACACCCTCGGCGCTATCCAGCAAATACAACGGATACGGCTCTGTGGGGAATGCCCCGTTACCTAATATGACTATGCTATTCATATAGTATAAAACGGAAGAGGGTGTAGTTTGGCGAACCTGTGGCCACCCTCGGCCGCATAAGAGTGAGGGGCCCACGAAGTGGGAGGGGTCGCAAAGCGACGGTTCGCAAAACTATACCCTCTGCAGTGATTATTCATCTTCTTTCGGGGCTGCCTTGGCAATCTCGGCCTTGGAAGTGCCGGGCGTGGTCACATACGCCGTGGGGTTGCGGAAGCCCAGCAGGAAATTGCGCACGTCCATGCGCTTCTTGCCGGCCAGCTGCAGGTCGGTGAGGGCGATGGCGCCGTCCTGCGTAGCCACGGCAAAGTAAGTCTTTCCGTCCGAAAGCACGGTTCCGGGCTCTGCCTTAGGCAAATCGAAGCGCATTTCTCCGAAGAACACCTTGAGCTGCAACGGCTGGATGCCGGAGGAAGGTGCGCTTTCTGGAGCATTTGCCCGTACAGGGTCGCGAAGCGACGCGGAAGAGACCGGCATGGGAAGCAACTCTGTATAGGCGCAAGGGAACGGCGACAGGCCACGGATGAGGTTGTACACATGCTTGGTGGTGTCGTTCCAGTCTATGTGCTGCAGCTCGCGGGTGAGCTTGGGGGCGGGCTTGAGGAGCTCGGAGCCCTGGATGAAGCTGCGCTGCACGCGCAGTTCCACGTTCTTCTGGACAATGCCCTCTACGGTTTGGAGCACCAGGTCAGACCCCAGTTCCATGAGTTTGTCGTGCAGCGTACCGGCCGTATCGGCGGGCTCTACCCGGCACTCGTTGCGCAGGATGATGCCGCCGGTATCGATTTTCTTATCAATCATGAACGTGGTGACGCCCGTGATGTTCTCTCCGTTAATTACGGCCCAGTTGATGGGGGCGGCACCGCGGTACTGTGGCAGCAGAGCGGCGTGCAAGTTAAAGGTACCCAGCTTGGGCATGGACCACACCACCTCTGGCAGCATGCGGAAGCCCACTACTACAAAGAGGTCGGCCTTCCAGGCGGCCAGGGCGGTAAGGAAGTCCTCGTCCTTGAGTTTCTCGGGCTGCAGGAGCGGCAACTCGTGCGCCACGGCATATTGCTTTACGGCACTCTCGCTGACCTTGAGCCCGCGGCCAGACGGTTTGTCGGGCACGGTAACCACGCCCACCACTTTGTATCCTTTCTTGAGAAGGGCATCCAGCGGACCCACCGAGAACTCCGGCGTGCCCATATAGACGATACGTGTTTTTCTGAACATACGGAAGAATTTACTCTTGACCCGGCGGAATCCGCTCTTGAACAGGTCCAAATTGAACAGGCTGGCGTCCTGGATGGCCTTGATGGTAAGGAATCCGCCGATAGGTGCCAGCACAAAGGCCGATATGAACTTGCCCACAAAGGCCGATGTGGCTCCGTTGGAGGCCAGTCGCTCGCCGGTGATATCGACCACCCAGTACAGTACGAAGAGGAGCATGGAAATGATGGCCGGCGTGCCCAGACCGCCCTTTTTGATAAGGGCTCCTACCGGTGCGCCGATGAAAAACAGCAGCAGACAGGCCAGCGCCTGGGCAAACTTTTTCCAAATTTCCACGTCCGTGCGGTGGATCAGGTGGGTGTAATTGAAAGATTCCATGCTTTGCCCACGGGCCACGCTCTCATACTGCCGGGCGGTAGTAGCCGCCCTGTCCAGGCCGCGTTCCTTGTCGGACAGGCTGGCCCACCTGCTGTCGGCGGGCGGAGGCATCACGGCAGAGGCCTTTTTGCGCCAGTTGCTATCCAGCTGGTCGGTGTGTCCCACATACCGCTGGTTCCTGAAATTCATGACGTGCTTGGCCGTACCCTCGCTCACCAGGTTCACCAGGGAATC
The DNA here is from genome assembly GCA_905234285.1 of uncultured Bacteroidales bacterium. Lineage (GTDB taxonomy): Bacteria > Bacteroidota > Bacteroidia > Bacteroidales > UBA932 > Cryptobacteroides. Next base: position 35,320 of record CAJOHK010000002.1, read on the forward strand.
GTGCCCATGCTGCAGTTGCTTGAGGCTCATGGACTTTACCTGCTCTCCATAGCGGGCCGAGTCGGAGTGGTGGAAGGCATAGTTCTCCAGCGGAATCACCAGTTCCTGGTTGTGGAACTGGACACGTTGCAGCGCCAGGGTGGTGTCGCGGTACTTGCGTTTGTTGTCTTCCTTGTAGTTAATCCCGTCAAAGAGCTGGAAGGTGAGGTAATCCTTGGCCTTGGACATCTTGATAATGCCGCTGTCGGCCACGGTGATGCAGGTGTTTCCCTTGCCGGCCATGTGGTCGTACACCTGGATGTTATACATCATGCCCGTCTTCTTGTCCCGGCTGTCGACTCGCAGGATATAGCCCTCAATACCGTCGTAGAACGTTCCGGTGGGGATTTTAATCTCGCTCTTGGTGCGGCCGATGTCGTCGCGCATGGTGTAAATCTGGTTGATGGAGTAGGGGACCAGACGGTCGCCGATGAAGAAGGCGCCCACGCTGATGAAGAGGCTGGCAATGGTCATGGGCACCAGCACCCGGGCCAGGGAAATGCCGGATGCCTTCATGGCGGTGAGCTCGAATTTCTCGCCCATGTCGCCCAGGGTCATCATGGAGCTCAGGAGCGTAGCCAGCGGAATGGCCAGCGGCAGCACCTGGCAGCTTCCCCACATGAGGAATTCCAGAATGACCTTGAACTCCAGTCCCTTACCTACCAGTTCGTCGATATACAGCCACAGGAACTGCATGACCAGTATGAATACCACAATCCCCAGGATCGCGAAGAACGGTCCCACAAAGGATTTGAGTATGAACTGGTCTAATTTCTTCATCTTATACCTTTATGCATCAGGCGACAGCAATTTCTACAAGTTTATCAAGGGCCTGGGGCAGGCCTTCTACCAGGCGGCCGCCGGCCGTGGCCAGGCCGGGCTGTCCGCCGCCGCCGCCCTGGATGAACTTGGCGGCCTCGCGGATGTCTTTGCCGGCATTCTTGCCCTTGGCTACCAAATCGGCCGAGTACATGAGCACCAGGTTGGGCTTGTCGTCGTAGGAAAAGGCACCGGCCAGCGCAAAGTTCTGGACCTTTTTCTGCAAAAGCAGGGCCACGTTGCGCACGATGGCCGGGTCTAAGGAATTGTCAAAGCGGACCACCTTGATGCCATTCATCTCCACGGCCTGCTCTTCCAGCTTGGCGGCCAGCGCAGCGGCTTTTTCGTTGGCTACAGCCTCCAGCTGTTTGCGGGCGTCGGTATTCTCGGCAATCATCTTTTCAATGGCGCCGGTGAGGTCGGGGACGTTGTTGAACAGGTTCTTGATGCCCTTCATCAGGTCTTCGGTGCGGTGGATGTTCTCCACGGCGCGGGCACCCGTGACGGCCTCGATGCGGCGTACGCCAGCGGCCACGGCACTCTCGGATACAATCTTGAACAGGCCGATGGTGCCGGTATAAGGGGTGTGCGTGCCGCCGCAGAGCTCTACGGAATCACCGAAGCGTACCACGCGCACTACGTCGCCGTACTTTTCTCCAAACAGGGCCATGGCGCCCATCTTGCGGGCTTCCTCCATGGTGGCGTCGCGTTTTTCGCACAGCGGGAAGTTGGAGCGGATGAGCTCGTTCACGCGGGTTTCTACAAAACGCAGTTCTTCGTCGCTCATCTTCTGGAAGTGCGAGAAGTCAAAGCGGAAGTAATCCGGTCCCACGAACGAACCCTTTTGCTCTACATGGGTGCCCAGCACAACGCGCAGGGCCTGGTGCAGCAGGTGGGTGCAGGTGTGGTTGTTCTGGATGTGACGACGCCGTCTGTTGTCCACCACCAGGGTGAACACCTGGGTGCTGGTAGAAGGCAGGCGCTCGGCCAGATGGATGGTGAGGTTATTCTCCTTGACGGTGTTCAGAATCTGGATGCGCTCGCCGTTCTCGCCCTCGATGTAGCCGGTGTCACCCACCTGGCCGCCCATCTCGGCATAGAAGGGCGTGCGGTCAAAGACCAGCTGGAAGTATTCCTTGTTCTTTTGCTTTACGGTGCGCTGCTTCAGGAGCCGGGCGCCCTCTACCCTAAGGGTGTCGTAGCCTTCAAAGACCACGTCGGCCTCTCCAAATACCATCCAGTCGCCGAACTCGTTGGCGGTGGCGTTGCGGGCACGCTCCTTTTGCTTGCCCAGTTCTACGTTAAAGCCATTGATGTCCACGGTGTAGCCTTTTTCGGCGGCGATAAGTTCGGTGAGGTCGATGGGGAAACCGTAGGTGTCGTAGAGTACAAAGGCGTCGGTGCCGGCCACTACCTTGGTGGCGGCATTCCTGGCCATGTTGTCTTCCAGCATGCGGATACCGCGGTCCAGGGTGCGCAGGAAGGCGTTCTCCTCTTCCTTGATTACGTTGGCGATGAGCTGCTGCTGGGCCTTGAGCTCGGGATAGGCTTCGCCCATGTCGGACACCAGCTGGGGGATGAGGCGGCACAGGAAGGGCTCGGTGAATCCCAGGAAGGTGTAGCCGTAGCGCACGGCACGGCGCAGGATGCGGCGGATTACGTAGCCGGCCTTCACGTTGGAAGGCAGCTGGCCGTCGGCGATGGAGAAGGCGATGGCGCGGATGTGGTCGGCAATGACGCGCATGGCCACCTCTACGTTGCCGCCCTCGGCGTATTTATGGCCGGAGAAGGCTTCTACCTGGCCGATAAGGCCGCTGAATACGTCGGTCTCGTAGTTGGATTTCTTGTTTTGCAGGATCATGCACAGGCGCTCGAAGCCCATGCCGGTGTCGATGTTCTTGGCGGGGAGGGGCTCCAGATGGCCGTCGGCCTTGCGGTTGTACTGCATGAACACCAGGTTCCAGATTTCGATGACTTCGTCGTTGTCGGTGTTCACCAGCTCGCGGCCGGGGATTTTGGCAATTTCTTCATCGGACCGGAGGTCGATGTGAATCTCGCTGCAGGGGCCGCAGGGGCCGGTGTCGCCCATTTCCCAGAAGTTGTCGTGCTTGTTGCCGGTGAGCACATGGTCGGCGGGGAGGTGCTTGAGCCAGGCTTTTTGGGCCTCGGTGTCCAGGGTGGTGCCGTCTTCCTCGGAGCCCTCGAAGACGGTGGCGTACAGCTTGGTCTTGTCTATCTTGTACACCTGGGTAAGCAGTTCCCAGGCCCAGTCGATGGCCTCGGCCTTGAAGTAGTCGCCGAAGCTCCAGTTGCCCAGCATCTCGAACATGGTGTGATGCCGGCCGTCGTGGCCCACGGCTTCCAGGTCGTTGTGCTTGCCGCTCACGCGGAGGCACTTCTGGCTGTCGGCCGCGCGGGGGAATTTAGGTGCGGTATTTCCCAGGAAAATATCTTTGAACTGGTTCATTCCCGCATTGGTGAACATGAGGGTGGGGTCGTTTTTAATCACCATGGGCGCCGAGGGCACCACAGTATGTCCTTTGGATGCGAAGAATTCCAGGTATTTCTGGCGGATTTCTTTGGATGTCATATAAAACCTTAAATTAAATATAGCCTGCAAAAATACTAAAAATAACGCAATTTTCCTTGTAGAGGGCACAGAATGTGCATGTTCCGGAAAATACGTATCTTTGCAAGACGTGTCCAGAAAAGAGGAATACAGTCAGTCCTTCTTCGGGGGCTGGAATATCCTGCTGGTGATACTCTCGGGTATCGCCCTTTTCCTGTTCTACATGTGGGTGTATGTTTCCGTCCTGGGCCTGGATTTACCCAAGACGGCCATTCTCAGGCATCAGAATGCCGAATGGAGCACCCGCATGGACCGGATGTCCCAGCAACTTGACCGGTACGATGAGATGCTCTCCCTCCTGGAAGTGCGCGACGACAAAATCTATCGCTCGGTCTATGGCCTGGACGAGATTCCGCAGGCCGTGCGCATGGGCGGGCTGCGCGGCGAGAGCCGCTACGAAGACCTGGAGGGGACGGCTCTGCTGGGCATGACCCGGCGACTGGACGTGCTGGAAAAACGGGTCTATATCCAGTCCAAGTCGTTTGACGATGTGTCGGAGCTCCAGCGCAGCGCCGGCGACATGGCGGCTCACGTCCCGGCCATTCCACCCATGAACCCCGACCGTTCCACCTACCATCTGTCCAGTCCCTTCGGCTACCGGTCCGACCCTCTGCTGGGCTTTACCAAACGCCATACGGGCATGGACTTTGCCTGTCCGCCCGGTAATCCGGTTTATGCCACCGGCGACGGCGTGGTGGTAAAAGTGGCCCGTGAACGCAAGGGGTATGGTAACCATATCGAGATTGACCATGGTTTTGGCTACAAGACCCGCTTTGCCCACATGTCCCGGCTGGATGTGGAGGAGGGGCAAACGGTCTCGCGCGGCGACTGTATTGGCCTTAGCGGCCGCAGCGGACGTTGTACCGGTCCCCACCTGCATTACGAGATTATCTATCGGCACGATTATGTGAATCCGGCCCTGTACATGGACCTGGACATCTCTCCCAAGGATTATTTTGAAATGGTACGAAAACCGGCCAAATGATGGTAAAGAAAACGAGTAAAATACGGCGCGTGCTGGGCGGTGTGCTCCGGTACCTGATAGCGACGGTGTCGCTGTCGGTGGTGCTGTACATTGCCTTTGCGCTGGTTTTCTCTACCGAGGAGGAGCGTCGGCTGGAGAAGGAAAACCGGCTGTACAAGGCCCGCTATGGCCAGATGAAGGAGAAGGAACGGCTCATTGCCGATGCGCTGGAGGGACTGCAAATCAAGGACAACGCCATTTACAAGGAGCTCTTCGAGACCAGTGCCCCTTCGCTGGATGCCGTAACGGCGGCCGACCTGATTGCCGACAGTGACTCTCTCTCGGAAAGCTTCTATCTGAGCGCGGCGGCCTCGGCCTCGGAGCGCCTCATGCTCATGGCCGGGAACGTGGACCAGAACTTTGCGCAGATTTTTGCACTGCTCCAGAGCCGCTCCGACAGCATTCCGCCTCTTTCGCTGCCCCTGAAGGGTATGTCCTACGTGCAGACGGGTGCCTCTGTGGGCCTGAAGCACAACCCGGTGTACAAACTGCCCGTGCAGCACGATGGTCTGGATCTGGTGGCTCCGCAGGGCGCGCCCGTATATGCCGCGGCCGACGGCCTGGTGACCAAGGTGGTGCGCTCCCGCAAGGGACTGGGCAATATGGTAGAGATTGACCATCGCAACGGCTATGTCACCCGTTATTGCCTGCTGGGCGAGATGACGGCCGTGAAGGGCCGCTTTGTCAAGCGCGGGCAAAAGATCGGCACGGTGGGGATATCGGCCTCGGTAACGGCTCCGCACCTGCATTATGAGGTGCTGCGGGACGAGGCAGTGCAGGACCCGGTCCACTTCCTCTTTACTTCTCTCTCTCCGGAAGCGTACTCCCGCATGTTCTACATGTCCGTGAGTACTTCCCAGTCCATGGACTAACTACCAGCCGCGCTCCATTTCGCGGCGAACATCCTTTTCCTTGATGGACTGGCGTTTGTCGTACTCTTTCTTACCCTTGGCCAGCGCTATGACCAGCTTGGCAAAGCCATTGTCGGCAATGAAGAGCTTGACGGCCACAATGGTGAGGCCCTTTTGTTTGTCGGCCTGCTGCAAGTGCCTGAGCTCCTTGCGGTTCAGGAGCAGGCGGCGGTCCCTTACAGGCTCGTGCTGGCCCCAGCTTCCCCAGTGGTATTGGGCGATATTCATGCCGCGAACAAAGAGTTCGTTGCCCACAAAGAAGCAGTAGGTATCCTGCAGGGAGCACTTTCCGGCCCGGATGGACTTGATTTCCGTTCCCACCAGCTGGATTCCTGCGGTATAGGTCTCCAGGAACTCGTAGTCGAACGAGGCCCGGCGGTTCTTGATCTGTATGCTGCTCCTGGCTTTAGGCATGGGACTGCAAATTTAATAAAAATCATTAATTTTGCCCTATGAACCGTACAGAACTGCTGCCAGACCGCCCTGGGATACCGCCCATGGCCAAGATGCCGGAGCCCGAAACCGTGGATCCGTCGGCCCTGGCGCAGGCATATGTCCGCGGTGAAATCGACCTCATCTGCGTGCTCGGCCCCACCGCTTCCGGCAAGACGAAGTATGCAGTGAGTTTGGCAAAAGCATTAAGCGAAGCGCAGCCGGTATCAGCCGGCCGGCCGTGCCCGGGACTTTGCGGCAGCAAGGCCGAGATATTATCGGCCGACTCCCGGCAGGTGTACCGGGGCATGGATATCGGCACGGGGAAGGACCTGGGGGAGTACGGCGACGTTCCCTACCACCTCATAGACCTGGTGCCGGTGGGGTACAAGTACAATATCTATCAGTATCAGGCCGCTTTTGCCGAGGCTTGGGCCGATGTCCGCCGCCGCGGGGCCATCCCCATCCTGTGCGGAGGGTCTGGCCTGTATATCGAGGCGGCCACCCGGGCCTATAAGTTTGACAAGGGCAACGGCGTGGAGGCATCGGCCCTCCCGCAGCATGTATATTATATAGGTACGCTGGTTTCCCGCGAAGAACGGGTGGCGCGTATCGACCGCCGGCTGGAAGAACGTCTGCAGGGAGGCCTGGTAGAGGAAGTGCGCGGCCTGCTGGAAACCGTCCCGGCCGATGACCTTATCTATTACGGCCTGGAATACAAGTTCGTCACCCAGTACGTCCTGGGGCAGCTCTGCTATGAGGACATGGTTATCGGCCTGGGCAATGCCATCCACCAGTTTGCCAAACGCCAGATGACCTGGTTCCGCGGAATGGAACGCGACGGCGTTGTGATCCACTGGGTTAGGCCGTAGATTAGCCGACTGTTTCGCAGATCACCTAAGCGATTGATATTGAGTTATTTATGGATATTCAGTCCGGCTATTTGCCGGACTGAATTTCTGCAAAACGCTATGAGTCAGCAAGTTAAGTGAATCGCGGTGGCGGCGCAACAACACTGAAAAAAATTTTTGCAGGAACAAAAAAACTTGCTATCTTTGCCGTCTCAAAAAACATGTGGAGAGATTTGGATTGCTTGCAACCACGTTAAAAAATGCTAAAATACATTCATATCAGTGTTTTGTGTTTTTTAGCCTCCGCATATCCATACGAGGGCTAATTTTTTTGTTCACCAGAACGCAATACTGACCCTCTCGTGAACAAAAAGGGCATGTTTTTGTTCACCAGAATGCAAAACGGGCTCCCTCGTGAACAAAAAGGGCATGTTTTTGTTCACCAGAAAGAAAACAAAAGAAAGTTATAGATATGGCAAAGAATTACTTGTTTACCAGCGAGTCGGTGAGCGAAGGTCACCCCGACAAAGTAGCCGATCAGATCAGTGACGCCATCCTGGACCAGTTCCTGATGCAGGACCCCGAGGCCAAGGTGGCCTGCGAGAGTTTTTGCTCCACCGGCATGGTGGTGGTGATGGGCGAGGTGAAGGCCGAGGCCTATGTGGACATCCAGAACACCGTGCGCAGCACCATCCGCAAGATTGGTTACACCAAGGCCGAATACATGTTTGACGCATCGGGCTGCGGCGTGCTCAGCGCCATCCACGAGCAAAGCCCTGACATCAACCGTGGCGTAGAGCGCAAGCATGGGGAAGACCAGGGCGCCGGCGACCAGGGCATGATGTTCGGCTATGCCTGCCGCGATACCGAGGACTATATGCCCCTCCCGCTGTACCTGAGCCACAAGATCCTGGAAATCCTGGCCGACATCCGTCACAACGAGATCGGCCTCATGCCTTACCTGCGCCCGGACGCCAAGAGTCAGTTCACTATCGAGTACGATGGTGAGACCCATCAGCCCGTGAAGGTGCACACCATCGTCCTGAGCACCCAGCACGACGAATTCGTCGCCAAAAAGCTGGGCAAGATGAGCTACGACGAAGCCGTGCAGCAGTACGGTCACACCAAGGTGGACGCCGCCATGCAGGAGAAAATCCAGGCCGATGTGGAGTCCATCCTCATTCCCCGCCTGAAAGCCTCCCTGCCCAAGGAGACGGCCGCCCTCATCCACGACTACATCCTGCATGTGAACCCCACCGGCAAGTTCGTGATCGGCGGTCCTCACGGCGACACCGGCCTCACCGGCCGCAAGATCATCGTGGACACCTACGGCGGCAAGGGTGCGCATGGCGGCGGCGCCTTCAGCGGCAAGGACCCCTCCAAGGTAGACCGCAGCGCTGCGTACGCCGCCCGCTATATCGCCAAGAACCTGGTGGCTGCCGGCGTGGCCGACGAATGCCTGGTGCAGCTGGCCTATGCCATCGGCGTGGCCCGTCCCGTGAGCGTATACGTAGACTGCTACGGCACCGCCAAGAATGGCCTCAGCGATGGCGAGATAGCCGCTAAAGTGCAGGAAATCTTTGACTTACGCCCCGCTGCCATCATCAAAAAGTTCCAGCTCAAGAATCCCATCTACGCCCCCACCGCCGCCTACGGTCACATGGGCCGCAAGCCTTACACCAAAACGGTAAAAGTTCAGGGAAAAGAAAAAATTGTGCAATTCTTCGGTTGGGAACTGCTGGACAGCGTTCCGGCCGTGAAAAAGGCATTCGGTCTCTAAAAAAGTCCGCTCCAAATGGGAGGGCGGATTTTTTGTGTCCCGGTTGCAAGATTTCCAAAAAGGTTGTATCTTCGCGGCGGATTTGGTTAGAGAGTACATCAGTATCAATATTTATTCTTTCACAAACCTTATGAGAAACGCTTTTAAAAGCTTTGTCCTCGCATTCATTACCATGTTTGCGGGGGTTGTCGCCTATGCTCAGGTGACCACATCGGCCCTCTCCGGCCGCGTGGTCGATCAGAGCGGCGAGCCTGTTATCGGCGCTGCCATCCTGGCTCAGCACGAGCCTTCCGGCACCGTTTATGGCGCTGTGACCAATGCCGAAGGCCGTTATACCATTCAGGGTATGCGTCCCGGCGGTCCCTACAAGGTGGACTTCACCTGCCTGGGTTACCAGGATGCCACTTACACTGGTGTTGTCCTTCAGCTGGCCGAGACCTACAGCCTCAACGCCAAGATCAACGAGAGTTCCGAGATGCTGGAAGGCACCGTGGTGGTAGCCGATGCTGCTTCCAAGTTTGCTCTCGAGAAGACCGGCTCAGCCACCAACATCAGCAACAAGCAGATCGAAGCCATCCCTACTGTAAGCCGCAGCATCACCGATGTTACCCGCCTGTCTCCTTACGGTGGTAACGGTATGACCTTCGCCGGTGCTGACCCCCGTACTGCCAACTTCACCGTTGACGGTGCCAACTTCAACAATAACTTCGGCCTTTCCGGCGGTTTGGTTGGCGGCGGCAGCCCTATCTCCATTGATGCAATCGAGGAAATGCAGGTTGTGATTTCGCCCTACGACGTACGTCAGACCAACTTCATCGGTGGCGGTGTGAATGCCATTACCAAGAGCGGTACCAATACCTTTAGGGGAACGGCCTATATCTATCACCGCAATGAGAATATGCGCGGCGATACCGTTGACGGCGAGCAGATTCCCAGTGCTCGCGATAAAGACCGCAATACCACCTATGGCTTTACCTTCGGCGGCCCTATCATCAAAAATAAGCTGTTCTTCTTTGCCAACGCGGAATTTTCCAAAGTCCCTACCGTGGTTACCCGCTGGCGTGGTTCGGAGGATGGTGTAGCCGATGCCAATAACTATATCTCCCGCACCACCAACGCCGATCTTAAGAAAGTTTCCGATCACCTCAAGAGTAATTATGGTTATGACACCGGTTCCTGGACCAACTTCCCGGCCGATGAAAATACCACCAAGATTCTTGCTCGTCTGGACTGGAACATTACTCAGAAGCATCACCTGGCCCTGCGTTACAACTATACGCTCAACAATTCCTGGAGAGAGCCTAACGCTACCTCTATGGATGGCGGTACTCGTATGAGCGGTGCCCGTATTTCCCAGTACTCCATGTCCTTCGTGAATTCCATGTATTCTGTCAAGAACGAGGTGAGCACCTGGTCTGTCGACTTCAATAGCCGTTTCAACGAGAAACTTTCCAACCAATTCCTGGCCACCTATTCTCGCGTTTTCAACCCGGTTCGTGGCAGTAACTCCGATGAGTTCCCCTTCATTGACATTCTGGACGGAGACCTCACCGACGACGGTAAGGGCGCAAACAACTACATGGCCGTGGGTTATGAGCTGTTCACCTGGACCAACTCAGTGGCCGAGAACAACATCAACATCAAGGACGATCTTACCTACTTCTTGGGTGATCACAAGATTACCGCTGGGTTGAACTACGAATTCCAGTCGGCCGAGAACCACTACATGCGTGAAGGTACTGGCTACTACCGTTACAACTCCCTGTCCGATTTCATCAACGGTGCTGCCCCCGAGGTAGTTACCTTAACCTATGGATATGACGGCGAAAAGGCTCCTGCAGCCAAGGTGCGCTATTCCAAGGCCGGTATCTATGTACAGGACGAGTGGAACGTTTCCGAGCGTTTCAAACTCACTGGCGGTCTTCGTCTGGACGGTCTGTTCTTCAACAATAAGGACCTCGTTACCAACCAGGCCATTTACGACCTCAGCTACTATCCCAAGAACCATGGTTTCACCGAGCAGCACATCGATACCGGTAAGTGGCCCACTGCCAAGCTCATCATCTCACCCCGTCTGGGCTTTAACTGGGACGTGCTGGGCAACAAGACCCTGAAAGTACGCGGTGGTACCGGTCTATTCCAAGGCCGTCTGCCTCTGGTGTTCTTCACCAATATGCCTACCAACGGCGGTCTTGTGCAGTATCGCGCAGAACTCAATGCCAAAACCCAGGTATATGATGCCCAGAAAGATAAAGTGCTTTTGCCTTGGTACACCGGCGCCGTTACGACCGATGAGAAAGGCAATACTTTCATCGATATGAACCAGTTCGCTGGTGGTCTGGTTTCCGAGAACGGCAAAGCCAATATCGATGCGCTCCTGAACAAGCTTCACGGTATGGGTTATCCTACTACCGTTTCTCCAGAGGACGGCACCGTTCCTTCGGCCATTGCCGCCGTGGATCCCAAGTTCAAGCTGCCTCAGGTATGGAAGAGCTCCCTGGCTATAGACTACAGTTTCCCCACATCCTTCCCGCTGTCCCTCGAAGTGGAAGGTATCTTCAACAAGACGGTGAATGCTGTCTCTGTCTCTGACTGGAGCATGCCCGATGTGGCCGAGTTTGCCCGCTTTAACGGCGTAGACAACCGTCCCATCTATCCTACAGGCTATCGCACTGGTACCAAGGCTTTCGTCCTTGAGAACACCAGCAAGGGTTATGGCTGGAGCACTAGCGTGACCCTGAATGCCCGTCCTTTCGAGGGCCTCAGCATCATGGCCGCCTACACCCATTCCGTTTCCAAGGAAGTGACCGGTATGCCCGGCTCCGATGCCGAGAGTGCCTTCACCTATGTACCCACCTCGGATGGTCCTAACTATATCCCACTGCATAACTCCGAGTACATCACCCCGGACCGTGTGATTGTTTCAGCTACGGCAAACGATAAGAGCGGTAATCACTTCAGCGTGATTTATGAAACCTGGCGTGGTGGTTACAATTACTCCTACATGATGTCCAACGACATGAACAACGACGGTTACAACTACGATGCCCTGTACATCCCCACCGATGCCCAGGTCGAAAAAGGTGAGTTCCGTTTCGTGTCTCCTGACGATGCCAAGCGCTTCATGGACTACGTGCACAAGGATGCCTATCTGAGCAAGCATCAGGGCCAGTACGCCGAGCCTTACAGCGTGTATTCGCCTTGGGTGCACCGCGTAGACCTGAGCTACAAGCACGACTTTAAGCTCAAGATTGGAAAAACCACTAACACCTTGCAGCTGAGCGCCGACATCAAGAACGTCCTTAACCTGTTCAACTCCAGTTGGGGTGTGAGCAAGTACCTCAACCCCAAGATTGGTTCAGAGGCCCGTATTCTCAAGTACGAGGGTGTAGATGCCGACGGTTATGCCACCTTCTCCACTCCAGAGGCTATTAACGGCAATACCGAGACCTTCGTGTTTAACCATGCTATCGGTCAGTGCTGGTATGCTTCCATCGGCCTTAAGTATATGTTCAACTAATCTATTATTGGCAGTCTTATGAAACTTAAGTATTTTTTTGCTTCCATCGTTGCAACTTTGGCCCTGGCCGTGAGTTGCCAGAAAGAGGCTGACAATTTCCTGAACGAAATCAAGGCAAGTTCATCTTACCTGGCCTTCCCTGCCGAGGGCGGTGAGATTACCTATACCTTCACCACTACCGACGCCTGGGAGTGGGATCTCATCAACACCAAGGACGAGAAGGACGCCGACGGAGAAACCGTCAAAGTCCCCGTGGCCTTCCCTGAGTGGATTACCGCCTCTGCCATGTCGGGCGCTGCCGGCGAGAACAAAGTGGTCCTTACTGCTACCGAAGCCACCGACACCCGTGTGGCTACCATCGCCATCAAGTGTGCCGGGAAGAAACAACGCATCAATGTAATTCAGGCAACTGAAGCTGCCGAGCCCGTTATTATGACGGTCTCCGAAGCCATCGCCTGGGCTCCTGGCCTTGCCGACGGCTCAATCCCTGAGCAGAATGTCTATGTGAAAGGTATCGTTTGCCGCATCGACGAAATCAGCACGTCCTACGGCAATGCCACCTATTATCTGTCCGATGACGGTTCTTTCAAGGGTTCCTACGGCGCTGACGGAAAATCCACCGATGGTGCCAACTGGTTCGAGGTTTACCGCGGCTACTGGCTTAACGGTGCAAAATTCACCACCGGCAACGAGTTCTCGGTAGGTGACGAGATCATCGTCAGCGGTCTCATTATGAGCTATAAGGGTACCCCCGAAACCAAGCAGAACGCTTCCGAAGTGTACAAATACACGCCTTCCCTCATCGGTGTAGACGGCCCCGACTATGGTACCGTTAAAAATGAGGAAGGCGAAGAAGTCGCTCTCACCGCCATCCCCGCCGAAGGTGGTAAAGCCCGCGTAACGGTTTCTTCCAAGGTTACGCCCGTGCTGCTTACCTCAGACGCTGATTGGCTCACTGTTTCCGATGTGGAGTCCGGCGACGTTTATGTTCTCACGGCCGCTGCTAATGAGTACACCGCCACTCGCACCGCCACCATCACCATCAAGGCTCCCGGTGCCGTGAAGACGGTGGCTGTTTCCCAGGAAGGCATCCCCGCCACCGGCGCTACCGTGACCGAGATCATCGCCATGGCCGACGACTCCCAGGTCGAAACCCTCGAGAGCACGGTCATCGCCAAGACCGGCCGCGGCGTCGTCATCTACGACGGCACGACCGCCCTCTATGCCTACAGCACCGACAAGTTCGTCGACGTCCAGATTGGTGACAATGTCAAGATCTTCGGTAAGAAGACCACCTATAACGGTGTGCCCGAGATTACCGACGTGACCGAGGTGATTGTTTACTCCAACGGCAATACGTTCGAGATCCCGGCTGCGACGGACATCACCGCTCAAGCTGGCGACTATACTGCCGCCAAGGCAGAGTTTATCAAGCTTACCGGTACCTTAAGCATCAACAAGGAAAAAGGTTACTATAACCTGGCTCTGGATGCCTTCCCGGAGGGTGACAAACAGGGTTCCATCAACCAGCCTCTTGCCGACCTCGGCTTAGATGCTCTCGACGGCAAGAAGATCACCGTTACCGGTTGGTTCAATGGTCTTGGCAGCAGCGGCAAGTTCATCAACATGATTGCCACCAAGGTAGTCGAGTTTGTCGACAATCCTAAGGGTACCGCCACCAACCCGTACAGCGCTTCCGAGATTGCGGCAGAAATCCTCGCCGGCAACATCCCCGAGGAAGACGTTTACATCAAGGGCATTGTATCTGCGGTCCTTTACACCGCATCGGCCGACCATCCTACCGCAACCTTCTGGATTTCCGACGACGGCACCGCCTACGGTGTGTCCGCCGACAAGAAGAGCACCACCGAACCCACTAAGGACTTCGAGTGCTACAGCGTCAAGTGGTTCGGCAATGCCGACTGGGCCGAGGGCAACGGTCAGGTGACCGTGGGTGACGAGGTGATTGTCTGCGGCAAGACCACCGTCTACAGCGGCGTAGCCGAGACTTCCTCCAAGAAGGCCTGGCTGTACAGCGTCAACTATGTGAAGACCGCCGGCTTGGGCCTGGGCAGCGCCGAATTCCCGTTCAACGTGGCGGGCGCTGAGGAAGTTATCGACTATCAGCAGGCCGAGATGGCCGCCGCCAAGGCCGCCGAGGCTGCAACACCGGTATTCAAGGATGTTTGCGTCGGTGGCAAGATTTCCGCTATCCTTTACGATCCTTCTGCCGACCATCCTACCTGCAGCTTCTGGATTTCCGACGACGGCACCGCTTATGGTGTGTCTGCCGACAAGAAGAGCACCACCGAACCCACTAAGGACTTCGAGTGCTACAGCGTGAAGTGGTTCGGCAACACGGACTGGGCCGAAGGCAATGCCAAGCCGGCCGTGGGTGATGAGGTCATCGTCAAGGGCCAGCTCACCCTGTACGGCACCACCTACGAGACTGCAAGCAAGAAAGCTTGGATATACTCCCTGAACGGAGCTACTGAGTAATTCTTTCAGGCAAACTGCATTGAGCCCGAGGTATTCTGCCCCGGGCTTTTTTCTTGGGCTAGGTCTCATTTTAGGGCGGGGACCTGGCCCAGTGGTTTGGCTCTGTATGCGCTGTAGGCCATAATTGCTGGGCTAGGTGTCGGCATAAAAATGAGACCTGGCCCACACGCAGGCATTTGGCCGGTATCGAATTATTGCTTATATTTGCCGTGCAGACCTCCTTTGGGAACAGAATGAAGGTTGAAACCCTTTGTTACGGGGGCCCGGTCTAAGGTTTAAGCTTCACCACAGGTTTCTCAGGTGAAGAGGCGTCAATTCGGACGCAGCTGCCCCATAGCGTCTGCAACAGGGCGCGTAACACGGTCTCGGAAATCCCGGACTGTATTGTTCAACTTTTATCGTTATGTGCCATGTTGCAAAATTTGGTCTGTGGTTACAAGCCACAAGATGAACCGTTGTCTTATTTGGAGGACCCGGCTACTTGGGATGCCACGTATGATCCCAAGGCTCGTTATGCCAACATCCTTCTGGACGACTGGTTTAAGCGGGCCTTCGGCTCAGAAGACAGAAAACGTTTGATGGAGCTCTTCCTTCAAGAGATTATTCCGGAGAGAAAAATTGCGGGCTTGCGTTATGTGTCCCAGGAACATGTTAACCTGTTTCCGGGCAAGAAAGACATCAGGGTAGATGTGGAATGCCTGGATGCCCATGGGGCCCGTTTTGTGGTAGAGGTGCAGGTTGCTCCTCAGAACTGGTTTTATGAGCGGGCTTTGTACTATTCGGCCTTTTCCCTGATGAAGCAGATGGATAAGGGCGTAGATGAGTATGTGTTTCCTCCGGTGTATTTTATAGGCCTTATGGACTTTTCTTTCCATCGCGGCTCAGACAAAGTTCTATACCGTTACGGACTATCGGATTTGTCCACCGGAGAGATGATGACCGACAAACTCAACTTGATATTCCTGGAGCTGCCCAATTGCAAGAAGGCAATGACGCCGGATGCATCGGTACTGGATAACTTCTGCTATGCGCTGCATAATCTTCGTTTCCTGCCCAACAGGCCATTGGAATTGAGGCAAGAAATCTTTGAACTCTTGTTTGAGTCGGCAGATATTGCTAAATTTACGCCCGATGAAAAAATCAAATATGATAAGGATATGACCACAGACCGGGACAGACGCAATCAACTCAAGAAGGCGGCCGAAGATGGGCTGAGGGAAGGCCGTGAGGAAGGCCGTGAGGAAGAAAGAAAAGCCCTAACTCAAGCAATGGAAGCGGCAGGGCTGCCTCCAGAAAAAATCCAAGAAATTCTGAGCCATAAAGCCCAATGAGCGCGACGGCTTCCGAGGTTTCGGGAGCCGCTTTTTTATGCCCCCTTGAATTCCCGAATATTTTTGTTAAATTTGTACGATTATGGACAATTGATAATCAAATATTTTAATTAATACACACATCATGAAACTTAAAAACCTATTTTGGGCTATCGTAGCCGGCGCTGCGGCGCTTGTGAGCTGCGAGAAGGAAGTGGACCTGGGTCCCGCCAAGATTTCTGCTTCCCCCGCAGAAGTCACTTTCACCAAGGAAGCCGGCTCTCAGGAAATCACCCTCAATTCCTCCAGAGACTGGAAGGTGAACAGCGGCATTCCGGAATGGATTGCATTGAGCAAAGAATCCGGTGTGGCCGACACCCAGGACCAGAAGGTCACCATCTCTGTGACCAGCAACAGCGGTCATGACCGTTCTGCCACGCTGGTATTCAATATCGGCTATGGTAAAGCCAATGTGGTTGTGAAGCAGGCCGGTCCGGAAGGCGAAATTGATTTGGGCGAAGGTACCCTGGAGAAACCGTTCACGGTAGCCGGTGTCCTGGCCTATACCCGTGCCCTCCCTGCCGATCAGAACAGCGAGAGCAGCATCTTCTTCAAGGGTAAGATTTCTACGGTGGCCACCACCTACGAAGCCAGCGGCACCTATGGCAACGCTACGTTCTACGTGGTCGATGAAGACGGCGGCGAGAGCTTCTATGTGTATCAGACCTACTATCTGGGCAACCGCCAGTGGAAGAGCGGCGACACCGACATCAAGGAAGGCGACGAGGTCATCATCTGCGGTAAGGTGGTCAACTACAAGGGCAACACCCCCGAAACCGTAGGTAAGGGCGGCAGCTTCGTCTATAGCCTCAACGGCAAGAGCGAAGGCGGTGAACCCGCCGGCGAAGGCGAAGCCAAGGGCGACGGCTCCCTGGAGAATCCGTTCAATCCTGCCGGCATCTCTACCGTTGCCGCTGCTCTGGCCGATAATGCCCAGTCTGAGCAAAGCTATTATATCAAGGGCAAGATTTCCAACGTGAAGACCACCTTCGCGGCCAGCGGCAATTATGGCAACGCCACGTTCTACATTGTAGACGAAGAGGATGGTACCGGTGAATTCTATATCTATCAGACTTACTATCTGGATAACAAGAAGTGGGAAAGCGGCCAGCCCGATGTTGCCGTGGGCGATGTCGTGGTGGTTTACGGCCCTGTGACCAAATATGTGAGCACCTATGGCACTACGCTCGAAACCGTAGGCAAGGGCGCTAGCTATATCTACAGCCACGAAAAGGGTCAAGGCGGCGATGAGCCCGGCGGAGATACTGGCGAAATCAAGGCCGTTTCTGTTGCCGAGTTCCTGGCTGCATCAGTATCCAGCTCCCAGTGGTATGAACTCACCGGTACGGTTTCCAATATCAAGAGCGATGTCTATGGCAACTTCGACCTCTCCGATGCATCCGGCACCGTTTATATCTACGGCCTTACCGCTACCAAGGTAGAAAAGAACGATAAGTCGTTTGCCAGCCTGAACATCAAGGAAGGCGACACCGTTACCCTCATTACCCTGCGTGCCGAGTATCAGGGCACAGCCCAGGGCGGCGGCACCCCTCCTGCCTATATCAAGAGCGGCGACAACCCTGGCGGCGGTGACGAACCTGCCGGTGACATTATCACCGCAACGGTGGCCGAGTTCAATGCGGCAGCCGAGTCTTCTACCCAGAAGTATAAACTTACTGGTACCATCGGAGGCACCATCAACACCACCTACGGCAACTTTGACCTGACGGACGAGACCGGCACCGTGTATGTATATGGCCTCACCGCTACGGACCTTGGCTACGGTTCCAAGAACGACAAGAGCTTTGCCTCCCTGAATCTTGCCGAGGGTGACAAGATCACCATTATCGGCTACCGTGGTTCCTACAACGACAAGATTGAGGTCATGAACGCCTACTTCGTGGAAAAAGTGAGCGGCGATAACCCTGGCGGCGACAACCCTGGCGGTGGCGACAACCCTGGTGGAGATGATCCTGGAACGGGGAGTGCTTTCTCCAGCAATGTTACTTGGACAACGGGAACCAACTCCTATGAGGAGAGCGCAACTGTGAACAATGAATCAGGTGTGAAAGTCCTTAAATTGGGAACCAGTAAAGCCGTGGGTTCTTCTACCCTCACGCTCCCTGCAGGATCTACCAGCCTTACTTTCTACGCCGTTTCCTGGAGCAATAAGCAATCTAAGGTTGTCTTTAAGGTCGGTGGTACTGAAGTGGCTTCCAAGGAGCCTGCTCCCAACAGTGGTGCCAGCGGTAATCAGCCGTACACCATTACGGTTACTGACAGCGACAAATACACGATTAATTTCTCGGCTACCAGCACATTAACTGTGGAAACCAGCGGTAGCAATACGCGCGTGATCTTGTTTGGACTAAACGCTCAGTAATAGTTAATCCTGCTCAAAAACAGCGATCATGAACCGCAAGCTTTATTTCTTCGTCCTTCTCCTTCTGGCCCTCATCACGGGGTGCCAGAAGAAGGAGAGCGGGGGAGTGTCCATCAAGGCGCGCAGCAGTTCCCTGAGCCCGGAGGCCGGTTCCACCTTTGTGTCGGTATCGGCTACGCTGGACTGGACCATCACGCTGGAATTCCCCGGCGGAGGGTCCTGGGCCACCATCGAGCCCGCTTCCGGTACCGGCTCCAAGTCGGATATCCTCCTCAAGTATGAAGCCAATACCTCGGAGGAAGACCGCGAAGTGGTACTGGTGCTCAACGGCATGGGGGCCGAGGACCGCACCAGCCTTATCCAGTATGGAAAGGGCGGCGGAGCCAAGGGAAAATACGGTTACGATACCCTTCCCTCGGCGTTGGACTGGCTGGAACTCCCTGCTACCACCGCCAGTGACGGCCGCGAGGTGCTCATCCACCGTTTCTCCGACAACAGCCGCAACTGGTCCTGTTATTGGGATTATTCCAACTATGTCTCTGTGTGGGTGGCCTATCCTTTGAACAAGTCCCTCATCGGTTCTTATGTGGCCCGCTCCGAGGCCTGGGGTTACGACCCTGTGTTCGGCAGCAATTATGGGGTGCAGCAGAACATTTCCGGCGGCTATCAGGAGGGCAATAACGGCTGGTATGCCAGGGGGCACCAAATCCCTTCGGCCGACCGCTGGGGCACGACGGCCCGCAATGCCACCACCTATTACGGCACCAATATGACCCCGCAGAACAACACGTTCAATGGCGGCATTTGGGCCACGCTGGAAGGCAAAGTCCGTGGATTTTCCAGTTCCTGCGACACCCTTTATGTGGTAACAGGATGTCTCCTGGAGGGGTCCAAGTATTATGCCCTGGACAGGTCGGGACACAAGCTTACGGTGCCCACCTATTATTTTAAGGCGCTGCTGGCCCATACCGTGGGCAGCACCCAGGGGCAGGAAGGTTATCTGGCTGCAGGCTATTTGCTCCCGCATTCGGCTGGGCTCTCCAATACAGACCAGGAGCTTTCCAAGTACCTCATGTCCATTGACAAGCTGGAAGAGCAGACCGGCTTCGATTTCTTCCCCAACCTGTCCCGCAAAATCGGGAAGGACAAGGCCGATCTGGTAGAATCGACCACTCCCGGTAACTGGTGGAAATAACAAAGAAACTAACGACTAAAACGATATGAACAGAATCACTTCTTTCCTGCTGGTCATCCTTCTCTTTATAGGAAGCGGCATGTCTGCCAAGGCGGATCCCGGTCACGGGAAGTATACCAAGGCCTATGTGATTGGGTTCTACAACCTGGAGAACCTGTTCGATACCTATCACGACGAAGGTAAGAACGACTATGAATATCTGCCCGATGGCGGCAATAACTGGACCGAGGCCAAATATGCCAAGAAGTTGCAGAACATGGCCAAGGTTATTGCCGAGATGAAAAAAGACAACGGAATGTGGCATGCTGTGCTGGGCGTTTCCGAGGTGGAAAACCGCCACGTTCTGGAAGACCTGGTAGCCGAGCCCGCCATTGCCGAGGCCAATTACCAGATTGTCCACTACGACAGCCCCGACCGCCGCGGTGTAGACTGCGCCCTGTTCTACAGGCCCGAGATTTTCAAGTTCATCGAGAGCGAGGCCATTCCTTTCACCTTCACTCCCTCCCGCATCGACTGGAGCCAGTGGACCCAGGAAGAGATGGATGCCTTCCGCACCCGTGATATCCTCATGGTGCGCGGTACCATCGACGGCGAAATGTTCGCCTTCTTCGTGTGCCACCTGCCTTCCCGTCTGGGCGGCAAGGGTGCCGACCTCCGTCCCCGCGGCGCCGAGATTGCTTATCAGCGCGCCATGGAACTGCAGAAGGAGTTCCCCGGCATCAAGATAGTGGTGATGGGCGATATGAACGACAACCCCGGCGACATCTCCATGACCGAGTTCCTTCGCGGCAAGGAAACCATTGCCGAAGTGAACGACGAAGACTTCTTTGACCCGTTCCTGAGCATGATCAAGGACGGCTACGGCTCCCTCTATTATCGCGGAGAGAACAATATCTTCGATATCGTGATGGTGAACAAGGCCCTGGCCGTTGCCCCCGAGGGCACCTTCCAGATTCAGCCCATTGTGAAGAAGAAGTACTATGGCCGTATTTTTAACAAGCCGTTCATGACCAACCAGACCGGTCAGTACAAAGGTACGCCGTTCCGCACGTTCTCTGGCGGCTCCTTCATCGGCGGCTTCTCCGACCACTATCCTACTTACATTGTCATCAAGAAGTAATCCTATATGAAACACATTCTACCTACAAGCATCCTGATGGCCGCGCTGTTCCTTATGGCGGCGTGCGCCCAGGAGAAAGACATCCGCCCGGCCCAGGAGCCTGTTGCTCAAGAGCCCGCGGCTGAGGAGCCTGTGGCCGAAGAGCCCGTGGCCGAGGTGGCTGTGACCCCCGAAGCCGAGGTAGTTCCCGAGGTGGTTCCTGCTCCTGCTCCGGCACCTGCTCCCCGCCGTGTGGCCAAGCAGCCGGCCAAGCAGTCGGCTAAGCAGACGGCAGAAGAGACCGCCCCGGTGGTCGTCCCTGTTGCAGTGCCTGAACAGCCTGCTCCGCGTCCGATGGAACCCGAAGAGCCCCAGACCAGCGCGGCTCCCGTTGTTGTTCCGCTGATTGCCGGAGCGGCCGGCACCGAAAATGAGCAGATGGAAATGCCCCAGTTCATCGACCCGGGAACGCGCGAAGGTTATTCCGGCGGCGTTAAGGGTAAAGTGATTGACCGTGGTGGCCGTGCGCCCATCGAAGGCGCCCGTCTCACCCTCATGAGCGGTGCCATGTTTGTGGAGGAGACCACATCGGCCGCCGACGGCTCCTTCCAGATCCTGTCCCTGCCCGACGGTGTGTACACCCTGCGCATCACGGCGCCCGACTACCTGGAGAACCTGGTGCAGGTGACGGTGAACGACGGTTACGTGAAGAACATGTTCAACCTGTCCCTCACCGGAAACCAGCGTCTGAACGAGCTGGATGACGATTCCTTCGGCGCCTTCGATATGGAGGACTCCGGTTACAATGACAATCCCACCATCCTCTTCGGCAGCAATGACGTTTTCAACAATATAGCCGGTTACAACTTCTCCTCGGTACGTTTCCGCGCCCGCGGTTACAGCTCCGAGAGCCAGGACGTTTACCTGGCCGGCGTGAAGCTCAACGACGCCATTACCGGTTACAGCCCCTACTCCCTGTGGAGCGGCCTTAACGAGGCCATGCGCTCCAAAGAGACGGTGAACGGTGCCGAGATGGCCGAATTCGGCTTTGGCGGCTACAACGGTGCCACCAACATCTTCGGCACGGCCAGCGAGGTTCGCAAGGGCCTGCGCGGGAGCATCCTCACCAACAGCGCCCTGTATCGCCTGCGCATCATGGGTTCCTACGCTACCGGTCTGATGGACAACGGCTGGGCCTTCGCCGTGAACGTGAGCGCCCGCCTGGGTGGCAACGACTGGATTGACGGTGTTTACTATCGTTCCCTGGCCTACTATCTGGCTGCCGACAAAGTGATTAACAACAACCACAAGCTCAGCTTCGTGTTCTTTGGAACGCCCGGCGAGCGCGGCGCCCAGAACTCCTCTACGCAGGAAGTGTACGACCTCATGGGAGACAACATGTATAACTCCAACTGGGGTTACCAGAACGGCAAGGTGCGCAACGCCCGTGTGCGCAAGACCCACGAGCCTGTGGCAGTCTTCAAGTACACATTCACCCCGTCCGACAAGTTCGAAGGCAGCTTCACGGCCCTGTATCGCTTTGGCAAGAACGGTTACACCGCCCTTGACTGGTACGATGCCCAGGATCCCCGTCCGGATTACTACCGCAACCTGCCCAGCTACTACATGGACGAGAACGAGGACATGAACCGGAACAACATGGACAAGTACATGACTGCATACAACGTGTGGAAGTACGCCAGCCTCAATCCGGATCTTACCCATGTTAACTGGGACCGCCTGTACCATGTGAACCGCGGTCAGGCCGACGGCCGTTCCAAGTATGTGCAGCAGGAGCGCCGCACCGACCAGAAGGACCTGAACCTGGCCCTTACCGTCAAGGCCCGTCCCACCGACAACATCATGCTCAACGGCGGTCTCACGGCCCGCATCAACCGTACCGAATACTTCCAGGTGGTAGACGACCTCCTGGGCGGCGACTACTTTGTAGACGTTGACAACTTTGCCGAGCGCGACTTCGCTTCGTCGGCCTACAAGACCCAGAACGACCTTGATTATTACCTCAAGAACGGCACCGCCCGTACCCTGCATAAAGGCGACAAGTACGGTTACGATTACTACGCGCAGGTGCGCAACTTCGGTGCCTGGTTAACCGGCAAGTTCACCTTCGGCAACTTCAGCGCCACCGTCGGCGGCCGCATCGGCTACGAGAGCTTCTGGCGTGAAGGCCTCATCCGCAAGGGCCTGTTCCCGGGCCTGGATGCCAACGGCGAGAAGATCCTGGATCCCAACACCGGAACCGTCATCGAGCCCACCTATGAGGCCGATGGCAGCGTGACCACCTCCCTGGGTAAATCCAAGACCGCTCAGTTCCTCACCTATGCCGGCAAGCTCAACCTCAATTATGTGATTGGCGGCAAGATGCGCGTGTATGCCAATGTGGGCTGGTTCAACGATGCCCCCAAGTTCAATCAGGTATTCCTGAGCCCCCGTACCCGCAACTCCATGATTGCCGACATCAAGCCCATCAAGACGTTTGCCTCGGACATCAACTGGCAGTTCAGCAGCAACGGCGTGAACATCCGCGCCACGGCCTACTACACCAAGATCTGGGACCAGAGCAAGGTGATGAGCGCTTACGACGACCTGCAGAACGCCTTCTCCAACTTTGCCATCAGCGGCATCAACCAGCGCCACATGGGTATTGAGCTGGGCTTCAAGACCCCCACCTTCGTGGTTCCCAACCTCAGCGTGCAGGGCGTCCTGGCCTTCGGCGAATATGTGTACACCTCTACCCCGCGCATGACCCAGACCGTGGATAACAGCGCCGAGGAAGTGATGTCCAACGTGCTCATTCCTTACTGGAACAAGACGCAGCTTGCCGACGGCACCATTACGCAGAAGCACTATGTGCCTTCCACCCCTCAGCTGGCCGCCAGCCTGGGCCTGAGCTGGAACTACAACTACTGGTTCGTAGAGGCCGACGTGGAATACTTCGACCGTGCCTATCTGGACATGAACCCGCTGTACCGCACCGACTATGCCGTGGCCGGTTTGGATAACACCATCACCGACACAGAGGTGACCTACATGACCACCCAGGAGAAGTTCGCTCCCGCCTTCCTGCTCAATGCCTCTGTTGGCAAGAGCTTCTACATCAAGCGCAAGTACCAGCTGGGCTTCAGCCTCAATGCCAAGAACCTTCTGAACAACAAGAACGTGAAGACCGGCGGTTACGAGCAAACCCGTATCGTAGACAACACCGTGAGCAAGGAGCGCTTCTATCGCTTTGACTCCAAGTATTTCTACATGCCGGGCTTCAACTATATGCTTAACGTTTACTTCAGATTCTAAGCACTATGAAAAAGACAGTTTTAATTCTTTGCGCCTTTGCTGCGCTGGTTTCCTGCAAGAGTCTGAAAGAGGAATGGCAGCCGGTATTCGGCCAGGACCATTCGGAACCGTATGCCTGGATTCCCGTCACCGAGGAGTCCCTCAAAGCCAATGAAGGCCTGGAGAGTTTTACCACCATCAAGGACCTCAAGGGCATGTACAAGGGAGCCATGGAAATGACCGGAAATGTTTGGATTAAAGGTCAGGTAGTGTCCTCCGACAAGAGCGGAAACATCTATAACGAGATTTATATCCAGGACGAGACCGGTGGTATCGACATCAAAATCGGCAAGTCTTCCCTGCACAACGAGTATGCCCTGGGCCAGTGGGTCTATGTGAAATGCGACGGCCTCACCCTGGGTCAGTACAACGGTATGCCTCAGCTGGGCTATGCCGCCGACCAGACTACCACCAATGAGTATGAAACCTCATACATCGGTTTGCAGGCCATTATCGACTCCCATATCTTCCGCGGAGAAAAGGATAAGCCCTTAGTTCCGCAGGAGGTTTCCGAGGAGGACATCAAGGCTTCCATTGCTGCCGGTTATACCGGTGATCTCTGGGGCAGGCTGGTGGTCATCAAGGGCCTCACATACAGCAACGAGATTTTTGCCCTCTTCTATCCCAACCCTAACCTTCCTCACAAGAGCGCCAACCCCGAGAACCGCGTTTTCCTGAGCGATGCCGGCACCTGGGGAATCAACACCTGGGCTTGCAGCAAGTCGGGTTACGTGGCCTATCTGGAGAGCGGCGTCTGGGATACCGCCCAGGTGGGCAGCGGTGCCACCAAATACGGCCCCATCACCGGAACGCCCAACCAGTATCTGGACGAGGGTAAGACCCTGGACAGCTTTGGTGCCGATGCCGACCTTTCCTACAAGGAGATTATGATCAAGTATGCAACCGCCAACTATGTGAGCCACTATTTCAAGAAAGGCGCCACAGATGTGCAGGTGCGTACCAGCGGTTATGCCAAGTTCTGCGACCAGCCGCTGGATGCCCAGATCCTTGCCGGCAACCCCGTAGACATCACGGGTATCCTTACCCTTTATGTTTCCGGCGGCAACTCCTCGGCCCAGTTCACCCTGGTTGACGAACCTTCCACCTCAGTTGTATTACAATAAGTATGATTAAAAATAGCATCATAGCCAGGCTTAGCGGCCTGGCTATCCTTATAAGCATGACAGCTTGTAACAATTCCCAGAACATCTTCCTGCAGGAGTGGGACACGCCTTATGGAACGGCCCCCTTCTCCCAGATTTCCATCAAAGACTATATGCCCGCCTTCAAGGCCGGTATTGAGGAAGAAAAGGCCAATATCCAGGCTATCCTGGATAACCCCGAAGCTCCCACCTTCGAGAATACCATCCTGGCCATGGACCAGGGCAGTCCCATCCTGGACAAGGTGGTTGGCGTTTTCTTCAACCTGTCCGAGAGCGACTCTACCCCCGAGATGCAGGCCATCGAGGAAGAGGTAATTCCCATGCTCAGCGAAGTAGAGAATGAGGTCTATATGAACGAGGCTCTCTTTGCCCGCGTAAAGGCCGTGTACGATGCTTCGGATGCCCTCACCCGCGAGCAGCAGATGCTCACCAAGAAGGTCTATCAGAGCTTCGAACGCAATGGCGTGGGCCTGGAAGGCGAGGCCAAGGAAAGCTTCGCCCAGATTAATACCCGCCTTGCCAGCCTGAGCCAGAAGTTCGGCCAGAATCTCCTGGCCGCCAACAATGCGTTCAAAGAGGCAACCGGCATTACCGTGAGCGAGTACTACGACTTTATGTCTTCCTGCGAGGACCGCGCCAAGCGTGAAGAAGTGTTCAAGGCCTACAGCTCCCGCTGCAACGGTGGCGAGTTCGACAACAACGGCATCGTCCTGGAAATCCTGAAGCTGCGCGCCCAAAAGGCCGAGCTGCTGGGCTACCCCAACTTTGCCGCCTTCCAGCTCTCCGACAAAATGGCCCAGACCCCCGAGACCGTAGACAACTTCCTGCAGCCCATCATGGACGCCTGCATGCGCAAGGCCGCCGTCCAAAAGGCCGATATGGCCAAGCTGGCCGGTCACGCGATTGAGCCGTGGGATTGGGGCTTCTACGCCGAGAAACTGCGCATTCAGCGCTATGCCCTGGACGAGAACCAGACCAAGCCCTACTTCCAGGCCGACAGTGTGCTTAAGGGTGTATTCACCGCTGCCGAGCGTATCTACGGCATTTCCATCGAGGAAGCCCCCGAGGTGGAGGTGTATAACCCCGATGCCAAGGCCTACAAGCTCACCGACGCCGGCGGCTCCCTCATCGGCATTTTCTATAAAGATTACTACGTGCGCCCCACCAAGCGCGGCGGTGCGTGGATGAACAACTTCCGCGAGGCCGAGACCGGTGTGCGCCCCATCATCGTGAATGTGTGCAACTTCCCGGCTCCCGGCACCGATCCCACCGATGCCCAGCCGTCCCTGCTCACCATCGACAACGTAACCACCGCCTTCCACGAGTTCGGACATGCCCTGCACGGCTTCTTCACGAAGGTGAACTACCGCAGCATCTCCGGCACCGCCGTGGCCCGCGACTTTGTAGAAATGTTCTCCCAGTTCAACGAGAACTTTGCCTTTGTGCCCGAGATTCTGGCCGACTATGCCAACGACTATCGCACCGGAGAGCCCATCCCGGCCGAGTTGGTGGCCAAGATTGCCAGCGCCCGCAAGTTCAACCAGTGCTTCGAGGCCGGCGAAACCTGCGCCGCCAGTATCCTGGACATGAAGTGGCACGAGCTCTCATCGGAACAGCTGGACGCTTTTGGCGGGGCCGATGACATTCGCGCCTTTGAGGAAAAAGTGTGCAAGGAAATGGGCCTGGTAGACGAAATCATCCCCCGTTATCGCACTTCCTACTTTAACCACATCTTCAACAGCGGTTACAGTGCCGGTTACTACAGCTACCTATGGAGCGAGGTGCTGGCCGTAGACGCCTGGGAGAAGTTCGAGGAGGACGGCATCTTTAACAAAGCTACGGCCGATGCCTTCCGCAAGACCTTCCTGGAGAAGGGCGGCTCCGAGGAGCCCATGACGCTCTACTTGAGCTTCCGCGGTGCTTTCCCCGACCCTTCGGCCCTCATGCGCGCCCGTGGCCTGGAATAGGCCGTGAAATGTAAAGTTCTGAAATACAATCAGTTAAATAAAATGCCCTGCCAATTTTTCGGTAGGGCATTTTGCGTAACATATTGATAGATAGAAGATTACATTTTACGGCTATCGGACATAAGAAGTCAAAACCTTCATGCCATCCTCTGGTATAAAGCACACATCGTCGGCGGTGGCGGGGATGAGGACGGTCTCGCCCTGCTGGAGGCTCACTTCGGAACCGTCCACCTCCATGCTGCCGCTGCCGCTCAGGCACATGACCACCATGAAGGAGTCTATGCCGGAGAGGTCTTTGGCAAAGGGGAGGGTAAGGTCCAGGATGCTGGTGGTAAAGTAATCGCAGCTCACCACTTCTACTTCCTCGTCCTGAACCGCTTCATAGTCTGTGCGGTAACTCTTCTGGACGGTGTAGTCAATGGCTTCCTGGGCCAGATCTGTGTGCAGCTGGCGGGGTTTGCCGTCCAGGCCCACGCGACCGTAGTCCCAGATGCGGTAGGTGAGGTCTGAGGTTTGCTGAATCTCGGCAATGAGGCAGCCGCTGCAAATAGCATGGATGCGCCCGGCCGGCAGGAAGAATACATCGCCGGGATGCACCTCGTACTTGGCCAGGACGTCGGTAATGGTGCCGTCGGCCACTTTGGCGGCATATTCCTCGGGGGTAATGGACTTGGCCAGGCCGCTGTACAGGCAGGCGCCTTCATCGGCCCCCACTACGTACCACATCTCGGTTTTGCCGAATCGCTCGTTATGCCGGCGCATGGCCATGGCATCGTCGGGGTGAACCTGGATGGAAAGGTCGGCGCGGGCGTCGATGAACTTGATCAGGAGCGGGAACAAGTCCCCGTTGCGCTCATAGACATGTTCTCCCACCAGCTGGCCCTTGTATTCCTTTACCAGCTCCTCCAGGGTTTTACCAGCCAGCGGGCCCTCGGCCACCACACTCAGATGACCCGGCACCGCCGAGATCTCCCAGCTCTCGCCAATTTTGGTCAAATCAGATTCCAGTCCCTTGTAGCGGATGATCTTTTCTCCGCCCCATACCATGGTCCTGAGCCACGGCTCAAATTTGATTGCTTGCATGTATTATGATTAATTTATAATCTAAAAAGATTCTGCAGAAGGTTTACTTTTCGAACCGTCGCTTCGCGACCCCTCCCAGCAGCTTGCGCTTCGCGCTAGCGTGGGCCCCTCCCTCTTATGCGGCCGAGGGTAGCCACAGGTTCGAAAAGCCAAACCTTCTTCCGAATCACTTGGTTAGTGTATATTCCAGTTTGCCGCCGGCCATGATGTCGGCGTATTCAATGTAGGGTTTGTCGTAGGGTTGACCGTTCAGGCGAACGGAGGCAATGTGGCCGTCCAGGGGGCCGTTGGCCTTGATGGAGAAGGTGCCGCCGGGTACCTGCACATCCATTTTGTCAAACAGCGGCAGGCCGAACCAGAAGCGCGGCACGGCGGGCTCTACCTGGTAGAAGCCCATGGCGCTAAGGACGTACCAGGCGCTCATCTGGCCCACGTCTTCGTTGCCGGCCAGGCCTTCTACGTCGTTAAAATACATCTCGTCATAGACCTGCTTGATGCGGGCGGCGGCCTTCTCGGGCTGGCCCAGCATGGCGTACAGGTATAGGGTGTGATGCCCGGGCTCGTTGCCGTGGGCGTACTGGCCGATGAGGCCGGAGATGTCCGGGCTGGCGTTCTCTCCTTCAATATGGTCCGGGGCCTCGAACAGGCCGTCCAGCTTGGCCAGGGTGGCCTCACGGGAGCCGAAGAGCTGTACCAGCCCGTCTATGTCCTGCGGGACCAGCCACAGATACTGCCAGCCGGTGCCCTCGGTGTAGTCCGAGGTCTCGTGGCGGGAGTAGATGGGGTCGAAGGGCTCGGTGAAGCTGCCGTCCACCTTGCGGCCGCGCATGAACTGCAGCTCGGGGTCCCAATAGTGCCGATAGGAGTGACTTTGCTCGCGGTACTTGGCCTCTACCTCGGGATAGCCCAGGAAAGCGGCGGCGTTGGCCAGGGCCCCGTCGGCAATGGCATATTCCATGTCATTGGCCACGGCTTCGCGCATGAGGTCGGCGGGAATGAAGCCATACTGGTGCCGAAGGTCCAGGCCGCGGTCGTTGCGAAGGTCGGTGTCTACCATGGCGGCCATCAGTTCATTGGCCGGGAGGCCTGCGTTGAAGCCTTTCACGATGAAATCGGCGAAGGCCACGGTGCCCGGGTTGCCCACCATGCAGTCGGTCTCGTTGCCCATGAGGTGCCAAACGGGAAGGTCTCCCTGCTCTTTGTAAATATGGTAGAAGGTGGCGGTGAAGTCGTTCACTTTTTCCGGGTGCAGGATGGTGGCTAGGGGCATAGCGGCGCGATAGGTGTCCCAGAGGCTCCAGGTGGTGAAGTTCTGGAAATGGCCGTTGCGAACCTGGTCGTCGGAGCCGCGGTAGTCGCCATTAACGTCGTTGTACACCGACGGAGCCACCATGGTGTGGTACAGGGCGGTGTAGAAAACGGTGCGGGTGTCTTTGCTGGCGCTGTGCACCTTGACTTTGCCCAGTTCCTTGTTCCAGGCAGTGCGGGCATCGGCCTGGACGGCTTCAAAGTCCCAGCCGGGGAGCTCGGCGGCCATGTTGGTCTTGGCGCCCTCAATGGAAACAGGGGAGAGGGCTACCTTCACCAGCACCTGCTCGCCTTCATCCGTGTGGCCCAGGATATAATTGCCGTAAATCGGTTTGCGGGCCAGGCCGCGTTCGCTGTCGTTGGCGGGATTCTCGGTGACCAGGAAGCTGGCCGACGGACGGGAGAACTCGGCCCAGAAGAAGATTTTCTGGTTCTTGGCCCAGCCGGTAGAGTGGCGCCAGCCGCCGATGGCCGTCACCTGGCCTTCCTCGTTTTTGAGCACCTCAAAGCCAGCGTCGGTTACATCGTCCCAGCAGCCGCCGTTTTCCAGGTCAAAGCGCAAGGCGGCATCCTCCGAGGCGGGGAAGGTATAGCGATGGAAGCCCACGCGGGCGGTGGCGGTCATTTCGGCCAGGATGCCGTAGCGCTCCAGCGGAACGCTGTAGTAGCCGGGCTCGCAAACCTCGCGGGAACGGTCGGCCAGGCTCACGGCGCCTTCCCGGTTGGGGGCGGTGGGGCCGGTGACGGGCATTACGGTGATGTCAAAGAGGTCGCCGATGCCGGTGCCGCTCAGGTGCGTATGGCTAAACCCGATGACGGTAGAATCGCTGTCGTGGTAGCCTGAGCACCAGTCCCATTGCTGGGGAACGCTGGTGGGGCCCAGCTGCACCAGGCCGAAGGGAACATTGGCGCCCACGAAAACGTGGCCGTGTCCGCCGGTTCCGATTTTTGGATTCACATAGGAAGCGTAGTCTTCTTGCGGGGTGCTGCAAGCGGCAGCCAGAACGGCGCAGACGGCCAGAAGGATTCTTTTCATAAGTTCAGTTTTAACGTATAAAGATACGGATTATTTATGGAACAAAAAAGAGGCGACCCTTGGGAGGGCCGCCTCTGGAAATAGCAGAGTGAGACTACAGGTTGTTGTTGGGAGCGATAGACTTGCTCTGGGTCTTGCCTTCGCCACCGAGTGCCCAGTAGAGGTTGCTCTGCTGGTCGCGAGTGCCGTCCTTGTATTTGGCAGGCATGTTGTCGGCGTTGGTGTTGTACTCGTTATCCGGATAAGGGATGCGCTGTACGATGTTGCCGGCGCTAACCAGGGAGCTGGGGTGGATGGTGGGATAGGTGAAGACACCGCTGGCGTAGTCGGGATAACCGGTACGGCGCTGATCGCACCAAGCCTCAGGAGAGTTGGGGAAGATGGCAATCCACTTTTGGATCATTACGTTGCGCAGAGCCGTTTCGCCAGTGCCGAAAGCAGGCAGGGCGGCAATGTATGCGTTCTGCTCGGCGGCAGAGATGGTATTGTCGCCACCGGATTTGGTGATGAACCAGGCTACTTCGTCCATGGAAGCCTTGATACCTTCCTTGTAGAAGCTCTCGGCGTTGCCGGAAATCCAGCCGCGGAGAACAGCTTCGGCCTTGAGGAAGCAAGTCTCGGAATAGGACGCCAGGCACCAGGACAGGTTCTGGTTAGCCTTGGAGTGGTTGGCAAAGTAGAAGAAACCATTGGCGTCGGCAATGTTAAGGCCGGCGAAGGAGTTGGTACCTCCGTGGGCTTCCTTAACCGCGTCGCGGGTGTCAATCTCGTAATTTCCGTTGGGGAAGCCGTCCCAGCCGCTGTTGCCGGCAGAGGCACCGGTACCCTCGGAGAACCAGAATGCACGACGGGGATCCACAACGCCAGTAGCGTAACCGGCATTGGTGCCGTTGAGCACGGACATGAAGTCGGCGCTGGTGAAGGTGTTCTTCCAGTCGGAGTAGGTGCGGTCATAGTAGTCGCCCCAAATCGAGGAGTCGCAGGAAATGCGGGCATAATCGCTGGGGGCCGACATGGCACCGGCAACCGCATTGGAGAAGGCCGTCTTTACGCTGCCGGCCAGGCTGGTGTTGGACAGACGCATGGCCAGACGCATGATGAGCGTATTGCCGAGTTTCTTCCACTTGGCCCAGTCGTTGGCATACAGATAGTCGTAGTCGTAATAGGTCTTGCTGCCGGGATTGTCCAGCAGGGTGACGTCTTTCTGCAGGCGGGCGATGAGGTCGGGATAGATGTCGGCGATGGAGGTGTAAGCCATGGTGTTACCCCTACCGGCATATTCGCCATCGGCGCCTTTGTAAGGGGCATCTCCATAACGGTCAATCACACGGAGCCACAGGATGACATTGTAGATATCATTGGCGGCTTTCATGCCGTTGTACTCGGCGTCGTCGCCAAAGAAATCGTCCAGCAGCAGGTATTCACGCTGACGCTCGGTGTAGAAGTCGCGCCAGTAGATGTTGCCCCAACCCTCGTTGTAGCGCCAGTAGTCGGTCCAGCCCAGGCCTTCGGCGAAGTAGTGGGCGTACATATCGTCGTTGAGGTTGAAGTTACGCTGATGGTCATTGCTCATGCCGTGATACAGCATGCGGCCGAAGATAAAGTGGGGCTGCACCATTGCATCGGTCACGGCGGTAGGATCGGTATTCATCTCGTCAAACTTGGCACAGGATGCCAGGAGAGCGAGGGATGCTAATACGGGAATAATATATTTTTTCATAAGGCAGAATCCGATTAGAAGCCAATGGTGATGGAAGCACCGAAGTTACGGGTGGTCGGATACGGGCACATGTCAAACGCCGAAGCGAAGATAGAGGTGTCGGTGGAAGATCCATCCGGGGTGGTTCCCGGCGTGTGGGAGATGATGTACAGGAGGTTGCTGCCATAGACGGAGACCTTGGCGGTCTTCACGATACCGGCAGTGATCTTCTTGAGGAGATCGCGGCTCAGGCTGTAACCCAGGGAGACCTCACCCAGTTTGAGGAAGGAGGCATCGTACATGAATTCCTCGGCGGGAGCGCTGGTCCAGAAGGCCTGTGCATCCATAGCCGTACCATTGAAGGTGAAGTTGGTGCGGTCCTCGGTGCGTTTGGCCGTACCGGCGTGGGCGGCGGCGTACTCAGTGACAGAGAACAGTTTGCCGCCCTTCTTGAAATTGAACAGGGCGTTGGCGCTGAGTCCCTTCCAGGCGAAGTTGAGGCCGAAGGAGCCGGTGAAGTCGGGCTGTACAGAGCCCAGGTAAACATTATCCTCGGCAACGGGGAGACCGCCATCGATGATAACATTGCCATTGGCGTCGCGGGAATAGCCGGTGCCGTAGATGGAGCCCATGGGCTTGCCTTCTTCGGCGCGGACGGCTACCTGTGCGCTACCGCTCATCTTACCCAGTTCGTACTGAGTGACATTGATGCCGGTGACGGTGTCGTGGTACAGTTCCACTACCTTGTTCACGTTGCGGGCCAGGTTGAGGGTGGCGCCGAAGGTGATGTCGCGGGTGCGGATGAATTCGCCGTT
Organism: uncultured Bacteroidales bacterium; assembly: GCA_905234285.1. Classification (GTDB taxonomy): domain Bacteria; phylum Bacteroidota; class Bacteroidia; order Bacteroidales; family UBA932; genus Cryptobacteroides. The sequence continues at coordinate 68,296 of CAJOHK010000002.1, forward strand.
GAGCTGGACTTCGATACCCTGGTTGTTAATTACACCAGCGTTGATGTATTTGGTCTGAACACCGGAGGAATAAGGCAAGTCGATGGCCATTACCTGGTTCTTGGTGGTGGTGTTGTAATAGGTGAAGTCAATGCCCAGGCGATTCTTGAAGAAGTGCCATTCGGTACCTGCCTCGAAGGAGTTGGCCATTTCGGGTTTCAGGTCCGGATTGTTCATGGTGGTTTGCTGGGAGATATATACCAGACCGTTCTCGCTGGTACCCGAGCCGTAGGTATTCATGAGCTGATAAGGCTCGGTGTCCTTACCTACAAGGGCCCAGGAAGCACGCAGTTTACCATAGTCCAGAACGTCTTTGTTGTAATTTACACCCAGCTCGTCCAGCATGCCGGTAAGGAGGTAGGAAAGACTTACGGAAGGATAGAAGTAGCTGCGGTTGGCCTTGGGTAGGGTGGAGGACCAGTCGTTACGGGCGGTCACATCCAGGAACAGGAAGTTCTTCCAGCCCAGGTTGGCGAAAGCGTACAGGGAGTTCACCTGTTTTTCATAGTAGGAGTTGCTGGCCTGGATTTCGCTGCCGGCCGAGATGAACATGGCACCTACCAGGGAGATTTTGCGGCCGTCGCCGTGCAGGCCTTCGGACTTGGCATGCATGATGTTGCCGCCGGCGCTTATGCCAAAGTCAAAGTCGCCCCACTTGTTGTTATAGCTCAGGAGGGCTTCCAGGTTGTTCTCGATGCGGGTGGTCTTGCGCATGTCAACCTCGGGATAGGAGCTGGTGAACACGGGGTCTTTGTAGGGATACCAGTTCTTGGTCTGGTAATCGATCCAGTTGAAACCGTCCTTTACCGTGAGGTGCACGTGCTTGCCAAAGTCGATGGTCATCTTGGCCATACCGAAGAACTTGTTCTGCACGTCCTGGTTATTAAACTGGGCCTGGATGAAATAAGGGTTCTGGTAGTCGGCGTTGGGGCCATACCAGTTGCGGTGAGCTACATTGCCCAGAGCGGCGGCATCCTGGTCGATGGCATATTGTTCCAGATCGGCCATGCGGATGCTGCGCGGCATGGTGGTGATATAGTAGGAGGTACCATACAGACCGCGGGTCTGGCGGTTGTTGCCGGTAGTTCTCACGTAGTTGGCCTTCACGTCAAAGTGCAGCCACTTGGTGGCTTCGAAGCGGGCCACCAGGTCGATGTTGGTCTTCTTGATGGTGGTGGGCTTGATTACAGACTGGTTGTTGTCGTGGCCAATGCTCAGACGCCAGGGGTTCTCTTTACCACCGGCGATGGTGACGTTGTGGCTTTGGGTGTTGCCCGTACGATAGTACGCCTTGTAGGGGTTGACATCGCCCTGGTAAGCCACCTTCTGGGTGTTGTCCCACCAGGCGGGAACGCTTTGGCCGGTCATCTCGGCACCCCAGGATCCGGTAGCTTCGGCAGTGTAGGCGCCGTTGATACCCTGGCCATACTTGTTCTGGAGATCCAGGAAGTAAGAGACGGGGGACCAGCTGAATTTGCCGGTGTAAGTTACGCCGATGGCTTCGCTTTCCTTGCCGCCCTTCTTGGTGGTGATGAGGATGACACCGTTACCGGCGCGGGAGCCATAAAGGGCCGCGGCGGTGGGGCCTTTCAGCACGGAGATGCTCTCAATGTCTTCGGGGTTCAGGTCGAATGCGCCGCCGCTACGGTCGGTGCCGCCCCACAGACCAGCCTGGCCATCGATATCGTGACCGCCGGTATCGTAAGGAACGCCATCCACTACATAGAGGGGCTCATCGTTGTTGGACAGGGAAGAAGAGCCGCGGATGATTACGCGGGTGGAACCACCCACGCCAGTACCGGAATTGGAAATCTGCAGACCGGCAATCTTGCCCTGGAGGGCGTCGGTGAGGCTTGCGCTACCGGCACGGTTCAGTTCTTCAGACTTCACATCCTGTACGGCATAACCCAGGGATTTCTTCTCACGGGAGATACCCAGGGCGGTGACAACTACCTCGTTCAGGAGTTCGCTGTCCTCGTGGAGAACGACGTTCACGGGCTGGCCGTTGAACACCACTTCCACCGATTCGTAGCCGATGCAGCTCACCACCAGGGTGGCGCCGTCGGGCACGTTGTTAAGAATGAAGGAACCGTCTACGTCGGTGATGGCACCGTTGTTGGTTCCTGCCACTACTACGCCAGCACCAACGACGGGGCCGATGTTATCGGAGACAACACCGGTAGCCGTACGGTTCTGGGCCTGAGCCATGAAGGCGAAGGAAGCCAGCATGACTGTCAGCAGAGCTGATTTGAGTGCTTTTAACATAATTAATGGGTTAGAAATAAGTTAGAAGTTTTGAGTTTTCAAAACAGAGGAGAGCGCCTCCCAGTGCTCGGGAGACATGCGGCCGGGCGTGAACAGGCAAATGCCTGCGGCACCGGCTTTGAGAGAACCGCTCACGGCGGCTTCTATTTCTGAGGGCAGCAGTCCGGAGTCTTCCGGATCCACTACCTTGTCTTTATTTTGCCAGTCGGGGCAAATGAACAGGCCGCTCATTACGGGGATGTCGCCGGCTGCTTCTACTTCTTCCTTGGTGACGCTGGCAATCCAGTCGGCCCCTTCCAGGTAAAAGTCGTTGTAGTTCATGGGGAAGAACATGTCTACCATCCACTGGTTCCACTGCTGGCGTACCATCCATTCGGCATGGGAGGCCGGTCCGGGGAATACGTCGGCGCTCAGCTTTTTGCCTTTGTCGTGTACGGCGTTGTAAATCTGATGGACCAGAAGGGTAATTTGGTCGCAGCGGAACTGGGCCCAGGCGGGAACCTTGGCGGGATCCTCTACAGCCAGGATGTCAATGCCCGTTTGCTCCTTGAAGGTGGATACGCAGCTGGGGCAGTAGCAGTAATCGGCCGGGGCGTATTCGTTAGTCATATCCAGACCATACTTTTCCCAAAGCCCGCGGGCCAGGATTACGTCCGGGTAACGGATGAAATCCAGTTGAACGTAGTCCACGTCGGGAATCTCGGCGATGGTGGAGTAGAGGTTCACCAGGTAGGCCTGTACCTCGGGGTTGGCGGGGTCCAGGAACTGGTAGCTGGGGACGAAGGCCGGGAATTCGTCGGCGCTTTGCCCAAGCCGATTGATGGCGTACCACTCATGCGGGCATCCGGTGCGGGGGAGGGCCGGAATCCAGGCGTGGTATTCCAGACCTTCCTCATGGGCGATGGCGCTGGCTTGCCGGACCAGTTCTACATCGCCGGACTCCATGCATACGCCCACTACACCCTGGGACTTCCAGAACTGGTAGTCCTGCCGGAGAGTGTCCATATTGGTTTGTTGGTTGATTCCCTGCCAAACGTAAACCGGAACCGGCGTTTCATTCTTCTTGGAACAGGCAATGAAACCTAGTGAAACACAAACGATTAATAAGAATAATCGGGTATTTTGCTTCATGTTAAGCATCGGTTAGTGAACAAAATTAAGGATTTTTCTTCTAAAAACAATGAATTTTATTAAATTTGTAAACAATAGTAATAATTTTTATTAACGGGATTTAGCATGAAACTGCGCCTCTTTTTGATCGCTTTGGCCTGGATCGGCTCTTTGTTTTGCGCCCTTGCCCAGCCCCGCAGCTACCATGCTCCCAAAGCACAGGGGCAGATCCGCATTGACGGCCGTCTCAAGGAGGCCGACTGGGCGCGTGCGCCCTTCTCGGAGCCCTTTGCCGATATCCGGGGCGTAGACTTCCAGCCCGCTCCCACCAAGGAAACGCGGGTAAAGATGCTTTGGGACAAGGACTATTTATATATAGGTGCCTTCCTGGAAGAAGATGCGGTGACCGCCACCCTCCGGGAGCACGATTCCATTATTTTCCACGACAACGATTTTGAGGTTTTCCTGGATCCGGATGCCGATGGACGCACTTACTTTGAGATAGAAATCAACGCCTTCGGCACGGTGATGGACCTTTTGATGGACAAGCCCTATAAAGACGGCGGCCATTTCTTCCTTCCCTGGGATTGCCGCGGGCTCAAATCGGCCGTAAAGGTGGAGGGGCGCATCAATCGGGACGGCACGCCGGACCGGGGCTGGACGGTGGAGATGGCCATCCCTTTCGACGCCCTGCAGGTCGAGTTTGTCAATCCCCGCACGCTGAATCCCTGGCGCATCAATTTCTCCCGCGTGGAGTGGCTCGTGCCCGGCGGTCCGGAGGAGAACTGGGTGTGGAACCCCACCGAAGTTGTAGATATGCACGTCCCCGACCGTTGGGGCCTTCTCTATTTTGAACCATAAGCTATGAAACGTATTCTTCCCATTCTGGTGTTTGTGCTGGCCTGCGCCTGCTGTGAGACCAGCCGGCCTTCGACCCCTAAGACCGACCCGGTAGACTATGTGAACGTACTCACGGGAACCCTCTCGTCCTATGAGCTGTCGGCCGGCAACACCTATCCGGCCATTGCGGTTCCCTGGGGCGCTTCGTTCTGGACGCCGCAGACCGGGCGCAACGGCGACGGATGGACTTATCGCTACGACGCCAACCATATCCGTGGCTTTAAGCAGACGCATCAGCCCAGCCCCTGGATCAACGACTACGGCGCTTTTTCCATCATGCCCGTCACTACGGGGCCCGTGTATGACCAGGAGCATCGGCAAAGCTGGTTCTCCCACAAGGCCGAGGTCGCTACTCCCTATTATTATAGCGTATACCTGGCCGACCATGACGTGACGGTGGAACTGGTTCCCACCGCCCATGCCGCCTCCTTCCGCTTCACCTATCCTGAGTGCGAGACTTCCTACCTGGTGGTGGATGCCTTTGACGGCGGCCATGTGGAGCTGGTCGATGAGTATACGGTGGCCGGTTACTCCGTCCATCAGCACGGCGGCGTGGCACCGGGTTTCAAGAACTGGTTTGTGGTAAAGTCGGAGGTGCCCCTGCGCGCATTCCCGGCCAAGGACGGTGTGGCGCTGGTGGGCTTTCCCACTGCCCGGGGCCAGCAGGTACAGCTGTGGGTGGCATCATCCTTCGTGAGCCCCGAGCAGGCCCGGCTGAACCTGCGGGAAATCACCGATCCCTTTGACGACGTCAAGTACTACGCCCGCACCGCCTGGAATGAGGTGCTGGGCCGCGTCCAGGTGGAGGACGACAACCTTGACCACCTGCGCACTTTCTATAGCTGCCTGTACCGCTGTCTGCTGTTTCCGCGGGACATCTCGGAGCTGAACCAGAACAGCCTGCGCGTCCATTACAGCCCGCATACGGGAAAAGTGGAGGACGGACCCTTCTACACCGATACCGGCTTCTGGGACACCTTCCGCAGCCTGTTCCCGCTGGTGAATCTGCTCTATCCCGAGACAGCCGCCCAGGTGCAGGAGGGGCTGGTGAACGATTTCCTGGAGAGCGGCTTCTTGCCTGAATGGGCGTCCCCGGGCCATCGCGGCTGCATGGTGGGCAACAACAGCGCCTCCGTGGTGGCCGATGCCTGGCTCTCGGGCATCCGCGGCTACGACATTGAGAAACTCTGGGAGGCCGTGACCCATGGCGCCCATGCCGTGCATCCCACCGTCTCGTCCTCGGGCCGCCTGGGCTGGGAGTATTATGACAAGCTGGGCTACGTGCCCTGCGACGTGGGTATCTCGGAGAATGCCGCCCGCACCCTGGAATATGCCTACGACGACTGGTGCATCTGGCAGCTGGGTAAGGCCCTCGGCAAGCCGGCCGGTGAGATTGAACCCTACAGGCAGGCAGCCATGAATTATCGGCATTTGTACGACCCCGAATACGCGCTCATGAACGGCCGATGCGCCGATGGCAGCTTCCGTCGGCCTTTCTCTCCGCTCAAGTGGGGCGGCGACTTCACCGAGGGCAATTCCCTGCATTACACATGGAGTGTCTTCCACGACGTGCAAGGTTTAATTGACCTCATGGGCGGCGAGGAAGTGTTCAACGCCCAGCTGGACACCGTGTTTGTGATGCCGCCCAAGTACGACGACTCCTACTACGGCTTCCCCATCCACGAGATTGTGGAAATGACGGTGATGGGCATGGGCAATTACGCCCACGGCAACCAGCCCATCCAGCACATGCTGTATCTGTACGACTGGAGCGGCCAGCCCTGGAAAACACAGGCCCGCGTGCGGGAGGTTATGGAGAAGTTCTATTCCCCCTGGGCCGACGGTTACTGCGGCGACGAGGATAACGGGCAAACATCGGCCTGGTATGTGTTCTCGGCGCTGGGCTTCTATCCGGTCTGTCCCGGTTCGGGCCAATATGCCCTGGGTACGCCGCTGTTCAAGAAGGCTACGCTGCACCTTGCTGGCGGCGACGTGGTCATCGAGGCTCCGGCCAATTCGGCCGATGCCTGCTACGTTCAGTCTTTGCAGCTTAACGGCAAGCCCTGGCCGCACAACTACCTGCGCCTCTCCGACCTGCAGGCCGGCGCCAGGCTGCGTTTCGAGATGTCGGCCGAGCCCAACTTCGCCCGCGGCACGGCCCCGGAGGATCGGCCCTACTCCCTCTCTTCTTCGGCCCATGACGGCGCGTCCCCGATCACTCAAGTGGCTGATACTCAGTAAGTTGCTAATATTCAGTCCGGCTTTTTGCCGGACTGAGTTTCTGTAAAACATTGATAATCATGAGGTTAAGTGTTCTCTTTTTGACGCTATTATTGGGCTTGCCGATATCGGCCTGTGCGCAGCGCTACCCCGACCAGCGGCCCGCCGAGCGGCTTTTTGTGTCAGAGGCCGTAGAGGCCGCCATTGCCGATGTGGCCCCGCAACTCACCAGCCCCAAGCTGCGCTGGATGTTCTGCAATTGCTTCCCCAATACGCTGGATACTACGGTGCATTTTGACGAGGAGAGTGGCCTTACCTTTGTGTATACTGGCGACATTCCGGCCATGTGGCTGCGGGATTCGGGCGCTCAGGTGTGGCCCTATGTGGACCTTTGCCCGGCCGATGCCCATTTGCAGGCCATGATTGCCGGTGTCATAAGGCAGCAGTTCCGACTCATCAACATAGACCCTTACGCCAATGCCTTTAACCAGGGACCTACCGGTGAGGGCGCCAAGGACGATACCGGTTCCGAGCAAAACCCCTGGGTGTTTGAGCGCAAATGGGAGATTGACTCCCACTGCTACCCGGTTCGCCTGGCCTATCACTACTGGAAAGTGACGGGGGACACCTCTGTCTTTGACGAGGCCTGGCTGGAGACGGTGCGCAATATCTTGAACACTTTTACCGAGCAGCAGCGCAAGGACGGCGACGGCCCCTATTACTTCCTCCGGGTGACCGACCGTCAGCTGGACACCAAGGACCGCGTGGGCTGGGGCAACCCGGTGAAGCCGGTGGGCCTCATCTGCTCGGCCTTCCGTCCCTCCGACGACGCTACTCAGTTCGAGTTTCTGGTGCCGTCCAACTTCTTTGCCGTGAGCATCTTACGTCAGGCGGCAGAAATACTTGCCGAGGTGAACGGGGAGCCTGCCCTCTCGGCCCGCTGCACGGCGCTGGCCCGGGAGGTCTCCGACGCCCTGGCCCGCTATGCGGTGGTCCAGCACCCGGACTTCGGCCCCATCTATGCCTATGAGGTAGACGGTTTCGGCAATGCCTACCTAATGGACGACGCTAACGTGCCATCCCTGCTCTCCCTGTCCTATCTCATCCCCGAAATGACCGATGATCCGGTGTATCAGAACACCCGCCGCTTTGTGTGGAGCGATTCCAATCCTTACTTCTGGCGCGGAAAGGCGGGGGAGGGCATCGGCGGCCCGCACATCGGCACCCAGGCTATCTGGCCCATGAGCATCATGATGAAGGCCTTCACCGCCACTGCCGATGATGAGATCCGCGCTTGCCTGGAGCAGCTCCTCCGGACCGATGCCGGAACTGGCTTCATCCACGAGAGCTTCCACAAAGACGACGCCTCCAACTTCACCCGCCCCTGGTTTGCCTGGCAAAACACCCTTTTTGGCGAGCTGGTGCTTAAGCTTTACCATGACGGAAAGCTGGATGTGCTAAACAGCGTTACCGTCAGGTAATTTCTTGCGATCACTTAAATGCCTGTGTGTCAGTAAGTTGTGAATATTCAGTCCAGCAAAAAGCCGGACTGAATATCTGTAAAGTGCTGAGCTATAATAACTTAAGTGATTCGGGATTATATGAGGAATAATGACTATCTTTGTATATGATGAAGAAAATAGCCCTTTTGGCCGCTCTGCTGCTGGCCACCACCTTGCTAAACGCCCAAACTGAGTGGGTGAACCCGTTTATCGGCACATCTAACTTCGGCGCCTGCCATCCGGGCGCTGTGACGCCCAACGGCATGATGAGCGTGAGCCCGTTCAATGTGATGGGCTCGGCCATGAACGTGTGGGACAAAGACAGCCGATGGTGGAGCACACCCTATGTGGCCGAGAACAGCTACCTCACCGGTTTCACGCATGTGAACCTGTCCGGCGTAGGCTGCCCGGAGCTGGGGTCGCTGCTCACTATGCCCACTACAGGTCCGCTGGAGGTCGATTACCATGCCTATGGCTGCGAGTACCGCAACGAGGAAGCCCATCCCGGCTACTATGCCGTCGAACTGCTCAATGGCGTAAAGGCCGAAGTCACCGCCACGCCGCGTACTTCCCTGGAGCGCTACACCTTCCCCGGCGGAGAGGGCAGCATCCTCCTCAACCTGGGCGAAGGCCTCACCAACGAGAGCGGCGCCAGCGTGCGGCGGGTCAATGCCTCCGAAATTGAGGGCTACAAGCTCATGGGCACTTTCTGCTACAACCGACAGGCTGTTTTCCCGGTCTATTTTGTGCTGCGTATCAGCCGCGTACCGGACAGCTACGGCTACTGGAAAAAGCAGCGTCCCATGACCGCCGAGGCCGCCTGGGATGCCGATGCCGGCAAGTACAAGCTCTACCAGGCCTACTCCCGCGAGATGGCCGGCGATGATATCGGCTATTGGTTCCATTTCAACAACCTCAAAGCCGGAGATAAAGTAAGCGTGCAAATGGGCGTTTCCTTCGTGAGCATAGAAAATGCCCGCGAGAATCTTGACGCCGAGCAGGACATCAACTTCCGCTTTAACAAGGTGCGCGCCGCCGCCGAAGCCTTATGGACCGAGCATCTGGGCCGCATCAAGGTCGAAGGTGGAACCCCCGACCAAAAGACCATCTTCTACACGGCCCTGTACCACGCACTCATTCACCCCAACATCGTGAACGACGTTAACGGGCAATATCCCCTCATGGAGTTCGGCAATCCCGAGTCGCAGGACGACTTCAAGATTACCACCGGCCCCACGGGTCAGGGCCAGAGAGAGATGCGGAGCCAGGGTATAGGAAAGGTGGACGAGGGCACCAACCGCTACACCGTGTTCTCCCTCTGGGATACCTATCGCAATCTGCATCAGCTGATTACCCTGCTCTGGCCCGAGAAGCAGCTGGACATGGTGCGTTCCATGATCGGCATGTATAAGGAGTGGGGCTGGATGCCCAAATGGGAGCTCTTCGGCCGCGAAACCTGGACCATGGAGGGCGACCCGGCCATTTGCGTGATTGCCGACACCTGGCTCAAGGGCCTGCAGGACTTCCGGGTAGACCAAGCCTACGAGGCCTTCCTCAAGAGCGCCGACACCCGCGGCTTTGCCAACCGCATGCGCCCCGACAACGCCCCCTACGTGGACAAAGGCTACATTCCGCTGAACTTCTTTGCCGCCGATTTCTCCGGCGACAACTCGGTTTCCCACGCGCTGGAGTACTACGTGGCCGATTATGCGCTTTCCCGCCTTGCCGCCAGCCTGGGCAAGGAGGACGATGCCGCCCGCTTCCTGGCCCGCTCCCTGGGATACAAGCATTATTACAGCGCCGAGTACAAATGCCTTCGGCCCATCAACGCCGAAGGCAGCTTCCTCTCGCCCTTTGACCCGGCCGCCGGCGCCGACTTCTCCAATGCCCCCGGTTTCCATGAGGGCAGCGCCTGGAACTATACCTTTGCTGTTCCCCACGACGTAGCCGGATACGCCAAGCTCATGGGCGGTACCAAGGCCTATGTGCGCAATCTGCAGCAGGTCTTTGATAACGGCCTGTACGATGCCGCCAACGAGCCCGACATAGTGTATCCCTTCCTGTTCAGCCGCTTCAAAGGGTATGAAAAACGCACCTGGGAGCAAGTGGAGCGCATTCTGGCCCAGAACTACAAGAATGCACCCGACGGCATTCCCGGCAACGACGACACCGGCACCATGAGCGCCTGGGCCGTCTTTTCCATGCTGGGCTTCTACCCCGACTGCCCGGCCGATCCTTACTACACCCTCACCAGGCCCACTTTTGACAAGGCCACGGTAACCTTACCGGACGGCGCCTCGCTGGTGATTACCCGCACGGCCAAGGCCTCCAAAGCCGTGTTCAATGGGAAAAACAAAGGCTACCGCCTCTCGCATCAGGACTTGGTAAAGGGTGGAACCATAACCTGGAAATGACGCCCCGTTCACTTAACGCGTTGATTCATAGTGTTTTATAAGAATTCAGTCCGGCTTTTTGCCGGACTGAATTTCTGTAACTTGTTAACAGTCAATCAGTTAAGTGATTGTTAAAATCCCTACAGGATATTGGTTTTCTTGGTAAAATCGATAATCTCGGGGATATAACCGAAGGCCAGGCCGGTGACGGTGTCGGCGCAACCGTAGTACACGGCTATGCGGCCGGTGGCGCTGTCATGCAGGGCAGCGCAGGGGAAAGCCACGTTGGGAACGTCTCCCATGCACTCGTACGGGGTCTGGGGGCTGATGAGGTAGGGACCGCTGCGGGCCAGTACCTTCCAGGGCTGGTCCAAATCCAGCAGGGCGCTGCCGAAACTGTATACGTAACCGTTGCAGCTGCGCAGTACTCCGTGGTAGAACAGCAGCCAACCCTCCGAGGTCTCGATGGGAATGGGGCCGGCGCCAATCTTCATGCATTGCCAGGCGCTCACCTCAAAGGGGGCGGGTGCCATTACGTGCCGATGATGTCCCCAGTACTCCATATCCGGTGTCTCGGAATAGAAAATGTCGCCGAAGGCCGTGTGGCCGGTATCGGACGGGCGGGACAGCATGGCAAATTTGCCGCCTATCTTGCGGGGGAAAAGCACGCCGTTGCGGTTGTAGGGCAGGAAAGCGTTTTCCATCTGGTGGAAAGTCTCAAAATCGGTGGTCCAGGCCACGCCGATGGTGGGGCCATGGTACCCGTTGCACCAGGTAACCCAGTAGCGGTCCTCGATGAAAGCCACGCGGGGGTCATAGCCGTATACCCACTGGCCCACCTCTGGATCGGCGCCGGTAAAGCGCAGTACTTCCGGTTTAATGTTCCAGTGGATGCCATCGGCCGAGAAGCCCACGTGCAGGGCCATGCGGCGGTTGGTATCGTCGCAGCGGAACACGCCCGCAAAGCCGCCCTTGAACGGAACTACGGCACTGTTGAAGATGCTGTTGGAGTCGGGTAGCAGATTGCGGGGAATAACGGGATTGGCACTGTAGCGCCACATGGGAGCAGTGCACCCGGCGGGTCTTTCTTCCCAGGGCATGCCGGGAAGGGGCTGGCCAGAAATGGTTAACTCTTTCATTGGAGTGTAGCTTTGAGTATGATTCTGTCGTGAATTTTGCTGATGTCTTCGCCTTTGTCCTGCATGGCAATAATCTGGAACAGATATTCGGCCGCCTGGATGGAAATCTCGTGCAGGGGCTGCAGCATGTAGGGGATGGCCGGATCAAAGAGGCCGTAGATGTTGGAGTAGTCGAAGCCGACGAACTTGATATCCCGCTGGATGTGAATACCGCGCTTGAAGAGGGCTTTGACGATGGCGACGCCCGGCACGTTGGAGGCGGTGATGACGCCGTCTGTGCCGCGGGCGATGAGGTCGTCAGCTACTTTTTCGGCCTCCTGCTCTACATTCTCGAAGGCCAGGTGGTAGATTTTGGCGTCGGGCCCCAGGGTTTCGCGGAAGGCTTTCTCGCGGTCGGTCATGGAAGAGATGCGCATGGCGTAGGAAACCATGTCTATCTTGGTGGCGCCTTGCTTTTGCAGTGCCTTGATGGCGGTGCGCATGGCGTCCTCGTTGTCGGTGAGGACGGTGGGAACGTTGAAATCCGGGTGATAACGGTCAATGACCACAAATGGCTTTCCGGAGTGGACCAGGCGCGTCATGCATTCTTCACTGCCCTGCGCCGGCACCACGATGAAACCTTCCACGTCCTTCTCCATGAAGGACTGAACCAGGCGGCCGAAACGCTCGGGGTCTTCCTCCGTACTGCCGAAGATGAGGGTGTAACCGTGCTTGTAGGCCACTTTTTCCAATTCTTTGGCGATGGTGCCGTAAAAGATGTTGGCCAGGTCGGACAGAATGACGCCAATAACATGGGTTCGACCTTGCCTGAGCATGCGCGCAGCGCTGCTGGGCCTGTAATTCATGCGACGGGCAACCTCCAGGATACGCTCCTTGGTGGATTCGCTCACGCGATACTTGTTTTTGCCGTCGGCCTCTACGCGGTTGTTCATGACAAAAGAAACCAGGGCGATGGAGACGCCGGCTTCCCGCGCAATGTCCTTGATGGTAACGTTCTTTTGCATAGCACTGCAAAGATAATCAATCTTTTGCAAAATAGCTAAATTATTTTAGCCTTTTTTATAAAAAGAGAGTGGCCTAACTTGGGCCACTCTCGGGGAACTGTTATAGAAGAAATACACTACTTGTAGCAAATACCGGGGATATCGGAGCCGGCGAGGGTGAGCCAGGAAGCGGCAGCAATGTCGCCGTTGTCCTTGGCGTTGCCATTGCCATCGTAGCAGCTGGTGAAGTCCAGGTCGACGCCTTCGTTCTTGGAGGCCATGTTCACGGCAGCCTTTTCCTCGGAACCGTCAAAGTTCCAGCAAGCTTCCAGACCATCGGCGTTGGCGGAAACTTCGCACAGGGAGTCTTCGATTTCAGAAGCGGCCAGGGCGCGGCTCCATACGCGGATGTAAGCGGTATAACCGTTGAAAGCCTGCTTGAGCGGCCAGGAAGAACCGTCGTCCCAGGTCATGGACAGGTCTACGCGGTTGAAATCCCAAGAAGACGTAGGAGTAGCATCATAAGAGTTGAGGAGAGTTCCATCCTGATAGACGTGTACCTTGGAACCGTCGGAAACGATGGTCATTACCACCCATTCCTTAGCAGGCCATGCATAAGGCTTGCCATCCTTGGTCACCTGAGCCTGGCCCAAGCCCAGAACACCGGCGTTGAGACAAAGCTGGCCGTCCACATCACCGTCTGGACTCATCGGCATTGGCGAATTCGCCCAGGCGGTTGGAGAACAGCTGGTTGCCGGCCTCGTCCTTGTCGTTGAACTTGTGGTCGTTCCACTTGTTGGCGTAGAACTTCCACTGGAGGGTAACGGCAGAGGGGTTCAGGGAAATGGCATCAGCCCAGATGAAGGTGCTGTTGGTCTTGTAGTTGCTCATGTTGAACACCTTGTTCCAACCGGCGGGGTTGTAGTGCTCGTATTCAATCTCGGAAGCCTTCTGGGCAATCACGATGGTCTGCACTTTGTTCTGGGTGCCGGCCTCGTAGATCCATACTTCACCTTCACGGATTTCGCCGGTGGTGTTGTCTTCCAGGGCGAAGGTCACGGTGTAGTTGTTGGCCTTTACGTCGGCCACGGTGATCCAGCTTACCTGGGGCTGGATGGACTCCTTGTTCAGGGAAACGTTGGAAACGATGTGTGCTTCCACAGCGCCGTCCTCGGCATTGCCGATATAGTCGATGGTCTCGGAATAAGGCTCATCGGTGGGCTCGGCGTAGGGCTGCTCTTCCTCGGCGCCGAAGGTGAGTTTCACGATGGAGGTGAGACCTACCTTGGAGTCGGCGTAGGCGAGGGCGGTACCCTCGGCCACTACCTTGGGCGTGATCACGAATTTGTCGGCCTGAACCTCGGCTTTGAAGTTGGCGTCCGTGAAGATGTCCACCTCGGTGCCCGCGGTCTTGGCGTTCACGGTGTAGGGAACGTCAAAGGCCTCGGTGGTGGTCACCTTGTACTGCGTCTTGGCAATGACCAGCTTGAAGGCCGAGCCGATGGGGATGTTCACCTTGCTGTTATCGGAGAGGGTGAGCACCACATACTGGTCGGTAACCTCGATGTTGGTGAAGATACCGTCCTGCAGGGAAGCGCCACCGCTGAAGCCGCCGAGTTCGGTCTCGGTGCCGGCGATGACAGCGTACAGCTTGCCGTTCTTTACATAGATGTTGGTCACCTGGCTTACGGGCAGTTTCTTGCCGTCGTAGGTGAGGGCCGTTCCGTCGATAGCCCAGTAAAGGACATCGCCTTCCTTGATGACACCCAGTACGCCGGTACCGCTGCCGGTAGAGACCTTCAGGGTAACAACGGTGCCGTCACCGTAAGTGACAGTAACGCCCTCGGCGGTCTGTTCCACCTTTTGGACGTATTGGCCCAGGGCAACAGCCTGAACGGCCTTGATCTGGGCCTCCAGGTTGCCTACCTTGGTCTCGAGCGTGGTGACCCGGTTCTTGAGCTCGGTGTCATCGTACTCTTTGGCGCAGCCCACGAGGAGCAGAGCCGCTGCAAAAGCAAATAATACTTTTTTCATGATAGTATATTGGTTATTGATTATTGTGCACACTTGTTCTTTTCGTCCTTGACCCACTTGACATACTGTCCGGAGCCGGAGTTGGCGTAGTTGCTTTCGTCGGCCTGACGTTCTGCGTTGTCCCAGTTCATGTCGGCGCCGGCTACGGAATCGTGGAAGGTGTGGCCTTCGCCCTCGTTCATCTTCCAGTATCCGACCAGACCGGCCGAAGTGGCGTCTACCGAGCAAAGGGTAGAGGCAATGTCGCTGGCGCTGCGGGCAATGTTCCAGATGCGCATCTCGGCCATGCGACCGGTGTAGCTCTGGGAGCTGCCGTAGCCGCCCCAGGACATGCCAATCTCAAAGCGGTTGAGCTTGAAGGCCTGGCTGCCCGAGATGGTGTTCTGCCAAGGAACATCCTTTTCGCCGTTGATGTAGACGGTCATGTTGGAGCCGTCCCAGACGATGGAAATCATGAACCACTGGTTCTGTTCGAAGGTACCTACCTCGCTGTCGCCTTCGCCGGTAGTTCCGGTGACATAGCGGCCGCTGGGGGCTACGATATCCAGGGTCTTCCAGGGTTTACCGTTCTCGTTGAAACGGAGTAGCACCTGTCCGCCGCCATCCTCGTTCCAGCAGCAGAAGCGGCACAGTTGGTCGGCGCCCTTGGACTTGAGGTTGTAGGGGTGGGCCTTGATTTCCAGCGTCCAGCTGTTGAGCTCATAGCCCGGCAGCGAGTGCGTGGAATACATGCCGATGTCCTGAATGTCCAGCGAGTAGCTTTCCATGGTCTTGCCCAGTTTGATGAACAGGCTCTTGGAGGCGGGGAGAATCTCGGCCTTACCGCCTTCGAGATAGGCGCAGGAAACCGGGATCACGTAGTTTACACCCTCCTGGATAAAGGTATTGTCCAGCAGAATCACCGAGGTCATGGCCGATACGGCCGAGCCTTTCTCAATGACCACATACTCGTCGGAGAGCATGACGGTGTTGCGGGGAACGGCAGCATAGCTGGTCTTGTTCTGTTTGTTGTATTCCACCACGGCCAGGCTGTCAATGGACAGGTGCACCTTCACGTCTTCGGCAACCGGGCCGGTGGCCGAGATGGAGAAGTTGTACGAGATGGGAATGTTGTCGGCCAGGATCTGGTCCTTGGAAATGGGGGAGCTGTCGGTTCCCGTTACCAGGACGATTTCCTTGCCAAAGTCAAACTTGTCGGCCTGGTTGCAGGCAGTGAAGCCCAAGACCGCAACGAAAACAGGAATGATATACTTTTTCATATGCATGGTCTATTTGTGGGGGTTAACAATCTGGATGGCGCGGCGCAGGAAAGCGTAGTTGGAGAAGTTGGTCATCTTGTAACCTTTCTTTTCCAGGGCAGCGCTTCCGTTGCTGTAGTCATTGTCAATATAGTAGCCGCCGAATCCGCCGCCTTGTCCGTTGGATGCTTCGGATGCGTAGCGGGCATAGCGCTCCAGGGTGTACATGGTTTCACCGTCGGGGTTCTTCATGCCGGTAGGATAACCGCCGTTGAGGTAGTTGGGACCTTCACCGGAAGACTGCTCGTACTGCTCGCAATAGACCATCTTCTCGGCGGGGCACCAGCCGGGACCGCCCACGGAGGAACCCTGGGCCGAGTAGGCCTGCTTTACCAGGTAGTCGATGTAGGGCTCGATGTTGCCGTCGGGGTAACCGCCAAAGTAGTCTACGATGAGGAGTTTGGAAGGGTCGGAACCCTTGGGGCCGAAGTACTTGCCCACCTCGTCAATCACCCAGAAGATCTGCTGGCTGCCCCAGCCCTCGTAGTCAAAGTCTACGCCGTCCAGGCCGTGGGTGTTCACAATGTCCACCACCAGGCGGCCATAGGCGCGGATGGACTCTTCGTCGCTGCCGGATACCGTCCACTTTTTGCCGTCCAGGTCAAATTCCTGACCGTAGTGAGAGGCATCGGCGTGCATCACAAACTTGGTGCCCTTGATCTTCTGGCAGTACTCCAGGTCAAAGTAGGCGTTGGGGGAGTAGTCGTAGGTGTGCAGCGGACCGCGTTCGATCTCGCCGGTTTCCTCGTTCTTCACATTGCCGTAGAAGCAGGCGTCGGTGTATTCCTGTTTCATGGGGGTGCCCATCCACAGGTTCACGATATCCAGGGAATCCGGCAGGGACATCATCCTGGGCTTCATGTTCTTGTACTCGATGTACAGGCTGGTAGCACCCTCCGGGGGAGCCCATGCGGCAAAATATACATAGGAGATGGTGTGGTTAGACGCTTTCCACTCCCGCAGGTTGGCGTAGTAAGCCTTGTCGGCGTCGCTCAGGTCGTTCTCGTCCAGGCTGTAGGTCTTGAATTCCTGAATGGTCAGTTTCTCGATCTTGTTGTTGCAGGCTGTGAGCGCGGTGGCGGCCAGGGCTATAGTAAGGATATAATTGAATTTTTTCATATGCTACCGTCAATTATTCGTTAAACGGCTTTTTGTCCCACCACAGGCGGGTGCCGGCGTTGTCGGCACCACCCAGGGCCTCTAAGCCTGAGGCATAACCGGCCGGGTTGTCGCTCTGCTCGGATACGGGATACGGTACGCGGCGGATACCCTGTTCGGTGTTCACGATACCGTTGGAATAGTTGTTCACCGGAGGAAGGATCACCGGATAGTGCAGGCGGCGGTATTCGGCCCAGGCCTCGGCGCCGTTGGGGAAGAGGGCCAGCCATTTCTGGGTGCCGATTCTTTCCAGGTTGTGCTCATTGGTGTCATTATCCTGCCATGCAATGGTGATGGTAGAAGGTGCGCTGGCTTTGGCACGGCCCACGTTGTCCTTGAAGTCGGCGGGCTTGGCGGTAGCGTTGCTAATGTAGGAAGCAGCACCCTCGGCGCCCCATTCTTCGAAGGAGAGCTTGATGCCCTGCTCGTAGAAATCCTTGGCGCTTCCGCCCATGTTCCAGCCAACCAGTGCGCCCTCGGCACGCAGGAAAGCCACCTCGGCGGCATTGAGCCAGGTGATCTTGTAGATACCGGCATTGGGGGCCGAAACCTTGCCGGCCGTGTTCTTGTAGCTGGTCCAGGCAGCCGGGGAGATACCCGAGCGTACGCCGTGCAGATTGCCGTCGCTGGCGGGCTTGGCATACAGGAACTTGCGGGGATCGTTGTAGCCATTGAGGTACACGTCCATGGAAGCGCCCATCTGGGTATCGGCGTCGTTGAACTCTACGTTGATGGTGTAGAGGGGATGACGCACGCCGGTCTCGGCAATCACGGCATTGCCGCTATTGCTTTCAATGACGCCGAAGGGGCTGGCGATGGATTTCTCGGCCTCGGTCTGGGCCAGGTTGGCGTCGGCAAAACGCACACGCATGGCCAGGCGCAGGCGCAGGGAGTTGGCAAACTGGACCCACTTGGTGGCGTCGCCGCCGTAAATGAGGTCGTAGTCTTCCAGCAGTTTGGCGCCGGTGGCGGCTACTTTCTCCAGGGTCTCGATGGACTCGTCCAGTTCCTGGAAGAACTGCTCGTATACCTTATCCAGCGGGTCGTACACGTTGGAGAGGTCTCCGGTGTGAGAGTAGGCGATGGGACCGTAGTAGTCGGCTACCTGGTGCATGGTGGCCACTTTGAGCACCTTGGCCAGGGCCAGTTCGTTGGACATGCCCAGCTCTTCGGCCGATTTGGCAAATTTGCTGTAACCGCCCATGCCGTACTCGTACTTGACGGTGAACATGCGGCGATGCCAGCCGTCATTTACGTCCCAGCCGGCGTTGTGACCGTCGCTGAGGGTGGGGGCCATATAGCCAACCCAGGTCTCGGCGCACAGGTTGTACATAATCTGGTAGTCGGAGTCCAGATAGGTACCGTCGCGGTAAATGATGACCGAACGTTCCAGCTGCTGGAGCATACCGCCCAGCGCCAGGCCGTCCTGAGCCATCTGCTCATTGCTGACGCCAAACTGGTTCTTGCTGATTTCCTCGAAGTTCTTGGTGCAGGAGGAGAAAAGGAGAGCAGCCGTGGCAAGCGTTGCAAACGCTTTATATATCATATTTGTTTTCATACGCGCTAACTATTTTACGATGCAAACAGCAACACGGTTGGACTCGGGCGTGCCGGAAGCATTGCGGTCGGTGCCGGTGGACTGCTTGGTGATGCGGCTTGCGCTCACACCGGCCTTCTGGAGCATTTCCACTACCTTGGCGGCGCGCTGCTCGGACAGGCTGCGGTTGATGGCAGCGGTGCCGGTAGCACTGTCGGCATATCCGGTAACAATGATCTTGGCATCCGGGTTGTCATTCAGGATCTGGGCGATGCGACCCAGCTTGAAAGCTTCGTCGGGACGGATTTCATCCTTGCCGATGACGAAGAAGAGGTCGTCGGTGTATTCACCCTTGAGGGTGTTTTCCTTCACCTTCACTTCTTTCACCACTTCCTTCACTACCTCTTTCTCTACAATCTTCTCTACCACCTTGGGTTCGGCGGGGACATAAGGCTCTACGTGTACGGGAGCGGCGGGCTTGGAGGCGGTGCTGCCGGCGAACTTCACCTTTACGGAGAAGCCGAGGCTGCGGGTAGAGGGCTGCATGAAGTAGTCCACGCCCTGGTTGTAGGTGCCCACGCTGGAGGTCATCTCGGGATCGAAGGGAGCCTTGAGGTAGAGCATGGCCAGGTTGTTGCCCACAATGGAGAGATTCAGGCCCTGCAGCCAGCTCCATCCCCATTTGCTCACGGGGAAGTCATAGCCCAGGGAAATCTCGGAGAGGCGCACGTTGGTGGCGTCATAGACATACTGGCTCATGACACCGCGGTCGCGGCTGATTACCTGCAGGTAATCCTGCACGTTGTAGTTCTTCATGCCGTTGAGCTCTACGAAGCCTTTCTCGCGAAGGTCGGCCGAATCCTGGGAAATACCGTAGTAGTCCAGGACGGCCTGTGTCTTGGAGACCACGATGCCGCCCAGACGGGCCGTGAACAGGAAGCTGGCGGTGATGCCGTTCCAGCCCAGGTGGCCGCCCCAGCTCAGACGGTGCTTGGCATCGGTGGAGCCGGCATAGACCATGTCTTTCTCGTCGTAATCGGCCTGGATCATGCCGTCGCTGGTAAGGTCGTAGAAGCCTTTTTCGTCGGTCTTGATGGTGGTTACGTACACGTCGCCCAGGGTGCCGCCTTCATAGAGGAAGGTGTTGAGGCCGCCGAATCTGCCCATGGGGAGGCCGTTGCCGTCGTAGCGCTCGCCGGTGTCGGGATCGGTGAAGTGCAGGTCCACAATTTTGTTCTGGTTCCAGGTCCAGGTGAGATAAGTGCCCCAGTTGAACTTGCCGTGGCTGTCGTCGTAGCGCAGCATCATTTCCACACCCTGGTTGTCTACCTGGCCACCGTTCAGGAACATGTTGCTGGTGAAGGAGGTAGAGGTGATGCGGGGATCGTAGAACTGGTTGTAAGTGCTGGACTTATAATAGGTAGCGTCCAACTGGACTTTGCTGTCGAAGAAGTGGATGTTGGTACCTACTTCCCAGGACTTGGTGCGTTCCGGTTTGAGGGTGGTGTTGGCCCTGGTGGTGCTGGTGCCCACCTTGCCGTTGTTCTGCTCGATGCGGGGATCCAGCAGGAAGAGGGCGGGATCGGGGGCGTTACCTACCTCGGAGTAAGAGGCGCGGATCTTCCAGTAGGGGAAGAACTTGCTCTTCATGCCGGGGATGAGTTCGGTGATGATACCGGAAAGACCTACCGTAGGATAGGTGATGGCACCGGCCGTCCAC
This sequence comes from uncultured Bacteroidales bacterium, assembly GCA_905234285.1. Taxonomy (GTDB): domain Bacteria; phylum Bacteroidota; class Bacteroidia; order Bacteroidales; family UBA932; genus Cryptobacteroides. The sequence goes on from CAJOHK010000002.1 coordinate 88,594, forward strand.
AGGGAGGAGTTCCAGTCGGCGCGGAAGGTGGCGTCCAGGTAAATCCGGCTGCGCCAGCCCACCTGGGCGTTGGCAAACACGGACTGGTTCTGGGAATGCCAGCCGCCGCTGTAAAGACGGGTGTGAGAGCTGGTGAGGTCGATGTTGTTCAGGTCGAACTTGTTGTTCACCTGGGCCAGGGGACCGCTGGTAAGGTCGGAGCGGAAGAGGATGTCATCGATGTTGGCACCCACCACGCCGGAAAGGCTGATGATGTTGTCTCCGAAGTATTTGTTCACAGTGGCCAGGACCTCGGCGAATTTTTGCTCGGTGTACTGGTTGTTGTGGCTGTAGTAACCGTGTTTGGAACCCTCGGTGAACAGGGTGTTGGTGCCGGCATCGAACTTTTGCTCCTGCAGCTCGTCGGTGCGGTCATACTTGGCACGGGTGCTCAGGGTGAGCCATTTGAACGGCTTGTAGGAGAGCTGGGCCACACCCATGAGGCGGTTTTTCTTGTTCTGCCACTTCTGGTGTTCGGTAATCCAGTAGGGGTTCTGCATGGACATGGTGAAGTCGTAGGGCCAGTACTGGGTCTTGATGTTACGGCCGGTGTCGAAGCGCTCGTAAACCTGCAGCTTGGAGAAGTCGTCGCCGGCAGGGAAGAGGTACACGGGAACCACGGGGTTGCCGTACTCGCCCTGGGCAATCATGTTCTGCTCGAACACATGGCCGTAGGTGACGTTCACATCCAGGGTGAGGATGTCCTTCACTATATCGGTGGTGTTACGGAAGCTCAGGTTGTAGCGGTTTACATTGTTGTTGTGCACAATGCCGCGGGCGTTGGCTACGGAACCGGATACATAGGTCTGGCTGCGGTCGGTGCCCGAGGAAACGGCCAGGGAGTTCACCTCGTTGAAACCCGTCTGGAAGTAGTCGCGCGGGTTGTAGGTGGACGGGGTGTCCAGCTTGTTGCCCCAGCTGTAGTAGGAACCCGGGCTGGTGGGGCCGTAGGTGTTCTGGAACTGAGGCATTACGTAGGCGCGCGAGAAGGTGGTGTTGTTGGAATAGTCGATGCTGAGCTTTTCCTTACCGCCCTTCTTGGTGGTGATGATGATGACACCGTTGGCGGCGTTGGCACCGTACAGGGCGGCGGCCGAAGGGCCGGAGAGCACGGAGATGCTCTCGATGTCGTCCTGGTTCAGGGAACCCAGCACATCACCGGTCTGACCGGCACCGGCATATTCGCCCTCGGGCTGGATGCCGCGCAGCGACTGCATGGGAATACCGTCAATCACGTACAACGCATTGTTGTTGTTGTTGATGGATTTGGAACCACGCATGACGATACGCGAGGAACCGCCCACGCCCGTGGAGGACTGGCTGATGGACACGCCGGCCACTTTACCGTTGAGGCCGTTCACAAAGGAGCCCACCGGGCTCACGGTCTCAATCTTGGCCTGCTGAACGTTGTAGGAGAGGGATTTCTCCTCCTTCTTGATACCCATGGCCGTAACAACCGTCGCATTGAGGACGTTGTTGGCGGCTGCCATGGTTACGTTGATTACGGAGCGTCCGGCAATCTGTTCCACGACGTCCTCCTGGCCGATGTAGGAATAGCGCAGGGCCTGTGCCTGGGCAGGGACGGAAATGCTGTATTTACCGTCCAGGTCGGTGATGGCACCCACCGTTGCGTCTCCCTCCACCGTCACGCTGGCGCCGATGAGCGGCTCTCCGAAGTCATCTATGACTGTACCCGTAATGGTCCGGTTTTGGGCCAAAGCGACTGAGCCACAGACGAGCAGCCCAGCAAATGCCGCGAGTGCACCTGCCAGAACTTTCTTAAGTTGGTAACTCATAGAGGTTGGTTATTGGTTAATATTGTTTGCTATAATGTTTTAGCGAAACAAAGATACGAATAATATCTGGTATTTCACCGGGTTTTGCTAAAACTTTTTTGCTAATCTTTTGCTAAAACCTTCGGGAAGGCCTTGACAGTGAGCACTTCCGCAGTAGGAACCCCGTTCACGCGCGGCTGGATGACGAATTCCACTGTGTCGGCGGGGGAGGGCATGGTAAACTTCACGTGCAGGGTGTCGCGCTCGTCGGCCTTCATCTTGCCGGGCTGCCGCATGCGAAGGTAGGGCTGCCACTCCTCGGGGATGTCAAAGGTGACGGTGGCCTTTTTCTTGTTGCCGTTGCCGTGGCGGAAGAACATCTCGCCGGTCTGCCCGGCGCCCTTGGTGCCAAAGTGCAGCACCTTGTGGCTCAGGTACAGGCCTTCGCCAAAGGCATAAGGACGGTCTTCTTCAATAGGGTGCTTGTAGCCGATAACCTCTCCCTTGATCACAAAGTTGCGGCTCCGGACGGGGGAGTTGGCGTAATACACGTCGATGCTCTCCATCATGGGCCCGGGCCGGTAGGCGGGGTTGTAGGTGACTTCCAGCACCTCGTCCTCGCCGGGCGCCACGGGCTTGCGGTCAAAGCGCACCTCGGTGCAGCCGCAGGGGGTGTGCATCTGAACGGGGTACAGGGTGTCGGGATAGTCGTTCTTGCACAGGAGCCGGACGGTGACGGGGCCGTCGATTTCCTTGATTTTTCCGAGGTCGGCCTCGGTCTGAGTGGTGGTGCGGATGGTACGGATGCCGTCCTTGGGGCCGCAGGCGGCTGTGCCCATCAGGATGGCGGCTAAAAGAAGTGTCTTTTTCATTACAAACCGGAAACCGTATCGTTATACAGGCCGAATCCGTTCAGGACGGGACAGGCCAGGGAACTCTTGATTTGAATCTTCACAGCGTCGGCGGTAACGCTGCTGCCCATGAGGATGCGCTTGTAGCCGATGGTGGTGCCGCTCTTCCAGGTGCTCCAGCTGCCGTTCTTCTTCACCTGCACGGTAAAGCTCTCTACGCGCTGGCCCAGCGGAATGTATTCCTGCAGCATGACGCGGTTGAAGGTCTTGCTGCCGCTGAGGGTAATCTCGATATCTACGGCCCGGTCCCCGTCGTCGGTGGCGAAGTAAGTGTCGAAGTTGCCGTCCAGGAGGTTCTGGGGGCCGTATTTGCTGGCGTAATTGCCGCGTACCTTGGTGGCAGTGGCAGTGGCGCCGTCGGCCAGGTTGGTGCCAAACACGCTCTCGCGCATGCGCGTGAATTCCTCTATAATAGCCACCTCTTTGCTGTCGATGACGCCTTTGTCGGAGGGAGGCACGTTCATCAGGAACACGCCGTTGCGGCCCACGCTCTTGTAATAGAGGTCCATGAGCTGCTTGGCGGTCTTGCGGGAGTCGTTGGCTCCGTAGAACCAGCCGTTGTGGTCGCCGATGGCCTGGATGGAGAAGTCGCACTCGGCGGCGCACCAGCTGTCGCCGTTTTTGTCGCCGCCGCCCAGGTAGCTCTCGTAGCTTCCGGGGAGGTTACTGGGGGAGAGGCCGCGGCCCTTGATGTTGAGGGTGGCCCAGTTGGTCTCGGCCGCATCGCCGTTCTCGTTGCCCACCCAGCGGCAGCCGGGGCCGCCGTTGGAGAAGATGACGCAGTCGGGATTCTGGTCAAAGACCGTCTGATTCACGGAAGGCCAGTTGAAATCGCCGGCATGGTTGCCGTCGAACCAGAATTCCACCACGGGCGCATACTTGGTCATGAGGTCCTTGATGGCGTTCTTGTATTTGGTCTCGTACTGGCTGGTACTAAGGCCGCTCACCTCAATCATGCGGTCCCAGGGGGAGAGGTAGATGCCCAGGTTCACGCCGTACTTGGTGCAGGCATCGCGAACGGCCTTCACAACGTCGGTGTGGTTGGTGCAATTGGCGTTGGCTACGTCCGTGGTGCTCTCGGGGTTGTCCCAGAGGCAGAAGCCGTCGTGGTGCTTGGCGGTAAGGATCACTTCCTTGAAGCCGTTGTCGTGGGCGGTCTTCACCCACTGGTCGGCGTCGATGGTGGTGGGTTTGTAATTAGTGAGCAGCAGGCTCTCGCTCCAGGATTTGCCGTTGCAGG
>CAJOHK010000003.1:0-6253 GCA_905234285.1 uncultured Bacteroidales bacterium
GTGCCGTCTCCAAGGCTGAACATAACTACAGGCTTTTCAGGATTGTGTATACCATCGCAGGAGTCAGACCGCCCTGGATGCGCATGTCCGTACCGGCAACCGTGCGGAGTTCGATACTCATCCAGTTCTCTGCCACAGGATCTGCTTTGGACTTCCCGCGTGAGCCCGGATACGTTGTGGCCGCCATTACTGCCGGTGGCATGCCGCCGGCCACAGGTACGAACTCTTCCGGGACGGCTTCGCGGGCATATTTCTTTTTCCACCAGAAGTATTGGTGTTCCGGAATGCCCTTTTCTTGTAATACGCGCTTGATAGAGATCCCTTTCTCCCGACTCTCAGCCTGGATCTCTTCGATTTGTTCTCGAGTTATCATAAAACTGTTGGTTTGATATTAGTGGGACAAAGTTACATCCTACTTAGTCAAACCAACAGTCGTACTTTATCGTATGCTTACTTTTAAGTGATCACAAAAATCAGGGCGGCCCCGGGATGGGAACCGCCCTGAAAAAGGTATCAATAGTTATTCTGGAGGTTATTCGGCAGTCATCTTGTAAACTACAAGACCTACATTCTGCTTATCGATAGCAATGAGAACCTCTGTCTCGCTCTTCTTGTATACTGCAACATCCAGGCCAGTATTGCTGGAGGTGTAGTTCGAATCCTTGGTAACAAACTTCTCGGAGAAGAATCGTGCCTTTGGTGCGGTACCGCCGTCCAGCCCCATGATAGCTGTCCAATCGTCGGTGAGTTCACCTTCGCGAATCACAAGTTCGGCGCTACCGGCCGTAGGATAACGGCCATAAATCACATAGCGCTTTCCGTTGAACTCAAGGAAGTTGTAACCGGTTGCGAAACCATTGGCGTTGTCGGTGTCGGAACCATAGTGAAGTTTCACGGCCGATGTATTATACTTCACATCCCATTCCGTCCAAACCTTATCGTTGGTCGTTGCGGCTTCGGCATACATGGCGCGATACTCACCCCTACGGGCATATACACCCTTAGTCAGGTCTCCGGGGAAGCAGAAGAATGCAGGGAAGCCATCAATGTTTGTGTCGGCACCACCTACTTGAATCTGATAACGGTTCTGCAGAGAAGTACTTGCACCGGTGACAGGAAGTTGGAAATGAACAAATCCATTGCCGCCGTGTTTGCCGAAGGTAAGCATGCATTTCTCGTAATCACCAAGTGCGGTGAATGTATCGCCAAGACGACCAGCGGCATTCTTCATTTCAACAATGCGCGGTTCGGCCTCGATACCACTGTCGTAAACATAGAGCCAGGCGCCACCATCTTGGCTGAGGTTGGATACAATCAGAACATCATTACCGCCGTTGTATGTGGAATTGGTATTACGGATTGCACGTGCACAGCTAAGATAGTTGTTTGCAAGGCCGGCATTCTTCACAGTAGTAGTGGGAAGCAACTTGACATTAGTAGGATCATCTACTCCAATAGCCCAAATATTCTTAGAATCGTTGAATTCGGCAACATAAACATAGTTACGGTCCATCGTCATGTTGCGGTCTCCCTGAGCATTACCGGTCTTCCCACCAGCCGACAGAGAAGCCATCCAGGAGCCGGTAATTCCGTGTTCCGTATCACCGGAAATCTTCTCCCACAGTTTGGTGACCTTAGTGGTCTTGGGAGCCTCAATCTTGGTAACATCAGCAACTGCGTGGAGTTTAATCACAGCCGTTGTGCCGTTCACATCAAAGCTACCAGTGAAGGAAACTTTGCTTCCTTTTGCGATGGTCTGGCCGGGATTACAGTTTACATATACAGGATATGTGCCCGTTCCGTCGGAGACATTAACTTGATTTCCCTTAGCGCTCACTGCGGCCTGTAATTCCACACCCTCCAAAGTCACACGGCGGAACATAATGTCCTTGATGTCCATAGCGGCGAACTCTGCAAGTGTGCCGGTCATAGGCTTGGGCATCTCGGCCTGCATGTCGGATTCTTTCTTTCCGCCGGGTTCGGTCCACCAGTCAATTGTGCTAATCTGAGGACGGCTTTGACTATCCAGCAGGCAAGTACCACTCACAAGACCGGAGATCTTGTCTCCTACTTTGAGTTTGGTATTCTCATCATAGAAACGGATAGCGCCACTGGCGTCTTCTAGATAGACATGATCGGTGCCAACAATGTAATTGACATACATGCCTTCGAATTCACCCTTAAACGGAACCTTGGTAGTGGTGGTGCACAGGGCCTTAATATCGGCCACCGTCATCTTGGGAGTAGGTACGGCGTCGGAAGCGACAATGCCGAAGAGAACTACCCTGAGACCGTCGGTAGTGGTTTCAACGGCCACTTCCGTATCCTCGGCGAGTGCCTGAGGCAGGGTGATGCTGAACTTGTCTGCATCGGCAACGGAAACGTTGAATTCGGTACCCGCCACACCAGCATTGGCAGGAACCTCAATCGTCTTGTTGAGGGCAGGAATGCTCAGGATACCCTTTTGGGTTGTCCAACCAGTAGCCCAGAAGGAAACATATACAGTTCCCTTGGGAAGCTTGAGTGTAATCTTGCCCACTTTCTTTGACGTTCCCAACTTCACATGATCTACGTTCTTATACTCTACATCGTTGTAGGTAACATTGAGCACATTGGCACCACCCTGAGGCGTAGTGACCTTATCATAAGCAGACTCCACAATAGTCCATTCAACATTGCTGTCAAGCGGCGTCGGTTCGGCGGGCTCGGCCTTGGTAGCGGTCTGGACAATCTTGATTTCCTGGACCTGAGAGCCATTGTCGGCGCGGACAATCTTGATAGCGGTCTCACGAGGCTCACCGGTGGTGTTCTCGGTGAAGGTGAGAACGAGCTTGTAGTTGGCCTTGGCAATCTCGGCGGTTACCCAGTCTACCTCGGGTTCTACCACCTCTACGGGCACGTTGGAAACGATAGGAACCTCCACATCGGCGGCATCGGCAGGGATAGCCTGCAGTTCTTCGATGTCCTCGGCTTCAATCTTGACATCGGCCTTAACAATGAAGGAGAGCTTGCGCATGGACATGAGGCCTTCCTCATTCTGGGCCCATACGAGGACGCTACCAGCAACGGCGGGAGTGGGAGGAGTGACCACAATCTTCTTGTCGGTCTCGTTGACCACAGCCTCATAGTTGTTACCGGCAAATACCTCTACCGTAGTGGTGGCATTGGCGTTCTGAATCGTATAAGGGAACTCTACAGGCTTGCCAGCCTCAATCTCGGCGCTGGTATTCTCGATGACGAGTTTGAAAGCCTTGGCAAAAGGAATGGTGAAGGAAGTCTCGTCCTGGAGGGTAAAGGTTACGCCGTCCTCGGTGGTAACAACGCTCTTGAAATAAGAGTCTCCGCCTACACCGGCATCGCCCTTATCACCTTTGTCGCCCTTATCGCCTTTGTCACCTTTATCACCTTTATCGCCTTTATCGCCATCTGCGCCATCCTGGCCGTCATAGAGGACAACGGTTTTGCCTTCGGTGCCATAGAAAGTAATGGTGTGCTGGCCAGGGACAGAGTTGTCGATGTTGGCAATATAGCCACCTTTTTTCCAGACGTCAATCACGGCCTGCATGGCCTGCTGATTGGCTTTGAGTGTGTTAACCTCTGAGCTGAGGGCGTCTACCTTGCCCTTGAGCTCAGTGTCGTCGTACTCTTTTGCGCAGCCGGCGGCAAGGCCTGCGGCTAACGAAAAGACGAAGAGAACTTTTAGGAATCTTTTCATAATTACGAGGTTTTATTGGTTATTTGGTGTGTTCTACTGTGGTATAGCCATACAAATATAATAATTTTTTTCTTTTGTGTTATCTTTGTGATAGAAATTTTTAAAAATGCACAAGCTCCTCATCATGACCGCCCTGGCCGCCACTCTGCTCAGCGCCTGCGCCACTCCCGCCGAGAAAGCCGCCTCGGAACTGGCCCACAGGCTGGTTCCCGCCTACAAGATCCGCTTTGTCCAAACCCAGGACAGCACCGAATGCTACCGCTTTTGGACCCAGGACCAGCAGCTGATAGTAGAAGGCAGCAGCGTCAGCGCCATGACGGTGGGCCTGAACCGCTACCTCAAGGACTGGTGCGGCGTTACCGTCTCATGGTATGTCGACGATCCCATCGGCCTACCGGAGGCCATGCCGGCGGTCCCCGAGCCCGTCTACGGGAACGCCCTGGTGCCGCAGCGCTTCTTCCTCAACTACTGCACCTTCGGCTACACCATGCCCTGGTGGGGCTGGGAGCAGTGGGAGCATTTCATTGACTGGATGGCCCTGCAGGGCGTGAATCTGCCGCTCTCCATCACCGGGCAGGAAGCCGTGTGGCAGGAAGTCTGGCGCAGCTTCGGCCTGAGCGACGAGGAGACACGCGCCTACTTCACGGGCCCCGCCTACCTCCCCTGGCACCGCATGTGCAATATCGACGGGGTCCATGGTCCCCTGCCCCAAGGCTGGATTGACGCTCAGGCGGCGCTGCAAAAGCGCATCGTTCAGCGGGAACGGGCCCTGGGGATGAAGCCCGTGCTGCCCGCCTTTGCCGGCCACGTCCCCGCCCGGCTGCAAGCCCTCTGCCCCGAGGCGCAGATTACCGACGTAGCCCGCTGGTGCGGCTTCCCCGAGGAGAACCGCTGCCACTTCCTCTCCCCGGAAGACAGCCTCTACGCCCTCATCCAGCGCCGATTCCTGCAGGCGCAGACCCGCCTCTACGGCACCGACCACGTGTACGGATTCGACCTTTTTAACGAGGTGCCGCCGCCGTCCTGGGAGCCGGAAGTGCTCTCCCGCTTCGGCAAGGGAGCCTATGCCTCGGTGGAGGCCGTAGACCCCGAGGCCCAATGGGTGCAGATGGGCTGGCTCTTCTACAACGACAGCAAACACTGGACGCAGGAAAACATCCGGGCCTATCTGGAGGCGGTTCCGCAGGGGAAAGTGACGGTTTTAGACTATTACACCGAGAATGTGCCCGTGTGGAAGCTCACCGACGGCTTCTACGGGCAGCCCTATATCTTCTGCTACCTGGGCAACTTTGGCGGCAATACCCGCCTGGCCGGGCCCTTCGGCAAGGAAAGCGAGCGCATCACCGAAGCCCTGGATGAAGGCGGAGCGGCCGGCATCGGCTGCACGCTGGAAGGATTCGGCCTTAACCAATGGTTTTACGAGTATGTGCTGGACCGCGCATGGGAAACCGGCCAGTCCGACTCTTCATGGCTGGCCGCGCTGGGACGCCGTCATGGCAGCCCCGAAGGCCTGTGGGGGACGCTGGCCGACAGCATTTATGTGCGCGGCTCCTTCTCGGAGGGCGCTCTGGTGTGCGGACGCCCCTGCGAAAGCGGCTATCACCACTGGACCGTGATTAACCATACACCTTATAATAATGTAACCCTGGTGCGCGCCTGGCGGCAGCTGGTGCAGGCGCCGTCCCAGCATCCCTGGTGGAAGACCGATGCCATAGCCCTGGGCTCCCAGGCGCTGGGAAACCATTTTGCCGTGCTCCGGGACCGTTTTGTGGCCGCCTGCCGGGCGCGGGATCTTTCTGCCGCCGAGCTGGCTGCCTCGGAGATGCGTACGCTTCTGGACGACCTGGCCGCCCTCACCGCCTGCGACCCGCACAGCCGCCTGGACACCTGGCTCGCCGATGCCGCCTCCTGGGCCTCGGGGCCTTCCGAGGAGGGATATTATCGGCACGACGCATGGCAACTCCTCACCATCTGGGGTCCCGTACCGGGGCTCAACGACTACGCCTCCCGGCTCTGGAGCGGGCTCATAGACGCCTATTACGCGCCGCGCTGGGATCTGTTCTTGGAAGAGGAATTAGCCTGCCTCCGGGAGGGGAGGGCCTTTGACCAGCAGGTGTTTGACGAGCGCTGCCGGGCCTTTGAACTGGCCGCCGAGCCGCCCACCGGGCCAGACCGGCCCGCCGCCGATGACACCGCCGAGCTTTGCCGCTCGCTGCTGCGCCGATGGTTCCCGCAGGAGGCCACGCTGGTGAGCTACAACGTGGGCGTCTTTGGGAAGTACCCCCAGAGCGGCGTTTCCGGCATCGCGCGCTTTGTGCGGGAAAGCGGGGCCTCGCTGCTGGCCGTGCAGGAAACCGACAGCTGCAACCGTCGGCACGGCACTTTTCAGGTACAGGATTTGGCCGATGCCCTGGGCGGCTGGGGCAGCCACTTTGCCGCGGCCATGTCCTTCGCGGGCGGTTCCTACGGCAACGCCGTGCTCTCCCGGGAGCCCGTACTGGCGCGGTATTCCGTGGCCCTGCCGCAGGCGGGCGGCAG
>CAJOHK010000003.1:6267-88784 GCA_905234285.1 uncultured Bacteroidales bacterium
GTACTGGAAACAGCCTCCTGCGTGTTTGCTTCGTCCCATTTGGAGTTTTCTTCCCGTTCGGCGGCGCTGGCCCAGGCACGTGCGCTTAACGAGTGGTTCACGGCGCATTACGCCGGCTGCCATCGGCCGGTCTTCCTTTGCGGCGACATGAACGCCCTGCCCGACAGCCCGGTCATTGCAGAGCTTGAGCGCTGCTGGCGCCGGCTCTCCGGGGATTCGCCGAGCTATCCGGCCGTCGGGGGTTCTGGTGCCGGCGGGCCCCGGAAGTGCATCGACTATGTCTTCTGCCTGCTGGACGCCGCCCCTGTAGAGGTTCTTGCCGCCGATGTCCCCACCCAGGGGCTTCAATCCCTCTCCGACCACTACCCAGTGCGGGTGCAGGTAAGGTTCTAGGCCCCCTTTCTGGGCGGTCATGCTCTGCGTCTGGGACAATGTAAATGCAACTCACTGACGCACAATTACTTACGTTTTACACAAGAATCAGGAGCGGCTGCCTCGCCCTGCCCAACGGTCCAACAGATGGGACGTTACCGCAACCCCAGTGCGGCTAACGTGCCAAAAACCGTGCACATTACGCGCATTTTGAGCCTTTTTCGCTCTTAATGTGCAGGTCCCAATGCACGTTACGAGCAGGGGAACAAAAAAACTGGCCCCACGTGAGTGGAGCCAGCCGAAGTAGGGCCAAATAATACTATTCGAAAATCTTGATTTCGGCCAAGTGGGTACATCCATTAGCAGAAGGATCACGCAAGTCTTTACCGGACGTGTTCTCAATGATGGAGAAACGGATATACCGGGCTGCAGCACTGGTGCAATTGATAGGATTAATCCAGGAGCCGGCCAAGATGCCAGAACAAATGTTGGCAACTTCATTGACCTGTGTCCAGGTTGTTCCGTCAGCCGATGTGTAAATAACCACGTGTTTCGGAAAATCACTTGAGCCATTTCTGAGACAAGCACGATACTGGAAACTAGTTACTGTTTTGCTTTCACCCAGGTCAATATCGATGTAGGCACCATAAGTAGCATCCAAATCGCTCCAATTGTAATAAGTATCATCATTAGCCTCCCAGGGAGTATGCCAGAAAGTAGAAATATCGCCATCTACCAGGGCACCCTTTCCTGCTCCGTCATAATGCGAACTGCCGTCTTTCTTACCAGCATCGATACTCACCGAAATCATAGATGCATCCAACGGAATCTCGGTATACGTAGAGAATGTCCCGGCATTGACAAAGGTATAGCCATGGCCGTTGGTCTCCACCTTATATATCAGGTAATAATTGCCGCTGGCAAGTCCGGTCAACGCCTGACTTCCAGACTCGTTGAAGGTAAGGTCGGCGTCACCTTCCATGAGAGCATCTACAGCAGCTTTGATTGTGGTGGCAGCCTTGACCTTTACGGCGGTAGCGATTCCTCCGACAGTGACCGTTACATTCCCCTCGCTATAAGAAGCAGAGCAGCTGGCCACATAGCCGAAAACATTTGCCAACATGGGCGTAGCGCCCGGGAACACAATCTCAATCTTGGGATTCTGGGCGCAGTTGGCCGCAGTATAATCACCAGCAAAAGCAAAATACTTGGGGGCCAGCTGAATATTGGCCGGATTACCGGAGCCGTCGTACTTGATAACACGGCTATTGAAGTAATTGGCGTCATAACCCCAATAAGGGCAATCGAACATGGTTGATGTGCCGTTGTTGTACTTATATGAATGGTTCACAACCATGTCGGTTCCCAAATCCGGGCGCAGATTAATTTCCAAATATGCAGCGGCATTGGGAATATAAGTAGAGACATCATGGCAAGTTGCATACGGGCTGGCAATTCTGTAACGATAGGTCTCTGTGGCATGCTGCTGAATCTCTACCGAGGCATAATCCTCTGCAGTACGACCGCTATTACCCAGATAGTAGAAGCCATGATCGTCCATATACTTACCGGTCCCCAGGGACACCCAGTCTTCGACAGAGATAACAGTGGAAATCGGGGTCAAGTGGCCACGCGTGATGGTGATGGGCTTGGTGGTGGCTGCTGTTGTTTTGATGGCGGTCCCATCACTTTGCTGAACCTCCAGCGTAGCGCCAGCACTGATGGTGCCTACCGGAACGGGGATATAGACACTGATGGTGGATCCGGCCGTTTGCTGAGGGAAGTTCACAGTAATGCTGTGACCCGCATCGGAAGCGGAACTCATAAGCAGACCGTTTTCGGCATCCAGGGAGAATACGCCGGAAAGGTTGTCTAAGGCACTGGTGAGCACCAGTTTACGGGCAGCAACGGGCACATTCGAGAGGGTAACCTTGAGCACGCCAACGGCAGTCCTGAAAGTGTAGTCCTCTCCGTCGTCCGGGGTAGTGGTACCGATGAGCGGAACCTTTACGGCCGAGAAATCGGTGCCGGAAACAGAATAGCTGGCAGGAAGGGTAACACTGTAAGCACCATATTTACCTCCTATAGTAAGGTCACTTGGATAAACAGCAACGCCGGCACGAGGGTATTTTACAAAATCAGGGGTGCCTGTGCAGGCGAAATCTACGTGTGCAGCCGTACTTTGAGCCCGGTAACGATAGAAATTGGCCGCTTTTGTGCCATCGGAAGCACTATATACGATGAGTTTCAGTTCGTCATCCTTCACCCAGCTGAAGACACCAGCGTCGGTATAAGTGGTTTTAGAAACGGGATCCTGGTCGTCGATAACGGCATGGATCACATGGGACTTCCCTTGATTTTGCTGGAGAATTTCGGTCTCTTGTTTTGCGCAGGAAGCAAGCGCAACGACGGCAACGGCCATCGAGAAGTATAAAGCCTTTTTCATACGCATTTCAATTAAAAGAGTGAAGGGAAATCGGTGAACATGGGGGCGGACCAGGGGTCTACGCCGGGATCGACCGTGAGGTCTTCGCTATCACCGGACGTGCAAATTATGGCTTCCATTTTTAGCCAAATCACCTCCGCTTCGGGTTGCAAGTAGGTTTTTTTCATAAGTTATAGTAGTATTGTTATAATAAATTCAGTGGCATTCGGCAAATATAAGAAAAAAAACTCATCTGCAAGCGAAACATGGGGAAACGTACTAAAAACAATTACAATCCCCGTGGGTGAGATGTCACGAATCCTTAACTTCTGATTGAAGGAATAGCTGCAATGGGTTAAGATCATTTTGGATTATTGACCATATCGTCTCAAGTTCCACTTGATAGTAATCATGCACCAGGACATGACGCAATCCTTCAATGGCCTTCCATTTAACAACTGGATGCAAATCTTTATATTCCTTAGTTAACATGTAACCGCTTTCTCCAATACACTGGAGGTTGTAAATTACGGCGTGGCATAGCATCTTATTACCGACAAACTGGTTGTAGTCGGTGATGTCAGTTAAAAACGCCTCAATGTTTGTAAGTGCCTCTAGCATCAGTTCGAGCCTTGCACTGTCATTTGCTTTATCTCTCATATATCAAGTATTTATCTCGTTCTGCAGATGGTTTTGCAAAGGGTCTTAGGGCGCCATTTACAATTAGGTCAACTTCACGGCCAATCATTTCCTCCATATCTAATTGATATTCGATGAGGGTAATTAGAGATGGAATATTAGTCTTGTCATAATCTACCAGCAAATCCAGATCGCTGGTGTCTGTTTCTTCCCGGCGGGCAAAAGAGCCGAACACCCAGGCCCGGATTATTTGGGTGTGGGCCAGATAACGCTGAATGCTGGCAAACATTTGTACCCGTTGCTGGTTTACCTGTTTAAGGCAATCCTTAACCTCCTGGCTCACGCCCCGCCTGGACGCATACCGCAACAGTTTGTCCTGATTGACAGGATACACCTCCAACATGCGCTGGAAGGATGCGGCCACGTCTTCCTTTCGGCAGACGGCATCTACCAACTCTTTTTCCGGCGAGGACACGTCTATGTCTTCTTCTGCGAGCAGCGGGGCTTCTGACACCATTCGGCCAACCAGCACAAAGCCGACAGGGGGCTCGGCCAATAACTTGACGTCTTTGCTGTACATCACCTTGCCAAAGTGCTGCCGAAGCACATTGACGGTACGGGCCATGTCGGCTTTCTCTACCTCTACCTCCAGGTTCCCGCCCCGCTCTGTTATGCAGTAGTTGACGCCCTCCAGTCCATCTCGCATGATATCGGCGCAGGACCTCATCCAGGGGGTAATCTCTACCCGGTACGCCGGTTTGGGGATGCCGATATATCGGCCCTTTCCTACCACCGACAGCTTCCCCTCCTGCACCAGCCCCCGGATTCTTGCATACACCGACGGCATGGGCATATCCCCGTAGATGTCCACAAAGTCCTGCACCCCGATTTCTCCTTCCCGGGACAGCAGTTCGCCTATTTCCTTTTCATACTTTGGGTACTTCATACCTTTCTTTTTTGCAAAAATAATTATAAAACGGCAAAAATCAAAAATATTGCCGAATTATAATTTTAACTTCAAAAAGATTCGCTATCTTGCGAAATACAAGTAACCTGATCTTCTATGAAAAAAGTAGGCTTGTTCATAGACACCTGGTACCCCATGGTGGACGGTGTCATCAAAGTGGTGGACAATTATGCCCGTCGGCTCACTAAATACTGTGACGTAGTGGTGTTTTGCCCCGAGACCCGTGGTTTTTCCCGGAAAGAAGATGCAAAAATGCCCTATAAGGTGATCCGCTGCAGTTCGCTGCCGCTCATCAGCTACGACTACGACATCCCCACACCGGCGCTGGATCCTGTGTTCGAGGCCCGCGTAGTCCTCAGCGGCATAGACATGGTGCACATCCACTCCCCCTTCGCAGTCGGCCTGGCCGGGGTGGCATATGCCAAGCTGCACCATCTGCCGGCGGTGGCCACGCTGCATTCGCAGTACAAGCAGGACTTTGAGAAACCGCTCAAGTTCAAGCCGGCCCTGAACGTGGCCATGGATGCCCTCATGCGGGTGTTCAATGCCTGCGACCAGTGCTGGGCCGTGAACGCGGGCATTCAGGAGCTTTACCAGCAGGAATACGGCCTCAAGGCGCCCTGCAAGGTGCGGCTCAACGCCACCGACCATCGGCCCGTGGCCGACAAAGACAAGGCGGCGCAAATCGTCAACCAGACGTATAACATCCCACAAGAAGCAACGGTGTTCCTCTTTGTGGGCAGAATCAACTTCATCAAGAACATTGACTTTACCGTACGCGCCCTTGCCAAGGCCAAGGAAATGGGCCTGAGGAACTTCAGGATGCTGTTTGTGGGGAAGGGGCAGGACGAGGACAAGCTGGCAAAACTGGTCAAGGAACTGGGTCTGGAGGACGAGGTCGTGATGTGCGGCCTGGTATCTGACCGGGAGATGCTGGAGAATCTGTATTCCCGGGCTAAGCTGTTCCTGTTTCCGTCGCTCTACGATGCCAATTCGCTGGTGCAGATTGAGGCCGCATGCCAGGGTACGCCGACGGTGTTCCTGGAGGGCGCCCGCACGGCGGCTACGGTGAAGCCCGGGGTGAATGGCTATGTATCGGCCCCCGGCGAGGAGAATTTTGCCCGGCTGGTGCTGGCTATCCTGGCCGATGAGGCCGCCTATGCGCGCGTTTCCGCTGCTGCGCAGAGGGACCTGTACCTGAACTGGGACGACGTGGTAAGGGATGTATATGCCGATTATTGCGCCCTTGCCGGGCGATGAGGGCCCGGCCCATTCCGTTCAGACGAAACATTACGAACGGAATGATATTTTAGCTGTCATTTAGCTACTTATTTGTTTATTCATTTTTTTTTCGTTTATTTGCAAACTGGCGCTTGTTTCACCTGCAGTGCAGTTAGGCAATAACTAAGTACCTGTTGAGGGAGTTGGGTGCCAGATAAGACGATAACCAATAATCAATTATACAACATGAAAGAACTATACATGCAGCCGGAGGTGGAAACTTTGAACCTTGCGGTGGAACAAGCAATTTTGGACGCATCGGGTGGAAATTCGGGCGGAGAAAACATTAGTGGTGAGAAAAACACCTATGACTGGGGCTGGGGAGATTAATTATTAAAACGAAGAACCATGAAGAAGACTCTATCATATCTCGGCCTTGCCGTTCTCATTCTGGCTTCTTGCGCCAAAGAGACAAACGAGCCTGTACAATCACCTGTGGACGAGGGATTCTCCATCAAGGCTTATGTCGTTGATGGAGATGTAACGAAAACAACGTATGCTGGCGAAACAACATTTAGTTGGGATGGGGAAGAAATCATTTCCATGCAGTTAATCAAAAAATCCGATAGTACTCGAGACCGCTGGCTATTCTATAATAATAGTGATGCCGGAACAACCGCAAACTATAAGTCATCTGGCTCGCTCCCTTCGGATACTTGGGGACTGGGAGAATATGCTTTTTACCCTGCAAAAGCAAACTCTTATTGTCCCGATGAAACATGGAATATCGGCAATTATCAAGCAGTTAACTTAGGTACGGCGGAGGTTCGCGCCAACAGTGTCGTGGTTAGTGATTATGTCAAAGCCAGCGTAAGTAGTCCCATGCAGTATATACCTTTGATTGGTGTCAAGGATGGGGACGGAAATTTCGGATTCCATACAGCAACTGGTATCTTGAAGGTCACAGTATCTAATATAGATGCCCGCCTGGCCAAGGTCCAGCTTTATTCAGAAGGCCAGAAACTGAATGGCACTTATACTCTGACAGGAAGCGGGACTGGCGCATACATTGCCATGACCACTACCTCAACGGCAAGCGAGCAGGTTTTCAATGCCGAATATACAGATTGGACAAGTCAAACCAGCCTCCCGTTCTATTTCCCTGTTCCGGTTGGAACGCTGAACAGTGGTTTCAAAGTGCGTTTGTTGGATAGCGACAGTAATGTATTAAGGCAAGTTTCAGCTCCGTCAAATGTTTTGATTGAGAGAAATAAGATTTCTGAGATTACAACGGCTATTCCTCTTCCCGACGAGGATTTCTCGGCTACCATTACACCTGGTGGCACCTCAGCCGAATTACAAGCAACAATAGATTTAGGGAAAGATGCAACTTCGGCAAAGGTAGTGCTTGCTTCCAGTGTCTCTGCCGGTCAAGCCTTGATTGACTCGGATGATGCTTCTATCGTATCGTTTGCCGATGGAGAAACTAAGGCTCTTCCAATGACGAATATTACAGCATCCGGGAAGGCATACATTGTGGCAAAAACCTATAAAGACGCCACAGAGAAGTTGTCTGCGTCTGCTGAAGCTTATGTTCTTACCTCTGAGGATGCAACAGATATTCTTTCCCAGTATATGCGTGTTTTGACCAATGTGGGAGCTTGGACGTCATATTATTACTCAACATCCTATTCTACGGATTACGAGATAAGAGGAGATAATACTCTTACCCTTGAAGCAAGTAATAATCCGTCAACTAGTAATGTAATGCTCACCGAATTTGCCGGTTACTATTACGACCCTTCCCTTAATACTCATACGACGATGCGTACCACCTGGGATGGATTCAGCGCAGGTAATCCTCTGTATGCCGTGTATTCTCCCAACACCAGCTATGGGTCATCAACTGGATTTGCAGAGTTTAAAAATGCATCAACGGCGGCCTTTTATACTGATAGTGGAAGTCACCCTCATTACATTTGCGAAGTGGGATCCACAACTCTAAGAATCGCTACTCATAGTACCGGTTATTCTTCACCGTTAACATCTAATGACTTAGTAGTATGGGGAGCCAAGGTCGGGAATTGCTTTGACAGTACAGATGAAACTAATACGGATGTGTGCTTAGGCCGTTATGTCGGAAAAAAGACCAAAGGTATGATTGATCTTACAGGGAAGATTTCCGTTTCTTCGACAGGTACGAACAATAGTTACGTCGGAGATAATCTTGGTGCTGCTGCGTTAATTGATAAGACCGATGATCATTGGCATTCCGACTATATCGATACGCCTTCACTTGATGCCACTTATGGCATTTATGCCCAGATAGATCTCGGAGAATCTAAAACCATTCAAAATTTCACGGTAAACTTCAAGACCAGAAGTTCTGCCAATCAACTGCCTCGTGAGTATATAATTGGTGGCACCAATGATCCTTCTGGTGAATGGACCGTCATAACGACAAAGACTTCCATTTCTACAGAGGCTGGAAAGTGGTATCAGGTATATGCGACATCTGGTACAGCATACAGATATATTCGTATCGGATTCACCAAGAGTGCTGCTGGAGATTTAACGACTGATCCCTCTACAAGTAAAATAGTTGCTATTGCCGAACTACAACTCTGGGAGAACTAACCTTTCTGCACGCTGACATTTTTCGGCCCCGCCCCCGCGGGGCCGAATTTGTCTCTATCCAACGCTGGGCGCAGCCTAATACACCCCTACAAATCCACATCTCCAAAAACCAGTTGGCTACGGAATACCAATCTGACTTGAACTGAAATATAAATGCCTGCAAAAATGCTTAGTGGCTATTCTCATCGATGGGATGTGTCATCGTAGGGTGGATGGTGCCGTCAATAATGAACTAATCCGGGGCAGGTTCCTTTTACAAACAGACTCAACGGTTTGGATGATTTCCAGGCACCTGGTTTGGGGAATATGGATTCCTGTGCCGGCCTTTAACACCAGGTCAAGTCCGGGGTTCCCGTCATAGAAGAGCGAAGTGGCATGCTCTCCATTGCTTCCCTGGGGAGAATAGGTAATATCATAGGCCGGCGCCAGTGTCCAAGTCCCTTTCTGGCATTGGAAAGAAAAGTTTTTGGCATGGTCGTCTTTGTTCAGGCAAACGAGGTTAAAGACCATGCGGCGGAACATTTCTTCTACTTGAGCCGGATCTTGCGTAAGAAAGCCCGTCAGGGCAAGCAGATTAGTATAATCAACATCCTGCTTCCTATAGTCGGTTTTGAGCAGCGCAGCTGCGGTTACGGTATGAATCCTCTCGCCATTCTGCGCAATGTCAAAGCGCTCAATGGCAAAATACTTATCCCGAACAAGGCCGATTCTGGGGACTTGGATTCCGCACTCCCTGGCAGTTTGCATATATAGAAGCTCTTGCGGGCCGATATCCTCGGGATCATAAGTATGCCGGAATTTTACCAGAAAATGCGATCCGTCTTTTGTGCGAATGGCCGCTTTGGGGCGGGCACCTCCCGAATTAGCACTGTTGTAGTACAGGTATTCTGCACTACTGGTATCGGCTTCCGAGAGGACCTTCAATGCGGCGTCCTGAACCGTATCCAACTGCTCGTCATCGGCAAGCTCCTTATGCAAAGAGAAACCTCTCATGACAGGGATGTAGCCGAGCGCTCCCATACCGGACTTGCCGATAATGGATAAACGCTGAAGCGGTGTAAGCTCCTTTAATGAAGAGCCTTCTTTGCGGAGAATCCTTTCCAACAGATAGAGTCCATAACCATCTGGCATACTGTCTTCAAACAGGGCAAAGCTCCCGTTAAAACGGTCCGCATTACCGTAGAAGAGACCGGGTCGAAGCGGCAATTCTGTTGGAGACAACGAGAAGCCATTGGCCAACCAGTCTTGCGAATACTCAAACACACAAACACCAGTGCCAGGATCCTGCTGTAAGGTTCCCACGGTAACTCCATTGTGTAGGACCTGAATCTTTAATACTTGCGCTATCATCGGCCGTTTTGTCTGTTTTGGTTACGATTGATTTTTTCCAGTTCCTCGGAAGTCGAGTACTTGGTTTGATTCATGATATTCCCCAGCTCCTCATAATAATCGAATGCTATGGCAAGACGGCAGAAGGATTCAAGGGATATTTTCCCGGTCTTCTCAAAGCGTTCTATGCTTGGTGCTGGAACGGATGTTATTTGGGACAGCGTTCTTCGGCTATATCCTTTTTCCAGACGCCGGCGCTTGCAATTCTGTGCCAGCCGCATCATTAGCGTTTCTGGATTTCTCGTGAAAAGATCGAGGCTATATTCCATAATATATTATTAAATTCATGGCATATAGTAGCGCATTCGCATACTATGTTATGCAAATATAGTGAAAATGTTTGTCAAATGCGAATGCTTGATGAAACATTATACAAAACCTATTATACAAATTCTATAATACCGTGGCCTTATTATCCATCTTAGAGGCGCGGGAAGCATTTGGGTGCCAGATTTGGGCTTGTCGTGCACAAACAAGGCAGATTTTGTTCACCAGATGCCGATTTCTGGCTTGTCGTGCACAAAAAAGGCCTCAAATGTGCAGCACGTGGCTCCTGCATGCCACCTAACGTACAAATAGGGCCGATTTTGTTCACCAGGTGGCAGATTTTACAACATGAAGAAGAAGTACCTAATGCCGGAAACCGAAGTTCTTTGGTTAGCCCTTGAGCAACAGATTCTTAACCCGTCAAAGAATGGCAATTCGCACTATCTGGATGTTGAAGACGAAGAGGATCCTAACGGTGATTTTTGGAAATAAAAACTCGATGGTTATGAATAATAAATATATCATTATACTGCCTATTCTGGCCCTTTGTTTTTCTTGCAAAAAAGAAAATGAGGAGATAATGAAACCTGAGCAACCCTTGACAACAGAGGCTGTGACGGTTATTGCCACTATCAATAATGAAGATGAGCCTGAACCCACGATGGCACCTGAAGTGAAAACCACATATGAGATTGATGAGGTTAATCACCGAGCTATCTTCTATTGGAAAGGGGACGAGTCTTTTGCCCGCGTAATTAGGCACAACAGCGGGGATAAGCCTTACGATCTGGATTACTTTACGTCTTCTGGTGAAAAGGTGGAATCCAGGACTTTCAGTTGCGATAGCCCAAAGACGGGTGATCCGGCTTACGAAGACTCTAAAATAGCGTTTTATCCTAACTATGAGGTGGACTCAAAAGGTGCTAACATTTCATTTGATACAGGGCGAAACGATTCCCATTTTTATTATTCCATAGGTGGCGAATTGACATATGACAAAGATGCTCCGCTTGATGGCATTGTACCGATGGTTGGGTATTATGATGATGTAAACGAGGAATACGACTTCAAACCACTGACCGGCATACTGGCTATCAGGATGACGGGGATCCCGGCATCCGCCACAAAACTCACAATTTCGTCAGCCTCATATAATATGGCGGGTAAAACGATGAAGATTACAGATCAAACAGCTCTTTCTATTCTTCAAAGTACGATTAAGACTTTTTCTTATGATAAAGGCTTGTGTCAAAGCCTTTTAGCTACGAATCTAAGCAAATCGAAAACCTTTACTTTCTCTGGCTTGGATCCTAATGAGGAATACACCTTCTATTTCCCACTTCCCATATCGACGAATCACAACAGCGGTACAACTACGCTGAATGATTTGAAGGTTACATTATATCAAGGGGGGAATGCTATTTATACGATGAGCACAACAAAAAGTTTGACGATTAAGCGTGGCACAATTACACGCTTACCGCTGATTACTTGTGCCCCAAAGAAGGCAAGGGTATATAATGATGCAAATAATCCTTACTTTGAGATGTATCATTTCCCATCAATTACGACAGTTTTTGCGAATATATCTACAAGTGCCACTAATAATCCTAGTGAATATCAAGATGGCTTCTACCTTACGTCTCACCCGATTAATTATAGGTTAAGGAATTGGACAGGGACCGGCAAGCTACAGAATTCTGGACAGTACTATCTTCATTATATAGCAACCGATCTGTCTTCATCTGCAAAAGCCACGAGTTTGAGCGGGCTAAACGATTCTCATGTGCTTGATTATGGTACTATACCGTTCTACTATATCAACGATACGGACAAAAATGCCATTGTCTCACAATATGTTAGAGATATTACTTCTGGATCATTTACCGTGCCCTCTGGCTGGGAAAGTTTGGATGTACATGGAGACAATACCATTACCCTAGCGGTTGCTGATGATTGTAATAAAGGCAACATTATGATTACAGAATTCGCCGGTTTCTGTTATGATGTGTCACAAAACACATTCTCCACAAACGCATATGATTTTTCACAATTCATGGATGGGAAACCTGTGTATGGTTGTTATTCGCAGAGCTATACATACACACAGTCCACAACGACTTATGGAGCAAAATTCTTTGATTTAAAGGATCAGACTTTTTATAAAGATGCATCCTCTTCCAATCATAACCTTGGGACCGAACAAAAAGCGAATACAGAATTGGACATCACTTTTAACAGTGATGGATATACTCCGGGGACATATCATGACTTGGTTGTTTGGGATAATTATATTGGGAACAACTATGGTAATAATCTGACCGATTTCAATTTTTATTTCACTCACTATGTCGCTTTCAAGACCAAGGGCATGATTACCCTTACCGGTTCCATGTTATCTACCAATTCCAGCTACGGCGAGGGAGGTGACGGAGACGCAGGCGGAATGGCCGCTCTTGTTGACAAGAACGCCAGCACTCGTTGGCATTCCAATTATAATGAATCTATTGCGACGGATAATCATGGAATCTATATCCAGATTAACCTTTCTAGCATTTCTAAAACAGTTAAGGACTTTACACTCAAATTCTTGAGCCGGGGAGATGCGAGTCACGGTCTTCCTAGCAAGTACAGAGTTGCAGTAAGTAATAATGGTACAGACTGGAGCTTTCTCACGGAAGAAGATATTCCCATTACCGCCGCACCAGGGACGTGGTATCAAAAATCATTAAGTGCTGGTGCTAATTACAGCTACATTCGTCTGTGCATAACGGAAATAAACCACAATGATTCAAGTGAAGGGACTCAAACACTTACCAACACGACCGCAGATGGCAGCAGGTATACCCACCTCGCAGAAATCCAGCTCTGGGAGAACTAATCCTTCAATATATTGTGTAATCTGCCCTGCTCCCCGGCGGGGCAGATTTGTTTTTGTCAATCAGGATTCTTTATCACGTATCCGAGCGACTAGTAGAACGGCATTTTTCTGTTTCTTATCAAGGTGCGCTGATTATTCGTATACTTTTGCAGGCATGAACATTTTTTAACGTCATGCCTTATGTGTAAACAATCTTTTAACCGCCCCAAAAGTGTCAACCTTTTCTAGTTAAGGTCATTATGACTCGTATAATGCAATTAATTAACAAAGAAATGTTTGTTATATTAAACATTATTATTTAATTTTGCATCCAATAAAGAACAATAATGGGTAAGAATACATTTGGCAAGACAATGCCAAGGGCATTGAGTCAGAACCTGAAACTCATGGGCGAACAGATTATGCTGGCACGCAAGCGCAGGCATCTGTCCATGCAGGACATAGCAGACAGGGCAACGGTGACACGCCTGACGGTCTCTAAAGTAGAACATGGTGACCCAACAGTCTCCATGGGAATCTATGCGCGCGTACTCTTTGCACTGAATCTGGAAAATGACATCACCTTGCTTGCCGCCGATGATGCCCTCGGCCGGCAGCTTCAGGATGCAGAATTACTGAGGAAATGAAAAGGATAACCGTTTACGCAGATTTTGACTTCCTTGCAGCCCCGCAGGAGATAGGGATATTAGGCTACGAACACGTACGTGGCAAAGATCATTTTGTCTTTGAGTATTCGCGCGAGTGGCTGAAGCAGTATGGCGGCATCCTGCTGAGCGGTGACCTGATGAATGTCCCTTCGTTGCAGCATCCTCGTGGGAATGACAATGTATTCGGCTTCGTCAAAGATTCCTTCCCAGACCGTTGGGGACGCTTGTTGCTTGACCGCAGGGAACGACTGACGGCCCAGTCGGAAGGGAGAACGGCACGTATGCTCTCCAACTATGACTACCTCATCGGCATTGAAGACTTCACCCGTATGGGCGGCATACGCTACAAAGAGGAAGGCGGCAATGATTACATCAACGCAAGCGCCAAATACCTTGTACCTCCAATAGAAAGCCATCGCGCATTATGCGATGCGTGCCATGAGATTGAGTTGGCAGAAGAACGCAATGAATTACCTGAACAACGTTGGCTTGACCAGTTGATTGATCCGGGTTCCTCGCTCGGCGGCGCTCGTCCAAAGGCTAATGTAGTTGACGCCGATGGCACGCTGTATGTTGCCAAGTTTCCGTCGAAAAAGGATTTGGAGAACACGGAACTCGTTGAACACTTCTCCCATCTGCTAGCAGCCAAGGCAGGCATCAAAGTGGCAAAGACCCGCACTATCAAGATTTCAAAAGACCGCGATCTGCTACTATCCGAACGCTTTGACAGGACAAAGGATGGCCGTCGCATTCATTTTGCTTCTGCCATGTCATTGCTTGGTCTTGATGACGGAGCTGGCAGCAGCACGGGCAATGGCTATCTGGATATTGTGGAATTCATCCTTCACGGTTGCACCGATGTACGGCAGAATCTCCGGGAACTCTATCGCAGAGTGGCCTTCAACGTCCTATTCGGCAACACCGATGACCACTTCCGCAACCACGGTTTCCTGCTTACCCCGAAAGGCTGGACGCTCTCACCTGCCTACGACATCAACCCTGGAGCAAAGACACATCAGTGCTTGCTCATTGATTCATATACGGAACAGTCAGACATCAACGCCTTGCTCTCTGCATGCGAAAGCTATTTGATTGAAAGACAGAATGCTGTAGAGATTATCGAGGATGTTCGTGACGCAATTAAAGACTGGCGCAAGGCTGCCACCGAGAATCAAATCCCTGTCAAGATGCTTAGCGCCTATTCCAATCGGTGGGATAGAGTTTAATCTCAGCCCAGCACCAATACAAATCTGCCCCGCCAGGTGATATGAGCCCCGATAGTTAGACAAATATCTCTCGGGGTTCAAGGCATACTTGGTGCATATTCCAATTGGGGGGATGTATCATAGTCCGACCTCCCAACCCATACGGCTGGCAAGTTCCTTCAGGAAGGCGACATCCTTCTGGGGCACCTTTAGCTGGACGTTCTTCTTCCCGGCACCATATTGAACCTCCGGATCCATTAGCATGGCCGGTTCTGGTTCTTCTGCGCCATACTGATACACGTATGAGTCCGGATGGACTTGCGGTTTCTGAAGCACTTCGTTCAGTGCTTGCTTTACAAAGGCGTTAATGGAAATTCCGGCTTCGCTGGCGCGGTTGGCAATCTCACGATGTGCCATGGGAGAAATGCGCACATTAAACGTGCCGGTGTAACTCTTCTCCGGCTTTACGTTGTGTTCCTCGCAGAAGATCAGGTAGTCCTCCACGGCCTCATGGAATGCGGCCGTCAATTCGGCTACAGATTCGCCCTCGTAATTGACCAATCCGTCTATTCCTTCAAGTTTTCCAAAAAAGACCTTGTCAGGTTCGCTGTAACCTACCGAACCAATGTAACCTTTATATCTTAATGTATTCATATTTCAATGTCTCCGTTAATCTTCAACTCTTCCAGAAGTTGTTTAAGTGCGTATGCCTTCAACTCTTTCTGTGGATGTGGCCGATGAAGCATTATTGGTATTTTCCCGGGAGATGCGAACGACACTCTTGAGCCGGATGATTTCCCTTTATTTGAAGGTAAATATCCAAGCAACGTCAACAGACGATAAACCTCGGCGAATGTGAAGTCTGCAGGAAGCACCTTCAGGCGTTCAATTAGTTTCTCTTTCGTTCTCATTCCTCAATCCTTTTTGCAAAGGTAACTAAAATTTAGTTACAATACAAGAGCCGCTTAAAAAATAACGGCCCCGCGGGTGGCGGGGCCGAAAAAGGAAAAGTGGAGGATTTTTATTCCAATGACCGAGTAGCCACTAAGGCAGTAGGTGTGAACGAAGAATTATTCGTTACATAAATAACTGATCGATCTGCATTATAATTGGTTTTTTCTCCCATCCATAATTCCATCAGGGCAGCAGGACTAGCAGTGAGAGTGGCCGTGGTTTCGTCTTTAGAATAAGTGAATCCAAATGATTTATTGGTTGTACTAACTTTATTATTATGAGTTACGCCACGAACAAATACTCCATTCCCATTGTAGTTCATAAACGGAGTTGTGTCATCGTCAGTGAATACCATTGAGCTAGAGCTATTTGTATACGTTCCATACGCTCCGTAACCTGAAGTAAATGTTCCTGTCAAAGTACTTGTTGCTCCACCAATAGGTCCATTTACAACATAACTTGATGTCCCGCCGCTCTTGTCAAAACCAAAGATCTTGGTTATCTGAATATTACCTTTTAATGCATTATCACTAGCGGATAGAACCAAATTGTTCACATCTTGACTTTTGACATCTGTCCAAGCTGTTCTATAATAATAGAAAAGTGCCTGAATGGACGTGAAGGAATATGTACCGACCAATGCAGTCTGATCAGCAGTGAGCAGGAAATAGAAAGGTTTCGTGCCTATCGTATATATTGTACTTCCTGAGTAAGTAATCCAGCAAATATAGAGTTTTCCTGAAGTGAACCTTGATGCCATATTCGCAGCGGAATAAGTGTTATTATAAGTACCTGTTTTATCAGACCAACACACATCAAAAGGAGACTTCGTCGTTGTAGCATTAAAGTCAGTTGATCCTGCATCATATATTGCTTTTGGGAAATTTGATGCGGAAATAAAGAAACGTGTATAAACAGGTGCGTTAGTTGCCGAGGCAGAGAAATTACCATTAGTCGCATCTGTTTTTGATGTTATGCTGGTGGTGTATGTACTAACATAATCCGGCATCACAATTCGGACCAGATGAGGTTTCCCATTACGGGGCCAATTCCAAGATGAATTCCCGGCTTGTTCATATCTGGGCGAAAGCTGAATAACTTTCGGGGTGGACGCATCTCCAGCCAAGATAGTGTTCTTGTCGGTGTGGACATAAACAAGTTTGAGGTTCCGCTCTGTGGAAGAATCATATCCGCTTGCTTTTACGCCAGTAATGCAATCTGTAAAGGTAACGGTCCCTTCTCCACTGATACTAAAGTATAAATAGTCGTCATGAGCCAGTGTTTGAGGCATATTCACTCCTTGAGCATAGGGGTTGACAATGCGATAGCGTTTGTCGGTCGTGGACTGCTGTATCGTAACATCCCACATATCCTCAACCACTCCATTGTAACCTTGCATCCAATAATCGGCATATTTACCCGTTCCCAGCGTTACCCACTCGTTTGCAAAACTGGCAGGGACCAAATCGTTGCGGTTGAAGGTATATGCTGCAGTAATGGTCTTTTCCAGGAGCGCGTTGCCGCCGGTATCCACCAACTTCAAGGAAAGGGTATTGGCTGGATACTCACCGGTAGGTACGTTGAAATAGAAAGTTTGGGTAGTACTTGAGCCATCCCAGGCCGCAGCGATATAATCGGCACTAGTATCAGTGTATACGGATCCGTTTTTCCACTGACGATATGAATCCTTAGTCAGTTCCGGAGCCGCCGGCTTCTCGACGGCACGAATATAAGTGATGGCGAAATCGCCGCTCAGCGGATAATTCACCTTGTCTGCTGTGCAAAGGCGAAGTTCAGAAGCGTTATCAGGGATGCCACTTACAGTGACCTTAAGCACTGCGCATGCCGTGTAGAAATGGTAGTCGGTGAAAGTGCCGGTAGTCGCATTAGCATCGCCGATGCCTGTGCCTAGAAGAACCACCTCGGAAGAGGCTCCAGTCAAACTCTGCCGGAGCGTAAGGAAGGGATCGTAAGATACGGTGTGCTCACCATCGGGTTTGTATAATGTGCAAGCTTCATTATTATCGGTGTATGGCCTGGCCACATGCTTGTCACTACCTTGACCATACACGGCCACCCCAGAGTTGGCATATCCCTCCAAGGCCGCTATCCGGTCTCCCTGGCTGGCGACGATGGTGAATATTGCCTTCCCGTTTCCATCGGCCGAGGTTGCCTTGTATTCTATCCAACCCTGACGGTGTGTGTCTTCTTTATAAAACATCAAATAGATGTGGTCTCCATCTTCTCCTGTTGCCCAAGAAAAGGCTCCACTTTCATTATACGAGGTCTTCGTATCAACCAAGGTGGCGGTGATGGTTTCCGGGACATTAGGCGGAAGGACCTCGGGGTTTTCCTTTCCAGTTACGGTATTAGCCTCTTGTATTTCTTGCTCCTTCTCGCAGGAAAAGGCAAACATAAGGGCAACTATGCCCATGATGGGATAAATATACTTTCTCATAAGTAAACTCATTGGATGATTAACCCCAAGTAGGTGTATCCGGTCTTTCATTCAAACTATCCGCACCAGGAGACTGTGCTATGCATTGCTCCATGGAAAGTACAAGTACTTCCACCTCCGGCTGCATGTAATGTTCTTTCATGTTTTTATACGGGTTATTGGTTATCATTTTTTTTCTGCCACCTGGTGAACAAAATCGGCCCTATTTGTACGTTAGGTGGCATGCAGGAGCCACGTGCTGCACATTTGAGGCCTTTTTTGTGCACGACACCCTACCCTTAGCTAGGCCTCATATAGGTCCCGAAAGATTCTTTCTTTCGGGACCTATATGATGGAAAGGATTAGGACCTCTTCCCCACCTCTCTTCATCCTCTCTGGTCCAATCTGGTGAACAAAAAACCCCTATTTTTGTTCACCAGATCGGGGGCTGATGATTCTGGGGCACAAAAACGGACAATTTTGTTCACCAGATCGGGGGTTGATGATTCTGGGGAACAAAAACGGACAATTTTGTTCACCAGATCGGGGGCTGATGATTCCGGGGCACAAAAACGACGGTTTTTGTTCACGAGACGGGCAAACGGGGGTTCCGGGGCACAAAAACGGCCATATTTGTTCACAAGGCGACAAAATAAGCCCCGCGAATGTTTCGCGGGGCTTGTTTGTTTTGAGAGCCAGCTTATAGGGTAGCCGGGATGGCCACTCCGCTTAGCTTGCCGTAGCAGTGGATACCCAGTGAGGCATCGGTAAAGACTTTAATCTGGGAGGCCAGACCGGTGCCCAGCAGGGACAGCGGGAAGCGCACTTCGGCTTCAATGACGCCGTCTCCGACTACCACCTTGACCGCCTGGTCTGCTACGCCGTCAACGGCAGCATAATCCACAGAACCATCCTTGGCAATCCATACCAGGATATTGGTGTCCGAAGCCAGATTATCGGCGCCGCCATACAGCCAGTTGCTGGTATCGAAGCCGGTGGTGAGGTCGTTGTCGGTGTCAAAATAGGCACGGAAGTAACGCCAGCTGGTCACCAGGTCAAACTCGGCCGTGGCAGGCTTGGTGAACTTGAGGTACAGGAACATATTGGTACCGTCACAGAAGGCCTTCAGGTGGGTTGCCTTGCCTTCGTCGTCCAGGTCGGCGCCCTCTACGTTGGCCCAGTCATCGAACACGCCGTCGATGGTAATCTCCACTTCCTCAGGGACTTCGGCGTAGATGAGCTTGAGCTCGGCCAGGTTGGTGTTGGCCGGATATTCCATGTTCAGGTCGCCGGTAAGATCGCCGGCAGCCGACTTGGCAATACCAAAGCGGAGATACTTATACTCACCGCCCAGAGCCTTGGCCGGAAGCGTAATCCATGCACCTGCCGCAGCTTCGTTCATTTCATCCGTTTCCTGAACATCGATCTGCTTCCAGGTCTCGCCGTCGGCGCTTACACCCCATACCACTTTGGTAGGACGGGAGCCGGAATTGCCGGAGCGAACCTGATACTTGAACTGGGCCGCATCGATAGCCGAAGCCAATTCAATATCAAAGTAAATACCGTAAACGGGATCGTTGTTGGTTACAGGATAGTACCAGTCGGAATGCCAGAAGGTAGTAGCATCGTTATCAATCAGGGCAGGAACGCCGCCACCGTCATGAGAACAGACATTGGAAGCAGTAATCATGCTCTGCTTAAGTTTGATTTCCTCTCCGCGCACATAGGCATTGGGATCATAAGGAGCACAGCCCGGGAAGTTAATCTCGATAGCCAGTTCTTCGTGATCCTTGCCAATCTCGTAGGCATAGCCTTCGGCCGTACCGTCAAAGCCCTCTCCGCGATAGCAAGGGGCAATCTCGATGTTGGCGGGGGTAACGCCGTCGGCCTGCCACTTGAGCACGTCTGAGTAATTGTAACCGTAGTCAATGCCGTTGCGCACCCAAGGCTTGAAGGTAGCCTTGCCCTCGGCGGTCACCTCGATATCTACAAAGTAGTTCTCGGAGGCCACCTTGGTGGGATCCTTGATATTGATCACGAACCATTCGTCGGAGTTGTCGCCGGGATAAGGCTTGGCCAGACGGAACAGAGTGGGATGGTTCTTATCCTGCTGGAACTCGACCTGGACATAGTCGGTGAGCTCGGCAAACGGCCAAACAAAGTTGTCACGGAACGAGCCGGTGCCGATGGACTGCCAGTCGGCGGGATACGGCCAGTGGGCCGTGAGCGAGCTGTAGCTCACCTTCCAAGGCCAGGAGCCATTGTGGTTGTCATTGTACCACTTGTCCTCGGTGGTGGCACGGAAGCCGGTAACGTCGGCCAGGGCCGTGATTTGGCCCACGCCCGTTACCTCGAAGGCAGGATCTACAACGGTGCCTGTGTAGAAGTCAAGGGCAATGTACGGCCAGGTCTCGGCATCGCCGTAGGGGTTCTCGGCAAAGAGCTGATCCTTGTCGAACACAATGGTTACACCGTCAAAGATACCATACTGCTTTCCTTCCACGCCGGCAAACTTGGTGAGCATGATGTTGCCCTTGGTGGCATCATCACTCTCGGCCAGCACAATTTCTCCCTCGGGGGCATTACCGCCGGAGTAAGGGCCTGCGGTGAATTCCATCTCGTAGGTACCCAGTACTTCGTCCATGGTGTACACCTTCACGGGCTCCAGCTTGATGGACTTGAAGTTCACCACTTGGTTGCGGGGCACCTCGATGTCCTTCTTGAACTCGTAGGTTCCGATGGCCTCGAAGCTGGCATTGCACAGGGCAAACATGGTTCCGGCGGGCAGGGTGCCCACAGGGATGAAGAAGTAGTAGTCGATGGTCTGGTTGTAGTCCGTGGGGGCATTCCAGTTATAGCGGTTGTCCCAGGGCTCGATGGCCGTGGTCATGTGCAGGGCATCGTCTTCTTCATCCAGGACGTACCAGCCGTTCAGGTTGTACTGCTCTTTGGTATCCTCGGGAACCTGCAGATAGGCATAGGCGGTGTTCACGGGCACATTCTCGACCGTGAACTTGACGATACCCGTAGCCGTATGGAAGGCATAGGAATCCTCTCCGTCCATAAGGCCGATGAGCGGAATAGAGGCCAGGGGATTCTCCAGGCTGGGTTTGATGGAGCCCCAGAGTCTCCAGCCTTCCACTGCGCTCTCGTCCCCTTCCTGCTTGTCCCAGGCCAGGTCGTTGCAGACATAGCCTTCCGATACCTGGGTGAAGGGATAGGAAGCCATTCCAGTGAGCGTATACCCCTCCTCTACCTCGCCGGTAAACTGGACGGAAACGCCGCTGGACTGGGCGGTGAGCTGGAATTGCTTGATGCCTTCTTCGCCTTCGGCCAGGACACCGATTTTGTCGCCTTCTACCCAGGAGAACTTGCCTTCCTGGTCATAGGCGGTCTTGGTGGCATCCAGACTGGCTGTAATGGTAACCGTATAGGTGTTGACTTTCTGGGGCGCTATGGGAGCTTCTACCTCTTTGGCGCAGCTGGCAAGGGCCAGTGCAGCGATGGCAATATATGCAAACTTTTTCATAATGCTTCGTTTTTAAGAGGTTATTCCCAAGGGTCTTCTTCAATAGGGTCACCCAGATCCTCGCCGTTAGAGCCCTTAGGCAGTACGGTGACTTCGCAGGTGGCAGTCTTGCCGTTGGACGTGGTTACGGTAATGGTAACCTTGCCTTCGGCCACACCGGTTACTATGCCGTCGGCCACAGTGGCAATCTTGTTGTCAGAAGTCTGCCAGGTGAGGCTCTTGTCGGTAGCATAGGAAGGATTGATGGTGGCAATCAGCGTCACGGTCTTTCCAACCTTGATGGTGGCTTTCTCCTGATCCAGGGAGACAGACTCGACGGGGATCACCTTCGGGCTCACCTGCACCGTACAAGTAGCATACTTGCCGTTGCCCGCAGTGGCGGTAACGGTGGCCGTGCCCTCCCCTTCACCGGTGATGACGCCGTCCTGCACCGATACCACGCTGGCGTCGGAGGTGCTCCAGACAATGCTCTGGTCGTCGGCGTCGGCCGGGTTGATGGTGGCAACCAGCGTCTCGGAGTCGCCCACGAAGAACTCGACATTGTTCTTGTTCAGGGTAACGGATTCTACCTCGATTACCAAGTGCAGCACGGTGACCTTACAGGTTGCGCTGAAGCTGCCGGCGGTGGCGGTAACGGTGGCTTCGCCCTCGGACAGGGCCTCCACCAGGCCGTCGGTTACAGAGATCACGGCTTCGTCGCTGCTGCTCCATTCAATAGTCTGGATGTCGGCGTTGGCGGGCGTAAGGGTGGCCGTGAGCTGATAGCTGCTGCCATTCACAATTTCCAGCTCTTCCTTGTCCAGGCTGATGCCTTCCAGTGGAATGGCCTTGTGAAGGACGATGACCTCGCAGGTGGCCTTGACGGCGCCCACAGCGGCGGTAATCACAGTGGTACCCTCGGCCACGCTGAGCACCATACCCTCCTGGTCTACGGTGGCCACGCCGGGCTTGGAGGAGCTCCAGGTGACGGTTTTGTCATCGTCGGTGTACGAAGGGGTAACGGTGGCTATCAGATGCGCGTTCTCGCCGTTCACCAGCTCGATCGAAGTCTCGTTGAGCGTGACTTCCGATACGGGAATGCGGGCACGGCCCTCCTGTTTGATGGCGATATCGGTACTCAGGGTGCCGGACTTGATGGACAGCTTGGCCTGGCGTGCGGTGAGCTCACTGTTGGCTGCCACCGATACGATGGCTTCTGCCGCACCGGACTTGCCCGAGGCCGGCGTTGCCACCACCCACGACACCATAGCCTTGGTGTCGGCCGAAGCAATCTCGATAGTCCACTCGGCACCGGAGTTGAAGGTGAGTGTGACGTCTCCTCCTTCGGCCTTGGCCGAGATGCCTGAGCTTGCCAGCTGGGCACTGTCCCCCGTGAGCGTAATCTCGGGGGTCTGCTCCACGGTCTTTTCGCAGCTCACGAATACTAGCGCCGCGACTGCCAGAGCAGAGAGAAAGATGTGTTTCAAGTTCATATTAGTGTAGTGTTATTGAATAATATCGGTAAGCGGGATGGCCTGGAAGAGGATGTTGCCGCGGGAGCTCTCGTAGAGGATGCCCACGGTAGCATTGTCTATCATGGTAAGGCAGGAGTAGCCCAAAGAGGCACCTTCGTCAATCAGAAGTGTATTCTCGTGCCAAGTAACGCCCTGGTCCAGACTGTACTGGATGGTCATATGGTTGCGCCAGCCGGTACGGCCCTGAGGACTGGAGAAGAGCATAAGGTCCTTGTTCAGGACATTGTCGGCTGCCAGCACGTGAATGAGGGATGCCTCCGTGGTGGAATCCCACATTTGACCATTATGGGCAAAAGGCGTCCAACTGCGTCCCAGGTCTGTAGTAATATACTCACGGCGATAGTGGGAGCCGGTCTCGTCACGCATGGACAGCAGGAGTACACCAGGGGTTAACTCGGCAACCGTAGCCTCACTGGTGGTGTTGCAGGCCAAATTGTGGCTGTGCCAGGTCTCGCCATGGTCGGTGGAATAGGCGATGCCGGAGTTCAGCACGCCGTTCTCCTGATGCTGCATGGGGATGACCAGTGTTCCGTCCTTCATGGTAATGCCGCGGCCGGGACCCTGGAAGGTGCACTTCCAGTTATAACGCTTGAGCTGTTTGGTGAGGTTGATGGGCTCGGACCAGGTTAGGCCGTCGTCGGTGGACTTCACCATCATGAACTGCGGCGTGTCGTCAATCTCATAACCAGTGCCGGCATAACCCAGCACTCGGGAGCCCTCGTGACCATGCGCCCAGATGGCGAAGCAGAAGATGGTGCCCGTATTCTCATCTACCAGCAGGCAGGGGTCTCCGATACCGTTGTTCACCTGGGCCGATTTCCAGGAATCTGCATCGGTCACATTATAACCATAGGTTCCCATATCCATGGCAAGAACAAGGTCGCTCCAGGTTTTACCACCGTCGGTTGAACGCTTGACACCTACGTCAATATCGCCTTGAAGGTCAACGGAACTGTCATAACGGACGTCGTATGCCGCAATGAGCGTACCGGCCTTGGTGGTAACCAGCGCAGGGATACGGAACGACGCAACGGTTTCTTCTGCATCTCCCGAATAACCACGGACCGTCACCTTGTCTCCACCGTGATTCACACGGACCCCAGGGAAGCGGGGGAAGTCCTTATCTTGAACAATCTCCAGCGAGAGACCGTCCACTACAATCTCCTGGACATCGAATCGGATGGACGACCCGATCATAGAGTCATCGTTAATCCGGAAATTGAGGTCCATGTCGCCGTTGATGGCCGCCGTGAAATCGGTCATGGTAACCACTCCGTTTGCATCAGGGGCTACATAACTGCTCTGCATCCAACTGCCGGGGTTGTTTTTATAAAGCCGGAGTCCCGTCATCTTGGAGTAATCCCCGCCGGTAATTTTGACAACAAGGCGATTCAGCGTTCCGTTAGAAGGAACGGAAAGCTTGGCCACCCGCAGGTCGAATTCCCTGATAATGGGCGTCTGATACGCGGTAACGGTTAAGGTATTATAGGAATGACAGCCCGGGAAGATAATCTCGATGGCCAGCATTTCATGGTTTCGGCCGATTTCGTAGTCGTAACTCACCCATGGTTCCTTGCGATAACATACTCCCAGTTCCACCACGGCAGGCAAACCATTTTCCTGGGTACTCAGAACCTTGGAGTAATCGGTACTATAATACGTTGTCCAGATGTACGGCTTGAAGGTCTCCTTGCCGGAAGCCGTTACCTCATAATCCAGATAATACTTGTCACAGACAACCTGGTCCGGGTCTGTCACATCAAAGACGAACCAATCGCCGGACTCCTCTCCGGGATAGGGTTTGGCAATGCGGAATTTGCAGGGATTGGCGTTATTCTGTTGAATTTCGGCCGTAACGTAGTCTGTAAGGGAAGCGCATTCCCATACCTGCTTGTCTTTAAAGCGGCAGTTTCCAAGGCTGGTCCAACCCTCATCGAGAGGGAGCGTAGGGGCCAGTACAATGACTTCTCCCTGAGAAGTATCCGCGCGGGTATAGAGATAGTTGCCGCTGGTTCCTGACGGTTTGTAATTGTCCACTTCATGGTAAATGGCAAAGAGCCGGATCACTTCCGGAAGTCCGTCCAAGCCATAGGTTTCCACTTTGCTCTTCCCCGTAGTTGCAGAACCGCCCGATTTGGTATTCCAGTCGGAGGGCTCGCATACCATCAACTCTTTCGAGCTGTCTCCCACACCGGGGCGGAACTCTTCATAGGTAACGGTATTGTTTGCGGCAACGGTCATATACAGATACTCCGACACATCCGTCGTGTACTTGTTCACGCCCAGGGCATCGCACAGAGCCGGGTAAGGGTTGGCTATACGGAATTGCCGGGGATTGGTTCCGCTTTGTTCCAGCGAAACCTCCACATTGGAATTGGCCGGCTTGCCATGACGGTTGGTAAAGATAAAGTCATCCTTGAAGCGGAGCGTCTTGACACTCTTCCACGGCTCCGGGAAAGTGAGTCTGACACGATTGTCCTCCTGATTGGTGTATTTATACGAATCATCAGAGACGTCGGTATAAATGGGATACAGTTCCACTTCTTCCGGCAGGCCCGCCCGGTAAGACCGGACCAGATTCCCGGCCAGGGCGGTGGAATAAGTACCGAAATCGGACGGATACCAGACTTTCATGGCCCTTCCGGCGGAAGATTTGTCCTCAATACCCGCCAGGAAAGTAGTGAACTTCACGGCGTCATTCTCTCCGATGGAGAAGACCAGATAATCGTCCCCGACAATGCCATCCGTATAGGTTGAATAGCCGAACTGTTCTTTGGCAATCAGATACGGGTTGGGCACACGGAATTGATTAGCATTGAAACTGCTCTGATACAGCTCAATGGGAACCCGGGTACTTCCCCATCCCTGCAGGCTCCAGATCTTCTCATCGATGAACGTTCCTTCGGCCACTTGGGTCCAGGTTAACTGAGGTCCCACATCCGGGAAGGACAATCGGACGCGGCTTGTCTTCAGGTCAGTATATTTGTGCGAGACATCTGTAGCGCCCGAATAAATGGGATACAATTCAATATTTTCAGGAAGACCGGAATCCCAATAGGATGTAACCACATTCCCGGCCAGGGCCGTGGTGTAAGTAGGGCCGAAGTCTGTCGGATACCAGACTTTCATGGCCTTTCCGGCAGAAGCTTTGTCCTCAATTCCCGCCAGGAAAGTGGTGAACTTGACGGCGTCATCATCTATGATAGAGAATACCAGATAATCGTCCCCGACAATGCCCTCCGTATAGGTTGAATAACTGAACTGATCTTTGGCAATCAGATAGGGATTGGGCACACGGAAGCGATTGTCAAACAGGGAGCTCTGGTACAGTTCTACGGGAACAGTGGTGGTTCCCCAGCTATGCAGGCTCCAAAGCTTCTCGTCAATGAAGGTACCGTCGGCCACTTTGGTCCAGTTTTCTGCCGGAAGGTCCATTACCAGATGCATATAACCCTTGTCTGTTCTGGTATATTTAAAGGACGGGTCTTCATATTTTGTATAAACCCCGCCGAACTCGAGTTCATACACATCTCCGTTTTTGAACCGGTTCACAACATGGGTATAGCTACCGCTATTGGTAATCAACATGGGATAACCGGCCGAAGCCTTCTCTTCCACGCCGGTCTTGAAGGGAGTATAGGTCACCTTCCCGTCATCGGCCACGCTGAACACGAAGTAGGGATCGGACGTGACGCCCTCCGTATAAGGCGTATAGCCAAATTGGGCACAGGCTACGGTGTACGGGTTGTTGATGCGGAATTTCTCCGGTCGCAGGCCACTGCGTTCAACGGTAACAGGGACCCAGGTAGGGGTGGTGGTGTAACCCGTGTTATTGCTCCACAGGAAATCGTCGCGGAACGTGGCGGTACCGTAGGCTTCCCACTGCAGGTCCACGGGCACGTACGGGATATCCACATTCACCTTAGCGATGGTACCGCGGACCATCCTGATGGGGACGACGGTGGTCTTGGTCATCCAGCTGTCAGCATCGTCCGAGCGACCTACTGTAAGGACCATACCGGCGGGAATGATACCCACCGGAAGGGAGAAATAGAACGTGGCTTCATTGCCGAGGCTGGAGAAACGCATAGTAAGGCCATTCTCGGCCTTTGTTACCACTTTGTCATATTCCACTACGGCGCCACGCTCTGTTTCCGTAACTTCAAAGGCTCCCGCAAGGGCCACGTCCGGGTGGGTGAGGCTGATAAAATCGGCGTCATCCGGGAGTCCGGTGATGTGAAAGGCCAGAACGCTTGTGAGTTGGGTAAAGGCATACTTGCCGCTGCCATCTTTCTTACCTACCATGGGTACCACTGCCAGCGGATTGCCGGAGGGTGGCGTGATGTCAGAAGGAAGATCCATCACCAGTTTGCCGCCTATGACGGCCCAGTCTGGCGCGTATTCGCCAGCCTGGGCGTCAGGATCTAACCGCGAAGGATAAAAGGCATACTGATCCAGAACGTATCCCGTACCCAGGCTTGCAAAGGTTCGGTTGCCATTCTGACCATCCTTGAAAACCTTGTCCTGGTTATCCTGCACGGTGGTGGGATCCTCACTAGCCATACGTGTGAAAACGATGTACGAGCGGATATCTTTTGCCGAATTGTACACCGACACATCTATGTTGTCGCCGTCCTCCCAGGAGAAGGCAGCGCCAGAGGCGCTAATATCATAGGTAGTTTTGACAATCGGAGCCTCTCCGAAATAGGCCTGGATAGTGGTAAACCGGCCATCCTTTGGATCCTGGAAGTCTTCTTCCATCGTGTGGGAACACGCCGCAAATACGGCTACACATCCCACGATGGCGAGTATGGTATATGTTAAATTTCTCATAGGCTGAAAAGATCTTCCATAATGCCAAACGGATTGGCGATATCATCAAAATCCATGTCAGAGTTCGTGTCGTCTCCCAGCATGGAGTTAGGAATCATACAACGGGAGCCCAAATCGAACTCCACTACACCGCTCTCGGGTGCAAGATAGGGAAACTTCATTCTTGTGTAGTTCTGATTATTGAACTTTTACGCGGGTTCCGTCGGCCTGGACTGCCCAGAGGGAGGTGCCCGACAGGGTTACAGGCGACGTAAACGTAAACAAATTGGAGAAATACAGCAAATCTCCTTCTGAGGTGGTGCCGCGGCGAACCTCCACGGCCACAGCCTCGTCGCAGTCGGACAGGGAGACCTTGGAGCCTTCAATCTTGGCCTTGGGCGTCTTGGTGATAGCCTTCTTATCCTTGAACTGCGTATAGAAACCCATCTCGCTGTAGGTGGTACCGCCATGCTTGGTGCGGTCCTCCAGATACTGGATAGGCGCAGCCTTGGGCAGGTTCATGTCACGAACGCGGGCCTTGGATTCGTTAATCATGGAGGTGGTAACCGTGTACTTGGTACTGCCGTACTGGCTGTAAGTCTCGTCAATGGTCCTGAAGAATCCCCAGGCATCGAAGAACTCGGTAAGGTCTTCGCCGGACACGACGCAGCAAGCCTCATAGTACTTAAGCTGGCACAGGCCGGCATTCTCGGCCAGACCGTAATAGTTCAGGGCCTCGTGGTTGGGAAGCTGATGACCATCGCGGAAGTAATTGAACAGGGCCGGGAAGAAATCTTCCTTGAAGCCGCACTTATGGTAGTAGTTCCAAAGCTGCCAGTTCAGGCGCATGTGCAGCTCGGGGTCTTCGCCCTGATAGCTGCCATCGCCAAGAACAGCCCAGGGACGACTCTTGGCGTAGTCGGCGGCCAGGTCACTGATCTTTTTACCGCGGGACCAGCGGGTGGCGTTGGGGTAAGATTCTCCATTGGCCGTGGCGAGTTTCATCACGCAGTAGTTGGAGAACAGGTTGTTGGAACTCTCTGTGGTGGAACGCCAGTTGATGGCCATCTGGTTCACATGGCCCATTTCGTGGGCGGGACCCCAGATGTTTCCCTGGCCCTCGCCTTCCTGCATCTTCTCCCGGGAGCCGATGGCGGCGATGGTGCTGATACCAAACTGCACACGGCGGTTCATGGCATTCATGTAAACATCGGGGTTGGAGCTGGTAACTGCCATCATGTGATTATTGAACCACTTGACTTTGTCCAGGCCCATGAGCTCGTGCTCCCAGCGGGTAATGTCATCCCACACGCCGATGCCGCTGCGAATGCTGTTGGGCCAGTCGCTGCGCAGCTGGTTGGTATGGAACAGGAACATACATTTCTCGCCCTTAACGGTAAAGTACTTGTAGGTGCAGTGATTCAGCAGTTCCTTGTAGCGATCGTCGTCGTGGCGGGCAGGATCGAAGTAACCCTGCACTGTGCCGCAGCCGGGCAGGATATGCACCTTGACAGACTTGAAGGTGGATATATCCTGACGGTTGTCTGCGGGAACGATGTTGTAAATATAGGCCATACCGCTGGCGGTAATGCGCACGGTGTTGATACCGGCATTGAGCGCGGTTTGCTGGTCGATGTTCTCGTTCTCACCGCCGCCGCCATAGTTGGGGCCGTATTCGTCGGACTCGCCGTACACCGCCAGGGCCACCGTCTGGCCGACAGGGATCTGGTCTACGCAAACCAGGAGATCCTGGCCGTTCTTGACCTCGATGCCGGTGGGGTTGTTCATGGAGGTGTAATACTGCATTACCAGGGCCCTGTTCACACGACTGTCGCTGTAAGGCTCATAGGTGTGGATGCGGAAGTCTTTCTCGTTCTCGTTGTATGTATTGTTGAACAGCGGCATGGCTACGTTGGCAGCCAGGTAAGGAGCGACACCGTTGAGCTTGATGATGTCCTTCTTGGTAATGCCTTCCTTGAGCTCGGAGCAGGACATGTCGGTGAAGATCTTGCCAATCCAATCGTTCACCTGGGCGCTGTTGCTGTTGAAGAACTCTACCTCGGCGGTGCAAATGTAATTGCCGTCGTCGTGCGTGCCGGGATCACCGTTCTCGATCTCGATCTTCATCCAGGTGGCATTCTGGACGGGCGTATCCAGGTAGGCGGTCTGATAGCCGCCACGGCCGCCGAAGTCGTAGGACTGGGCCAGGATGTACTGGTCATCCTCGGCCGTCTTGTAGTAGACATTGAACTGGCCGATCTGGCCGCGCCCATGCGTACCATTGCCCGACGAGGTGCCGCGGTGCATGATGCTGATGTAGTCTATGCGCTGGTCGCCGAAGAACTCGAATTCCCACACAACCGGGAAAACGGTAGCGCCGTCGCCGGCGGGAGAATGGTAGAAGGTACCGTAGTTACCGTCCGAGAGGGCTTCGGCGTGGCCGCTATAGTTGTCATCGTCCTGATTGACGCGCACAGAAAGCGGAGCCACTTTGTCGGCCTTGAAAATCTCGGGGTCGGTGACGGAAATACTGTTCTGCGTCACTATGCACTTGGTGTTGGCCTTGCTCTCGGAGCTGTTGAGCGCCTTGAGAGGGATGGAAGCACTGCGCTTGTAGGGCAGTTCGTTCACATCTACCTGGAAGACAAAGCTGGTGGTGGCAAAAGCCTTGGTGCTGCTTTCCAGGCCCGAGAAACGGATCCACTTATCGCCGTCCTCGGAGTCATATTCGGGCTTCTGAACCTGGGACTCGTCCAGGTTCACGTTGGAAGCCACGGATACCACCACCGTGCCGCCCTCGGGACCCACCGTCACGTCTTTGACGATGATGGCGGGGCCGTAACCGAACTGGGCCACGGACAGGGTGTAGCTGGAGGTGCCGCCCTGGACTTTCACCAGGGCACGGCGTACGCTCTCCTTATCCTTGTTGTCGCTCACCGAGATCATGACGCCCTTTTGGGCCGTAAGGCTGCGGCCCACCTGGCACCAGTCGGCGCTGGACTCGAATTTCCACTGGTCCTCGGGGACATTGGTGGTAACCGGAATAAAGGCTACCTGAGCATTCTGTTCCAGAACGACCACGGCATAGGTATCCATATCTATCTGGAAGGTGCCGTCACTGAGCTCTTTCTCCTTGTTACAGGCTGCCAGTGCGCACACGGCTAAGGCCAGAATTCCTATGTGTTTGAT
Source organism: uncultured Bacteroidales bacterium (assembly GCA_905234285.1). Classification (GTDB taxonomy): domain Bacteria; phylum Bacteroidota; class Bacteroidia; order Bacteroidales; family UBA932; genus Cryptobacteroides. Next base: position 37,353 of record CAJOHK010000003.1, read on the forward strand.
AATGGATTTCATAGTCTTATACTAATTGTCTGAGGTTCCATAAAGTTCCAGTTCGGCCAGGGCCACCCACTTGGGACTGGAAGCGTAATTGACGCGAAGGTCGCCGGCTATAGACTCGGCAATACCAAAGCGGATGTACTTGAAGTTGGAGGTATGCTTCATGACAGGAAGGGTGAACCAGGTAGCTGCAGAGGTGGGCATCTCCGGGTCGGCGACATCGCCGTTATCAATCACCTCCCAGTTGGTCTTGTCGTTGCTCACGCCCACCACAATGTGCGTAGGAACGCCATTGGGGTTATTGGCACGGGTGCAGTAGGACATCACGATGGCCTTGAGCGGAGACTTGAGGGAAATATCCACGTAGATGCCGTATACGGGATCTGCGTTGGTTACCGATCCGCTCCAGGGCGAGTGCCAGTAGGTGGCGATATTGCCGTCTACCAGGGCCGGAGCACCGTCGCCGTCGCCGGCATGATTGGCGCTTACCTCTACCATATCGGAGCTGAGGGTAATCTTGTCGGGATCCATGCGCAAGTTGAGCAGGAAGTAGTTCTTCTTGGCGTCAATGACGAACTCGCTCTTGGAACAGTCTGTCACGATGATGGGAAGGGCATACTCTACCAGCATATCCATATAGGCGCGGGTAATCTCCACGTCAAACTCTACATCCAGCTTGCCCTTGGTAAAGTGCAGTTCCGTGGTGGGAAGGTTGAAGGCCTTTGCGGGAAGCAGCGTATAGTTCTTTGCGTTGTTGTAGTTGTAGTCGGCCAGCCAGGCTTCGTCGCCGGGGGCGATGGAGCAGGTGAAATCCCACTGGTTCTCGTCCATGTTCAGCGACAGCGTGTTGCGGTAACTGGCCACGGCAGGACTGGCGTTGGTGTACTGGTGGGGCTCGATACCCGTGGTTTGCAGGGCCAGCTTGGGCACCTGGATCTCCGGTTTGAGGACGATGAGGTTAATGTCGGACGAAACGGGTTCGTCGGCGAAAACCTGCAGGCCCAGCACATACTCGTTGTCGGGGTTGGCTTCCATAAGGGCGCTCAGGGCCACGGTCTTGAGACTCACGTACACCACCTGGTATGCATCATCGGAACCAAAGTCCAGGTTTACCTTGGCCTGGTCCGGGAGCGGATTCTTGTCGGCATCCGTGAACGAGAACAACGATGCGGGAATGAGCGTGAAATTGGTTTCCTTAGAGGTATTGTACATGGACATCTGGGCCTGGTCGAAGGGAATGACCACGGCCGATGCCTTACCGTCCAGGTTGCGGCCGCTCTTGCAAACGGGGATGCGGTAGAAACCGTCTTCTCCGGTGCGGAAGAGCGTCAGGTTCTGTTCACCGCCGTTACGGAAGTATACCATAGTCTGGAATTCTTCCATATTGTCCGAGCGATGATCCTCGCAGGCAGCAGCGGCGAAAAGGGCCAGCGCTGCGGGTATCAAATATTTGAAAATGGTTTTCATCTTTCTTCGGGGTTAGCGGTTTACCATCCTAAGTTCTGGGTGAGGAGCTTGTTACGGTCCAGTTCCCGCTGCAGGAAAGGATACAGGTAGTGGTTATTGCGGAACACGCGGGTCTCGGCCACTTTACGCTTCCACATCTCGGCGGGAGCCGTTGTGGCCGAGCGGCTGCTCACTACGTCGGTGTCCAGGCCATAGACAGGGCCATTGCACACATCGGTGGCAATCATCCAGGTGCGGGTGTCATAGTAGCGGTGACCTTCCTGGGCCAGCTCTACCTGACGCTCGCGGTGGATCAGGTCGATGAGTTCCTCTGTAGTAGCATCAGGATAGGCCGATGCATCGGTGATGGAAGGCATGCCCGAGCGCTCGCGCAGGGCATCCCAGTAGCGCATGGCCTCTTCCAGGTCTACGCCCTCGCCGCTGACACCGCGGCTAATGCACTCAAGCACGGCCTCGATGTAGTTCAGGTAAATCTCGGCGTAGCGGAAGGTGGGGAAGGTAACATTGCCCCACTGACCCTGATAGGAGTCTACGGTGTGGTCGTACCACTTGTTCACCAGATAACCCGTGATGGGATAGTCGTGGGTGGTATGGCCCACGGCACCGTTGGCAAAGAAAGCGCGTCCAACAGCGTCGCCATGCTTCCAGCCGGTTCCGGGCCAGTAAACGGTCACATAGAAGCGGGGTTCGCGGCCACTGTACATGCGGGGCGAGTTGGACGTAGCGTCGTCGTCGCTGCACTTGAGGGCCTTGAGGAAAGGATTCACGATGGGCGTGAGGTCAAACTCGCGGTCTGCGCTGGGATATCCCGAGCGGCTGTCGATGATGGGGCCGCCATTGCGGTCGTAGCCAGTGACAGGATAGCGGCCGCCAGCCATGGCATAGGCATCTACCGAGGACTGGGTAGGACCCCATCCACCGTAGGCCGTACCCGTGGCGATGTCGGTGGGAGCGGTATGTGCGCCCAGCGCCCAGCGGCTCTGGTAACCGCCGCCGCAGAAGATGAGCTCATCGTTCCATTCCTCGTGGAAAATACCGTAATAATTGAGGTAAGGATTGTCGGGGTTGTCCTTGTCCTTATACAGGCTGTACACGCCCAGATCGATGACGCGCTTGGCAGCCTGAGCGGCCAGGAGCCACTTCTGAGGATCTTCCTCTACAGGGAACAGGTTGGTGCCGTCGGGGTTGCGGACGGTGCGGTACATGCTGGCGCCGTTAAACAGCGGACGGGCGCTGTACAGTTGCAGGCGGGAAATGACGGCCAGGGCGGCGCCGCGGGTGGGCAGGCCGTAGTTGGCACTGGTAAGGGTAGCCGGGAGATTCTCGGCGCAGTAGGTCATTTCGCTCACCACATAGTTCACGCATTCGTCCCAGGTGTTGCGGGGACGCTGCAGGTCCTGGGTGCTGGCGGTGAAGTCCATAAGATCGTCCCCCACCAGGAAGACAGGGCCGTAGTCGCGCATGAGCAACCAATAAAGGTACGCGCGCGCGAACCGGGTGCAGTCGTAGTACAGCTGCAGCTGGGTCTTACGGGAAGCGTCCGACTGCAGCACAGGATCTGAGCAGGAAAGCGCGTTCTTTAGGAAGATGTTGCAATCGCGGATGCCCTGATACCGGTTGTTGAATTGGTCGTTGGGCACCGTGGTGGCGTTCCAGGAGCCAAAGTTGATATAGCGGTAATTGTAGTTCCAGGTCATGGATGCCTCATCCGTGGCCCCAAAGATGGGCGTTCCGTTATAGAAGCTGGTAGCATCTACGGGAAGATAGCCCCAGCAGTTGTAGAAATACTGGCGGGTATAGCTGTAGGAGGCCCAGATCTTTTCCTCGGTGAGCGTCTCGTCTTCCTGACGGTCCAGGAACTTGTCACAGGCCGTGGCAAGGAGCGCCGAAAGAGCAATGAGTATATAGAGAGTCTTTTTCATATCCGCAATCTATTAGAAGTTAGCGTTAAGGCCGAAGGAATAGACCCGGTTGTTAGGATAGGAGGCGCCTTGGCCGCCGCCTTGCTCGGGATCCCACAGTTTGAACTTGGAGAAGGTAAGCAGGTTGTTACCGGAGACATAGACGCGTACACTCTTAATGAAGCGCACGCGGGTCATCCACTTCTTGGGCAGGGAATAACCAATCTCTACGTTCTTGAGTCGGAGGAAGGATCCGTCGCGCTGCCACCAGGACGATGTCTGGCTGTTGTTGGAGGAACCGGCCGCCGATCCGATGGAAAGGCGGGGATAGACGGCTTCCCCGGCGTGAGACATATCCTCGCCGTTGTTGGTGAGGCGGTCCCAACCCTTGTCCCAGACATCGAACTGAACGGCTGCGCGCTCGATAGCGGTGGAGGAGAAGGGCGAGGTGAGCGAGGAACCGCTGATGAAGAAGTTCACGTTAGCGATGCCCTGGAAGAACACGTTAAAGTCAAAGCCTTTATACTCGGCGTTCAGGCCAAAGCCATAGGTGATTTCGGGGAGGGTGGTATAACCCAGATAAATCTGGTCGTCGGCATCGATGCGGCCGTCACCGTTGATATCCTGGTACTTGATGTCACCCACGCGGTATTCGCCAAAGGTCTGGACGGGCGAGTTGGCAATTTCTTCCTCGCTCTCGAACAGGCCGATGGCCAGCAGGCCCCAAGGCTGGGATGCACCCACGCCGTAAGGCTTGCCGATGCGGTTCTGGTATTTATACTTCCAGTCGGGCTCGTCGTTGTTGACCAGGGTGTTGCGGTTGTAGGTAAAGTTACCACGGCCGGTAAAGAACCAGTCGCCGATTTGCTTGTGCCATTCGGCCGACATATCCACACCGCGGTTGCGGGTTTCACCCACGTTCACATAGGGCAGTTTGCTGGTGTTCTGCAAACCGGCGATGCCGGGCAGACCGCCGCGCAGCATGAGGATGCCGGTACGGTGGCTGTCAAAATAGTCGGCCATCACGCGGAGTTCCCGCCACAGCTCGAATTCTACACCCAGGTTGAGCTTAGTTTCCTCTTCCCAGGAGAAGTTGAGGTTCTCGGGGCGGCCGATGGCAAGACCGCTGCCGCCGTTGCCGCCGGTCTCGCCCAGGGTGGCGCTGTTACCGCCGATGATGGTGGCAAGATACAGCCAGCGGGCGCCGCCAATCTGGTCGTTACCCACCTTACCGTAGGAGCCCTTGAACTTGAACATGTTTACCACGTTCTTGATGGGATTCCAGAACTTTTCTTCGGAAATCATGTAACCGGCACTCACGGCGGGGAAGAAACCGAAGCGGTGACCCGGGGCAAAATTCTCGGAGCCGTTGTAACCGATGTTGACCTCGGCGAAATAACGGTCCTTGAGGGCATAGGTGATACGACCGGCAATACCCTGGTTCTTGTACGGAAGCGATGTGGTGGCATCTCCGCCCAGGGTGGTGCGCCGGATGGAATGGTTGTACAGGAACATGGCACCCACGCTATGGATGTCGTTGAAACGACGGTTCCACGTGAGGGAGCCTTCCAGATAGGTGTTCATGTTGGACGAGCCACTGGCGCTGTACGACAGCGAAGTGGTACCCTCTACCACGGGATCTCCGTAGATGAGGTTGCCGTCCTCGTCGCGGCCCGACGCGTGGTACTGGCGCGGCGTCTTGGTACGGCCCTGTTGCTGGTAGTTCTTGGCATCCCAGGAGAACTTGATGTTGGCCTTGAGGCCCTGCAGGGGCTCCCAGATATCAGTGAAATCCTGGGTGATGCCAATCACCGACTGCGCGCTGTTGGTGAAGGATTCATAATAACCCGTGTGCACCAGCAGGTTCCAGGGGTTCTCGTTGGTACCCGAGGGACGGGAGATGGTGCCATCCGAATATTCGTAAGGCACGGCGTTGGGCGAGGTAGAGAACGCCCAGCTCCAGATGGTTCCAGTAGAGGTACCCGGAGACACCTTGGTTTCGTAGATGTTGGCCATGTTCAGGCTCAGGATAGTGGACGGGGTGAGGTTGATGTCCACGTTGGCGCGGAAGTTAAACTTATCGTAGCTGATGGAGGAGTTGTAGTCGTAAATGTTCTTGGCATTCTTGAAAATGGAACTCTCCGTGAAGTAGCTGCCCGATATAAAGTAGCGCACTACGTCGGTACCGCCCGACACCGACACGTTCACGCGCTGGTTGAAGGCCAAGTCCTTGTACATGGTCTTCATCCAGTTCACGTCCGGATACAGGTCCGGGTCTGACTGATCGCGGTACTTCTGGATATCTTCCTCGGTGTAACGGGGTTCATCGGCCGCCCAGTTGTACATGGTAGCGAATTGCTCCGAGTTCACGAACTTGGGCATGATGAGCGGCTGGGTGATACCGGTTTCACTGCGCACATTCACCTTGGGACGGCCTATGTCACCCTTCTTGGTGGTGATGAGGATAACGCCGTTAGCGCCGCGCACACCGTACACGGCCGATGCCGATGCATCTTTGAGGATGGAGAATGATGCAATATCGTCGGTATCTACCAGGTCGATAGAACGCTCTACGCCGTCTACCAGCACCAGCGGAGTAGTGGTGCCCTGGAAGGAGGAGACGCCGCGGATGTAGAAGTCGGCCGAGGATTCACCCGGCTGACCCGACCGCTGAACGGCTACCACACCCGACAGCTGACCGGCCAGACCAGTGGACAGCTTGGCGGATGGAACCTTGAGGTTGGCGGCGTCTACGGTAGCGATGGAGCCCACCACGGACTCACGCTTTTGGGTACCGTAACCCACCACCACTACCTCGTCCAGAGAGGTGGACTGAAGTTGCATTTGCACGTTGATTTCTGTACGGCTGTTGACGGGAACTTCCTGGTCGTCGTAACCCAGAGAGGAGAACACCAGGATACCACCGCCGCCGGCTGCGTCCACGGTGATGGAGTAGTGACCATCCAAATCCGTGATTACGCCGATTACCGTATTCTTTACCAGAACGCCTGCTCCAATCATGGGTTCTCCAAGCTCGTCCAGGACGGTACCTTCGACGGTGAGCTTACCCTGAGCAAACGCATCCGGAACGGCGCAGAATAATGCCGTCATGACGGCACAAACTGCGGCTAGGGAGGCTAAAAATTTGCTTCTCATTAGCTTTAGTGTTAATAATAGTATCGCAATATAGGCTTTATTTGGTATCTTTGCAAATAAATAATTTTAATTTTAGCTCGGTTTTCGCCGTTTTACACACATTTAAGCCGATATGAAACGCCTCGCAATAATCGTTTTAGCACTCACTCTGGGCCTCTCTGCCATGGGTCAGGGACAAGTGACCACCAAAAAATACAGGCTGGCCGATTTTACCGACAAAGTGACCAAAATTGTCCTGTCCGGCAACAGTCTCCTGGACGGCGCCCTCAGGCAGGAGGTCCTGAACACATGGACCATCTCGGCCTTTGAGTTCTGTACGGTGGACGAATTTCACGCCATCAAAGACCAGGATTTGTACTACTTTCTGCTGGCGGCCGAGAGCCGGTTCAAAGGAGAGGAAACGCCGGGCATCCTGTTCCTTACCCTGGTAAAGGGCGGGCCCGATGCCGGCGAGGGCATTGCGGCCATGCCGGAGGTGATTTCCCTGCCGATTACATCGGCCGCTGGCAGCAGCGGACGGGACTTGGTGTATCTGGGCGCGCTGGTGCAGGCGGTGCAGGAGTTCACGCTGGCCGCCATTGAGAGTGAGAAAGTGGCCTACAGCGGCAGCGACTGGTTCAACGGCCGCTATGCCCGCGAAGGCAAAATGCAAACGATCTGCCTGGCACAGGAAGACCTTGCCGAGAACCTGGACGAGGCCCAGCTCAAGAAGTTCATGGACGAGGACATCCATGTAGTGGAGGCCGACGAGGCCGACGCCGTTTACCAAAACGGGGACTACAACACGCTGGTGAGCTATGTGGTGGCACCTTTTATGCCGTCGGAGGGTTCCTACAGCTATCAGCTGCTGTTCCAGGCCCAGACGCACGCCCTGTTCTATATTCATCGGCATAAAATCAAGGCCAAGACGCCGGAGGGTTTCCTGGCCGAGGATCTGAAACGGCTGGCCCACAAACGATGAAAAACGGAATTGCCCCTTGCGGCCTGCAATACGCCGTCCGGCAGGGTGGACGTTCGGTGGCCTGGTGTGCCCTCAGCATCGGCTGCGGCACCCGCGACGAGGCCGGCTTCCCCGCCGGTATCGCCCATTTTGTGGAGCATACGCTGTTCCGGGGCACGCGCCGCAAAAGCGCCTCGGTGATTAACGGCTACCTGGACAAACTGGGCGGGGAACTCAACGCCTATACTACTAAGGAAGAGATTGTCCTGCACGCGACGGTACTCAAGGAAGACCTTTCCAAGGCCGTGCGCCTGCTGTTCGAGCTGGCTACGGAGGCCACGTTCCCGGAGCGCGAAATTCAAACCGAGCGCGGAGTCATCCTGGACGAGATCATTTCCTACAAAGACAATCCCGCCGAGGACGTCTATGACCGCTTCGAGACCCTTCTGTTCGAGGGCACTCCCCTATCCACGCCCATCCTGGGCACCACGGCCTCTGTGAAAAAGATAACGCCGGACATGCTGCGACGCTTTGTGTCCCGGCATTTCATCCCCAGCCGCATGGCCCTCACCGTTGTGGCCGATATCCCCGAAGACCAGCTGGAACGGCAAGTCCTTAAGCTGGTTGCGGGCGAAGGGGCTCTTTCTTCGGCGTCGCTTAGTTGCCCGATACGGCAAAATGCTCCAGAAGGCGCCCTTTCTGTCACCCCCTTTACCCAGGTCATCGACAAGCATCACCATGAGGTGAATGCCGTTATCGGCGGGTATGCACCTTCCCTGTATGAGATGCCCGACAGGCTGGTGGCCGCCATGCTGGCCAACATTTTGGGCGGGCCGGCTTCCAACTCGCTTTTGAATGCCGAGCTGCGGGAGCGCCGCGGCTGGGTCTATGGCATCGAGTGCACCTACACCCAGTATGCCGACACCGGCATAGTGGCCATTTCCTTCGGCTGCGACAGACCCAACCTGGAAAAATGCCAGGCGGCTATCGGCAAAGTACTCACCCGCTTGCAGGAAGTACCGCTCACCGAGACCCGGCTCCGGGCCTACCGGAAGCAGCTCCTGGCCCAGCTGGCCGTCTCCAGCGAATCCGGCGAGGCCCAGTGCCTGTCCATGGGCAAGAGCCTCCTGGCCTGGGGCCGCATCATGTCGCCCCAGGAGACCCGGTCGATCCTGGAAGCCATCACCCCGGCCCAGCTCCAGGCCATGGCCCGGCGGCTCTTTGCCCCCTCCTGCCTTTCCTCCCTGGTATACCTGTAATTCCCGTACTCCTCCCGGACCTCTCGTGACCATTTTTTGCACAAGGTCCCCCACTTTTTGTTTCACCTTGCACGCCGGGCACTTTCTGGGGCACAAAACTCCCCCCTTCTTGTTCACCAAAAGGTCATTTTGCAGTTCTGGGGCACAAAAAAGGCCAAATTTGTTCACCAGAAGGTCGTTTTGCCGTTCTGGGGCACAAAAAAGGCCAAATTTGTTCACCAGAAGGTCGTTTTGCCGTTCTGGGGCACAAAACGCCCCCATTTTTGTTCACAAGGAGCAAGAATGGGGGCTGTTACAGGTTGGACTAACGGCTGCAAACTAGTTGGCAACCTCGCAGAGGAACTTGATGCGGACCAGGCGGATTTCCAGGGGCTCGTACTCGTCTTCCAGGGCGGCCAAGGCTTCGGCCAGGGAATCGGAGGCGGCCTCTTCCTTGAACCAGGTGTAGAGTTCTTCCACCACATCCGGGTCCAGTTCTTCCTTGATGTAGTAATTGAGGTTGACGCGCGTGCCGGTGGCTACAATGGCCTCGATCTCCGTGAGGAGTGCGTCCATGTCCAGGTCCTTGGCGCGGGCGATGTCTTCAAGCGGGAGCTTGCGGTCAATGGACTGGATGATGTACACCTTGTTGCCCGACTTGGAGGGGACCGAGCGCAGGACAAAGTCGTCGGGGCGCTCTATCTCGTTCTCTTCTACGTACTTGGCAATGAGGTCAATGAAGGGCTTGCCAAACTTGTTGGCCTTGCCTTCTCCCACGCCCTGGCATTTCTCCGACAGCTCTTTGAGCGTGAGCGGATACACAATGGTCATGTCCTCCAGCGAAGGATCGGAGAACACCACCCACGGCTGCAGCCGGAGCTGACGGGCCACGTCTTTGCGCAGGTCCTTGAGCATGGACAGCAGCACGGGATCTCCTCCACCGCCCCCGTGCACCGCCGCTGCGCTTTCTTCGTCGTCATCGTCCTCGCCCTCCGAGAAGGTGCGATCCTCGACCAGCAGGACCTCCCGGGGGTGCAGGTAAAATTCCAGGCCTTCGTCGGTGGCGTAGATGAGGCCGTAGTTCTCGATGTCCTTGTCCAGAAAATGCAGGAGCATGCCCTGATGGATTACCGCGGCCCAGAAGCGGATGTCGTGGTCTTTCCCTGCGCCGAACAGCGGCAGTTGGTCGTGGTGATAGGACTTGATGATGGAGTTGGACACGCCCGAAAGGATGCTGGCCAGATGCTCCAGCTTGAAGTGCTCCGGCAGGGACTCGATGAGCTCGATGACCAGCGACATCTCCTCCCGGCCGTCAAAGCGGGTCTTGGGGTGCAGGCAGTTGTCGCAGGCGCCGCAGTTGTCCTGGGGGTAATCTTCTCCGAAGTAATTGAGCAGCAGCTTACGCCGGCACTGGCTTGATTCGGCATAGGCTACGGTTTCCCGCAGGAGCTGCTTGCCGATTTCCTGCTCGGCCACCGGCTTGCCCTGCATGAACTTTTCCAGCTTTTGGATGTCCTTGTAGCTGTAGTAGGTGATGCACTGGCCTTCCTGCCCGTCGCGGCCTGCCCGGCCGGTTTCCTGGTAGTAGCCCTCGATGCTTTTGGGGATGTCGTAGTGGATCACAAAGCGCACATCCGGCTTGTCGATGCCCATGCCAAAGGCAATGGTGGCCACAATGACGTCGATTTCCTCCATGAGGAACTTGTCCTGGTTCTCGGCGCGGGTTTTGGCGTCCAGGCCGGCGTGATAAGGACGGGCCTTGATACCATTCACCGCAAGCAGCTGCGAGAGTTCCTCCACTTTTTTCCGGCTCAGGCAGTAGATGATGCCGCTCTTGCCGGGATTTTGCCGGATAAAACGGATGATGTCCTTCTCCGGCTCCACCTTGTCCCTTACTTCGTAATAGAGGTTGGGCCGATTGAAGGAGGAGCGGAATACGCGGGCGTCCTGGATGCGCAGGTTCTTGAGGATGTCGCTTTGGACCTTGGGCGTGGCTGTGGCCGTGAGGGCAATCACGGGGGCCGATTGGATTTCCTCTATGATGGAGCGGATCTTGCGGTACTCCGGCCTGAAGTCGTGGCCCCATTCCGAGATACAGTGGGCCTCGTCCACGGCGTAGAAGGAGATTTTGATTCCCTTGAGCAGGGCGATGTTCTCTTCCTTGGTAAGGGACTCGGGGGCCACGTACAGCAGTTTGGTGACCCCGCGCAACAGGTCTTCCTGTACTTCGGCCACCTGCTGCCGGCTGAGGGAAGAATTGAGGAAGTGGGCAATGCCGACGTCGCCGGACTCAAAACCGCGGATGGCATCTACCTGATTCTTCATGAGGGCGATGAGGGGCGAGATCACGATGGCCGTTCCTTCCATGAGCAGGGCGGGAAGCTGGTAGCAAAGGGATTTGCCGCCACCGGTGGGCATGAGCACGAAGGCGTTTTTGCCCGCCACCAGATGCTGGATGATGGCCTCCTGATCACCTTTGAAGGCGTCCCAGCCGAAGAAGGTCTTCAGCTTAGCATGAAGGATAGAGGAATCGATGGCCATAGTTAGTTTTTGCGGTTGAGGTGAATTTAGCCATAATAATTGGGATTTGCAAATAATTTTAGCACTTGTCGGCCATTTTATACGGTTCATCTGATTTTTTATCACTATGTTACAAAAAATCACTATCTTTGTTGGCTGAGCAAATTATTGCTCCCTATTAGGCAACAAACTTTATAATTGTATAACAAAATGAAACTTTCCAAACTTTTCGCCATCGCATCGGCCGCCGTGCTGGTGGTGGCTTGCGGCTCTCCCAAGGTGGAGGGTTCCAAGGAAGTCCGCGACCTGCTTCCCACTAAGGGCCAGGTAGATACCACTTCCTATCTCCTGGGTGTCAACTTTGGTCTGGTCATCACCCAAAACGGTTTCGGTGACCTGAACATGGCTCAGCTGGAGAAGGGTATGAAGGACGCACTCAATGCCAAGGAAGGCCAGCCCATGGACTCCGCTTTCGTAAAGCAGTTCAAGATCGATCCCTCCGACATGAACATGATCATCAACGAGTATCTTGGCAAGCGCATGGCCTACGAAGGCGCCCTGAACAAGGAGAAAGGCGACAAATTCCGCAAGGATTTCTATGTGAAGAACAGCGCTGATTCCACCGCCTCCGGTATCGTTTACCTCATCCAGGATTCCGGTAGCGAGGTGCACGCCGTGAGCGACAAGGACACCGTTAAGGTGAACTATCGCGGCACCCTCATCGACGGTAAGGAATTCGACAAGAACGAAGGCATCTCCTTCCCCCTGAACCGTGTGATCAAGGGCTGGACCGAGGGCATGAAGCTCGTCGGCGAAGGTGGCAAGCTCACCCTCGTTATCCCCGCCTATCTGGCTTACGGTGAGCGCGGTCCCCGCAACATCGGCGCCAACAGCACCCTCATCTTCGACGTAGACCTCCTGGAGGTTCATCCGTTCGTAGAGAAAGAGGCCGAACCCGTGAAGAAGAAGTAAGTATGGCATTGGAACTGGAAGGAACCATCCGTCAGAAGATGGGCGTGCAGTCTGGGGTAAGTGCCCGTGGAAACTGGGCCAAGCAGGAGTTTATCCTGGAGTACCCGGACGGCAACTACACTTCACAGGTGTGCATGCTGGCTTTTGGCCAGGACAAGGTGCAGGAATTGGACAAGTACCAGATTGGAGACCGCGTAAAGGTTTCCTTCAACCTCAAGAGCCGCGAGTATAACGGCCGATGGTACACCGATATCCAAATCTGGCGCATCGCCCCGGCAACCCCTGGTGCCCAGGCTGGCGTTCAGCCCGCCGCCCAGCCCTTCGCCGCCGGAAGCCCTGTGGGCCCTTCGGCCTTTTCGGCTCCTGCTGGATCTTCGGCTCCTGCTTCTGCCGCCGCAGCTCCTGCTTCAGCCCCTTCGGCTCCGGTAGCGCCCGCCTGGCAGGCTCCCGCCCCCACCCTGGACGACATGCCCGCCGAGGCAGACTCCGATGACCTCCCGTTCTAACCCCATTTAACCCCCAAAAAGACCAAAGTCCCTCCGGCTTTGGTCTTTTTTTGTGCTCGATCCCACTCTTTCTCACCCCTCGTGAACAAAAACAGGGGCATTTTGTGCACCAGAATACCCAAACGACCATCTCGTGAACAAAAACGGGGGCTTTTTGTGCACCAGAATCCCAAAATGACCATCTCGTGAACAAAAATGGGGGCATTTTGTGCACCAGAATACCCAAACGACCGTCTCGTGAACAAAACAGCGGCTATTTTGTTCACCAGAATACCCAAACGACCGTCTCGTGAACAAAAACAGGGGCATTTTGTGCACCAGAATACCCAAACGACCATCTCGTGAACAAAAATGGGGGCTTTTTGTGCACCAGAATCCCAAAATGACCATCTCGTGAACAAAACAGCGGCTTTTTTGTGCACCAGAATACCCAAACGACCGTCTCGTGAACAAAAATGGGGGATTTTGTTCACCAGAATACCCAAACGACCATCTCGTGAACAAAAATGGGGGCTTTTTGTACACGGGGTGACCAGTTTTGGCACCGGTGGTCGTAACAATGGGACGCCGGCGCCATTTTGGGCTCTTTTTGGCACCGGTATCCACCAAAAAAAGGGAGGCTGGCGAAGATAGACATTACTAGACGGGGCATGGAATTTGACCATTATGCGAATACGGCAAGCCGAAACAAGGTTTCCCGGATTTTTCTTCGTATATTTGTAAATTCATGACAAAATGACAGTTTCAATGCTCAATTTAGGATATAACAACAGGTGGGTCAGGCTTATCAAGGACTTAGTATTCGTGGGTTTAGCTGTATGGCTGCTCAGCACCCGCAGGCCTTTTGCCATTTTCATTGCGCTGTTGGCCGGCTACTGGTACGGCCGTGATGCCTGGTTCCAGGCCAAAGCCCTGTGGCAGGAGAAGCATTATGTTCCCAAGAGCAGCACCCAAACCACCGAGGCCCCCGCAGAGGACAACAAGATTACCATCACCAATCTGTCCGAGGCCAAAGAAGTAGAATTTGAAAAGGAATAAATGATTCCTAAGGAGACAGTAGACCTGATACTGGATACCGCCCGCATAGAAGAGGTGGTAGGAGACTTTGTGACGCTCAAGCGTCGGGGCGCCTCCCTGTGGGCCTGCTGTCCTTTCCACAATGAAAAAACGCCCTCGTTTGCCGTTACACCGGCCAAGGGCATCTACAAGTGTTTCGGCTGCGGCAAAGCCGGCAGCGCCGTGGGCTTTGTGATGGAGCACGAGCACATGACCTATGTGGAGGCCCTGCGCTATCTGGCCAATAAATACCACATCGAGATTCAGGAAGAGGAAGAGTCGGCCGAGCAAATCGCGGCCCGTCAGCGCAACGAGAGCCTGCTGGCCGTGAGCGAATTTGCCCGCAAGTTCTTCTGCGACCAGCTAAAGGCCGGCGAAGGCCGTGCCGTGGGCTATCAGTATTACCGCACGCGCGGCATCCAGGACGAGACCATCGAGAAATGGAGCCTGGGCTGGGCACCGTCGGGCAAAACCGCCCTGGTGGACGCCGCCCGTGAGGCCGGATACAAGGACGAATACCTGGTAGCCGCCGGTTTGGCCGTCCAGCATGAAAACGGTTCGCTGGCCGATAAATTCTGGGAGCGGGTGATGTTCCCCATCCACTCCGTGAGCGGGCGCGTCATTGCCTTCAGCGGCCGCACGCTCAAGTCGGACAATCCGGTGAAGTACATCAACTCGCCGGAAACGGAAATCTACATCAAGAGCCGCAACCTGCTGGGCGTTTACCTGGCCAAGAACGAGATTGTAAGGCAGGACCGCTGCATTTTGGTAGAAGGCAACGTGGACGTGGTGATGATGCACCAGATGGGCATCACCAACGTAGTGGCCTCCTGCGGCACGTCCCTCACCGAGGAACAGATACGGCTCATCAAGAAGTTCACGGAGAACATCACCATCATGTACGACGGCGACAGCGCCGGCCTGCATGCGGCCCTCCGGGCTATCGGCATGATTCTCAAGGAAGGAATGAACCCCCGCGTGGTGTTCCTGCCCGACGGCGACGACCCCGATTCCTATTCCCGCAAGCATACGCTGGAGGAAGTCCGGGCGTTCATCGCCGCCCACGAGCAGGACGGCATCACCTTCAAGACCGACCTGCTGCTGAACGAAGCCGGCGACGACCCGCTCAAAAAGGCCAACCTCATCAACGAGATTGCCGACACCGTAGCCCTCATCCCCGACGCCATCAAGCGCCAGGTGTACGTGGACACGGTGGCCCGGCGTTTCGGCATCGAGGCCGATATCATCCAGGACCGCGTGCAAAAGACCCGCAAAGCGTCCAAGGAGAGTCCTACCCGTGAACTGCCACAAGCCCCCAAGGCCGAGCCAAAAGCCGAGGCTCCCGAAAGGGTGCCGTCCTCTGTGGGGTCCATCACCGAGCCGTCGGAAAAGGAACTGCTGGGCTTTATCCTGCAGCACGGACGCCGGGAGCTCAAGTTCGAGTCGGATTCGGAGTTCTACGATTCCGAATCGGCCCAGACGGTAGCCGAATTCATCGACTCCGCCTTGGCCGCCGACGATATTCACCTGGCCAATCCGGCCTACGAAGCCACCTACCAGGCCTACTTCGACCTGTACGACAAAGGCCTGGACCAGGATGCCATTGTGCTGGCGCTCCTGAACGGCGAGGACCGCACCGTGGCGGCCGTGACCGCCCAGCTTTCGTCGGAAAAATACCAGCTTACGGTGCACAATTTCTCCGACGCCCTCACAACCACGGATTCCTGGCTGGTCACTTTTGTGCCCCGGGCCATCCTGGCATACCACGACAAACGCATCACGGCCCAGCAGCGGGAAATCCAGGCCAAACTGGCCGGCACTGCCTCCCAGGAGGAAATGCTGGAGTGCATGACCCGCCTGAGCCGCCTCAACGAAATCAAAAAGACCATCAATATCAAATTAGGAAGATTACCCAAATGAGTTACAAGAGAACCCTCGTGACCTGCGCACTCCCCTACGCCAATGGTCCTGTCCATATCGGCCACCTGGCCGGCGCCTATCTGCCCGGCGACATTTACGTCCGCTACCTGCGCATGCGCGGAGAGGACGTGGTGTTCATTTGCGGCAGCGACGAGCATGGCGTGCCCATTACCATCAAGGCACGCGAGCAGGGCGTAACCCCGCAGGACATTGTGGACAAGTACCACAAAGTGATGAAAGACGCCTTCACGGGGCTGGGCATCAACTTCGATATCTATTCCCGCACCTCGTCGGCCGTACACGATGAGAACGCCGCCGAGTTCTTCAGGAAGCTCTACGACCAGGACGATTTCATTACCCAGGAAAGCGAGCAGCTGTACGATGAGGACGCCAAGATGTTCCTCACCGACCGCCTCATCGAGGGCACCTGCCCCAAGTGCGGCAATCCGCATGCGTACGGCGACCAGTGCGAGAAATGCGGCAGCACCCTGAGCCCCGAGGAACTGCTGGACCCCAAGTCCAAGCTGAGCGGCAGCACACCCGTCAAGAAAAAGACCAAGCACTGGTACCTGCCCCTGAACCAGTACGAGCCCTGGCTGCGGGACTGGATCCTGGAGCAGCATAAGGAGTGGAAAACCAATGTCTACGGCCAGTGCAAGAGCTGGCTGGACGGCGGCCTGCAGCCTCGCGCCGTGACGCGCGACCTGGACTGGGGCGTGCCCGTTCCGGTAGACGGCGCCGAGGGCAAGGTGCTCTATGTGTGGTTCGACGCCCCCATCGGCTATATTTCCAATACCAAGGAGCTTCTCCCGGAGAGCTGGGAAAAATGGTGGAAGGACCCCGAGACGCGCCTCATCCATTTCATCGGCAAGGACAACATTGTGTTCCACTGCATTGTGTTCCCCTCCATGCTCAAGGCCTATGGAGACTACGTGCTGCCCGACAATGTGCCCTCCAACGAGTTCCTGAACCTGGAAGGCGACAAGATTTCCACCTCCCGCAACTGGGCGGTATGGGTGCACGAATATGAGAAAGACTTCCCCGGCTGCGAGGACGTGCTGCGCTACGTGCTCACCGCCAACGCCCCCGAGACCAAGGACAACGACTTTACCTGGAAGGACTTCCAGAGCCGGAACAACAGCGAGCTGCTGGCCATCTTCGGCAACTTTGTGAACCGCGCCGTGGTGCTCACGCAAAAGTACTTCGGCGGCAAGGTGCCGGCCAACCTCAAGCCGGAAGCCATTGACGCCGAGACACTTGCCTCCATCAAGCCCTGCCGCGAAGCCCTGGAGAAGTACCTGGATACCTTCCACTTCCGCGAGGCGCTTAAGGAGGCCATGAACATGGCGCGTATCGGCAACAAGTACATCTCCGACATGGAGCCCTGGAAGGTGGCCAAGGAGGATATGGACCGCACGGCCAGCATCCTGTACACCTGTCTGCAGATTTGTGCCGACCTGGCCATCGCCTTTGAGCCCTTCACGCCCTTCAGCGCCCAGAAGCTGCGCGACATCCTGCGCGTGGGCATCAATGCCGGCTGGGATCACCGCGCCGGTGAAGGCTCCCCTACCGTGAACTTCTACAAGGCCGACGAAGGCCTGGCGCTGCATACCGTGCCCTTTGCTGGTTCGTTGTCCAAAGAGGCACTTTCTTCTCCCAGCTTATCCTTAGACTGGAGCATGCTGGGCGCCTCCGAACTGTTGCCATCCGGGCATGAGCTGGGACAGGCCGTGCTGCTGTTCCGCAAGATCGAGGACGACGAGGTAGAGGCCCAGATTGCCCGCCTGCAGGCCATCAAGGCCGCCCGTGAGGCCGCCGAGGCTGCCAAGGCTGCGGCCGAAGCTGCCAAGAAGGTGGAGCCGCAAAAGCCGGAGGTCACCTTCGAGCAGTTCGGTGCCATGGACATCCGCACCGCCACGGTGCTGGCGGCCGAGCGCGTACCCAAGACAGATAAACTTTTGAAGCTTTCCATCGATACGGGTATCGACCAGCGCACCATCGTCTCCGGCATCGCCGAGTATTACAGCCCCGAGGACATGGTGGGCAAGCAGATATGCATCCTCGCTAACCTGGCACCCCGCACCATCCGCGGCATCGAGTCCCGCGGCATGATCCTCATGGCCAAGCAGGGCGACGGAACCATGCGCTTTATTACACCCCAGGAAGCCCTGGTAAACGGCGCAACCATCGGATAATCTATTATTAATTTTATACCATTATGAAAAAATTTATTGCTCTTCTTTCTGTGGCCGTTTTGGCCCTCGCAGGTGCCCAGCGCGCCTCTGCCATCGAAGACCCCAACCCCAAGGGGAATCTGACCCTGGGCGCTTATGTCAGCGTGGCCCCCGGTGCCAACTTCACCGGTGACGTTGTCATTGCCAATGTTTGGAAAGGTCACATCACCATTGGCGGTGTAGCCGGCGTGTTCTATGCTCCTCAGGTGTTTTATCCTGCTTCTATCCGCAACCCCGAATTTGACATCTTCCTGGCTCCCCGCGCCACCTTCGGCCTTAACCTGAGCAAGAAGATTCAGGTGTATGCCGGTCTCTTCACCGGTGTAAGGGTGTACTTCAACCACGAGTACAACCCCACTTATTACAGTAATCCGGTTCTCCATTCCAATGTGAGTCCGTACACCGGAGCTGTAAAGGCCAACTTCGGTTTTGCCGGTGGTATGGTTAACGGTTTCCGCTTCTTCCTGACCGACCGCTTTGCTCTTTCGGCCGAGATTTGCCCCGCCTACCCCACCACCCTCATCAACATGGGTGTTTCCCTGAAGTTCTAAGGGGTTTGCGTGACACGTAACTAATTGAACTCTAGTGTTTTACAGAAAAGCAGTCCGGCTAATTGCCGGACTGTTTTTCTGTAAAACGCTGTTAATCAATTAGATAAGTGATCACATCCTGGCCTTACAAACCCCACTCTGCGGCACTGAAGCTTGTTTTGGGCGCGTTGGGGATGCCCGGGAAGTAGGTGACGCCGGTTATCTTTTCCAAATCGGCCACGCTCATGAGTTCGGTGGCGGTAACCTTCTGGCGCACGTTCACATGGGCGCGGACAAAGGCCACGCACTTGAGCTCGCTGGCACTGCAATCCTTGACGCTCTTGCCGCTGTTACCCTTCTTGGTGCGCAGCAGCACATAGTAATACATGGTGGGCATGGAAACGTCGTTGCGTCCGCCAAAGCTGATCTTGGAAGGGTTCTGGGTTTGGCCGTAGGCATCGGTGTATTTCTCGAAGTAGCAGCCCAGTACCTCGTACAGGGTATCGGCGCACTCCTGCCCGTCCACAAAGTCTTCCAGGACATTCCAGCGGCCGCCGCCCGTGTTGAAGTTGGCGCTTAACTGCGGCGCGATGTTGGTATAATAGAAGACCTGACGGTTGGTGCCGCTGGAGCAGGTGCGCTCGGCCGAGCCCAGCATATGGCCCTTGTTGCAGCCGCCGCCGGTACTCTTGGAGTTGTACTGGAGATTGGCGGGAACATTCGGGTCTGCGCCATAGGCCTCTGTACGGCCACTGCTGCCTTTATACATGCTATGCCGGGGTGCGGCCACCCACACCGGGCAGTGATGCTCTGCGCTGAAGCATACCGTGTAATTGCGGGCATACTTGCCACCTGGACCCTTTACGTCCGGGCTAATGTGCCAGGCGTAATATTGGTCGCTGTTGGAAGAGTTGATCATGTAGCTGCCACTCTTCTGGATGTTCATCTTGGGAAGCTCATACCAGCCGGGCTGGCCGCCGGTGGGCTGCGGGGAATCTCCCTGGGGCGTAGCGAAGGACTTGATCGAACCGGTGAAGGTTTTGATGGTCTCGCCGCTCTGGAGGGTCACATAGGCCCTATAATAATAGGTATGGTTTTCCTCCAGGCCTTCCAGCATTTCGTAGAACTGGCCGCTGGTGCCGGAACCGGGGACCTGGGCCTGCAGCTGCTCGCTGAGGTTAGTGGCCGACATACCCCAATCGAAGCCGACTTCGCGCACGGTGGCCGTGGCCGAAGAATAGGTGGCGTCAAGTACGGCGCTGGAAAGGGTGATGCCGGTGGCACTGCCGGTGGTTACCGTAACGGAAATCCCAGGATCGGGGCCTGGATCGGGGCCGGTGCCTTTATTTTGGACGATGGGAAGATAAATGGCCCCCTTCCCGCTGGTGGGCGAGATGAGGAGCGTGGATTCCCTGTTCTTTTGGGGATCGGTATAGGCCTGGGCCTCTACATACACTGTTTGGTTGCTTCGGCCGCGGTCCGGGGTCACAGATACCCAGGCGTCCGGGCATTCGATGGTCCAACCGGGCGCGTCACAGCTTAGGGCGAAGGAGAGCTTGCCTCCCTCGGCAGAAAAAGTGAGCGACGCGGGTTGGACAGAGAGACTGTAATCCTCCGACCCGGAAGAAGGCTTTTCCTGGTTCTGCGTTTTGGGCGTGGTTTCTTCTGTAGCAGGCGTACAGGCCAGGGCCGCGGCCGCCAGCAGAAGGGCAAACAGGCGTTTCATGCTAGTAACGGTTTAAGGGACGACCGCTGGTCATCATGTGCACTTTCCGGCGAACTTCGTCCAGGATGAGCTTGTGAGCAATGCGCTCGGCCAGCTGCTGCTCCGTGGGTTCTTTGGCGCTGAGGGCCTCGAAATGGTTATTGGCCGAGGCCAGGACCTGGTCGATGAGGTCTACGATGATGAGCATGTCCTTCTCCTCGAAGCCACGGCTGGTGATAGCCGGCGTGCCGATGCGCAAGCCGCTGGTGGCAAAGGCGCTGCGGCTGTCGAAGGGCACCATGTTCTTGTTCACGGTGATATCGGCGCGGCCCAGCTCTTTCTCGGCCAGGCGGCCGGTCAGGTCCGGGAATTTGGTGCGAAGGTCGATGAGCATGAGGTGATTGTCGGTGCCTCCGGAGATAATCTTGTAACCGCGGCGGATGAATTCCTTGCACATGGTGGCGGCATTGGCCATCACCTGCTTCTGGTAGGCCACATATTCCGGCTGGGCGGCCTCGTAGAAAGCCACGGCCTTAGCGGCAATCACATGCTCCAGCGGACCGCCCTGGATGCCGGGGAATACGCTGGAATTGAGGATGGCGCTCATCTTCTTGATCTCGCCCTTGGGCGTGGTGAGGCCCCAGGGATTGTCAAAGTCCTTGCCCATGAGGATGATACCGCCGCGCGGTCCGCGCAGGGTCTTGTGGGTGGTGGAGGTGACAATATGGGCATATTTCACAGGATTCTTGAGCAGACCGGCGGCAATGAGACCGGCGGTGTGGGCCATGTCGATCCAGAGGATGGCGCCCACTTTGTCGGCGATGGCGCGCATGCGCTCGTAGTCCCATTCGCGGGAATAGGCCGATGCACCGCCGATGATGAGCTTGGGCTTGCACTCCAGGGCCTTCTTTTCCATATCATCGTAGTCTACACGGCCGGTTTCCGGATTGAGGCCGTAGGCCACCGGATGGTACAGCAGGCCGCTGGCGTTCACGGGAGAGCCGTGGGTAAGGTGACCGCCCATGGACAGGTCCAGGCCCATGAAGGTGTCGCCGGGCTTGAGGATGGCCATGGTCACGGCCATATTGGCCTGGGCACCGGAGTGAGGCTGTACGTTGGCATACTCGGCGTCATACAGCTTGCACAGACGGTCTATGGCCAGCTGCTCAATCTGGTCTACAACCTCGCAGCCACCGTAATAGCGCTTGCCCGGGTAGCCCTCGGCGTATTTGTTGGTGCAGATGGAACCCATGGCGGCCATTACCTGGTCCGACACATAGTTTTCCGATGCAATGAGTTCCAGCCCGGAGGACTGACGTTCCTTTTCCTGCTTGATAAGGTCAAAAACCTGTAGATCCTGTTTCATTCCATGAAACTATTAAATGTTAAACGTTACCCCCTCCCGAAACCCCTCCTCCGAGGGAGGGACTTTTTCTCACATCTATTTCAAGTCTTACAAATATAACAAAAATAATCTTGAAAACATTATATTTGCAGCATGAAAGACAGGAAACTGCTCAATATCGAATTGGGGCGAATTTCGGCCCGGGAATACAGCTCCAGCCGGCCCCCAAGCGGCGTGGTGCTGGTGCTGGACAACATCCGCAGCGCCCACAATGTGGGAAGCGCTTTCCGCACGGCCGATGCTTTTGGCGTAGACAAAGTCTGGCTGGGCGGTATCTGCCCGGTGCCCCCCTCCCCCGAGCTGCACAAAGTGGCCCTGGGCGCCGAGGAAGTAGTACCCTTCGAGCACGTTTCCGACGTGGTAGCCCTGGTCCGCCAGCTCCAGGCCGACGGCTACACCGTCATTGCCGTAGAACAAACGGTGCATTCGGTGAAACTGGACGACTTCCAGCGGGGATGCGCCCCCTGGGGGACTTGTGCACCCCCGCACAAGGGTAGGGGGAGGGGCCCGTTGGATACAAGTTCCGAAGGGACGCAGGAGACAATGGGAGGGGCCGGAGTGGAGCGAAGCGGAACGGAGTTCCCCCAGGGGGCGCATCCCCGCTGGAAATATGCCCTGGTTTTCGGCAATGAAGTGGCCGGTGTACAGCAGGAAGTGGTAGACGCCTGCGACTTTGCCCTGGAGATTCCCCAAAAGGGCACCAAGCACTCCCTGAATGTATCCGTTTCCATCGGCGTAGTCCTTTGGGCCGTTATGGAGCGTCTAGGATAGGTCCTCTGAGGGGCCCAAGCAGCAATCAATCAAATAGCACCTATTTGTCGCGTTCACCTAAGTCATTGATTGATAGCGTTTTGCAAGAATTCAGTCCGGTTTTTCGCCGGACTGAATATCGGGAACTTCCTATGTATCAGCGAGTTAAGTGATCGGCCACAAATGCCTATTCGGCTGGAATCCAGCGAATAGAGGGGTCCCGGCGCCACCAGGTGAGCTGGCGCTTGGCATAGTGGCGGGTGTTACGCTGGATGCAGCGGATGGTCTCGTCCAAGTTGCAGGTGCCGTCAAAGTACTCAAAGAATTCTTTGTAGCCGACAGTCTGCAGGGCCGGAAGTGCCCGGTAAGGGAGCAGGGAACGGGCTTCGGCCTCCAGTCCGGCGTCAATCATAGCAAGGACCCGGGCATTGATGCGCTCGTAGAGCGCTTCCCGGGGACGCTCCAGTCCCACTTTCACAATCTCGAAATCCCGCTCCTTGAAACTGCGGGTTTTAAAAGAAGAGAAAGGCTTGCCCGTGTACATGCACACCTCCAGGGCCCGAATGACCCGCTGCCCGTTGGAAAGATCAATCTCTGAATAGGTAACGGGGTCCAGCTCCTTGAGTTCCTGGGCCAGTACGTCCACACCCTCGCTCTGGAGGCACTCCATCAGGTGCTCCCGCAGCTGGATGGGGACCTCGGGGAAGTCGTCCAGGCCGTAGCAGAAGGCATCGATATAGAGCATGGAGCCGCCGCACATGACCAGGGTCTCGTGCCCCTCGGCAAACAAGCGGTTCACCAGATCCAGGGCCTCTACTTCGTAGATGCCGGCGGTGTAGTAGCGGGTTATGGGGGTGGTGCGGATAAAATAATGCCGAACCGCAGCCAATTCCTCATCGGAGGGGGCTGCGGTGCCAATTTTTAGTTCCTGATAGATTTGCCGGGAATCACAGGAAATAACGGGGGACCCGCATTCCAGCGCACGACGGATGGCATAGCCGGTTTTGCCGACGGCGGTAGGGCCCAGTATGATTTCCAGCCGACGGGGCATGCCTACTGCTCGTCCTCGTCGTAGATTTCTTTGCCGTCTTCGTCCTGGTCTTCCTCTTCCTCCTCTACATCCAAGTCTTCATCATCGAAGTCTTCATCGTCTTCTTCTCCGGGAAGCTTGCGCTGTTTGTCGGGGAGGTCTTCGAAGGCTACGTAGCCGTTCTCGAACTCGATGGGATTGGGGCCTTTTACATCGGCCAGGACGGGGAAGTCCGGGCTCACCTTGACGCCCTCCAGTTCCCCTTCTACGGCGATGTTCACGCTCTTGCGGTTGGTGACGTCGTAAAAGTACACGAAGTCTGTGGCGCCGGCCCGGATGACTTTCTCCAGCGGGGTCTCGTCTACGGTGCCCCAGCCCAGGTCAAACAGCCCATACCGGCCCACTACGCCACCGGTGATATCCAGGGCCTTGAACATAATGAGCTGGTCCTGAGGGAACTCAAGATCGGCCCTTATTTGCTTATGAAGGGTGTACAGCGTAGTGGCGCCGTGCACGTGGTAAACTCTGAAAAATCCTTTAATCCCCGCAAGGGTGACTCTTATTTGGAAAACCATAGATTACTAATACTTTTTACGAAATCAAAGATACTGCTTTTTTCCGGTTCCGTTGCAAAATATCGTAAAAAACGCTACTTTCGTGGAAATGGAATTGTTCGACGCATACAAGAGCATCGCGGCCCCGTCGCAGGGGCTTTTCAAGGACAACGGCTCCCGTTTCATTGCGCTGGCATATCCCGTAGAAACAGAGGAAGAGGTAAAGGCCATTGTGGCGGGCCTGCGCAAGGAGTACCACGATGCCCGGCACCACTGCTACGCCTATCGGCTGGGGTACAAGGCCGATGTCTACAGGGCATCGGACGACGGCGAACCCTCCGGCAGCGCCGGCCGGCCCATCCTGGGGCAAATCGACTCCCTGGGCCTGAGCGACGTGCTGGTTGTGGTAGTGCGCTATTTCGGCGGCATCAAGCTGGGCATCCCCGGGCTCATCCGCGCGTACAAAACCTCTACGGCCGATGCCCTCTCGCAGGCGCAAGTCGTGGAGAAGATTGCCGGCCAACGCTTCCGCATCCGCTTCGGCTACCTGGCCATGAACGACGTCATGAAGGTGCTCAAGGAGATGGACCTGCCGCCGTCGGCCCAGGAATTCGGGGAAGACTGTTCCCTTCAAGTGCGTGTGCGGCTCACTGCCGTGGACAGCTTTAAAGAAAGACTGAAAACCGTGTCATCTATTGAAGAAGTCTAAAATATTTGCTATCTTTCGAGACTTTAAGCAATCTGTTTATTAACCACATAATTTATGTCCAAAAAAGTTCATGTTTTTAACGCCGGCCCCTGCCTTCTGCCGCAGGTAGCTATTGACAACACCATTGAGGCCATGAAGGATTTTGCCGGAACCGGCATCGGCCTGCTTTCCATCTCCCACCGCACCAAGGAATGGGATGCCATAATGGACGAGACCCGCGCCCTCTGGAAAGAGCTCCTCAACATCCCCGACACCCACGAGGTAGTGTTCCTGGGCGGCGGCGCATCGCTGCAGTTCCTCTATGTAGCCATGAACTACCTGGAGAAGAAAGCCGCCTACCTGGATACCGGCGTATGGGCCCACAAGTCACTGGTAGAGGCCCAGGGCATCGGCGAGGCCTATGCCATCGCCTGCTCCAAGGACAAGAATTACACCTACATCCCTAAGGGATACGAGGTCCCGGCCGACCTGGATTACCTGCACATCACCACCAACAATACCATCTACGGCACAGAGATCAAAGAGGACTACGACGTCCCTTGCCCCCTCATCGCCGATATGTCCTCGGACATCATGTCCCGTCCCGTGGACGTGAGCAAGTATGACCTCATCTACGGCGGTGCCCAAAAGAACGTAGGCCCTGCCGGCGTCATCTTTGCCATCATCAAGAAGGATTCCCTGGGTCGCGTGACCCGTCACATCCCCACCATGCTGGATTACCGCACGCACATCGACAAACTGTCCATGTTCAACACCCCTCCCGTGTTTGCCATCTACGTGATGAACGAGACCCTCAAGTGGATCAAGAGCATGGGCGGTGTGGCTGCCATCCAAAAGATCAACCAGGCCAAGGCCGACCTCCTGTACGGAGAGATTGACCGCAATCCGCTGTTCGTAGGCACCGCTGCCAAGGAAGACCGTTCCCTCATGAACGTGTGCTTTGTGATGGCTCCCGGCTACGAGACCCTGCAGGACGAGTTCTTCGCCTTTGCCAAGGAGCGCGGCATGGTGGGCATCAAGGGCCACCGCAGCGTGGGCGGCTTCCGCGCCTCCCTGTACAATGCCTGCACCCTGGAGGATGTCCAGGCCCTGGCAGACTGCATGAAGGAATTTGAAAATCTGAAGAAATAATGAAGGTATTACTTGCTACCCAAAAGCCCTTCGCCGCCAAGGCGGTGGAAGGCATTGTTTCCATTCTGACCCAAGGCGGTCACGAGGTGGTAAAGCTGGAGAAATACGCCGAGCAGGCCGATCTTGTTGCAGCCGTGGCCGATGTAGAGGCCATGATCATCCGCTCCGATAAAGTGACCGAGGAAGTGATGGCAGCCGCGCCCAAACTCAAGATTGTGGTGCGCGCCGGCGCCGGATTCGACAATGTGGACCTGGCGGCCGCCACCGCCCGTGGCATTGTGGTCATGAACACCCCCGGCCAAAACTCCAACGCCGTGGCCGAGCTGGCCCTGGGCCTCATGATCTTCATGGCCCGCACCCAGTTCACTCCCGCCACCGGCAGCGAGCTGCAGGGCAAGAAGCTCGGCGTGCAGGCCTACGGTAACGTCGGCCGCCTGGTCGGCCAAAAGGCCAAGGCCCTGGGCATGGAAATCTGCGCCCTGGATCCCTTCCTCACCGACGAGCAAATTGTCGCCGGCGGCGCCGCCCCCGTGCACTCCGTAGAGGAACTCTATGCCGCATCGGACTACCTCTCCATCCACATCCCGGCCTTGCCTGCCACCATCAAGAGTATCAACTACGAGCTCATTTCCAAGATGCCCAAGGGAGCCACGCTGGTCAATACCGCCCGCAAGGAAGTGATTGACGAGGAAGGCCTTCTCAAGGCCCTGGAAGAGCGCCCGGACCTCAAGTACGTGACCGACGTAATGCCCGACAACTACGCCCTGCTGCAGGAGAAATTCGGCGCCCGCGTGTTTGCCACGCCCAAGAAGATGGGTGCCCAGACCGCCGAGGCCAACGTAAACGCCGGCCTGGCCGCCGCCCGCCAGATTGTGGACTTCTTTGCCACCGGCAATACCCGATTCCAAGTAAATAAATAAGATATGGTACGAGTAAAACCCTTTGCGGCCATTCGCCCGCCCAAGAATCTTGTGACCGAAGTCGCGGCCCCGCCGTACGACGTTTTAAACTCCGAGGAAGCCCTGGCCATGGCCGGAGAAAAGAGCCTCCTGCACATCACCAAGCCCGAGATTGACTTCAATCCCATTGCCGATGAGCACGAGCAGCGCACCTACGACAAAGCCGTAGAGAACTTCAGGCTCTGGAAGGAACGCGGCTGGCTGGTCCGCGAGGAAAAGGAAAAGTACTACGTGTACGCCCAAACCATGGGCACGCGCACCCAGTACGGTATTGTCCTCTGCGCCCACACCGACGACTACGAGAAAGGCATCATCAAAAAGCATGAGCTCACCCTCAAGAAAAAGGAAGACGACCGCATGATTCACGTTCGTATCCAGAACGCCAACATCGAGCCCGTATTCTTTGCCTTCAAGGATCACGCCGAGCTCAACGACATCATCGCCAAAACCGCCGCCGGCGAGCCCGAGTACAAGTTTGTGGACGAGAACAACTTCACCCACACCTTCTGGGTCATCAACGATGACGCCGTGAACGCCCGCATCACCGAGATCTTCACCAACGACATCGACGCCTTCTATGTGGCCGACGGTCACCACCGCACCGCCGCTGCCGCCCGTGTAGGCGCCGAGAAACGGGCCGCCAATCCCAACCACACCGGCAACGAGGAATACAACTACTTCATGGCTGTTTGCTTCCCCGAGAGCCACCTGGCCATCATCGACTACAACCGTGTAGTGAAGGACCTGAACGGCCTCAGCACCAAGGACTTCTTCAAGGCCCTGGAAGAGGACTTTGTGGTGGAGTGCATGTGCGACTGCACCAAGGACGGCGGAAAGTGCTCCTGTGAGTACCCTTGCCACTGCAATTGCAGCGAGATCTATCACCCTTGCGGCCTGCACAACTTCTCCATGTATATTGAAGGTGTGTGGTACAGCCTCACCGCCAAGCCCGGCCGTTATGATGACTCAGACCCTATCGGCGTGCTGGATGTAACCATCCTGAGCAACCTGGTACTTGACAAGATTCTGGGTATCAAGGACCTGCGCACCGACAAACGCATCGACTTCGTGGGGGGTATCCGCGGTCTGGAAGAACTTTCCCGCCGCGTAGACTCCGGCGAGATGAAGGTTGCCTTTGCCCTGTATCCGGTGTCCATGCAGCAGCTCATGAGTATTGCCGATACCGGCAACATCATGCCGCCCAAGACCACCTGGTTCGAGCCCAAGCTCCGTTCCGGCTTAGCGATTCACAGCCTGGACTAGTTTTAGCGTCGAATGGAACTTGCTGTTAGTCAGCGGGTTATACAAAACACCCTACCGAAAAACCGGTAGGGTGTTTTGCGTAAATTATTCAGTATTAACCACTTACATTCGACAGCGTCTACGATTACGCCTCGGACTGAAGGAGCCTGATAGCGCCGATGGCGAGGAGAACCTGGGCGGAGAGATAGGTGCTCATGACAACCAGGTGCATGCCGGCAAAGGACGGCTTCATGAAGGTGCTCACGGCAATCATGGAGTCGGAGAACAGGAACAGCAGGCCGCCGCAGAAGATGATCCACCAGGTGCAGCCCTTGAGGCGGATGACGCCGCACAGACCGGCAAAGGGCAGCAACACCAGGCCGCAGGCATACACAGCCATAGGGGCCAGCAGGGCGCCATTGATGCCGATTACCTTGATAAGACCGAAGATGAGACAGGCCATGACCACAATGGAAACAGCCCACTGCCAGGCTTTCATGCCTTTCCAGGAATACTTGCCAAAGAGGCAGAGGTAGCACACATGGCCTAGCAGGAAGGCCACCATGCCGCCGGCAAAGAGAAGGAACTCCCCGCTGTGAATGAGGAGGATATCTCCGGCGCAACCCAGCAGTTGAGCCGCCACCAGCAGGCCGAGACCTTTCAGGGAAACCTGCTTGTCAAAGGCAAAGCAGACCGTAGTTAACGCCACCAAGGGCAACAGGGCGGGCTTTACGGCCGAAGCCATGTCCTCGCTAAATACGCAACCGCAAAGGTTGGCAATGGCAGCCGCCACAAAGAACGCTGCCGGAATGTACCACAGTTTATTCTTCATAGTAGGAAACTTTGTTCAGAAACAGGGCATGGCCCGGTACCGACTCCCCTGCATCGCCGCGGGTACCGGTTTCTATGAGTTCTTGAATCCATTCGGGTTTGTGCTTGCCCCGGCCCACCTCGATGAGTGACCCCACCGTTGCCCGTACCATGTTGCGCAGGAACCGGTCGGCCGCAATGCGAAAGTACCAGTAGGATGGCGAAACCGCAGAGGGGGACGCGCTGGAGACAAGTTCCTGCGAAGCAGGGACGCAGGAAACAGTGGGAGGGGCCGGAGTGGAGCGAAGCGGAACGGAGTTCCCCGGGAGTGCGTCACCCTCGGAGGTGAAGCCCCCCATCACTTGCACATGACTGGGAACATACGGGGCCCAGAAGGCGTCCATGACGGTGCAGATGGAGGTTTTGTTGTCCCCGCCGGTCTTTTCGAAGCAGGAAAAATCGTGGGTGCCCAGGAGGTACCGGCAGGCCTGGTTCATGGCGTCAAAGTCCAGGCCTGGATAGCCGCATTGCCAGGACCAGGCCTGTAAAAACGGGTCCTTTTGCCGATGGATGAAATAGGTGTATTCCCGGCGGCGGGCGCTAAAGCGGGCGTGAAAATCATCGGCCACGGGAAAGACTTCATGTACTACCACAGAACGGGGTAGCATGGCATTTAATTTGTAGCAAAAGTCGGATGCCTCAAAGGGAAGCAAACCCTCCCAATCGAAGTGGGCTATGTAGTTCACGGCGTTTACGGAAGTGTCTGTGCGGCCTGCTCCGGTAACGGCTACCGGGCGCCCCAGCAAGCGGGAAAGCACCCCTTTCAGGCTCGCCTGCACAGACGGCGATTGCGGCTGCACCTGCCAGCCGCAGAAAGAAGAACCGTCATATGAAAGGCGCAAGCAATAACGCATATGCAAATGTACTAAATTATATGGAAAGCGTAAACATTCGAGAACTAAACGAACGCATTCAGAAAGAAAGCCAGTTCGTAGATCTCCTCACCCTGGAAATGGGGAAAGTGATTGTAGGACAGAAACAACTGGTAGAGAACCTGCTCATCGGCCTCCTGAGCGGCGGCCACATCCTGCTGGAAGGCATGCCCGGACTGGCCAAAACCCTGGCCATCAACACCCTGTCAAAGGCCGTGGATGCCAAATTCAACCGCATCCAGTTCACCCCGGACCTGCTGCCCGCCGACGTTGTAGGTACCCTCATCTACTCCCAGAAGAACGAGTCCTTCGAGGTGCACAAGGGTCCCATCTTCGCCAACTTTGTCCTGGCCGATGAAATCAACCGTTCCCCCGCCAAAGTACAGAGCGCCCTGCTGGAAGCCATGCAGGAGCACCAGGTAACCATCGGCGAGAACACCTACAAACTGCCGGAACCTTTCCTCGTAATGGCCACCCAGAACCCTGTGGAGCAGGAAGGCACCTATCCCCTGCCGGAAGCTCAGGTAGACCGTTTCATGCTCAAGGTGGTGGTGTCCTATCCTAAAAAGGACGAGGAACGCCAGATTATCCGCATGAACAACACCGGAGAGTTCCCCAAGGCCCAGGCCGTGGTTAAACCGGAGGACATCCTCCGCGCCCGCGAGGTGGTAAAGGACGTGTACATGGACGAGAAAATCGAGCGCTATATAGTAGATATAGTATACGCCACCCGTACCCCCGCCGAGTATGGCCTCAAGGAGCTGGAGAACTTCATTTCCTACGGTGCTTCCCCCCGTGCCAGCATTTCCCTCGCAGCCGCTGCCAAGGCCTATGCCTTCATCAAGCGCCGCGGTTACGTAATTCCGGAAGACGTGCGCGCCGTGTGCAACGAGGTACTGCGTCACCGCCTGGGCCTCTCCTACGAGGCCGAGGCCGAGAATGTAACGCCCGAGCAAATCATCGAGAAGATCATTAACGCGGTCATCGTGCCGTAACCATGACACCAGAAGAACTCATCAAGAAGGTACGCAAGATCGAGATTAAGACCAAAGCGCTTAGTCATCAGATCTTTGCCGGCGAATACCATTCGGCGTTCAAGGGACGCGGTATGGCATTCAGCGAAGTGCGCGAGTACCAGTACGGCGACGATGTGCGCAACATGGACTGGAACGTGACCGCCCGCATGACGGCGCCCTTTGTGAAAGTGTTCGAGGAAGAGCGTGAACTCACGGTGGTGCTGCTGGTAGACATCTCCCGCAGCGGTCTCTTCGGCACCGCCGGCAAAACCAAGCGAGAACAGATAGCCGAGATTGCCGCTACCCTGGCCTTCAGCGCCCTCCTCAACAACGATAAAGTGGGCTGCATCCTGTTCAGCGACACGGTAGAGAAGTTCATCCCCCCGGCAAAGGGCCGGACGCACTTCCTGCGCATCGTGAGGGAAATCCTGGAGTACCAGCCGCAACACAATGGCACCGACGTGGGCGAAGCCCTGCGCTACCTTACCAACGCCATCAAGAAAAAGTGCACCGCCTTCATCCTGAGCGATATGCTGGATGTAGAGGCCGACGGCTCCCCGCGCTACGAGGATGCCCTCAAGGTGGCCGTGAACCGGCACGACGTATCGGTAATCCGTGTGAGCGACCCCCGGGAGAAAACCCTCCCCAACGTGGGCCTGGTGAACGCCAGGGACGCCGAAACCGGCGAGTCCCGCTGGATTAACACCGCCTCCCGCAAGGTTCGCGACGCCTACCAGGCATGGTTCGGCACCGCCACCGCATCGGCCGATAAACTGCTGCTGCGCTATCAGGTAGACCACGTGGACATTTCTACCGACGAGGATTACGTGCGCAACCTCATGGCCTTATTCCACAGAAGATGAAACTGATTAATCTGCTCATACCGGCCCTTCTCATTCCCCTGATGGCTGCCGCAGAAGGCAGGCGCATCGATGCCGGGGAATCTGTTCTGGAGCCCATCCAAAAGCGGGATTCCATCCTGATTGCCGACCAGCTGCATTATTCGCTGGAGCTCAAGGACATTACCGAGGGTACCCCCATAGCCTTGCCCGAGGTGAGCACCGACCCCAACAGCCCCATGCAGTTCATCGGCGGCTGGCAACTGGACTCC
Organism: uncultured Bacteroidales bacterium; assembly: GCA_905234285.1. Lineage (GTDB taxonomy): Bacteria > Bacteroidota > Bacteroidia > Bacteroidales > UBA932 > Cryptobacteroides. The sequence continues at coordinate 69,144 of CAJOHK010000003.1, forward strand.
GTGCGCGTGTCCAAGAAAAAGGAAGTGCCGGCCCGCTACAACATCAAGGCTTCGCTCACGCTCACCACCTTTATGGGAGGCACCTACGAGCTGCCGCCGCTGCCGGTTCTGGTAGACGGCGACACCCTGGTTTTCCATCCCACCGAGCCACTGGTAGTCACCGAGCTGCCGGTAGACATGGATAACTATGTGCCCGGCGACATCAAGCCCCAGGTCAAAGTGCCCTACACGGCCGGGGAAATTCTCCTGTTCTTTGTACTGCCGGTACTGGGCCTGGCCGCCGTGGTGGCCCTGGTCCTGTGGCTGGTCAAGCGCAGCAAGCGCAAACAGGAGGAGAAAGAGCATGCCGAACCGGCCCATATCCGGGCCCTTCGCAAACTGGACCAATACAGGGGCGACAAACTCTGGGCCCCGGACAAACAGAAGACCTTCTACTCCGGCGTCACCGACACCCTGCGCGAGTACATCGCCGCCCGTTACGGCGTGGGCGCCCTGGAAATGACCACCGGGGAAATCTTCGAGGGCCTCAAAGGCACCGACGTCCCCAAGGACCTCTTTGACGAGATGCAGGACCTCTTTGTACGGGCCGATTTTGTGAAATTCGCCAAATACACGGCCACGGAGCAGGAAAACGCCCAGGTGCTGCCCCAGGCGGTAAAGTTTGTTACCACCACCTACCAGAGTGAACTGGAAGAAGAAAGCAAGAAGGAGGAGGCCGAATAATGCATTTTGAGTATCCCTATCTGTTGTGGCTCCTGGCCCTGCCGGCCCTGCTGGTGCTCCGTTACCTCTGGTTGGAAATCAAGGGTAAGCGGGTACACCTGCGCGTATCGGCCCTGGAGGCCTGGAAAGCGGGCGGAAGGTCCATTTTCGAGATCCTCCGGCACGTGCCGTTCGTGCTGCGCATCGCCGCGCTGTGCCTGATCATTGTAGCCATTGCCCGGCCGCGTTCCTCTACCCAGGTAGAGCGGGTCGATACCGAGGGCATCGACATTGTCTTTGCCATGGACGTATCTACCTCCATGCTGGCCCGGGACTTTACCCCGGACCGTCTGAACGCCGCCAAGGACATTGCCATCGAGTTCATCAGCCAGCGGCCCAGCGACCGCATGGGCATTGTAGTGTTTGCCGGCGAGAGCTATACGCAGTGCCCTCTTACCACCGACCGCGCCACCCTAATCAACCTGATGAAGGAAGTGCAGACCGACCTCATTGAGGACGGTACGGCCATCGGCAACGGCCTGGCAACGGCGGTAGCACGCCTCAAGGACTCCGACGCCAAAAGCCGGGTGGTGATTCTCCTGACCGACGGTGTGAACAACATGGGAGAGATTGACCCCGGCATGGCCACCGAGATTGCCAAGACCTACGGCATCCGCGTGTACACCATAGGCGTGGGCGCCAACGGGCAGGCCCCCTACCCCGTGCAGACGCCCTGGGGCGTGGAGCTTCGCAATTTCCCCGTAGAGATTGACGAGCCCCTCCTCAAGAACATCGCCGACGGTACCGGCGGCCGCTATTTCCGCGCCACCGACAACACCAAACTCAGCGAGATTTACGCCGAAATCGGCCGCATGGAGAAGACCCGCACTTCCATTGACTCTTTCCCGGTGTACAAGGATTTGTATAAGAATTACGCGCTGGCAGCGCTCATTTGCCTTATGCTGGAGCTGCTCGTGGGCGCATTACTAAGGAGGTTGCCGTAATGCTCATGTTCGCCGATATCAAGTATCTGTATCTGATACTGCTCATTCCGGCATTCCTGCTGGGATACGGACTCCTGCGCTACCTGCGCGCCCGCCGCGTAAAAGCACTGGGAGACCCTGCGCTGGTAGAGGCCCTCATGCCGTCCCGCTCCCGTTCCAAGGGTTGGGTGCGCATGGGCATCTTCTGCCTGGCTTTCCTATGTTTTGCCATTGGCCTGGCCCGGCCCCGTACCGGCGCCCGCCTGGCCGAGCACAAGACCAAAGGCGCCGAAATTATTGTGGCGCTGGATGTCTCCAACTCCATGCTGGCCCAGGATTATTCGCCCAACCGGCTGGAGCGCGCCAAACTGTCCATCGCCCGCCTCACCGAGAAACTCCAGGACGACCGCATCGGTCTGGTGATTTTTGCCGGAACTTCCTTTGTGCAACTGCCGGTAACCACCGACTATGTGAGCGCCAAGATGTTCCTTGGCAGCATTGACACCGGCTCCATTCCCATCCAGGGAACGGCCATCGGTGATGCCATCCGGCTGTGTATCAAGAGCTTCAGCGCTCAGAGCGAGAAGAGCCGCGTGATTGTAGTCATCTCTGACGGCGAGAACCATGAGGACGATCCCGTGGCCGCTGCTGGGCAGGCGGCCGAGCTGGGCATCAAGGTGTACACCATCGGCGTAGGATCGGCCCAGGGCCAGCCCATCCCCGTAGAGGGCGGGCTCCTGAGGGACCGCAACGGCGATATAGTGGTAACCAAGCTGGACGAGGACACCCTCAGGAAGGTGGCTGCGGCCGGCGGCGGCGCCTACATCCATGCCGGCGGCGAGGAATTCGGCCTCAATCCCATTATCCAGGACATCCGCCGCATGGAGGACGAGGAGTTCGGCAGCGTGGTCTTTGAGGAGTACGACGAGCAGTACATGTACTTCTTTGGCGCCGCCCTGCTGCTCCTGATTATTGAAATGCTCATCGGCGAGCGCAAACCCCGCCGCAAACTGTTCGAAGTATGAGAAAATTCGTTTGCATAACCCTCCTCCTGTTAAGCTGCCTGAGCGCCCTGGGCCAGCGGGCCGATTTACGCAAAGGCAACCGGGAATTCAGGAAAGGGCAATATGATAAGGCCGATATCAGCTACCGGAAAGCACTCATGCAGGATACTTCCTCGGTAACGGCCAAGTACAACCTGGCCAATAACTTATACCGGCAGGAGAACCTGGACGAGGCCGCCAAGCTGCTGGACGCCGCCAAGGAAGCTGCGCCCCAGGCCGGTTTTGCCAGCGATTATTACTTTAACCGGGGCGACGTTGCCATTGGCCAGGAGGACTGGCAGGCAGCAGTGGACGCCTTCAAGGAAAGCCTGCTGCTGAATCCCGGAGACCTGGACGCCAAGCGCAATTACATCTATGCGCGCAACAAACTGATGGAACAGCAGCGACAGCAGCAGGACCAGAACCAGAATCAGGATCAGCAGAACCAGGATCAAAACCAGGACCAGCAAAACCAGGATCAGGATCAACAGGACCAGAATCAGGACCAGCAGAATCAGGATCAAAACCAGCAGGACCAGAACCAGAACCAGGACCAGCAGCAACAACAGCAGCAGCCCCAGAACGAGCAGGGCCAGCTGTCGGCCCAGCAGGCCCAACAGCTGCTCCAGGCCATCCAGGATAAAGAAAAACAGACCCAGGAGAAAGTGGACGAGAAAAAGGCCCAGGCCGTAAAGTCCCGTCAGAAGGAAAAGAATTGGTAGCGTATGAAAAGAATTGCCGCATTGATTGTAGCCATGGCAATGGCGCTGAGCGCATGGGCTCAGAGTACCATCCGGGTAGAGGTGCATAACATTGTAGAACTCCAGGAGCGTTTTAACCTGGTGTTCGTGGTGGAGGGCGAGCATGCTCCGTCGGACTTCCAGTGGGAAGCCGGAGACGACTTTACCGTTGTCTGGGGCCCGCAGAAAGGGACTTCGACCAGCATCCAGATGATAAACGGCAAAACCACCCGTTCCTCCCAGACCACCTATACCTATATCCTGCAGGCTAGGAGCACGGGTACCTTTACCATCCCGGCTGCCGTAGCCAAGGTCAAAGGCAGCGAAGTACGCTCTAAGCAGGTACAGATTCAGGTAGTATCCGGCGGCAGTTCATCGGCCCAGGCGGCGCCTGCATCGGGCACGCAGGGTTCGCAAAGCCAGCAAAACCGACAACAGGGGAACCAGGACATTTTCATGCGCCTCACCCTGAGCCGTAGTTCGGTAGTGGTGGGCGAACCCGTCACGGCCACGCTCAAGATTTACCACCGCGCCAACCTGGTGGGCTTCGAGAGCCCCCGTTTTCCCTCGTTCAAGGGATTCTGGAGCCAGGAAGTGGACACACCGTCCAACATCGAATTTGTGCGGGAACAAGTAGACGGCACCATGTACAATGCCGCCGTCCTGCGCAAGTGGGTCATTATCCCGCAAAAGGCCGGCAATCAAAGCATCGAGTCGGCCGAGATTGTGTGCCTGGTCAATGTGCAGCGGCCCCGTTCGGGCGGAAGTTCCATCTTTGACGACTTCTTTGCCGGCGACCAGGTGACCACCCGTCAGCGGGTAACCACCGGCTCCCCCACCCTGCATGTGACGGCATTGCCCGCAGGCGCCCCCGATTCGTTCCACGGCGGCGTGGGAGAATTCAGTGTCCAGGCACGCCTGAGCAAGGATTCCCTCAAAACCCACGATGCCGCCTCACTCTTTGTGACGGTGAGCGGCAAGGGGAACATCGCCCTGGCCGAAGCCCCCAAGATTACCTTCCCGCCTGACTTTGAGGTATATGACGTAAAAACCACGGTGAACACCGACAAGAGCGGCACCTCGGGCTCCAAAACCTTCGAATATCCCTTCATTCCCCGCAGCCCCGGAGACTTCACCATCGGCCCGGTAGAATATGGGTATTACGATGTAAAAATGCGGCAATACCGCACGGCTTCCTCGCCGGTGATGGCACTCTCTGTGGCCCGGTCGGCCTCATCTACGGCGCCCGCCACCACCTCCGGCTCCACTTTGGTGGTAGACCGCAAGGGCGTAAAATCCCTGGACGAGGACATCCGTTTCATCCGCACCAAAACCTCCCTGGACGCCGATAAACCGTTCATGGTGTATTCCAAGGGCTGGTGGGCGGCCATCGTGCTCATTCTGCTGTCGGCCTTAGGCTGCTGGCTGGGGATGCGCAAAGCCGCTGCCCGCAGGGCCGATGTGGTGGGCACCCGCAAGCGCAAAGCCACCCGGGAGGCCCTCAAGCGCCTGGCCCAGGCCCGCGACTTCCTCCAGAAGAACCTGTACACGGCCTTCTACGAGGAGTTGCACCGCTCACTGCTGGGCTTCATCGGCGACAAACTGGCCATGGACATGGCCGACCAGAACAAGGAAAACATCGGCACGGCGCTTGTTACCCGCGGCGTTCCCCAGGCCCAGGCCGATGAATTTGTGGCGCTGCTGGACGCCTGCGAGTTTGCCCGCTATGCCCCCGATGCCGGCCACCAGGCCATGAACGCCCATTACGACGAGGCCGTCTCGCTCATTACGGCCATCGATGCATCCATGAAGAAAACGCCCTCCAATACCGCTCTCACTGCGGTTCTGCTGCTTCTGGCCCTGCCCTATGCCGCACAGGCCGCCGAGTCCTACCCCGATTCCCTGTGGCGCGCCGGCGTAGAGGCCTATTCGGCCGGAGACTATGCCCAGGCCCGTAAGGATTGGGAAGCCGTGCGCAGTGCCGGCCTCATGTCCCGCGAGCTGTATTACAACCTGGGTAACGCCTGTTTCAAAGACGGAGAGATTGCTCCGGCCATCCTGTGGTATGAGCGCGCCCTGCGCCTGGATCCCTCGGACGCCGACGTGCGCTACAACCTGGAATATGCCCGGGCCCTCACCCAGGACCGCATTGAGGAGATTCCCGAAATCTTCTTTGAGCAGTGGGGCCATTCGCTGTGCTACACACTGTCTTCCAATACCTGGGCGGTGCTGTCGCTGGTTTTCCTGGCCATTGCGGCCGGCCTGGCGCTGCTGTTCCTGCTGGGGCGCACTTCGGGGTGCCGTCGGCTGGGATTCTTTGCCGGAATCGTTGCCCTGCTCCTGGCCCTGCTGGGCTGGGACATGGCCCAGTGGCAAAGGACCGAGGCCCTGCGGCAGGATATGGCCATTGTGATGCGGCCGGTCTCCTCGGTAAAGAGTTCGCCCTCGGAAGGCAGTGCCAAAGACCTGTTTATCCTGCACGAAGGCACCCGCGTACGCATTCTGGACAACGTGGCAGGCTTCTCCAATATTGAGCTGGCCGATGGCCGTCAAGGCTGGATTCCGGCAGCGGACATTGAGGTAATTTAGGACTTATGCGCACTACAGAAACCGAGTCTCATTACGACCATCTGGATCAGATGACCCCGGAGGAAATCCTCCGCGGCATTAACCGGGAAGACCAGACTGTTCCCCAAATTGTTGGCGAAGCCATTCCCCAGATTGCCAAGCTGGTAGAGGGCATTGTGGAGCGCATGGAACGGGGCGGGCGCGTGTTCTATCTGGGAGCCGGCACCAGCGGCCGGCTGGGCGTCACCGACGCCTCCGAGATTCCGCCCACCTATGGCGTACACAACTGTTTTATCGGCCTTATTGCCGGGGGCGACACGGCCTTTCGCGATGCGGTGGAAGGGGCCGAAGACAAGCCCGACCAGGGCTGGAAAGACATGCAGCCCTTCTATCCCACGCCAGACGACACCGTGGTGGGTATTACGGCATCGGGCGGAGCGCCTTATGTGCTGGGCGCCATCCGGGAGGCCCGCAAGCTGGGCATGCTCACCGCCTGCATCACCTGCAACGAGCATTCTCCCGTGGAGGAAGCCTGCGACTTCCCCATTGTGGCAGTAGTGGGCCCCGAATTCGTAACCGGCAGCACCCGCATGAAGGCGGGCACCGCCACCAAGCTCATCCTGAACATGATTTCCACGGCCGTCATGATTCGACTGGGGCATGTAGAGGGCAACAAGATGGTGGACATGCAGCTCACCAACCGCAAGCTCATCGACCGCGGCACCCGCATGATTATGGACAAAACCGGACTGCAGGACTATGACGCCGCCCGCGCCCTCCTGCTCAAGTACGGCTCGGTACGAAAAGCCGTGGAAATGGCCTAAATACCGCGATCACTTAAATTATTGATTATTAGCGTTTTACTGAAATTCAGTCCGGCAAATAGCCGGACTGAATTTTCATAATTGATTGGTAGCCAATCACTTAGGCAATACGACAAACCGTCCAATCACGGGCCCGAGCACTGATTGGGGCGTTTTGATACTCGGATAGTAACGCAAAGGCTCAATATGAGGTTGTGGTTAGATGAATTTTTACTATTTTTGTCTATATAACCATCAAAACATGGAAAACCACATTCTCATCGGCCTGGGCGGCGTAGGCGGCCGCGTGCTCAAGGAATTTAAAAAGCGTCTTTTCCTGGAATTTACCCCCGAGGAACGGGCGCAGCTCCCCATTGGCTTCCTGTACGTCGACGCCTCCAACGAAATGATGCAACCCGGAGACAAAAGCTGGCTGGTACACGGAGAGAACGCGCAGTTTAACGGGAATGAGTTTTTGTTTCTGAACGGGATTGGAATTAGCCTAATTCACGCCGGATCCCCCTCTTTCCCTGGTTTGAGGACCGTCTTGGGAGACAACCCCGAGGAAACGTTTGAAGCCATAGGCAATATTGGGTGTTCATCCGGCGGAATACGGCGGGCTGGGCGCCTCCTTTTTGGTATAAACATCTGGAATTATAAAAATTGGCTGCAATACCAGTATTCTCGATGCTGCGAAAAAAGCGGCAATAACAGATGCTGCATTTACATTTTTTCCGGCCTTTCAGGGGGGACAGGGTCGGGCGCTATCGTTGATGCCATCGCCCAGATTAGAACCTTGCCCATATTCAATAACCACGAGACTACCCGCATCGTGGTCTTCGCGATGACGCCTACAGAGATTCACACGGATAATCTGCACGCCATGCAGCGGCAATATGCCAACACGTATGCAGCCTTGATGGAATTAAACGGGTTGCTTACAGGAAGGTGGCATCCAAGCGACGTCAGCGGAATGTCCCCCGGCGTGGATTTATCCTGGTGCCAGCGCATTATTTCCAACCTGGTTCTTGTGACCGATCGGAACGAGAACGGCAACACATTGGATTATTATCGGGATCTGCCCCAATACCTCTCTGACTTTGTATTCTCCGTTATTTTCTTATCAAGGGAAGAAAAGACTTTTGAGTTCTTCAGGGCTTTTGACATAGAGTGCTTAGAGACTTATATTCTCGAGTACTGGGAAAAGGCTCGGAACGGGAATCTCATTCCCTATCGGACTAAGCGGACCAGTACCATCGGAATCCGGCGTTTGGTTTTACCGGCTACAGAAGACAAGATTCTGGATGATCTGGCCCAGAGATATCCGTCCGATGCAGACGTCCGCCGCCTGGCCAAAGAAATCCTTTCCGGACCAGGCGTAATGGCCCGTTTTAACAGCGAGGAGGCTGGTAGGAGCATCTGGAACAATCTACAGACCTGCGTCGGGAAGAATACTTTGCGCCGATTCGTGCAGGTTATACTCCCGCAAACAAGCGTTGTGAACAACCGGGATGGATTTGCCAAAAAACTGGAAACGGTACTCAGCGACGAAGCGCCAGCTGATCAGAGAATCATAGTCAGCTATTCCGACAGGGATAATCAGGAAATTACTGTTCTTTACCTGACATCGGTTTTCCCTTTCCGATGCCTGGAGAGCCTGCCCCTTTACAAAGAGTATTATGACCGTCTAACAACTGGGGACAGCAAGGATGCCAAACAGAATCGCATCATCCTTCACGGGGAGGACTTCGCTGAGGCATTGCCCAGCCTGTTTGCCAGCCATGTGAAGTCCCGGGAGCAACTCGAGGCCGAATATATGCCGTACGTACTCCTTGCCGGCGCCATGGGGCTTATCCGGTTCGGAGACCTTTTGGACGGAACGGGACGCAAGGCCTGGGGGCTGACGGAAGTCGATGAAGACCTGGGACTGGAAACTATCAAGCCCCTGGCCGATACGTTTACCGGAATCTGCGCATCCAAGGCCTTTACCGAGTGTTTCTGTGAAGACCTGGAAGCCGCTGTCAAAAATGAGTTAAAAAACAAATACGCTACTCGCAGGGAAGAACTCATTCCCGCTTTGCTACAGCTCCTGAACTACACTATCCTTCCCGAAACTGGCGGTAATTCGGCCTCCCGCTTATTCATATCATACATTGGCCACTCCAGAACGGCCAAAGACCTTCTGAAACAGCAGGAATAGCATCCCTCCCTAGTTTCTTTCTTGTGAACAATAACACCCATTATTTGTTCACGAGAAGGCCATATTTGTGCTCTGGTGAACAAAAACACCCCTTTTTTGTTCACATGGGGATCTTTTTTGACCGGTCCGAGCACGGATTGGGGGCGATTGGGTGCTCGGAGGGGGAACAGAAGGGCGGGTTGGGCAGGGCACAGTGGGGAAAAGCAAAATCTTATTGATAAGTAGCATTTTTCCGGGAATTTTGTTATATTTGTAGTCACGTGCAAATACGAGCCACATGATTAGTACCCTAGCCATATCACTTCTGATTGCGCTTGCAGCCAGCGCCATTGTGATTTTCCTGGCCATCGGCCTGTCCAGCGGGTTCCAGATGGGAGCCTTGCACTGGCTGGGCGCAGCGCTGTGCGTCATTGTGTCCACCGTGTTCATCTCGGCCGCCGTAGGGGCATCCAAGGCCCTCAAGGCCGTGAACCGCACGGCCGAGCAGGCCGGCATGCTGGCCCAGGGCGTAGACGGCATGGTGCAAGGGGCCACCCAGGGCGCTGCAGCCAATCCCAAAAGCCTGCTGGGCCTCATCCCCGAGGAATACCGCGACATGGTGGGAGACCTGGTAGACCAATACGCCCCTGGCGCCCAGGAGCAGAACTTTAACACCGCCCCTGGTGTGTCGGTAAAACCCCTTGCCGACTCCTACATCGAATCCATCCGGCGGCCGCTTGAGAAAAAACTCAGGTCGGCCACCATCTGGTCCATCGTGGTCACGGTGGTGCTTAACCTCGTCCTGCTGGCACTTCTCCTGAACGCCGGTAGCAAGGCCTCCAACAAACGCTACAGCTCAGACGACGATTTCCTGGGCAGCAGCAGCGACCTGGACCTGGGCGGCGGCAGCGGCAGCCGTTTCAACGATGACGATTTACTGTAGTACGCCATGTTAAAGAATTTCCGGGATATCATTTCCGAGGGTCTCGCCATGGACGGGACTGGCAAGCTCATCCTATGGATTGTGCTGGCCCTGGCCTTCAGTGCCCTCTGCTGGTATATTTGCACCAATTACACCAAGCTCTGGAACAAGCGTTACCACGTAACCGGCGGCTTCCATGCCCTGTGCGGCATAGCGGCTCTGGTTACCTTCTTTGCCGTACTGGCGTTCATCGGCCTCAAGAACACCAAGCCGGTGGCCGAGCGCATGGTGGAGGAATGGAGCGAGGATGTGGTGGACGACGACGCGCTCCAGAACAGCACCTTCCAGTATGCCTTTGACCAAGTGGCCGCATCGGGACTGGAGAACATGCGCGGCTACCGTCATCCGAGCCAGGGAGGGCTCATCATCCCCCTGAGCCATCCCGAGACACAGTTGCTTGTGAGCGGCATCTATGCCGGGGCAGCCTGCCGGGATTTCGGCGCCAAGTATCCTTTCCTGGGCTGGTTTCTCAAGACCGACGAAGGCGTTCCCACCGAACTGATTGCCGCCGACCAGCAGGCCTGGTTCCGCCGGCATCCCGGCCAGAACTACCCCCTGGAACAGGGCTTCAAACTGGGCGTCCGCCAAATCCAGGACCAACTGCAGGAACAGACCGGCCGCATTGTCCGGATTACCCGCGGCTGGCTGGCGCTCCTTTTCCTGCTGGTCCAGCTCATTCCTTTTGGCGCCATCGGCTACATGGCCTATCAGGACCTTACCCACAACCAGCAAATTGCCAAAGACTATTCCGACGATTTCGACATAGACAATATTTAAACACTTAACCATATGAATGTAAACAGCAATTACATCCTCGTGGGCCTCGGTGGCACCGGAGGAAAAGTTTTGAAGGCCTTCAAGAAGCGCATGTTCCAGGAGTTCGAACCCGACGAGCGTGCCAAGGTTCCCGTAGGCTTCGTGTACGTGGACACCACCGATGAAATGATGCGTCCCGGCGACAAAACCTGGTATGTGCTGGGAGAAGACGCCCAGTTCAACACCAACGAATTCGTATTCATCAAGGGTGTGGACCTGGATCAGATTTTTGCCAACCCCGACGGCTTCCCCGGCCTCAAGGGCGTTATCGGCGACCCCGAGGTCATGCAGAAGACCATCGGCAACCTGGGCGCCGCCGCCGGCCAGAAGCGTCGCGCAGGCCGTATCCTGTTCGGTGCCAACGTGGCCAAATACCGTCAGGCCGTGAATGCCCAGTTCGAGAAGTGCAAGAAGATCAGCGGCAATGACAAAACCACCATCCTCATCTTCTCCGGCCTGGCCGGCGGTACCGGCTCCGGTTCCATTGTGGATGTAGTGGCCCAAACCCGTAAGATTGACCAGTTCAACAACGACGGCACCGCCATCGTGGTATTCCCCATGATTCCGGAAGTAACGCCTCCCGGCGGCTGCGACGCCGGCCGTTACCACGCCAACGGTTACGCCGCTCTTCAGGAACTGAACGCCCTGCTGGTAGGCGCCTACAAGCCCTATGACCTCACCGGCCTCTCCCCTACCGGCCGCGTAGAATTCGGCGGCATCAAACGCATCGCCAACGGTCTCATGGTTTACTCCGACGTGAACGAGAACGGCTACACCGTGAACCCGCACACCGAGCTGCCCCAGATTGTTTCTGACTTTGCCTTCTCCCGCGTGTTCATGGAAACCACCGGCAACACCGAGGAATATGAGCGCAGCTTCTCCTTCGAGAATATCGACGACTGGCGCACCGAATATTGGGAAAAGGCCAAGAACGGCGACATCGTTCCCTACCGCACCAAGGCCCTGGGTTCCTTCGGCATCAAGCGTATCGTGATTCCCGACGAGGAAATCAAGGAATACTTCACCTACTCCCTGGGCCGCCAGAGCCTGCTCCAACTCAAGTACATGAACTGGAACGATGACATGGGCTGGCGCGACACCCCCGCCCGCATCGACTGGGGCGCATATGTACGCGGCGAGGAAAAGAAGAACCCGCTGGAAGCCTGGCACATGACCGACTCCCACCTCATGCTGGATTTGCCCATCCTCAAGAGCGACGAGGGCAAATGGGTTCCCTCCAACTCCTATTGGACCAAGATTATCCCGCTGTACCTGGAGCGTGACGTCGCCAACGCCAAACAGCCCATTGCCAAACTCAACGAGCTGTGCGCCCAGGCCATGGAAAGCGGCTTCCGCAGCGTAGGTATCAAGTCCTTCTATGCCGGCAAGAAAGAAGTGCGCGAGCAAATTGCCGGCGAGATTGTAGATCTCATCGAGAAAGACCTCTTTACCCAGTGGGGCGACGGCACCCTGTCCCTGTTCAACCTGAGCGAACTCATGGACAGCATCATCGCCGAAACCCAGAACCGCATCCCCAAGTTCCAGGATCGTTCTGCCAAGATTAACGCCGCCCTCAAGGGCAAGATGGAGGAAGAGCGCCGCGCCAAAGCTGCCGCCTACAACCAGGCCGGCATCATCGTGGGCGCCCTCAAGGGCAAGAAACTCCTGGCCGATTACGGCGAGATGATGATCAAGCTGTGCCGCTACCGCACAGAGGTGGAAGCCTGCGACTTTGCCGTAGAGCTGCTCCACGTGCTCATTGCCAAGCTCAACGTCCTGCGCACCCGCGTAGAGAAGTTCACCGACACCATGAACAACGCCATCGACTTCACCGAGAAGATGGCCGCCGAGCGCTGCAAGGACAATGGTTCCGTAGACAACCTCCAGGGCACCGTCATCCGCTTCTACGAGCCCGACAAGGTGAAAGCTTTCACCGAAACCATGATCCACAGCCGCAAGAACCAGGACAACATCGGATCGGCCGTACGCGCCGACATCCTGAACCTGGTAGGCGCCGAGAAGAGCTTCGCCCGCGCCAACGCCACCATCGACCAGGATTCCCTGAACAACATCCTGGAAAAGACCGTGCGCGAGAAAGTGATCTCCATCCACGAGGCCACTCTGGTAGAGGCAGGCGAGAAACTCATCAACCGCGGCATCCTGGAGCAGCTGGCCGAGCAGTACAATTCGGCCGACAGCCTCAAGCTCTTTGCCGGTAAGATCATGAAGGAAAGCGGCGTGATGGTCAAGTTCAACCACACCGAACTGGGCCTCACCGTTACCAACAACCCCACCACCGAAATGGGCAAGAACGTAGCCAAGAAGTGCATCCTGGTGAGCATGCCCAAGGTAGAAGGCAACGACAAGGTGCTCAAGTTCGCCTCAGACCTCAAGGCCGCCCTCATCGCCGCCGCAGACGCCGGCGTAAAGATCCTGGTGGACGCCTCCTCAGAGCGCAAGAACGAGATCACCGTCATGAGCATCACCTATTGCCTGCCGATGCGTACCCTGGACAGCCTCAAGTTCTACAAGGAGCGCTACGACTACCTGGTGAACAACCCCAACATGACCGCTTCCCAGATTCGCGAGAACAAGGTGATCCTGCACGGAGAGGGCACCGGCGAGGAATTCCCGGATCTGTTCCTCACCCCTGCTAAGCAAAAGTCCCAGCTGCGCGCCGAGTTCATGCCGTACATGATTCTGGCCTATGCCATGGATATCATCAAGTACGGTGACATCATGGACGGCACCGGCAAGAAGGCCTTCGGCACCGTGGAGGTAGACGAAGACCTGGGCCTGGAGACCCTGAAACCGCTGGCCGCCAAGTTCTCCGAAATCGGCCTCTCGGACCGCTTCACCGAAGACTTCTGCGAAGGCATCAAGGCCAAGGTAGAAGAAGCCTTCAAGGGCAAGTTCCTGCACGTAGAAAACCGTATCAACGAGCTGCGTCCCAAGATTCAGGAACTCCTGAACGGTACGCTCCTCCCCGAGACCGGCAGCAACACCGGCGCCAAGGCCTTCCTGGAATTCGCCGAGGCTGCCAAGAAAGCAATCCAAACCCTTAAAAACTAAGTAATTATGGCAGAGAAATTATATAAGTGTACCAATTACTTCAATTGCTCCTTCGCCGACGAAGAAGGAAAAACCTTCAAGGAAAGCGAACTGGAAGAGATTGACGGCGTATTCGTATGCCCCAAGTGTAAGAAACCGGTAGAGGAAGTGGTAAGCAAAAAGCCCCTGCCGCTAGGTCTCATCGCCGGCATCGCCGCAGGCGTGATTGCCCTGGGCGCCGGTGGATTCTTCCTCTTCGGCAACAAGGATAAGGAAGCAAAGAAACCTGCTGCACCGGTAGTGGTAGAGGAACCCGTTGGAGAAGAGCCCGAGGTTGTAGAAGAGCCCGTCGTGGTAGAGGAGCCCGTGGCCCAGCCCGAGCCCGCAAAACCGGTGAAAACGCAGCCTTCCCAGCCTTCCTATCCTACGGTGGGCAACTTCTCCGGACAAAAGAAGAACGGCTTCCCGCACGGACAAGGCACCCTCACCTTCACCCAGAAGCGTCTCATCGACACCCACGATGAAAAGGGCCGCATGGCCGAAGTGGGCGACTACATCATTGGCGAGTGGGACAACGGCCACCTCATCCAGGGCAAGTGGTATGATGCCCAGAACAACCCCAAGGGCTCCATCACCATCGGCAAGGCCATGAACCCCGACGCCGACCACACGCTGGGTAAAGTAAAGTAGTATGCTCAGTATCCTGTTCCGTACCATCTTGGCCGCGCTGGCTGCCGCCGGAGTTCCGGTAGACAGCCAGTCGGCCGATTCGTATGCCTATGCCACCTACAAGGGATATCCCGTGGTGGCCCGCTACGAAGCAGGGGAACTGGAACATATCGGCATAGACATCTTCGGATACAGCGGCACCAATGCGCAGGAGCAGGTGCTCATGGACTTTGTGGAGCGGTACAACCTCCAGCTTCTGCTGCTGGACCACGACAGTGACCGTGCCCTCCAGATGAACCTGGATGGCGTCACGGCCCCGTCTTTCTTCTCCACGCCCCTGCACCGGGACGGTCCGGTGGCCCTGAGCCTGTCGCAAACCAATGGGAAGAAGTACCTGGCCTCCTGGGGACATCCCGGCGGCGAATCCCGTCAAATGTCTTTCCCCTCGGACTATCAGTTCCTCACTGGGAAAAACAAGATTGAACTGGAGAACGGTTTCCTTCCTTCCCTGAGGGGTCTCGTCACCCTTCCCCCGGAGGAAGACCTTACTCAACTCCCCCTCCGCCGGGTAGGTCTGGACATGTTCATGTGCAAGGACGGCACCTACCTGATTCCGGAGATTTCCAACGCCCGCTATTTCCAGGGGAGCAAAGACTTGCTCTCCCCCGTATCGGATGAAGCCCATCCCATCGAGAGCCTGTATGATCTGCTCATTGTTCCGCAAATGGCCGAAGGCTGGACCGCCCAAGTCCGCGTCCTCAAATATGGTTATGCCACCGAGGACGCCGAGGTTCCCCTGAGCCAGCTGCTGGGCCGGTGCCTCATGGCCGGTTGCATTCCCTACGTGGGCATGGAAACCTACGATGAGGAAACGGGAGAACTCACCGCTACGCTCATCCTTCACAACGAAGCCCTATCCTACGACCATGTGGCTAAGGTTAGCCTGAACCGGGACCAGTTCCGTCAAAGCCGGGGCAAAGTGTCCATGACCTTCAGCGTTTTCCTGCCCATCCATAACATCAAAAACCTGTTTCAATGAAGCGATTCTTCCTAACGGCCTGCCTGCTGGCACTTGTTGCCGTGCAAGCGGTCGCCGATGATTTTGACCGGATCATCGATATTAAACTCCACTCGGAGGAATACCTCTGGGCCCAGGCCCGCGTACCGGTAAAGGACGATGCCATTAACATGGCCCGCGAAATGCTGATAGACGAGATTAACGGCTGGATCAAAGAGAATTCCAGTGCGCTCACCGCCACCCGGCTGCTGGACGCCTGCGAGGTCATTTGTGTCAAGAAAGGCGGCCTGTATCTGGCACTGGCCTACCTCAAAAAGGCCGACATTGCCAACCTGCCGCCGGAACCTGTAAAGGAAGAGGCCCCTGCCGAGGCAGCGCCTGCCGGCGATGCGCCCGCGCCCGAAAATGGCGAGGCCGCCTATGACGCCGACAAAGCCGTTTCCCTCATCCTCACCACCCAGAAGATGGACGTGCTCAAGGAAATGCTGGAGCAGGACGCCCTCATGAAGGAAGTATGCACCTGGGGCGACATAGATGCCAGCACCAAGCCCGGAGACATCAACAACTCCTATCTGGTTATCTACAACCCCGAGTCCCTGGAAATCGTGAGCGTGCTCTCGCCCCGTCAGCCCAAGCGCGTGAACCTGTTCACCGGAATGAATGACAGCACGGCCAACTATCCTGGCCATAAAGCCTGCTGGATTACCGTAAAAGACTAATGCTATGATGAAAAAGATCATTCTCACTTTATTTGCAGGCCTTGCCCTCGTTGTCAGTACCCATGCGCAAGTGCAGTTCAAAGTGGCCGATGGCATCCAGGACGGCAAGATGAAAACCTCCATCGAGAACGCCCTGAGCGGCCTGCTCACCGAGGTAAACGCCGCCTGTGCACAAGGCCGCGACCTCAATATGAACAAACTGCAGATGACCGACGATGCCAAATTCTCCATCGGCATGCTTTGGGAGAACATCCCCTTCGAATGCATGGATCCCATTGTGGTAGAGCGTGTCCTGCGCACCCCGGACGCCGGTTATCAGGTTCGTAACATTCCCATCGAGCTCAAGCCCAAGAACCCCGAGGAACTGGACGATGACCCGTACCAGGAGGCCGTGGTGGAATTCAACAGCGCCGGCAAGATCATCAGCTTCTACTTCGGCCTTCGCATGACCTCCTATAAGGAAGTGATGAAAAACGGAAAGAGTGTTACCGACACCCGCCGCCGCATGATGATCGTAGACTATGTGGAGCACTTCCGCACCGCCTACAACCAGCACGACATCGCTTTCATCGAGCAGGTGTTCAGCGACGACGCCATCATCATCACCGGTAAGGTGACCACCACCAAGAAGAGCGACATGAACATGCTCGCCGACCAGACCCAGGTGGAATATGTGGTGCAGAACAAGAAGCAGTACATCTCCCGCCTCAAGCAGGTGTTCGCCCGCAACAAGTACATCAACGTGGAGTTCGAAGACCTCAAACTGGCCTCCCACCCCACCCGCAAGGACTTCTACGGCGTAACGGTGAAGCAGAACTACTCCTCTACCAACTACTCCGACGAAGGTTACCTGTTCCTGCTGTGGGACTTCCGCGACGAAGCCCATCCGCAGATCCATGTACGTACCTGGCAACCCTACTGGCTGGACTCCGAGAAGACCAAGACCCTCCCCGAGGATGAGATCTTTGACGTAAGCTCCTTTGACTTAAGCAGCGTGGATTATTAATGATGAAAAAGCTTTTCCTTACCCTGGCATCGGTCATTGCTTTTTCGGCATGGCTCAGTGCGCAGGAGATTTCCATCCAGTCGGCCGAAGTTTCCGAGGATCCTTCCCTCGGAGACGCGGCCATGCTGGTCATCAGTGCTCCGTTCAACGACCTCTCGGTAAAGAGCCTGTCGGGCCACGACGATTTCGATTTCATGCAAATCGAGAACGCCGGCGGCCTGTACCAGTACCGGGTGTTCGTCCCCCTGGACGATCAGGAGCAGCGGAATGTGCGGCGTAACTTCAGCTTTTACCGCAAAGGCAACGTGTATTCCGTGAACGACATCCGCCGGTACAAACCGGGGATGGTGGTACACCTCACGCTGTCGGCGGTGGAAGAGCCCATTCGCATTGAAAAGAAGGAGGATGCTACGTCCTTCTTCCCCTCTCCCACAGAATCCTGCATCGAGATTTTCTTTGAAAAGGACAACCTCAACATAGAGCTGGCCAATAAGGACCTGGTAAAGTACCGTCTGTCCAAAATCAGGAACGACAACGACACCTGGACCTATGCCGTGGTCATAGACCTTGCCGAGTACATCAATGAAATCAAACCCGGCCTGGAGGGCGGTAAACTCAACCCTACCCAGCGCTACCAGTACGAGGAAAAGGCATCGGCCATGATTACGCCGGGGGTGTGGATCAACACCAACCGCACCAACCGCTCCCTCATACAGCTGGACACCCTCCTGGCCCGCGGGAAAAAGAGCTACTACGTGCTGCTCCTGGGCGAATCGGAGTACTTCAACGCCATGAACAACGCCGAGAAGAACTACGAAGCCGGTGAGTATGTGCGCGCCCGTGCCCTGTACCGCAACGCCCTCAAGGCCGCCGACAAGCCCGGTGACGGAAGCGACGAATTCCTGCGCACCATGATTGACAAGTGCACCCAGCTGAACAACCGCACCGCCCAGGCCAAGAAGTATTTCAAGGCCGCCGAACGGGTGCGCAAGGAACAGCGCACGGTAACCTCGGAGGTGGACAGCGCCCGCGTATACTATTATTACGCCGAGCACTGGTGCAAGGGCATCCAGGACCTGAATCCCAAGGACAACTACGCCGCCACCACCCTGGAACGCATTGCCGACATCCGCACCCGCCTGCTCAAGCGCGTGGTATACGGAACGGTATACGACCGCATGAAGCAATACATGAAAGTGGGCGGCGTGTCGGTGTATGCCGTGAACAAGAACTTTGCGGCCCATCCGCAGAAGGTGGTGGGCAATCCCCAGTACCTGCTGGGCATTGCCGACGCCGATGGCAACTTCAGAGTCGATATCAAGGACGATGTGCAAAGCCTCCTCTTTGTGCATGAGACCAACAAGAACTATAGGACGCCGGCCGTAGAGACCATCCCCGTAGACCTCAACCGCAAGCTGGACGTGTACCTGAGTCCCAAGAACATTAACAATTAACCATAATGATGAAACACGCTTTCCTTAAGAACATGGCCGCAGCCCTGGTACTGTGCATGCTGATTCCTACTGGCGCTTTTGCCCAGAAGAAAAAGAAAGAAAAGAAGGAGAAGGAACCCTTCCAGTGGGTAATGCCTCCCCTCTCCGGCAATGCCGACGTAGACGATTACCTCAAATCCTGCGATGACTGCTGGAACCGCACCCTGGCCTTTACCCAGAACCTCACCATGTACCACATCGACACCACCTATGTGAAAGGCGATGACGGCACCGTATACAAAGCGTTCTCCCTGGTAGACCAGAACGGCGAAAAGCGCAGCACGTCCAAGGTAATCATGCAGAACATCGACCTCATCTTTGCCGGTACGGACCTTACCCTTACCATGACCAACGTGGGTCTTGGCATGGCCAATGCCTCGCTGGCGCTGCCCAGCCTGGGCCTCAAGGCCATCTCCTATGGCAAGTACATCGGCGACGGCGCCAAGATTCTGGGCGAATGCGGCAAGGAAGTGGGCCGTATCGTTCAGGACAAGAAGGCCGAAAATGCCGCCATCAAGGCCATGAAGCAGAATGCCGTAAACGTGGGTGAAATCAAGTCTACGGACAAGGTGATCCTGAACCGCCTGGACGAGGGCGAGGACGTCCCCGCTGGCGTAGATCCCGCCATGCTCAATGACTTTGACATGGGCGACAACAGCGAAGCCGTGGACATTGACGAAGCGGCCCTGGCCGAGGCCGAAGCCAAGGAACTGGAGTAAACCCGTCCTCATTAGCAAAAAAACCTGCCGTTGCCATTTTGCACGGCAGGTTTTTCCTGTTTTCCGCACTTTTCCAGTCCGCTGACAAAAACCGCCCTTACAGCATCGTGAGAGGCTGATTCAAACTTCGATTTGGGTGTCCCGCGACAA
>CAJOHK010000004.1 GCA_905234285.1 uncultured Bacteroidales bacterium
GCCACTTGACTACGACTGCAAAAATACGCAATAGAAATCATTTAAACAAGGGTTCCTGCACGGGGTTGCACTTCGTTTACGAATCCCTCACTCACCGCTTCAAAGCGTCTGCTTCGCAGGCGCTTTTCGCGTTAAGTGAGGGATTGAGTGCCCCCTGGCACCGCAAAGCCTGCCGCAGGCGAAATCCCGTGGTGAGTGAGGGAATAATCAGAAACGCGCTGCTTCAATATTGTGCCTCTTGATATGTGACAGAATCAAGGCGCAGACCGGCTCATCTATCCCTATTTCTGAGGCGATGGGAACGGTGTTGGCCACGGTGAGAGACTTTTGACCGTCAGGCAAAGCATACTCCTTAACGGTACCTGTTTCGTCGGCGGCACTGACAACGGTGGTAAGCACCGTCTGATGATCAGTGGCATCGTCGGGAACAGCGACAGTAAAGTTGTACTTGTAGCTCACAGCCTTATTGACGGACTGTTTGGGGGAATCGGAGCCATACATGTTTTTACTGCAGGCAACAAAAACAATGGCTGCAAGAGCAGCGCAAACGAAAGTGATAATGCTCTTCATAACCAAATATTTAGAATACTTCTTCCAGGACCACAAAGATAAGCTTTTTCTGTTATCCCCGCATCCTGGCCCAAGGAATGACGCCAGCCGGAGACAAACCCTGTCGCAGCAAATCGCGCATCACTTCCATATAGGGCGCCACGTGCTCATAGAACAGTTTGTATCCCCGGCAGAGGGCATTGAGGCCGGTCTCGCCGCGCTCAGTGCGGTTGAAGCGGTGCTTGGGGCACTCGCCGTGGCAGGCAAAAAACCACTTGCAGCGGCGGCAGGCCGTGGGCAGCGCATTTCTCTTGCCGATGCCAAAGCGCACCTGGGCCTCCGAAGCCATCAGCTCCCGGAGGGGCATATCGGCTATGTTCCCCAGCTTGTATTGGGGATAGACAAAATGGTCGCAGGGGTACAGGTCCCCGTTGTGCTCGATGACGGCATTGCCGCCGCAGGTCTCGCTAAAGGCGCAAATGCCGGGCGGCACCCCGCACCAGCAGGCCAGGGCGGCATCGAACTGCCCCACAAAGACACGGGAAACGTCGGCCCGCACCCACTCGTCAAAGATATCGCACAGGAAACGGCCGAAACCCGTATCGCTTACGCTCCAGGGCGCAATTTGCGCGCCATCGGCCGAGGGATCCACAATGCGGCCCTCCTTCACATGCTCCACTACCGGCATGAACTGAAGGTACTGGCCACCGATAGACTTGAGGAAATGATACACCTCCAGTCCCCTCCCCTCGGAGGCTTTGTTGATGGTGGACATGGTGTTGAACGGAACCCCGGAAGTGCGCAGGAGGTTGATGGCGCGCATTACCCGCTCGAAGCTGGGCTGGCCGCCCTTGTCCCGGCGGTAGCGGTCATGGATATCCTGGGGGCCGTCGATGGAAATACCCACCAGGAAGCCGTTCTTCCGAAAGAACTCGGCCCAGGCGCGGTCCATGAGGACGCCGTTGGTCTCGATGGTATTGTGGATGGTCTTCCCGCCCGCATACTTGGCCTCAAAGGCCAGCGCCTTGCGGTAGAAGTCCATGCCCAGCAGCAGCGGTTCCCCGCCGTGCCAGTTGAAGGTAACCTCGGGGACCTCGTTGGCGGCGATGTATTCGCGCACCACCGTCTCCAGCATCTGCTCCGACATCACCGGCTCGCGGCCGCCGTAAATCTCGGCCTTGTCCAGGTAATAGCAGTAGCGGCAGTTGAGGTTGCATAGCGAACCCGCCGGCTTGAGCATCATATTGAACGACACCGGCCCGGCCAGCCGGACGGCGTCCCCCAGTGTTATAGTGTTATCGGTCATTCAGGCATCATAAGTCCCTCCCCTGAGGGGAGAAGGCTAGAATGGGTTCTGCGGAGGTGCGAAATCGTAGAAGGTCTTGTACGGGAACTTGCGCGGGGCGCCGGGCTTGTCGGGGTAGAAGTCGGCCATCTGGTCTACGCGGTCCTTGAGGGGACGCAGGCGGGCCTGGAGCTCGGCGGGAGCATCGGCCCACAAAAGCGCGTGCTCAAAGGTGGGATCCTCG
This sequence comes from uncultured Bacteroidales bacterium, assembly GCA_905234285.1. Taxonomy (GTDB): domain Bacteria; phylum Bacteroidota; class Bacteroidia; order Bacteroidales; family UBA932; genus Cryptobacteroides. The sequence continues at coordinate 2,079 of CAJOHK010000004.1, forward strand.
CGATAGTTGTAGATACGGCCATCCCAGAAGTAGGCGTAGTCGTCGTCCATGGCGTAGCGGGAGGCCTTGGGGCTGGGCGTGGTGGGCCACAGCGGGTTAAAGTGCACCAGCACCAGGTCCTTGGCGTTGGGCTCCCGGCCACAGAGCTCGGGATACAGGCTCACGCCGTCCAGGTTCCAGTCCTCGGGAATGGACACGCCGGCAATGTCGGCGATGGTGGGCAGGATGTCGGTGAGGTCGGCCAGGTGCTCTGCCTTTCGGCCGGCCAGTTTACTGCCCCAGGTGATAATCATGGGCACATGCGTGCCGATGTATGTGGGCTCGCCCTTTCCGCCGCGTACCTCCTTGCCGTCGCAGGTCTTGGAGAGGATGCGGGTCGATGTCCCGTTGTCCGACGCAAAGATAAAGATGGTGTTGTCCCACACGCCTTTTTCCTTGAGCTTGCGCACCATATTGCCCACCTGCTTGTCCATGTAGCGCACCTGGTACTTGAAGTAGGCGGTATCGGCGCCGGCGGAAAAGCGGCTGTCGTACAGGTCATCCCAGATCTCGGTGTCAGGGGTGGTGGTGTGCGGCGTGTGCACCAGCGGCTCGGTGTAGTACAGGAGGAAAGGCTTCTTCTCGGCCACCTTGCGGTCTATGTAGTCGAAGGCATAGTCCTGCATGGCGTCGGGGCCGTAAATGGCAAAGTCGTAGCGCTCACCGTTGTTGTCCCACATGCTGTTGGCATAGCGGTCGGTCTGGCGGGGGCCGCGGCTCTCCAGGTACATCTCAATTTGGCTGCAGAAGAACTCGTCAAAGCCGGCCACGGGCAGCATGGCTCGGCTTCGGCCCAGCTGCCACTTGCCCACAATAGCGGTCTCATAGCCGCCCTCCTTGGCCACCTGCGCAAAGGTGTGCTCGTCCTGGTTCATGTACCCAAAGGCCACGTAGTTGCGGTCATTATACAGGCCCGTCATCACCTGCACCCGGGAGGGAGAGCTCAGCGGCTGGGCATTCATGTTCATGTACTGGATGCCCGCCTTGGCCAACGAGTCAATGCAGGGGGTCTCATACTCCGTGCCGCCATAGCAGCCGAAGCACTCGGCGCCGATATCATCGGCAAAAAAAAAGACGATGTTGGGCTTAGCCTCCCGGGCGGGTGAGGTGCATCCGCCGATGGCGGCCAGTGCGCCCAGCCCTGCTGTTAATTGGTTGATCCGTTTCATAGTAGCAGTGTTAGCTCAAGTCACACAAAAATACGCATTATTTGCGAGAATTGCTAGATGCTCCCGCCTTTCCTGTACGCCGAGGGCGTCATCCGCGTGTGGGCCTTGAAGAACTTGTAAAAGACGCTCTGGTTGGGGAAATGGAGCACCCCCACGATCTCCTTGATGGATTTGTCGGAGTAGCGCAGGAGGTTCTTGGCCTCCAGCACCACATAGGAATCAATCCAGTCGGGGGCGCTGCGGCCGGTGGCCTGCTTCACCAGCTTGCTCAGATACTTGGGGGTGAGGCACAGCCGGTCGGCATAAAAAGCCACGCCGCGCTCCTCACAGTGGTATTCGGTGACCAGGGCCAGGAAGCGCTCGGTGAGCTGCTGCACCCTGGCCGAGGACTGCGGCTCCGGGGTCTCCCGCACCCGGGTGGTCCACACCCCCAGGATCATATAGATAAAAGAAGTGAGCAGCGGGCCCAGGATATCCTCCTTGGCCGGCTGACTGCTCTGCAGTACCTGACGGGCCAGCAGGAAGTAGTTGTTGGCCATCGAGAACTGCTCGGCGTCCAGCGTAAGGCAGGGGGCATCCCATATACGCAGGGAGTCCTGGAACACCTTCTGGAAGTCGAAGCGGATGCCGCTCATGAACTCCCGGGACACCAGGGCAAAGTAAAGGTCCACGTCGGAGAGGGATTCATCGGGCGCCGAGGTGAGTTTGACAATGTTCCCGGGCACTACCACCAGGAGGGAGTTCTCCCCCAGCTCGCAACTGTTCAGGTTAAAGTCGATCTGGAGCCGGCCCCGTTTGAGGAAAAAGATCATGAAGCCGTCAAAGCGCACCGGATACTGAAGCATCTGGAGCAGGGCGCGGCTTTGCCCCACCTGGGCACCGGTGGTTTCGCCCAGGATACAGGCATTTCCCAGGACATATTCGTCTATGAGCGGCGCCAGCGACAAAATGCGCCGGATATCGATGGTTTGCAGTTTTCCCTCGTCCATAGAATCTACCTTTTGAATACAAAGATAGTGATTATTTGCAAAAGTTCGCATTTTTCGACCAAAAGGACAATTTACCGTCCAAAACGAACTAAAACAAGCGCTTATATGGCAACTTTTTTGCAAAATTAGTGGACGCCAACAGAAAACTGACAAAATGACAAATATGAAAAAAGTAATCCTAACTGGCAGCCTGCTCCTGGCCCTGATTCCCGCCGCCCGGGCGCAACAGGTCCTTACCCTGGACGACTGCCGCCAGATGGCCATCCAGCAAAGCAAAGAGCTGGATCAGGCCCGACTCAGCGTAGAGATGGCTAGCTACGACCGCAAAACCGCCCTGGCCAACTACTTCCCCAAAGTGAGCGCCACCGGAGCCTACATCTATAACAACCGCGACATCTCCCTGGTGAGCGACGAGCAGAGCGCCCGCCTGCAGAATATGGGCACCACGCTGGAAAACAACATCTGGGATGCCCTGAACAGCCACTGGAACGCCTCCGTGAACAACCAGACCATCAAGATGCTGGGCCAGGAGATCCTGGCCAACGCCCGCGCCAACGGCAACTGGGACATTGCTACGCCCGTGAACGCGATCGGCGCCGAGATTGACGCCTCGCTGCACCCCGACCTGCACAACATCTGGGTGGGCGCCATCACGGTGGAGCAACCCCTTTTCGTGGGCGGCAAAATCATCTACAGCAACCAGATGGCCGCCCTGGCCCAGGACCTGGCCCAGTCCAAGTACGACATGCAGGAAGCCGAGATTCTCGTCAACGTAGACCAGGCCTACTGGCAAATCATCTCCATCGCCAACAAGAAAAAGCTGGCCGAGAGCTACGCCGACCTGCTGCACCACATGGAGAAGGACGTGGAGACCGCCATCGCCACCGGCGTATCCACCCAGGCCGACGCCCTGCAGGTGAAGGTGAAAGCCAACGAGGCCGACATGATGCTCACCAAGGCCACCAACGGCCTCACGCTTGCAAAGATGCTGCTGTGCCAGCGCATCGGCCTGCCCCTGGACAGCGAAATTCTGCTTGCCGACGAAACCAGCGAGGTCATCCCCCAGCCCCTGCGCCCCGATGCCAAGAGCCTGGACGACATCTATGCCACCCGCCCCGAGACCCGCAGCCTGGAACTGGCCGAGAAGATTTTTGACAAGAAGGCCAAGGTGGTGCGCGCCGACATGCTGCCCACGGTAGCCCTGATGGGCGCCTTCACCGTGAGCAACCCCAACCTGTACAACGGCTTCCAGAACACCTGGCAGGGTGGAAACCTGAGCGCCGGCGTGCTGGTGAAAGTGCCCATCTGCCATGGCGGCGAGGGCATCTGGAAATACAAGAAAGCCAAGGCCGAAGCCCGGCAGTACAGCGCGCAGCTGGAAAGTGCCAAGGAGCTGATCAACCTGCAGGTTACCCAGCAGCGCAAGCTCTTTGGCGAAGCACAGCAAAAGCTGGAGATGGCCGAGTCCAACCTCGAAAGCGCCGAGGAGAACCTGCGCATGGCCACCGTGGGCTATGAGGCCGGCGTGATGCCTACCAACACCGTCCTGGGGGCCCACACCGCCTGGCTGAGCGCGCACAGCGAATACATCGACGCCGGCATCGAACTGCAAATGGCCGCCGCGAACCTGAACAAAGCAGAAGGAAACAAATAGACAAAAGATATGAAACAGAATTACAATTTACTGATAGGTGTAGCCGGCCTGGTGGGCCTGGTGCTTGTTATCGCCATCCTCGGCTATATCGTTTCCCGCCCCAAGGATATCGTCATCCAGGGCGAAGCCGAAGCCACCGAATACCGCATCTCGGGCAAGGTGCCCGGCCGTATCGAAGCATTCCGCGGCGAGGAAGGCCAGCAGGTGCGCAAGGGCGACACGCTGGTAATCATCGACTCCCCGGAAATCCGCTCCAAGATGACCGAAGCCAATGCCGCCAAAGCCGCCGCCACCGCCCAGAAAGAGAAGGCCATGCACGGCGCCCGGCAGGAACAGATCACCGGCGCCTACGAGCTGTGGCAGAAGGCCCTGGTGGGCGAAGACGTGATGCGCAAGTCCTTCGAGCGCATCCAGTCCCTGCACCAGCAGAAGGTGGTATCGGACCAGAAATATGACGAAGTGGAAGCCCAGTATCGCGCCGCCGTAGCCACGGCCAAGGCCGCCAAGAGCCAGTACGACATGGCTGTCAAGGGCGCCCGGCAGGAAGACAAAGATGCCGCCGTGGCCCTGGTGGAACGGGCGAATGCCGCCGTGGAGCTGGTGAATGCCTACCAGGACGAGATTCGCCTCACCTCCCCGGCCGACGGCATCATTGCCGCCCGCTATCCCAAGGTGGGCGAACTGGTGGGCCAGGGCTCCCCTATCATGACCATCCAGGACCTGAGCGACATGTGGTTTACCTTCAACATCCGTGAGGACCGCCTGCACAGCATGCAGCAGGGCGACCAGATTACCCTCCGCATCCCCGCCCTGGACAATCGCGAGATTCGCGCCACCGTCTATTATATCGCCGTCCGTGAATCCTACGCCACTTGGCGGGCCACCAAGGAGATTGGCGAATTCGACACCCGTACCTTCGAAGTGCGTGCCCGGCCCAATCAGGCCGTGGAAGGCCTCCGTCCCGGCATGAGTGTGATCATGATTTCCCGCGAGAAATGAAAAACATCCTGCAAGTGATCCGGCGCGAGCTACGCATCATTGGCCAGCGCCCCATCTATCTGCTGGGCTCGGCGGGCGTGATGCTGTGCACCGTGCTGTTTTTCACCACCTTCCTGGGCGAAGGCCTGCCGCAGCGGCTGCGCATCGGCCTGGTGGACCTGGACAATTCCTCCACCTCGCGCAACTTCAGGCAGCAGCTGGACGCCACGCAGATGGGACAGGTAGTGGAGTTCGAATCCATTGCCCATGCCCGTCGGGAGCTGGAAACAGGCCGCATCAGCGGCTATGTGGTCATTCCCGAGCGCTTTGACGAGGAGGTGCAGGCTTTCCACTGCCCCAAGATCCAGGTGCAGGTGAACCTGATGTACCCTGTGATTGGCGGCGCCCTGGCCTATAAGGATATCCTGTACATGGTCAACCTCACCAACGGTGCCGTCCAGCGCCAGGTGCTGCGTGCCAAGGGCGTGCCCGAATGGGAAATCATGGGCCGGCTGCAGCCGGTGGCCCTGGACGCCCACTGCATCGGCAATCCAGGCACCAACTATGCCTACTATCTGGTGAATATGATCCTGATGGGCATTCTGGGCATGTGCATTACGCTGGTGATAGCCTATTCGGTGGGCGCCGAGCTCAAGTACGGCACTTCCAAACATTTGCTCGAGACCGCCGGCGACTCGCTCTTCGACGCGCTCATCGGCAAGTTTGCGCCCTACACCCTGCTTTTCTGGGCGCTGGGCCTCAGCATCCAGCTGCTCCTTTTCGGCCCGCTGCACTATCCCATCGCCGGCTCCCTGGGCTGGCTGCTGCTGACAACGCTCCTGTTTGTACTCGCCTATGAATCCGTGGCGGTGTTTATCGTCTCCCTGCTGCCCACCCTGCGCCTGGGGGTGTGCGTAAGCGCCCTGTACAGCGTCCTGGGCTTCTCCTTCGCGGGCTTTACCCTGCCCGTCGAGGCATTGCCGGCGGCCCTGCAGGGACTGAGCGTGCTGTTCCCGCTGCGTTTCTACTACCAGATTTATGCGAAGGTGGTGTACTTCGGCTGCGGATTCGAGGCCTGGTGGCCTTATCTGCTGGCCCTTACGGCCTTCCTCTTCGTTCCCTACCTCACCGGGAAGCGCCTGTACAACGCCTATAAGTATCAGAATTATCCCAGGAATTAATCATGAGCTACATACAGAACTGGTTCTCAGAAACCTGGAAAATATTTGTCAATGAACTCAGGGAAGTCTTCCACGACAGCGGCGTCATGATCATCTTCTGCTTCGCAGGGCTGGTGTATCCGCTGCTGTACAACTGGATTTATTCCATCGGTACGGTAGATGAGATGCCCGTGGCGGTGGTAGACCTCTCGCGGGGCAGCTACAGCCGGGATTACGTGCGCAAACTGGACGCCACGCGCGAATGCGCCATTGCCGCCGACTGCCTTTCGCTGGAGGAAGCCCGCAGCCTCATGGCCGACGGCAAGGTGCACGGAATCGTGTTCATTCCCTCCGACTTCGACCGCAACATCGTACATGGCGAGCAGGGCATCATAAGCACCTACGCCGACATGTCCACCTTCCTCTATTACAAGAGTATGACCATCGGCACTTCGCTGGTAATGCTGGACCAGGTGCACCAGATCCAGACCGAGCGCTATGCCGCCAGCGGATTCACCGGCCAGGATGCCTTGCAGCTGGTAGAGCCGGTACAGTACGACGACATCCGGCTGTACAATCCCAATATCTCCTTCACGCTGTTCTTCGTATACATGTGCCTGTTCATGATTCTGCAGCAGGTGATGTTCTACGGCTCCACCACCCTTGCCGGCACCTTGCGGGAAGAAGGCCGCAGCTTTGCCCTCCTGGCCAGACGCGGCGGCGCGGGGCGCATCGTCCTGGGACGTGGTGCCGCCTACTTCCTCATCTTCCTGTTCCTGGGAGTCTATGGGGCCATCCTGGTGCCCTGGATCTTCCACATGCCCGTGCATGCCTCGTTCTGGGATACGCTTGTCCTGCTGGCCTTCTTCGTGGCCGACATCATCTTCTTCAGCTTCACCTGGTCTTCGGCCATCACCAAACGCGAAACGGTGCTGGTGCTGCTGCTCTTCGTGAGCCCCATCGCGGTGTTCCTCACCGGCTTCACCTGGCCTTCGTCCAACTTCCCGGTGTTCTGGAAGATTGTTTCCTATGTCTTCCCCACCACCTTCGGCTGCCGGGCCTTCATGACCCTCAGCAATACGGGCTCGCTCAGTGCCATTGCCCCGGAGCTGTGGTACATGACCATCCAGACCATGGTGTACTACGTCCTGGCTTCTGCAGCCATGCTTTTGGAAAACCGGCTCATTTCCAGACATTCAGAAAAATGAGTATCTTTGCATCCTTATGAAAAGGATGCGGTGCATACTGATTCTGCTGCTGGCCCTTGGGCCGGCAGTTTTGCATGCACAGGAGCGGCAGGATACCCTGGACGCCTCCCGCATCACGGTTATCCGGGAGAAAATGCGAAACACCACCCAGACGGGGCTCATGCACATCGAAAGCAAGGACCTGGCGGGCGGTGTGGCCCTTTTTGGCTCCCCGGATGTGATAAAAAAGCTGCAGCTGCTCCCTGGCGTGGCGGCCGGTAACGAACTCATGAGCGGCCTGTACGTGCACGGCGGGGACGGTGCCGACAACCTGTACCTGCTGGACGGCGTTCCGCTTTACAACATCAGCCACTTCGGCGGCCTGTTCTCCAGTTTCAACACCGATATCATCGACAACCTGGACTTTTACAAGAGCGGTTTTCCGGCCCGGTATGGCGGGCGCATGTCGTCGGTGGTGGATGTAGAAACCCGTGAGGGCAACATGGAGCGCTATCATGGCTCGGCTTCGCTGGGGCTCATTGACGGCCGTATCCAGGTAGAAGGCCCCATCGTCAAGGGAAAAACCTCCTTCAACCTGGGGCTGCGGCGCTCCTGGATGGAGGTAGTCACCATTCCGGCCATCCTGTATGCCAATGCCAGGAACGGCGAGGACCAGACCGTGGGCGGCGACTATTCCATGAGCGACATCAATGCCCGCATCACCCACCGCTTTTCCCCGGATCATGTGATTAACCTGTGCTTCTACACGGGGCTGGACAACCTGCGCGCCAAAATGGAGAAGGTAGAACGGGCCGTGGACGATGCCGGCGTCTCCCATTCCGGCAACTCCAACATGGAAATCGGCGTCAAGTGGGGCAGCCTCACGGCATCGGCCTCGCATCAGTACGCTTTCTCCAAAAAGCTCAAGGAAAAGACCATCCTGTACTATTCCCAAAGCATCTCCGACACCGGCTACAACTTTGGCATGTGGGGCTTCTCGGACGGCGCAGAAACCCTCACCTCCATGGACGACAAGGATGCTTCCCATGTGCGGGAAGGCGGCCTCACCTCCCACTGGGACTGGTATCCCAATGCTTTTAACCATGTCCGCTTTGGGGTATCGGCCCAGGAGCACTGGTATCATACCGGCCGGGACTACACCTCCTCCACCGTCAAGAACGGCGAAAAACTTCAGGAAAACGCCGACAGCGAAGAGCTGGGATACAGCGCCTTTGAGCCGGCCGTCTATGCCGAGGACGAGGTGTTCCTCAGATACAACCTATCGGTGAACCTGGGCCTGCGGTATGCGCTGTTTGCCGTTTCGGGGAAAACCTGGCACTCGCTGGAGCCGCGCGTGGCCGCCAAATGGATGGTGCACCCGGACGTCTCTTTCAAGCTGTCCTATACCCGCATGAGCCAGTTCGCCCATCTGGTGGCAGCCACTTATATGGACCTGCCGTCCAACTGCTGGATGCCCTCCACCGCCCTGGCCCGGCCGCTGGTGAGCGGTCAGGTGGCCGGCGGCATCTATACCACGCCCTTCAAGTATTTCACGCTAAACGTGGAAGGCTGGTACAAGACCATGGACCACCTGCTCATGTACAGCGGCAACAACTCGTTTGTACCGCCCGTTACAGCGTGGGAAAAATCTTTCTCGGAAGGTAAGGGCCGGTCCTACGGCCTGGAGCTGGAAGCCTCTTTCCATAAAGGACCGCTGTCCCTGAGCGCCTATTATACGCTTTCCTGGACACAGCGCTACTTTGAAGACATCTACAACCAATGGTTCCCCGACCGCAACGACAACCGGCACAAAATTAACCTGGTGGCATCCTGGCATTTTGCCAAGCACTGGGAGGTATTCGCCAACTGGAATTACCACAGCGGCAACCGCATCACCTTCCCCTCACACTTCGTAGAGGAGGCCGACGGTTCCCGCCGCTATTTGTACGACGCCCCCTACAACACCCAACTGCCCGACTACCATCGGCTCGATCTGGGGATGGATTACGCGACTACTTTCGGCAACGGGCATTCCCTCAAGATTAACCTGAGCATCTATAACGCCTACAACCACCTCAACGCCTCCATGGCCTTCCTGCAGGCCAACAAGGACGGCACCTATTCGGGCATGGCCTATGGCCTGGTTCCCATCATCCCCACTTTCACCGGCACGTACAGTTTTTAAATGAAACGATTCCTGCATATCGCCGTTTTCGCCCTCCTGGCCGCCTCCTGCGAGATTCCCTTCGATCTGGATCAGGAAGGCAAGCCGCTCATCTACGTGCAGGCCGTGGCACAGAACGACTCGGTGACGATTACGCCCCGCTATGCCGCGCCCGTGAACGGCGGCGCCCCTCAGACGCTGAACAACCTGGACATCCGGCTGCTGGTGAACGGGCAGGCGGCTGGTTTGGAGCGCCTGGAAGGCGGCCGGTACCGCTGCAAAGGCAGTTTCGAGGAAGGCGACCGCTTTGACCTTTCGCTCAAGGCCGACGGGCTGGAGGAAGTCGGCGGCAGCACCGTACTTCCCCATCGGCCAGTGGTCACCGACTTTGCCTGGAAAAACGTCCAGGTGGACACCATCCATGCGGTGGAAGTGCGCATGACGCTGGACCGCGCGCCCGTGGAAGGCGAGTATTACGGCATCCAGATCAGCTGCGAGACCGCCGTCACCTATGCCGACGGAAGCGACGACGCCTTCACCCTCCCCGTCACGCCCGGCTATGTGCTCTCGGCCGCCGACAGCGGGAACATGGATTTGGAGGACTTCATGCAGGTGAATTATGCCGACGGCCAGCTGGGAGGGAAGGCCTTTGCACCCATTACCCTGCTCACCCAAAAGCAGTTCGACGGCACGTTATACAAGTTCTACCTGGACTCCTTCGACAGCAATATCCTGGACCGGCTCCGGCAGGCGCTGCCCAAGGAGCTTGACAACGGATCGGGCCTGGGCGGGCTGGACCCCAACAAGATTCCGGTGGCCATAACCACCATCTACACCTTTACGCTCTCGCACCTTTCCACCGAGTTATTCCTCTATGGCAAGGCCATGTACCAGAGCAACTTCGACTTCCTGTCCAACATGGGCCTGACGCCGGCCAACTTCACCTATACCAACGTGAGAGGCGGTCTGGGCATGGTGGGCGCTCTTTCATCGGCCACAGTGGGCCCTGTCGAGATAAAAAAAGACTGGTCTTATCTTCTTCCCTAATATGGAATCCAACGAAAAAGAAATCATTACCCGGGCCATCCAAGGCGACCAAACGGCCTACCGTATGCTCTATCAGGTATACGAAAGATCGGTGCGCGGCCGCGTGAGCGGGTACTTCCACTGGAAGGCCGACGTAGACGACGTGGTGCTGGAGACCTTCCAGAAGGCCTTTGCGGCGCTGGGCAGTTTTGACCCCACGCGGGAGTTCCGACCCTGGCTCCTCACCATCGCCACCCGCACGGCGCTGGACCACCTGGAGAGTAATCAGCGGGAGGATGAGAAGAAGAACGGCATCCTCCAAAAGTCATCGGCCGACAACCCCGATGGCGGCGTCCAGCTCACCGAGACCACCCCGGAGGACGAGATTATCCAGGACGAGGTGCACCAGCGGCTCATGGCGTTTATTGACGAGTTGCCGTCGCTGTATAAGGACGTCATGATCAAGTACATGATCGAAGAATTGGAATACGAAGAAATTGCCCGGGAACTGGATCTGGAACTCAATACGGTGCGCACGCGCATCCGCAGGGGCAAACAGCACCTGGCCCAAATGATGTTAAGGGGGGAAGTAGAATGAACTGGTTAGGACTATTGCAAGACTCTTTTGAGTTAACGGATTGGCAGATTTCCCGCCTGCAGGCGCTGGACGCGCTGTACCGGGAATGGAACGCCCAAATTAACGTAATTTCCCGCAAGGACATTGACAGCGTGTACGAGCACCACGTGCTGCATTCGCTGGCCATCGCCAGGTACCTGCAAACCGTGCCGGGGCTCTACGACGAGTTTGCCGGTTCTACGGTGCTGGACCTGGGAACCGGCGGCGGCTTTCCCGGGATTCCGCTGGCCATCCTCTTTCCTTCGGCCTCCTTTGTCCTGTGCGATTCTGTTGGAAAGAAAACCATTGTAGCCCAGGCAGTTGCATCGGCTTTGGAATTGCCTAACGTGCGGGTGGTGAATGCCCGCGCCGAGTCCTTGCCGGGGCCGTTCGACTTTGTGGTTTCGCGGGCGGTGGCCTCGCTGGCCGACTTCTATCCCTGGGTGCGCGGCAAGTTCTCGCGCGGCATCCTGTACCTCAAGGGTGGCGATGTAAATGAAGAGATAGCCTCCGTCATGGGCCGGTGGAAACTGAGGCCCGGCAGCGTGCACACCTGGCCGGTTTCGGCCTGGCTCACCAATCCTTATTACGACGGGAAATTAGTGCTGCATTTGGAGAAATAAGGATTTGTGCTTGCATTGTCAGATATTATTCCTATTTTTGTCAATGTAATAAGCACTTGACCACATGAAAGCCGTCCCGCAACTATTCCGGTATGCCGCCAGACTTCTGGTGGGCGTGCTGTTCCTGCTTTCCAGTATCGGGAAGCTGGCCGATGTGGGCGCTTTCGGCAGTCTCATCCTCTCCTACGGCTTCAACTGGACTTCCATCCTGGCCCCTGTCATAGCCATACTGGAACTGGCCTTGGGACTGGCCCTGGTGCTGGATTTGTATCCGCGCTTATCTGTGCCTGTAACGCTGGGATTGCTGGTCATCTTCACGGGCGCATTCTTTTATGGGAACGTCGTCCATGGTATAGAAGACTGCGGCTGTTTCGGCCGGCTGGACTTCCTGCAAATTCCCGTGTGGGCCGTGTATACCCGCAATGCTGTATTGCTGGCCCTGCTCGTTGTGGGCTGGGAACCCTACTCCTGGGAGCACGAGAAGCCGTCCTGGTGGGCTGTCAGCCTTTGGGCGATGGGCGTGGCCGTGGGCATTTTCTTTGGCGGATACACGTTCAAGCTTCCGCAGTTCTATCAGGACCGCATTTCCCGCAGACATCCCCTTATCGGCCTGGATGTCAAGGATACGCCCCTGCCGGAGTTTATACAAACCAGCCCGGATTCCACGTACACCGTTTATGTGTTCTCCTACTCGTGCATAAGCTGCCTCAACGGGTTGCCGGCGGTTTTCGAGTATCAGGATCCTGCTATCTGCGACAAAGTGATCGGCCTGGCTGTGAACGAAGACAAAGACAACGCCATCAACAGTTACTACCATATTCCCTTCCCGGTAATTAGCGTAGGAACGGCCTTCAGCAAGTTTACGCACACCGTCCCCTGTCTGCTGTATATTCAGGAAAACCAGATTAAATTTGTGATAGAAGGAACGCCTCCGGGTTCCTGGTGGTTCAGAAAAGGATATTTGGAAAATCTATAATTCTTTATGCCTATGAAAAAGAAGAAAGTACTTATCGGTCTGGGAGTCGTTCTTGCCCTGGCGCTCTGCGTTATTTCCTGTGGCAAGCTCAGCACCAAGCATTGCAGCGATGCCAAACCTTATTACTGCAAGGATGCAAAAGCCTGCTGCTCTTACCGTTACAACGACAACCACGGTACCTGCTGGGAAACCATGGACGGATGCCGCTCCAGCGGTTACGCCTGCACCACCTGCCACCTGGAGGACTAGTTTCCTCTTTGTTCGGCATTCGTACCCCTGCCCCGCTATGCCGTGGGGCAGGCTTTTTTATTTAGTAAAAAATATTTTGCAATTTCCCCCGAAATTACTACCTTTGCAGTCCTTACGCGAAAATATAAAAAATAGATATCATGAAAAGAACATTTCAACCTTCCCGCCGCAAGCGTGTGAACAAGCACGGTTTCCGCGCTCGCATGGCTTCTGCCAACGGCCGCCGCGTTCTCAGCGCCCGCCGTCGTCACGCCCGCAAGAAGCTCAGCGTCTCCGACGAAGACCGCTGGTAGTCCTTCTTCCGGCCGTATCGAGCCCTAGCCGCAGCACCTCCCCGGTGTTGCGGTTTTTTATTATCCCCTTTTACCCGTTCACCTAACACACTGATAATCAACTGTTTCCAGATATTCAGTCCGGCTTTTTGCCGGACTTCATTTCCGTAACCAGCTGATAGTTAGCCACTTAAGTGAACGGCCTTTAAACACCCAATGGACGTTCCGAGCGCGGTCACTTAACTAATTATCACTGAGCAACTTACAAAAATTCAGTCCGGCAAAAAGCCGGACCGAATATCCGTAAACCATTGAGTTATAGACACTTAAGCGATTGGAGCTATTGGGTTAGATGGAGGTATTTGAGTAACTGCTTGGAGTGGGCTGTCGTTCTCAAATTCAGCAGTTCGTAGAGTTCCCGTTTGCGTTTCTCCTGAAGAGTGGGGATTTGAAAAACGTCTTTAATAAACCCGTCTTTGAGTAGGATGCTCGTGCAGTCCCTATAAACTGAATCGGAATAGTTGTCCCTGTCTTCTTTGATTTCATAGTCGCTGCCAGTATTGTCGTGAAAAGCCCTTATCATACTCTCGTAAGAACCATAGTAGGTAATGGCGGTGTTGTAATCTATGACATTCCAGAGGCTGATGATATAGTCTGTGAGCTGCTGCTGCTCGGCCTGTAACAATGGCTTATACAATCTGTCCAAGACCGTATAACCCAAGTACTTACCTTGCTCGAAGAATGCTTTCACTTCCTGTTTTGCCCTTTTTAAATTCCTTGAGGCCGTCCTCTCTTTCTCCGGGGCCGAGAACGGATGTTCATTTCTATAGTAGGCCAGGAAATTCCAGCGGTAATCCTCGGCCTTGTCAACCAGTTTGCGTTCTACCGGGTTGTTATAATTATAGGCCAACACCGTCCTGACCTGTTTATTCCCCAATTTTACCGAACTTTTAAAACTATGATGGAACAAGTCTCCTTTCCGCCCACGGGACTTGTTCCATAACAAGGCATAGCATTGTGTGTAGTCCTTTACAAACAGAGATAACTGCTCATAGTCCTGAACAATAACCACGTTGTGCAAATGGTCCGGCATTGGACACAGCGCCAGCACTACAACGCCCCGCTTTAGCGCAAAAGAAGAGTAAACGGTATAGAAAACCAAAAAGTCTCTGACAGAATAAAAGATGACCACCTTCCCTTGGGTCATCTGGCAAATGTGGTGAACCTCACCGGGATAAATCTTCCTTCTTTTCATGGACCTTTTTTGAATCAAGTTAGAAACAGCATCACAAAAAAAGAAGCATCATAAAAAAGAAAATGCGGTTTCAGCAGTATTTTGTTGTGTTTTTTAAGATTCTACTCCCAAATTATCGCATTTCGTTGGAGAATAATGGCCTTGGCGCTCCCTGCTTTTCCCCTTATATGAGGTGCGTCCTCGCTCATCATCATGGCCGACAGAGCCGAATTCACACGGGAAATGTTAACGTTGAGCTCATTGTTGAAGACATCCATGATTCGCGCTATTCTTGTCTGGATAAGCGCCTTGTCCCAGCTCCGGGACACCCGGCCATACAGGCTGGCGAGTTCATGCTCATAGTTGGAGATTTCCTTGAGGACTATGCCATCAGGGTGCCGAAGGAAAAGCAGCAGGATGCTTTTGGCCATCGGCCGAATCTTCAGTTCCCGTGGGCCGATGAAAATTCTAAGCGTGCGGGTGATGCGTATGTTCAGGACCTCCGAAGACTTGAGGGGGCAGGGAGCATCGAACTTGGTGGCCAGTCGCACAAAGGTGACAAGCTGCCCCGCTTCCTCTAACTCAGGCTCGGTTCCATAATCGGCCTCCCTTTCTTCTAAAAGCCCAGGCTGACTGCCCGCCTCCTGAGCCCAAAGCAAAAACCACAGAGAATAGATGCTCAGATCCATATTTCTTTTTTTGCGAATATAAAAAGAAAACAGGAAGCCCAGATCACTTAACGCAGTGATACACAGCAACTTATAAATATTCAGTCCGGCAAATAGCCGGACTGAATATTCATAAATGCCTCAGTGATAATTAGTTAAGTGATCACGCCTTTCTCATTTATGAACGCGAACGATAGAGGATATCACGTGAGAAGCCTATTTCTTAATAGGATACAGCCTGAGCAGCAGCAGGATGAGACCGGCGATGGCGGCCGGGAACAGGGAGAAGAGGCTCCAGATCATGGTCTGGACCGAAGCTTGGTTGGTAATGCTCACCACGGTCTCGCCAGTAACGGGATCCTGGCTGGAGATGAGGCCGGCAGCGCCCAGCAGCAGGGCCACGAGGGCACCGGAAATGGCCGATCCAAACTTCTGGGCCATGGTACCGGAAGAGAAGATGAGGCCGGTGGAGGAGGTGCCATTGGCGGCGGTGGCGTAGTCGGCCACATCGGCATACATGGACCAGAGGAGTGGAGAATAGATGCCGATGCCGATAGAAGTGACAATGACATTGGCCACCATCACCCAAATCCAGGCCGGGTCCATGGGGATGAAGAAGAAAGCCACGGAAGAGACGGCGCAGATGATAGCCGCCCAGGCAAAAGCCTTATGCTTGGACCCCACCCACTGGGTAAAACGGGGCGCCAGGCCACCGACAATCATGCACACGGCCTCGCCAAACATCATGAACACGGTATAGTTGATGATGAGTTTGGATACCGTGACATCTCCGTGCATGCAGTACTCGAAGAGGTAAGCTGCCACGGCATAACGGAAGCCGTTGAAGAAGTTGGTGCAAATGCCGATAAGCGTGAGGTAGATCCAGGGCTTGTTATGAACCAAGTCGGCGAAGGGCTTCAAAGAGAATTTCTCGGCGCGGACGGGCTCCAGGCGCTCCTTGGTAAGGAGGCCGCAAGCCAGCGTGCCCAGCGCCGCCAAAGCGCCCAGCACCACACCCAGCACAGCATACTGATGGGCCGGCGTTCCGCCCACCATCTTCTGTAGATAAGGGAAGGAGAAAAGGGTGATGAAACCCATGGCATAGGCGCCCACCATGCGGTACGAGGAAAACTGGTTGCGCTCATTGTCATCGGCGGTCATCACGCCCAGTAGGGAGCCGTACGGCACATTGACGGCAGTATACACCACCATCATCAGGAGATAGAGGGCATAGGCATACACCCGGCGGCCGGCAGGGCCCAGATCCGGCGTGTAAAGCAGCAGCGCAAACACAAGGCCGAGCGGAATGGCGCCAAAGATGAGCCAGGGCCGATAGGTACCCCAGCGGGATTTGGTGCGGTCGGCGATGGCGCCCATGAGCGGGTCGGTGACTACGTCAAAAAGACGTGCCAGCAGCATGAGCGCGCCGGCGTCGGCCACCGTTAGGCCGAAGATGTTGGTAAAAAAGAAAGGAAATGCAATAGACATCACTTTCCAGGTAATACCACCGGCAGCGGCATCACCCAGTCCATACCCGATTTTCTCTGATAATTTTGCCATATTCATTTAATCTATTCTGCTCAGCAAGTCCCTTGCAGGGACATGTGCACCCCCGCACATGGGTAGGGGGAGGGGCCCAAAGCAAGGCCCGAAGGGCCCGCGCAATGGGAGGGGCCGGAGAGAGCGAAGCGAACGGAGTTCCCTGCAAGGGACTTGCTGTGCAGACACAAATTTACGAAAAAATTCCCAATACCTGAAGGCACATGCGGGTATTGTGGTAGGGGCATTTCCAGAAGCCGGCCTTGGGCTGGGAGAGGTCCAGGGAGCCGTCGGGGAGGACAGCCCACCACCACTCGCCGGCGGCCAGGTCTACCAAGTGCTCGCGAATATAGGACCAGCAGGCCTGAGCGCGGTCAAAGGCAGCAGCATCGGCGTGATACTTCCACAGCCAAAGGTTGCCCACCACGGTCTCGGCCTGGACCCACCACTGGCGGGAATCGTCAAAGCTGCCGTCCAGGAGCTGCTCGTAGCGAAGGGAGCCGTCGGGCAGCAGGCCCTGATTCCCCGCAGCCCCCATCACCAGGGACCAGGGGCGCACGCGGTTCACCACATCGGCATCCTTCAAAGCAAAAGCGCATTCCAGCGCCAGCCAGGAGGTCTCGATGTCGTGGCCGAAGGAAACGCCGCCGGGCAGGACGCTCCAGTCCCGCCGGAAGTACAGCTGCAGGTGGCCGGAAGGAGCCATCACCCGCGTGCCAATCAAATCCAGCAGGGCCTCGACGCGAGACTTGAGCTCCTCGTCCGGCCACACCTGGTACAAATTGGCGTATGCCTCAAGAATATGCAGGTGGGAGTTCATGGTTTTGTCGGCGTTGATGTCGTGGGCCGAGAGGGACATATCCTCCAGCGGCGAGAAATCCCGCGCCAGCGCCTCGATGTACCCGCCATTCACCGGATCGGCAAAATAGGCCTCCACCACCTTGTACAGGTTGATGGCGTTCTTGAGGGCTTCGTCGTCCTGCGTTACCTTATACAGCTCGGAGAGGCCGTAAATGGCAAAGCCCTGGGCATAGAGCTGCTTTTTGGTATCCAGCCGCTCGCCGTCGGCCGAAACGCTCCAGTACACGCCACCGTACTTGTGGTCGCAAAAGTGCTCCAGAAAATAATCCCGGGCATGCACGGCCGCCGTAAGATACCGGGTATCCCGCAAAGTGCCGTAAGCCGCCGCAAAGGACCAGATGAGCCGGGCGTTCAGGATTACGCCCCGCGGGGCATCGTACTGCACGGCGCCGCTGGAAGTGACCTCCCCGTAAAAACCGCCGCGGGGGTCCTTCAGCTGCAGCCAATAAGGTAAGATATTGGAGGTTAGGTTTTCCCTGACCTCCTTAATAAACGTATCAGTTCTTGTTTCCATAGATATTAATTCCCAAAGTGCGGGTCCATCAGATATTCGGCTGGTCCCACACCTTGGTGGCAGTGCAGTTGACAAGGGCCGAGAGGCCGCCGCAGGAGAGGCGGAAGTCACCGGCCTCCAGCCGCCACTTGCCGTCGGCGCCCACAAAAGCGAGCGAGGAGGCCGGCAGCGTGAACACAACGGTATGCGTCTCGCCGGGATTCAGACTCACTTTGTCAAAGCCGCGCAGGCGTTTTACATCGGGGATGAGCGAGGCCACCAGGTCGGAGCTGTACAGCAGCACGGCCTCCTTGCCGGGGCGGGACCCCGTATTGGTCACATCCACCGAGACGGTGAGCTCGTCGGAGGCGTCAAAGGTCTCGGCCGACACCTTCAAGTTGCTGTACGCAAAGCTGGTATAGCTGAGGCCGAAGCCGAAGGGCCACTGCACGTCCATTACGGCGTCGTAGTTGTAGGAGCCTTCCATGGTCTCGCGGTGCTCGCTCACCTTATAATCGTACGTATGCAGGGCATTGATGTGCTTGGAATAGGTGAAGGGCAGTTTGCCGGAGAAGTTCTCGTCGCCGGCAAGCAGGGCCGCCAGGGCGTCGCCGCCAAAGTTGGAAGGCAGCATCACGTCCACCACAGCCTTAGCCAGCGGCTCAATGTCGCCGATCAGGCGCGGACGCCCCTCGTTCAAGACCAGCAGGATGGGCTTTCCGATGGCCGCCAGGGCCTTCACCAGTTCTTTCTGGTTGGCCGAGAGATTAAGGTCGTCCATATTGCCGGGAGTCTCGCAGTAGGAGTTCTCGCCGATACAACAGATGACAACATCGGCCGACTGAGCTGCCCGGACCGCCTGCGGCACATTGATGGCAAGGTCCTTTTGCCAGTCGGCAGGGTCGTACACCACGCCGGGCACCCAGCTTACCTTGCCGGGGAAACGGTCAAACAATGCCTCGAAGATGGTATTGTACTGCGGGGCAAAATCGTCGGCCGCACCCTGCCAGGTGTAGCTCCAACCGCCGCTCAGCGTGCGAAGGCTGTTGGCATTGGGGCCGCAGACCAGCAGACGCTCGGTGCCCTTGAAGGGAAGCAGCCCGCCCTCGTTCTTCAGGAGAACCAGGCTTTCCAACGCCGCATCATAGGACTCATGGGCAAAACCATGACCGCCGAAGTAAGGATAGTCGTGCTCCCATAGCGGGTTCTCGAACAGGCCCAGGCGTACTTTGAGGCGCAGCACGCGGCGCACGGCGTCGTCCAGACGGGCCTTGGAAATGCGGCCTTCCTCTACCAGCGCCACAATGTCGTCGACGCAGGCGGGGTCGTAGGGATCCATAATCATGTCTATTCCGGCGTTGATGCCCATGGCAACGGCTTCGCGCTTATCGGCGGCCACATGGTCGCGGACGTACAGGTTGTCAATGTCGGCCCAGTCGGTGACCAGCAGGCCGTCCCAGCCCAGTTGCTCCTTGACCCAGCCGCTCAGGAGCACGGCGTTGGCATGGGTGGGAATGCCGTTGATACTGGCCGAATTGACCATGGCGGTGAGGGCACCGGCACGGAAGCAGGCCAGGAAGGGCGCGAAGAATTTCTCGCGGAGGTCGTTCTCGGCAATGATGGCCGGGGTGCGGTCCTTACCGGACACCGGCACGCCGTAGCCCACAAAGTGCTTCAGGGACACGGCCACATGCTCCAGGTCAATGTGATTGGGGTCGTCGCCCTGCAGGGCCAGGGTCTCTTCGCGGGCCATCTCGGCCTGCATGTAGGGATCCTCGCCGAAGCTTTCCCACAGGCGCGGCCAGCGGGGATCACGCCCCAGGTCCATGACCGGAGAGAATACCCACGGCACCTGCGCGGCACGGGTTTCATAGGCCATGGCGTGGCCCATCATACGGGCATAGGTGCGGTTGAACGTGGCGCCGATATTGATTTCCTGCGGGTAGAAGGTGCCGTCGGTGAGGTAGGTGGCACCGTGAATCATGTCCAGGCCATAGATGCAGGGAATGCCGATAGCTTCCATGGACTTATCCTGAATGAGTTTGACCATGGCGGCGGTTTCCTCCCGGGAGTGAGCCTTGTCATGCATCACGTTAAGGATGGAGCCCACCTTTTGCTCGCCGATGACATAGTCCAGCTTGGCCGGGTCGATGGCCTCGCGGCTGGCATCCTCCAGGACCGAGATGTTCAGCTGCACCAGCTGACCGGCCTTTTCCTTGAGGCTCATGCCTTTGAGGACCTGTTCTACCTTGGCCTCCACGTCTTTATCGGCGGGGATGGCTTGCTCGCCCTTGGGACTGCCGCAGGCGGCTGTCAGCGCCAGCGCAGTGAGAAGAATGGGGTGTTTTTTCATATCGAGGTTCATATTGTTTTATCAAAGGCCGAAGGTGGCGGGATGCCCCTCGTAGGTGATGCAGATGGTCTGGTCCGAGTCGGGCTCGAAGGCTTTGGGATTCTCCGGGTCGATGACCGTCACGCAGAAGGTGCGGCGGGGCGACATACCCGGATAGGAGCCTTTGCGGGCATCGATGGTAAAGGCATGCGAAGCATCGTGCCAGTGCACTTCGATGGTGCTGTACTGGCCTTTTTCATAGGCGTAGGTGGTGCCGTCGTCCTCGTACAGGGTAAAGTCGGCGTCCTTGCCGGCATAGACCCGGAAGGTGATATGACTCTGGGAGTTGTCGCCCGTCCATTCAATGGCGGGGCCGACGGGGACGATGCTGCCCTCACGCACATACAGCGGCATGCGCTCGTAGGGAGCATCTGCAGTGAGCCGCTGGCCGCCCTGCAGGTATTCGCCGGTATAGAAGTCGTACCAGCCGCCTTCCGGCAAATACACTTCCCTGCTCCGGGCCTGGTATTCGTATACCGGGCAAGGCATAAAGGCCGGGCCCAGCATCCACTGGTCCGAGAGGTCCCGCACCTCAGGGTCATCGGGATAATCCATGGGAAGGCCCCGCATGAGGGTGTAATCGTCAAAGTGCACCTTGGCGGTAAGCGAGTACAAATAAGGCATCAGCCGATAGCGCAACTGCATGT
Source organism: uncultured Bacteroidales bacterium (assembly GCA_905234285.1). Taxonomy (GTDB): domain Bacteria; phylum Bacteroidota; class Bacteroidia; order Bacteroidales; family UBA932; genus Cryptobacteroides. The sequence goes on from CAJOHK010000004.1 coordinate 23,015, forward strand.
ACCACAGGATGCTCTCGTAGGCCGGAGAGCCCTCCGGGGCAATGTTCCACAGCTCGCGGCGCGGCCACTGGCCATGCGTACGGAACAGCGGCACAAAGGCGCCGAACTGATGCCAGCGGGTCTGGAGCTCCTGCCATTCATCGGCGTTGGCCGGGTCCTGGAACTTGCTCATGACGCTGAAGCCGCCGATATCCATGCCCCAGAAGGGCACGCCGCTCATGGAATAGTTGAGACCGGCGGCCATTTGCATGCGCATATCGGTCCAGGAGGTGCCGATGTCGCCGCTCCAGCTGGCAGTGCTGTAGCGCTGCAGGCCGGCAAAGCCGTTGCGGGTAAGGAGGAACACACGCTTGTCGGGATTCACGCTGCGCTGGCCCTCGAAAATGGCCTGGGCGTTCACCAGGGCATAGGCGTTGAGGTATTCGGTGCTGGGACCCAGCGCGGTGGGCGTTAGCAGCCATTTCATGTAATCCAGGGGCAGGCAGTCCCTTAAGTTGGGCTCGCTGGCGTCCATCCACCAGGCGTCTATCTTTTGGCCGTACTTGCTGTACAGGCTTTGGTCCATCTGCTTCCAAAAGAGCTTGCGACCGCCTTTGGCGTAGGCGTCATAGAAGCTCTGCTTGTGGCCCAGCCAGTCTTCCAGACTGTCCTGCTCGGCGTGCAGATAGGCATAGCCGGCCTTTTTGAGCTCCTTGTAGTGCTCGGTGTTGGTGTAGAACTTGGGCCATACAGAAATCATGAAGCGGCCGTGCAGGGCGTGCACGCTGTCCAGCATGGCTTCGGGGGCCGGATACCTTTCCGGATCAAAGGCGTGACTCCCCCATTGGTCGTCGGGCCAGTACTGCCAGTCCTGTACAATATTGTCTACCGGGATGTGCCGGCGGCGCATTTCGGCCAGTGTACCCACCAGGTCGTCCTGCGTACTGTACCGCTCCCGGCTTTGCCAGAAGCCCAGCACCCACTGCGGCATGATAGGGGCTTTTCCCGTAAGCTGTCTGTAGCCTTTGATAACACCGTCGTAATTGTCGCCGGCCACAAAGCAATAGTCCAGCTGAGGCTCGAACTCGCTCCAGAACGTGAGACGGGATTCTTCCTCGGGAGTGGCCAGGGGCGCTACCCGTAGACCTATGTAGGACACGTCACCGTCAGGGTCCCATTCCACCTTGAGGGGCGTGGGCTCTCCGGCTTCCAGGTGCACGGTGTACTTGTAGCTGTTGGGGTTCCAGGCCGGACGCCAGCGTGTGCTCATCACTTCCCGGCCACCGATCTCAGTGCGCTGGAAACCGGCATAGTACTGGATAAAGTGATAGTCGCCGGTCTCTTTGGCGGTAATGGTGCCTTCATAAGTGACCTTGGCGCCGTTTAGCGGCAGGTCCGGCAGGTTCCTGATAGCCCATTCGTTCTCATAGAACAGTCTGTCTTCCTGCTGCACCAGGGTTTGGCCGTCGGCGGCCTGGTAAGTGCCGGTGAGTTGGAGGTCAAAGACCTCTCCCAGCTGCTTGTACGGCTGGTCGGTGCCCCATCGGCTCAGGGAATAGGCATCCATGAGGAGGCCATAGCCTTTGTTGGACACCACAAAGGGAATGCTGATTTTGGTGTTGTACTGGTACAGTTCCTCGCGGCGGCCTTTGTGGTCAAATTCACCGGCCTGGTGCTGTCCCAGGCCGTAAAAGGCTTCGTCGGACGGGGAGTCAAAACTGAGGGTGGTGCTCCAGGCCTTCTTGCCTTCCACCTCTATGGGCCGGAAGGCGGCATGGCCGTCCAGGGCCAGCGGGGTGCCGTCGGCCTTGTAGAAGTTCACGCTGCCGTCGGCTTTGTTCACCTGCACTTTGAGGGCCTCCGTTTCCAGCGTAAGGCCATCGGCGGTGCGGGTTACAGTGTATTCGGTCTGACCCTTCTGCGGCAGCACCACCAGGCTTTTACGGTCGGGGAACTTACCGTCCGGGCTGGCACTTACGCGGATGATTTCGGCCGAAATCACCTGGAGGCGCACGGTGGATTGGGCGCATTGGATTCTCACTTCGTTACGGGCGCAGGCACAACACAGCACCGCCACCAGCAGCACGCTAATTCTCTTCATAGTCAAAATATTCAATCCGGGCCGAGCCATTCTGGCAATAAGGTCCCACGGTAACGCCGGTAAAGCCGCCGGCCGGTTCCTCTGCCTTGGGCGCACAGGCCGCCAGGCACAGCAGCAATGGCAGAGCGTAAAATGCAACTTTCATAGAATCAAGCACTTATCCATATTACCCTACCCATTTTTCGGCAGGGTATTTCGCGTAACTCATTTAGTATCAATAACTTCCATTCGACGCTAGATTAGTACTCCCAGTCGTCGGAACGGAAAGGAGGCACCGGAATGCCGTAAGCGGTTTGCAAATTGGCGTCCATCCAGTTCCTGAAACTGTAACGCACGGCTATCGGCTTGGGAACCTCGGGGCACTGGACGTAGATGGTCTGTCCATCCCAGTCTACCTGGGCCTGGGCCAGTTTGAACGCGCGGTCTTCCCCGGCCAGTTCGAAGCCCGTGATGTCCCGGGCCGTAATGTCCATGAGGTTGGACCACACGTTGGTCAGGAGCACTTTCACGCGGCCGTCCTCCAGGTACTCGATGCTTTGCACGAGCGGCAGTTCAATGCAGTAGCCGGGGTTGATGCCATAGACATTCTGCAGGGCGCGCTGGCACATCATGTCGCCGATGGGGCGCTTCCGGGAAGGATGGATGGTGGTCTCGTCGCCCAGGGTTTCGGTGCTAACGGCCCAGGAGTTGGTGAGGATTTCCTGGGTGTGCAACTGGTTGAGCACAAAGAACGGGCGCCAGCGTCCGTTGGCATCGTCATGGGTGTAGGGAGCCAACAGGGTAAAGATGAAGGGCAGGTCTCGGCCCCATTCCTTGCGCCAGAGCTCTACCATGGCTTTTTGCAGTTTGTCGTAGCAATAGCGCTGGTTAATGTTGGAGCAGCCCTGGTACCAGATAATGCCTTTGGCCGCATAGCCGGCGATGGGCTTCACACGACCGTTCCAAATGACTTCGGGGGTCTCGGGCCAGGGCCAGTCGGGTTTTTCATGGATGGCATGGATGGCGTCCAGCTCCTCCCGGGTGAGGCCGGCGCCTTCAATGGCTTCCCACGTCATCCAGGGCTCGATGCGGCTGCCACCCCAGGGGTTCACGATGATCCCCACCGGCACGTCCAGGTTCTGGGCCAGTCTTTGGGCAAAGAAATAAGCCACGGCCGATGTGCCGGCAGCCACAGAGGGCGTAGAATAGGCCCACTTGGCTTCCACGTCCTTGATGGGCTCGGTGCACCGTTCGGTCCTAATGTCAAATACCCTTATCTTGGATGCAGTAGCCGAGGCATTCATGATGGCGTCCATGCCTTCGGCCACTCTCTGAAAACCGAAACCGGAGAGGGGCATCTGCATGTTGGACTGGCCGCTGCACAGCCACACCTCGCCAAACACCACATCGTTCACGGTAACGGTCTCCTTGCCGCTCTTGACAGTAAGGGTGTAGGCTTTTCCATCGGCCTTAAGGGTTTCCAGGCTCACGCGCCAGGCTCCGTCCTGAGCCACAGTGGCCTTGACGGCCTTTCCGTTCCAGGAACCGCTTACCTTCACTTGGGCGCCGGGCTGGCCCCAACCCCACACCTGTGTAGTGGTTTCCCGCTGCAGCACGGCATGGTCGGTGAAAATATGGGCCAACTGCAGCGGCTGGGCGTTCACCGCCGCCACCAACATCAATCCAAGGAAACAAGCAAAAAACCTTCTCATTATTGCGATCATCTAACTATCTCAGTATCAATATTTTTCAGAAACTCAGTCCGGCTTTTTGCCGGACTGAATATTAGCAACTGGCTGTGTATCAATCACATAAGTGATCACCCCACATTCCGGTCAATGAGAACATTCAAGGTTTCTACCGAAAGGCCGGTACGCAGGCCGTCGGCGGGGGTGTTCATGCAGTAGTCTACCAGACGGTCAATGGTGGAGGTGGCTACGTGCATGCGGGTGTCGGAGGAGGCGTAGTAGATGAACACCTTGCCATCCTCGTCGGCAATCCAGCCATTGGAGAAGAGGACATTCATGACGTCGCCGATGTACTCCCCACCTTCCGGGGCCATGAAGAAGCCGCCGGGCTGGGCGATGACACGGGTGGGGTCGTCCAGAGCCGTCATGTACATGTACAGCACATACCTGAGACCGCTGGCACAGCCGCGCACGCCGTGGGCCAGGTGCAGCCAGCCCTTAGGGGTCTTGATGGGATGCGGCCCTTCCCCGTTCTTCACTTCCATGATGGTGTGATAGTGACGGGCATTGATAATCTTCTCCGACGTTACCACGGCATGTTCCATGGAATCTACCAGGGCCCAGCCGATACCGCCGCCGCTGCCGGTGTCAATGAATCCGTCCTGCGGGCGGGTGTACAGGGCGTACTTGCCGTCCACGAATTCGGGGTGCAGCACCACGTTGCGCTGCTGGCTGCGGGACTCAAGGTCGGGCAGACGCTCCCAGTTCACCAGGTCCTTGGTGCGGGCAATGCCGGCAGCGGCGGTTGCGGCCGAAAGGTCGCCGGGGGCCGAATGATCCTTGCGCTCCACGCAGAAGATACCGTAAATCCAGCCGTCCTCATGGGCGGTAAGGCGCATGTCGTACACATTAGTGGCAGGTTCCCCCCACTCGGGCATGGTGATGGGCCGGGGCCAGAACTTGAAATTATCCACGCCGTTGGGGCTCTCGGCTACCGCAAAGAAACTCTTGCGGTCGGCCCCCTCCACGCGCACCACCAGCACGTATTTGCCGTTCCACTTGATGGCGCCCGAATTGAGGGTGGCATGCACGCCGATGCGCTCCATCAGGTAGGGATTGCGCTCGGGCGAGAAGTCATAGCGCCACGCCAGCGGGGCATGTTCGGCCGTCACAACCGGATTCTCCCAGCGCTCGTAAATACCGTTTCCTTCAATGGGAACATTCTTCTTTTCAATCAGCTGGCGATGGCTCTCTTTGAGCCAGGCCAGACGTTCTTCATAGGTCATAGGTTATAGCAATACAATCTGATCCAACTCGCAGAAGGCCTTGAAATCGGCCGCACCTTCAAAGCCGTCCCAGGGCGCATAGAAATGACCCGGCTTGTCCCAGGCATTGCGCCAGGTGAGCACATAGGAGATGGGATACTCTTTAATGGCCGGATACAGCACCCCGGTCCACCACGCAGGGTCGGAAAGGCCTTCCAGGCCGGTTTCGCTCAGCGCCGTCAGCTTATGATGCTCCATGGAAATGGCTGCCAGTTTGGTGAGTATGTCCTTGAGCATGGCTGAAAAACGGGCGCCGCCCTCCCCTACACCGTCGGGGCCGATAAATTCATACAGATCGGCCGCGATAATATCCACGAACTCGTCGCCTGGATAGCGCCCCATAAAATCGGGCGTGAAGGGGGCGTTGGGAGAGTAGCACCAGAGGATGTTCTTGAGGCCGCGCTCCTTGGTGAAGTAGACCCAGGTGAGGCGGTACAGCTCCCGGTACTCCTGGACGGTGCATACGTTCTGGCACCACCAGAACCAGTTGCCGGTATTCTCGTGCCAGGGGCGGAAAATCACGGCCACCTCGCCCAGGGATTCCACAAAATCGGCCGCACGCTGCAGCCAGACCATGAATTCGGCATGCTTCTCGCCGCCCGGGAGGACGGCTTTCACCACCTGGTTGGAGGAAACATCCCAGGCCGAATCGCCCGTAAGGGGATTCCGGGGATGCCAGGAGAAGGTGACCATGCCGCCGCGCTCGATGTGCGTGAGGGCCGCCTTGCGGATGAGGCCGAAGGGCACGCCGTCCAGGTTGCAGCTGTCGGCCAGCTCAATGCCGCCGAGGTCGAAGCCCACCATGGCAGGATACTGGCCGGTGACGGCCTTCACGTCCGAGCGCTCCAGCGCATCGTTTTCCCAGTCCTCCACGCACCAGGAATGGCCGTAGGCCAAGTCGTCCTGGTGCCCGTAAGCAATCTGGCCTTTCTCGGCATAGGTAAACAGCCGGTGCACCAGCAGGTCTTTAGGGGTTTCCATAGGTTTCTTGTTGCCGGTTGAGCAGGCCGCGAGGGCCAGGGCGGCTAGAATCAATATCTTTTTCATAAACTTCTATCCATATCTATCAAAACACCGGAGCGCTGTCATACACGCTCTGGAGGGTGTAAGAAGCATCGGTGGTGGTCCAGGCTTTGACCATGGTTTGCACCAGTTCCTGGGAGCCGTTGATATAGGCTCCGGTTCCATGATTGATGTAGCCGTGCAAATCGGCCCCATACCCTACCACACCGTTATCCCAAAGGAAGCAAGGCAAGTTATAGGTTCGTGCAGCCTTGACCACATACTCCAGATAATACTTGTAAAACGCCCATGCGCGGGTATCGGTCCGGTCCCGCATGGAACAGCCGAATTCGCCGATGTACACGGGGATGCCCTTTTTGACGTAATCCTGAGACAGGCGGCCCAGTACCTTTCTCACATTGCTTTCGTCGCCCCAAGACGCCTTCTTGCCGGTTTTACCGGTATGCCCCCATTCGGGGTATTGGTCCTGGCCGATGGTATACTCGTACGGGTCGTAGAAATGCACGGCCAGAATGCAGCGTCCGGCAGGATCTTCAGGCATACGGGCATAAGAGGCAAAGGAAGGATTGGCCGCATAGGTGGGAACTGCCAGCCAGCGGGTGGCATTGCTGCCACCGGCAGCACGAACGGCATCGACAAAGGCCTGGTTCCACGCATTGAGCACATTGCACTGCAGGGACGGATTGGCCAGGAAAGCCTCGCTGCCTCCCCATCCGCCATCATTGATTTCATTAAAGCCTTCCAGGATGAGCCAGTCGCCGCAGTCGGCGAACTTTTGGGCAATCTGGGTCCAGACAGCCTTAATCTCGGCTTTTATGCTTTCGTTGCGCTTGCTGTCTGTAGAGGCAGCGGCAATATCCAGCCAGTGGTCGTCGCCATGATTCTCGTCGTGATGGGTATTCACAATCACATTGAGCCCAGCCGCATGGGCATAGCCGGCCAGCTGATAAACCCTGTTCAGCCAAATCTCATCGATCTTGTAACCGGGAGCGGCCCCAATCTTACCCAGCCAGGTGACGGGCATGCGCACCGTAGAGAAACCGGCGGCTTTCACGCCTTTGAAGGTAGCCTGTGTAGCCTTCGGGTTTCCCCAGCAGGTTTCCTCGGGCATGTTATACAGGGCCCCGGCCCCCTCGTAGTTGTGATAGGCATCCATTTGGTTGCCCATATTCCAACCAAGGCCCAAACGCTCTGTCAACTGCGCGGGGGTCTCAACGGCCCCGGCCGTTTCTTCACCGCCGGAGCCATTTTCTTTCCCGCACTGGCACAGCATCAGGGCCGATGCAGCCAGGGCAATCATCCTGAATGAAAACCGCATATTTAGCGCAGGGTAATTTTGTTGATGGTGACACCGCTGCCGCCCAATGCCAGTCCGTTCGCTTTAACCAACGCCACCTGATCGGCATCCAGCACGACACTCAGTACGTTTCGTCCGTCGGCATTGTGACCGCCACTCCCCAAACTGGTCCAGTCGCCAGAAGTTTTGGCATAAATGGCGATATCCCGCCAGCTATTGTCTACGGGGGCATTGTCATCATAATATACCGTAATAGCGGTACCGGCCTTCAGATTATCCCAGAAGCCGGCGGGGAAGGCATCCAGATTGGCGGCCCAGTTTCCGACATTGAGCGAGCCTTTCCAAACAATGCGTTCGGGTTTGTTCTGGATAAGAACGGCCTTGGTGACACGAATGCGGTTTCCGCAGACGACAAAAAACTTTCGGCTGGGAAGGGCAGCCAGCAGTTCACTGGTGAGCGTCAAGTCCACATATTCCGTTTCTGCGGTAACGGACACATTGCCTGCATCAATATCCGTCCAAGTCCAGGGATCATCCATCATCTGATAGGCTCTCTTGATGACCGAGGTCTCCGTACCCAGTTTATCCAGATACAGCCGCAATACGGAACCGGCAGCCACCGTGCCAAAAATCTGGCAGTCCAGCGGGAGGACAAACTGTCCCCACCAGGGATCATCTTCAAAAAGAATCTCCTTGGAACCTTCCCAAACGGTCATGGGGAGCGTCCCGCCACAATTGATGGAAGGAAGATAGGTAACACTCATGGATGCGATGCTCAACGCAGGAGCCTGCATCTTCACTTTTTCTTCACTGCCTGCCAGCAGCTGAATGGTAGCACCGGCCGTATAATCTCCCGAGGGAACCGGGATACAGAAAGTACGGCTAGTGGCCCCACCCGCATCGAAGCTCACCGAAATGGATTTCTCGGCAGCAACGCTGGTTGCCGCTGTTGCAAGCGGAGTCGCAGGAAATGTAAACTGCCCGCAAACCTTCTCCCCCACCGTGGTGAAAACCAGTTTGTCGGCATCGGCGGGAATATTGTAAACCTCCAGCTTGAGGACAGATGTAAGCAGTTTGAAATAATCCCAGGAACCGCCCAGCCAGGCATACATCGGGGCTTTTATGCCATCCTCCGACCAGGTATAATCGCCGGGTAGGGTTACTTTCCAGCCCTCTTCATACTTGGGGTCGAGGGTAGCCGGATAGAAGCAGTTGGCCGTTGGCGTATTCAGCGTCACATCTTCATTGATGCTGAATGTTCCGGATGTGGTTCCGGCACCGCTGGCCAGTGTAAAGGTCTTGAATGCCCCTTCCAAAGACTGGACAGAGATAGCATCCCCCGCCGACCAAACCACTTTGACGGTCTCGGTGAGGTCGGTCTTGGTGTTCTGATTGTCAATACCGATGGTAATGACCGTCCCGGGCATATTGTCTTGCTTGGCGCCTTCTGTTTTAGCGCATGACACTACGACGGCAGCTGCCGCCATCCAATAAAACAACTTTTTCATACGCTAAAACAATGAGGTCCATTCAAAATCCAAAAGATCTCCATTAGGGTCGGAGACTCCACCAAACTGCTCGGTCTCGGAACTTTGTAAAATGCGTCCCTGAAAGCCGATGATGATATGCTCCGACTGGGGAGCCATATACACTTTTTTATTCATAATCATCTAAAAACTTACTTTCGAGGATTCATTCCCTACAATATTGTAAGTAGTTATCTGGTAACTGTCCGAAGACTTGCCTTCGTAGTCAAAGAAGTAGTCCGGGAAACTGTCTTCCTGGGTTACCTGGAGCTTGACAAGCACTTTTCCGTTTTTGTAAAGGGCAAAGCCGTCTACGTCGGCTTTGGACACCATGCTCCAGCTGAGGGCCACTCCGGTACCTACTTCCTTGTTCACGGTATTCACTTTGCCGGGCGTTCCGGGGGTGGGCATGGAGCCGTCCCCGAGGTAGGCCTGGTAGGCGGTATGATAGGCGTCCCTTACCACGTACGGGCTATAGTAATGGGTGTACGAGAAGCAGATGATCCGGCTCACGAAACTCTTCACCGCCTCCTGCTGCTGCACCATGCGCGTCATGGGCGCCGTGGCAAAATAGTCCTGAGCGCTCACGGTATACTGCTCAAAGAGCTCAATGTTGGCCCAGAACTGAAGGCCGTCCACTGTTTTGGCGGCGTCGGCCAGCTGGTAGAACCAGGACTTCACCGTAGAAGTAGACAGCCCCTTGGCGCCCACGCAATCCTGGGGGGCGAACACGTCACCTTTCCTCAGGTGCAGCATGGGGAACAGTGACTTCCAGAAATCCCGGTACTGGGCAGGCGTCCCATAGGCGGGATTCATGAAAGGGCTGAACAGCAGCGGCATGCCGCCGTCCAGGGCCGTTAATCCGTCCAGGGTGATGTTCCAGGCTTCGGCGAGCATCTGCTTACGGCTTCCCCAGTTCACGTTGTCCACTTCCCAGTCCCAGTACCACCCATAGAAACTGGAGGGATACTTGGAATGGAAACGGCGGTAGGCCTCCTGGGCGATGGTGATGCCGTCCTGCATGAAACCGTTCAGGCGCGAGGCAGAAAGGGAGGTATCCCACCAGTCGTCATGGGCGTTGCAGCCCACAAAAACCTTGATGCCGTGGGAAGCCGCCGTCTTGAGGCACTTTTCCAGGGACGCGTAGTCGGGGTCCTCGTCATCCTCCTTCACGGGCGAATAAATGAGATACGCCATGCCGGCATCTTTGAGCACATCCATTTCCTGGTTCCAGCGGGACTCGGTCCAGCCCTTTGCATACCAGTGCTGGAGAAAACTGCCCGAGACAGACTCGGTGACCACGACGGGGTCGGGGTCCGGATCCGGGGTGGGATCCGGAGTCCCCTTTCCGCCGCAGCCCCATGTCACGAGGGGCAGAAGCATCCATATGAAAAGCTTTTTCATTCTTCAGTTTCCTCAGGGACCTGGAGGTCATCCATGGTAATCACATAAGGAGAATTCATCCAGGAACGGAAGAGGGCATGGGTGTTGTAACCGCCCTCGTCTTCCATGAATTCACCATACCAGGGCATCCACCAGCTCCACACCGCGCCGTCTTCCAGGGCTTCGCCGACCGAGGGAATAGGACCGCACTCGCCCAGGGTAAGGACCTTGGTGTTGGAAATTGCCAGCAGCTTCTCCCAATTGGCAATGCCGGAGGTGTGATACAGATCGGTCTCCCAAGCCTGGGGATACCAGTCGTAAGCAATGATATCCACATACTCGTCGCCGGGATACCAGGCGGCATCGTCCAGGCAGGAAGTCCATACCCAAATGAGGTTGTGCACGCCGGCGCCGGTGAGATAATCGTACACGTACTTCCACAGGGCCACATATTCCTCGGCCGAGGCGTTGCCCCACCAGAACCAGCCGCCGGAAGCCTCGTGCAGCGGGCGCCAGAGGACGGGAATGTCTTCATCCTGCAGGAGTTTCAGGTAAGCAGCCAGTTTATCAAGGCCGGCCTTGGCAATCTTGTTCTGCCAGGTGCCCGGGGTAACGGCATCCTTGGGATTGAAATCGTTCAGGTTGGAATTGAAAGAATAAACCACCTCTGCCGGCTCGGCGGGATTGGCAATCTCCACCTTGGTGAGCGTGAAATGCTGGCCGCCGATGATCACGCCATTGGCCTTGAACTCGGCCAGCAGAACGGCATCCAGCGTGAGCGTGTAGGAACCGTCACCGCTTTCGATAACAAAGTAACCGTAATTGAATCCGGCTTCATCTACCATGGCGTCCCAGCCATGTTTTTTGAAAGCCATCTGGGCGTCTGCCTCGGCACCGGTATAGTAGCAGGTCATGGTGGAGCCTACCACGCAATCCTGGAAAGCAGCCATGGCCGCAGCGGCAACCGGGTCGGTGTACCAGTCCACGTTGTCCTGGGTGAGGCAGAGGTAGCCGGCCCAGTCACCCATGGGAACCGGATCAAAGTCTATGGTTACGCCCGTATTCTCCTTGGGATAGGTAATGACCACATAGGCGATGTGGTAGTCGTGACCGGATATAATGATGCCATTGGCCTTGATTTCGGCCAGGGATACGGCATCCAGAACCAGTTCATACATACCGCTGCCTTCTGCAATATCAAAGTAATCATATGTAGTGGTCTCGTCTTCCAGATTACCCCAGCTGTGATTCCGGAAACCCATCTGGGCACCGGCCGCAGCATCGGTATAGTGAATGGTAATGATGGAGCCCACATTGCATTGTTTGAAGGCAGCCATAGCTACTTGCGACTTGGCATCGGTATACCAGTCCACCATATCCTGGGTCAGGCTCAGGCTGTTGCTCCAGTTGCCCACATCCCAGTCTTCGGTGTCAATCGTTTCCTCGGCCATGCTGGAGTTGGGGTTGGAGGTGGGCACCAGCCAGTGCCAGCCGGCGGCCACGATACCGCCCATGCCGGCCCATTCCCTGACGGGCTTAATGTCGCCGTAGTCTATCCATGCGCCGGGGGCGCTGGAAGGAAGGTGAATGTAGTCAAACGCATTGATGGCCGGATACTTGCCCGAAATCTGGTGCAAAACCTCGGCATTGTCGTAATTCCAGTCCACCTCGGCCATGGCAGCCGAGAAAGTCTTGGTGCCGAAGTTCTCCTTCACCAGGCTATAAAGCGCCTGGGCCTCATCGGTGGCCTCCGGATCTACCGGAGCCTCGGCCAGCTCGAACAGCGCAGGATCGAAGTTGTTGCGGGTAAGTGTAGTGAACGTGAAAGCGAGGTCCTGGGCAAAGTTCTTGTCTCCGTCGTGCACCGAAGGGCTGGCCACTTTCACCGTATAGGTGTTGCCGCCGCGAAGAGTTACGGGGATGTAGAGTTCTTTGTCCAGCACATATACGTCTTCGTCGTAATACACGCCGTTTACGCTTACCGTCACGTTGGGAGCCAGGGTAATGGCCTTGTCGTAGGTAATGACGATTTCATCCACCACATCGGCCGCCGTATCGTTATTCGCGGGGTAGGTGGAGACCACCTGCGGAGCCTTGGTAGGATCGGTAGTCTTGGGGGCAGCCTTCTCCTGCTCCTTGGTGCAGGAGAAGAGCGCCAGCGCGGCAAAAAGAAGGATATATATCTTTTTCATCTTGCTCGGGATTAATAGTTAGCAGGTTCGATGCGGAAGTTGGCCATGGCAAAGTCCACGGTCCAGTCTACAGGGGGCTGAACAGTCAGGCAGAAGTTCCAGTAGGCACCCTGTTCGGGCATCTCGGAGGCCACGGAAGAGAGCGGCCAGGAGAAGGTTACCCACTTTCCGCCGGTGTTGACGGCGCCGCCGCCCAAATCCAGGGAGACATTGTCCTTGGTGTTGAACTGCACCAGGATACCGGCCTCGGAATAAGCAGGAATGGGGAAGGAGTTGTTGGTCCATATCTCGCACTTGAACACAAGGGATTCCATCTGGCTGTCCCAGTCGATGTCAAACGGGAAATTGCCGCCCATACCGCAGGAATACCAGGTCCAGGCCGGGATGGCCGTGTCGAAGTGGAAATAAGGATAGCCCAGATATTCGGCGGGATCGTCGGCGCGGGTACCGTCGGTGAGGAGGGCATCCCGCATGTCGCCACTCCAGAAGCCGATGCCCGAGAAGTCGCCGAGGAACATGGCGTCCGTCTGGCGATAAGGGATATCCTTGGTCTGGGCGCCCAGGGTCACATCCTCCCAGTTGAAGGTGATGATGCTGTTGTCGGGCGTTCCTTCGGGGATGACGATGCTCATGTAGCTCTCCGTGAGGGAATCAATCTGAACGGGCGTATCGCCGATGGTGATGGAAGCGGTGGCTCCATCCTCCCCGGCCTTGTACTTGTCAAAGCCGAACAGGTCAAAGAAGTCTCCGGATACCTGGACGCTGGTGCCCGGGAGGGCAAATTCGTTCTTCAGGCCCTTGAGGGAAAGCTGCGGAATAGAGACGGAGAAATCGACGCTGGTGCTGCCTTCGGAGGTGGTGTAGACCAGCTTGTTGCTCACCTCAGTGGGCAAAACGCGGGGAATGGGAATATAGCTGTTCTCATTCTCGCAGTAGCATTCGTCCAGGTTGGCGGCAATGCCGTTGAACGTGACCGACGTGGGATGGGCCAGGTTCTTACCGGTAATGCGGATGAGCTGGGCCAGGGAACCACCCTCCAGAGGCTGTTCCAGTTCTCCGTCGTAAATATCGTAAACGGCGCTTATCTGAGGGGCACCGCTGTTGACAAAACGGTCCGGCAGATCGGTCTTGTACGTAACCACTTTACTGCAGGAGAAAAGGGCCGGAAGCAGAAGCAGCGCAACAATATATCTTGATGTTTTCATAAAGCAATAGCTGTTTGATGGTTACTAATTCCAGCCGGGATTATTCTCAGTGATAGCCTCATTGGCATTGATTTCCTCCTGGGGAATGGGCATGAGAAGATTCCGCGCCGAGCGCTCCTTGTTAATACCGGAGTCATCGTACATGACGGCATTCATCGCATCGATGTAAATGCCCCAGCGGATGAGGTCCCAACGGCGGTCGGCCTCGCAGGCAAACTCCTTGGCACGCTCCTCGATGATGGCGCTGCGCATGGCATCCTTGCCGGGATAGGTTTCCATCTGATTGGCATTGGAACGCTTGCGGATGAGGTTGAGATAGGTCATGGCGTCCTTCTGCTCGCCCAGTTCATTCTGGGCTTCGGCGTACAGGAGAAGCACGTCGGCATAGCGCAGGAAAGGCCAGGCCGAGTCGGCGTAGTTGGACGAGTTGTCGGTAACGTCGCTGTACTTGGTGGTAAAGGCCAGGCACTGGGAGTCGGTGGCATACTGGTAGGTATTGCCGTCGGCAAGGGTGGCATAGTACTCTTTCAGGCTCTCCGGATAATAGAAATAGCCGTTGTACTCCACCTGGTAATAATACTGCCACTGGTGACGCACGCCCTTGGTAATCCGGTAGTCATCCTGGTCAAAGAGGCGATACCAGTTGTAGGAGCAGCCCACCCAGCCGCCGCTCTGGAGCGTGGTGCTGGAAGCCGAAGCGCTGTAGCCGGCATAATAGGTATGGACATGGGTGCAATAGGTGGTTTCGCCGTTCAGGGACTGCACGCTGAAAAGGAACTCGGAAGCATCGCGGTTGGAGGCTTTCCACAGATCGTCATAGGCCGACAGTTCAATGGTGCCGAACTCGCCGTCGATCACTTTCTTGGCCCATTCGGCCGCCTTTTTATACAGGGCGTCGGAATCCATGCTCTCATAACCGGCCACGGCATTCTTGTAGAAGATATGGGTGGTGAGCGGGTTATACTTGTACACCTCTGCACCGTCTTCGGTAACGGTATAATAGGCGCTGACGCCATTACCCGAACGCACGGTCACGGGCGTATTCTCCGGCTTGGCCGCAGCCGCCATGGTGGCATACACCTTGGCCAGCAGGCCGGCGGCACTGGCTGCGCTTACATGACCGGCTTTATAACGGGAATCGCTGCGGGAATACATAAGCGTAGCAGCCTGTTCCAGCAAGTCGATAATCTTTCCATAGACGGTCTCCACATCCAGGCGGGGATTGGAATAAGCGCCGCCGTCCAGCACATCTTTCTCAATGAAAGGGATGGGCCCGAAGGCGCGCACCATGATAAAGTATGAGAAGGCTTCCTGGAAATAGAGTTCGCCCAGGGCGTTTTTCTTGTAATCCTCATCTACCTGGGTCATGGCCGAGATAATCCGGATGGCCTGGTTGGCATCCACAATCAGGTTATAGGGGCCTTTCCAGAGCTTGCCCACCATTTCTTCGTCCTGGAAGTTGCCGGCGCCCATCTTGCTCATGAGCCAGTCCGGTCCGGAGATATAGTCGGAATCCAGTTCCAAAACAAAGGGGAAATGGCTCCAGCGGAACATGTCGTCCAGCCAGTTGCTGTAAACGCCGGTCACCAGCACGTCCACTCCGGATTCGGAATCTTCGATGCTGTCGGGGCCGATGAAGGAATCAGGTTTCTCTTCCAGCCATTTGTCGCAGGAGAGAGTTCCCAGGCTCAGTGCCAACAGAAGAATAAATGCAATATATTTTTTCATGGCTCGTCAGGTATTAGAAAGTGAAGCTGACACCTAAAGAGAAGGTACGGGAAGCCGGGTAGGAATAGATATCTACACCGCGGCGGGAAGAGTCGGAGCCGAACGCGTTCACGTCGGGATCATAGCCCGAGTAATTGGAGATGGTGAACAGGTTGGTGGCCGTAAAGGAAAGGAGAATCTGCTCCACGCCCTTGAACGGATTGTAAAACTTGTAGGACAGGGACAGGTTCTTGAGCTTGAGATAGCTGCCGTCTTCGATGTAACGGTCGCTCAGGAGGAAGGTACGGTTATAACCGGCCGTAGCCTTGGGCCACTTGGCGCCTTCCTTGTTGGTAGGCGTCCAACGGGTGTTGTAGGCATCCTGGGTAATGTTACCCACATTGCCCATCTTGATGTCCCACAGGGTGCCGTTGAAGATATCGTTGCCCTGGGAGCCCTGGAGGAGGAAGCTCAGGGTGAGGTTTTTCCATGTAAAGGTATTGGTGATACCGTAGGTGAAGTCGGGGTTGGTATCGCCGATGACGGTGCGGTCGTCGGCGGTGATGACACCGTCGCCATTGAGGTCGCGGTACTTGATTTCACCAATCATGGACTGGACCTTGGAATCGGTTGCATTGCGGTACTGGGGATCGGCCCTCACCTCGGCCTCGTTGTCATAGAAGCCATCCTCTACATAACCGTACATGGCGCCGATGGGCAGGCCGTTGCGCTGGATGAACACATCGTCGGCGGCATACCACAGGCGGTTGGCAAACTGGTCGCCGGTGAGGCCGCCGATTTCGTTGCGGTTGAAGGCCATGTTGGCGTCAATCGCCCAGTTGAAGTTGCGGTTGGAGATGGGAATGAAACGGCCGGTGAGTTCCACACCGGTATTGGTTACATTACCGCTGTTCACCAGCATGTTGGAGAAACCGGTCGAGGAAGGAATCTGGATTTCCTGCAACAGGTCGCGGGTAATCTTTTTGTAATAATCTACCGTAAAGGTAATGCGGTCGTGGATGAAGCCCATATCCACACCCACGTTAAACTGGCGCGTGGTTTCCCAGCGGATATCCGGGGAAACGGGGCCACGCCAGCTCACGAGGGCCGAGCCGGAAGACATGGAGCCTCCGAAGGGATAATTGGCCGTAGAGAGCATGGAAATGGAACGGTAGGAGCCGATACCCTGGTTACCCGTCTCACCATAGCTGGCGCGGAACTTCAGGTTGCTGAATACGTTGAGGTTCTTGATGAACTTTTCCTCGGAGGCCTTCCAGGCAATGGCGCCGGAAAGGAAGGTAGCCCACTTGTTGCCTGTGGCAAACTTGGAGGAACCGTCGGTACGGACACTGAACGTGAACAGGTAACGGTCCAGGAGCGTATAGTTCACACGTCCCAGGAAAGAGGCCAGGGTAGACTTGCCGGTATCGCTGGTAATGACGGGACGGTCCAGTGCGCGGGACATGTCGTTGTCCTGGGTAAGGTCGTCCGGGAAGTTGGTGGCGGTGGTGGCGCTGTTTCTCCAGGAGCCGCGCTCGGCCGTGAAACCGGCCACGGCATTCACCGCATGAATCTTGGCAAAAGTCTTGTCAAAGGTAAGCAGCGACTCGCTGGTGAGGCTCTCCCACACATTGTTGGACTTGGAGGCGAAGCCGTTGATGGGCGTAAAGCCTTCCTGCGTGTGGCGGTCATAGTAGGCACCGCGTTCCTGCCCGCTGTATCCCAGACCCAGGTTCTGGCGGAACTTGAGGAAGGGGAAGATCTTGATCTCCAGGAAGGAGCTGCTGTAGAAGTTGATGCCGTGCAGCTGGTCCTTGGCATTGTTCACATAGGCAGCGGGGTTGGCGGCCAGCCAGTTCACGCTGTCGGCGGTGGTGGTATCCATGTCCACGCTGTAAACCGGCGGGAAGATGATGGCCGAGCGGATGATACCGGTATTATAGGAAAGGGTGTTGGCAAAATTGGTCACCGAGTTGGTGAAACCGATGCTGGTACCAATCTCCATCCAGCTGGTGATGTGGCGGCCGATATTGGCCCTGAGGGAATAGCGCTCGTAACCGGAATTCTTGATGATACCGTTCTGGCGGGCATAGTTGCCGGAGAAGGAGTAATAACCTTTCTCGTTACCGCCGCTCACGCTCAAGTTCACGTCGGTGTTGAAGGCGGTCTGGAAAATCTCGTCCTGCCAGTTGGAGGCGCCCACCTCGTAATAATTGCCGTATTCGTCGTACTTGTAGCCGGGGTTCTTGAAATCGGCGGGGGCGGGAGAATACTTGCCGGTGGAATAGTTGGGATGACCGTCGGCGTAATTCTGGTAGCTCCAGGTTCCGTTATAGGGATAGGTCTGGAAAGTACGTCCCTCGTACTTGTAGGAGTTGTCGTACTGCTCGTTCACGTACAGGGCATACGTATAGGCGTCCAGTACGGGAATCTGCTTGACGATGCTGGACACGCCGGCGCTCATGTTCAGTTCCACCTTGGGTTTCTCGGTGCGGCCGCGCTTGGTGGTGATAATCACTACGCCGTTGGCACCGCGGGAACCGTAAATGGCGGTAGCCGATGCATCCTTGAGCACTTCCATGCTCTCGATGTCGTGCGGGTTCAGGAAGCCCAGGGGGTTGGAAGACTGTTCCGAGGTAAGGGCACCGTTAGACGGCGTACTGGCTACCTCCAGAGGAATTCCGTCCACGACGTACAGGGGCTGGGAGCTGGTGGTGAAGGAGTTGGCGCCACGCACCACAATGCTCATGCCGCCGCCCGGGGCACCGTCGCTCTGCTGTACCACCACACCGGCAATTTTACCTTGCATGCCGTGCGCGATATCAATGGAGCCGCCTTTCATGAGGTCTTCGGCCTTGATCTGGCTCACGGCGCCGGAAAGATCGCTCTTCTTGACGGTACCGTAGCCGATGACCACAACCTCGTCCAGGAATTCGGCGTCTTCGCTCAGGAAGACGTCAACGACTGCGCGGCTGCCCACCAGTATTTCCTGGGGAGCATAGCCGATAGAAGAGAACACCAGCACCGCACCGGGTTTGACGGTGAGGGTGTAGTGTCCGTCCATGTCTGTGATGGCACCGTTGCTGGTACCCTTCTCCACTACTGATACACCCACCACGGGGCCGACGTTGTCGGTCACCGTGCCGGTAATGGTCTTGTTCTGCGCGAACAAGCCCGTAACGGCCATGAGTGCCAGCAGCAAGCTCAGAAATGTTTGTTTCATGCTACTTGGTATTGGTTAATAATTCAGTTGGTTGTCTGTCTACCTCAAAATGGTTACTTTGGTAAGAGTATAATTCAAGCCCTTGATGACCAATCCTTTATTAGGAGACTGCAGGGCCGTAAGGTTATCGCTGGTCATGTAAACGTCCACAAAATCCTGCCCCACCGGAACATTGATGGCCACTCCATCCGGCAAGGCTGCCCAGGCATTCTCGGAGTCAATATATTGTAGATTCAACTGGGCACTTTCCGACGGCGTCACATGGAAGCGCAAAGTAGTACCGGCTGATATGGAAGACCAGTTAAAATGCGTATTGAGAAGGTCGGTGTTGTTGACTTCCCAAGTATTATTGAAAACGGTATTACCGGTCCAGATGGTGGTCTCGGATTCGGAGGTGGTAGTTACCAGATCCACCTGTGTAATGGTGAGATAAACTCCTCGCACTATCAATCCTTTGTTCCCTTCACTGCGGAGAACGGCAAGATCAGCTTCATTTAGGGGGATATCAACATAGGATTTCCCTTTTGCGTCAATGGATTGCCCGCCTTCCAATGCCGGCCATCCGTCTTTTGCTGACTTCAAATCTACCTGATTCCAACCAGGTTCGGCTAGGTGGTCTTTCACATAGACGCGCAATGCCGTTCCGGGTTTCACACTTATCCACGGGAACGCGCCATAACACATCTTGTAAGGTGTATCCGTCTCTATGGCATCACAATTACCACACACCTTTTCGCCGGTCCACAAAGTCCGGGTTTTCTCTACCGTACCGGTAGAATGATCCTTATATACGCCAACACTCGTAATAGTGACGGCATAACCTCCAATCGTCAGGCCATTATGTTCTTTAATATTAGTAAGGATTTCCGATGTCAGCGTAAAGGACCGGCTCTGACTCCCAGCACTGCGAGAGTCTGCATAAAAGCTGAATTTAAGTTCATTGGCAGCATTATAATCGCCGTTATTCGTCAAAATCTGCCATGCCGTTGCCGTATTAACATTACTGCCGGCATCAACATAGGTCTCGTCCATGGTAAAACCAATTACCAAAGAAGAGCCAGCCTCAACTGTAGACCAGTCAAAGCTGCTTGCTAAAGTCTTTTGCTCCCATGTTGCCAGCCAATTATTGGTTGTAAAAGACCCTTCCCAAATGGTTCTTGACAATTCACCTGCAAACGCCGGCTGAATGAGGAACTGGGCGCGGGAAAGGGTAATGGAGGAGGTACGGGTTTTGGAAATCAGGGTCTCGTCCCCGTTTTTGAGCGCCACGCTGAAGCCGCTGCCGTAGGTCCCCGTCGGAACGGGCACATAAAACGATCCCGAAGTCATGGAGCCGGGCGTAAAGGTAATGGTGATGCTACTGTTTGAACCATCGGCCGTTACAATTGCAGGTGTGGCAGCTGAGCTGTCAAAGGTAAAATCCCCGGTAATGTTCTTGCCTGTGGCGGTGAACACAAAGCGGTCGGCCGCAGCAGGAATGCCGTACACATCGAACTTGATGATGGCGCCCAGGTGCTGGAACGAGAGCGGGTCGGTCTGGCTGGAAATGCCGGCCACCATGGGCATTTCTACGCCCCGCAGAGAGTAGGTATATCCGTCCGGAAGCGTAATAGTCACATTATTACCAGAGACGCCCTTTCCGACGGCCGGATACACGGCCAGTGAAGGATCGGCGGCCACAGAACCGCTGAACGCAGCCGAAGCTTCGCCGGCCCCGCTCTGAAGGCTGAATTCATTGAACGATGTACCGTCCCATACATGTATCTTATCGGTCGACGCCCAGAGGAAACTGGCCACCTTGGTACCAGTTGCCTTGGTTTCAGGAGCGAGACTGGCATGGAGGACCGTTTGTCCTTCTTCTGTATCGGCCGGAATAACTTCGGGGACCTTTGCGCAAGCCAAGGCCGCCATGGCAGCCAACAGGCAGAAATAATTGAGATTCTTTTTCATATCACCATCCTCCCATTCCGCCTTGACCTTCTTCCAGGCCGCCAGACTTCTGGCTGGCCGAATCCAGGAGCTTGCCCATGGGGACAATCTCCATCGCCTGTGAATCGGGCGACTGATAGACAAGTTTTTCGTTCATATACTACAACTTTACATAGATTTCATCTGCGTACAGCGCGCCTTTTCCGTTGAGTTCGACGATTAGGCGGCCAGCCGGTTTGCCCTTGAGGGGCACAGTAATCACATCGGTCCAGGCATCGTGGCGGTTATCCGGCCACGAGGTGAAGCGGACTT
Organism: uncultured Bacteroidales bacterium; assembly: GCA_905234285.1. Taxonomy (GTDB): domain Bacteria; phylum Bacteroidota; class Bacteroidia; order Bacteroidales; family UBA932; genus Cryptobacteroides. The sequence continues at coordinate 43,884 of CAJOHK010000004.1, forward strand.
CACCCAGTTTTTTCCCTTCTGGGGTCTTGACCATAATGCTCTCCGGAGGCAGGATGCCATCCTTGGCGCTGTCCAGGCAGCGGAGGACAAGTTCTTTAGGCCTTTGTGATCCTTTGAAGGACAGCTCGACCCTGCCCTTTCCCGTTCCCAGCCACACCCAGCGGCCGTCGGAGGGGTCGCTATCGGCCAGAAGGCCGTCGGTGAGACCCTTTTCGGAAGACTCGGGCTGGATATCATTCCGGAGGCGTCCCTGTAGAGTCTGTTGTACCTGGTGCCACGCAGGGTCGCCGCCCTTCCAGTCCATATAGTCCTGCAGGGCTTCTTCGGACAAGCCTGGCTGCCCCAGCGGGAAAGCCGATCCCTTCTTTTCCAGAATGCCCTGGAACATAAAGGAGACAATACGTTCGGCGCCGCCCTCGCTGGCAGCGATCTGCTGGGCGAGAAGCCGCTCGTAAGCGGCAGGAATCAGGGCCGAGGAGCGGTCATTGGTATTGCCTTCCCAGGTAAAAGTCTCGCAATTGGCCCACATCTCAATGCCGCTGCCGCGATGTACCTCGCGCAGCTTTTTCCAGTTTTCCTTGAGCCGGCGCATGGGATAGGGCTCCCGCACGCAGCCCACCTCGTCCTGGTAGGCGATGATGTCCACTTTGAGGGCGCGGATATTCCGGGCAAAGTCGGGCCGGTCAAAATCGGCGTACACCATTCCGTAAGGGGAGATGAGGGTTTTCTTGCCGGGGGTGAGCGCCTGCGCTTTGGCAACCAGCCGGTTCACCGCCTCCACGGCCGACGCAGGGAAGACGGGCGTAATGCAGTCTTCTACCGGCAGATACCAGCCATAGAAGGCCGGCTTTTCCTTATACAGAAGGGTGAGCTCCTCCATGATGGCCTGCTGACGGGCCTGAACCTCGGGGCGGCGGATATCGTCGTCCTGGTCATACGCCCAGCCGGTGCTTAGGAACACTTTCATCCCATGCTCCCCCGCCCGGTCCAGAATGGCCTCAACCAGGCTTTCCCCGTCGTTGGCACAGGGCATGAGGGCCGAAGGATAGAAGGAACGGCCTTCGTTGGCCACTTCCATGAGTACAAGGTATTCCAGCCCCATCGCATGCCACTCGTCCACCTTGGCACGCCAGAGGGCGGCGCTGCCCATGGGGGCATCGGCGGGATTGGTGTATTGGTTGCGGACGTCTTTCCAGGCCAGGTTAACCCAGGTTCCGGTAATGGGCAGCACCGGGGCAGCCTTGAAGAAATCCACCGTACTGTCGGTCACATAAACACCATTGAGGCCCTGGGCCTCCTGGGCCGGGTCTCCGGTATATTCGTCGCCGTGCTCCCACTGGGTATGTGCGGGCTTGGCATAGCCGCTCCAGCCCCAGAAATTGGCGCCCTGCAGCCGGGTGCCCACCTGGGAGAACACAAAGGCATAGTAGGTATCGCGCGCGCTCGTGGGGGCGTCCATGGCGGGCGAGAAGCCATCGCGCGGGAAGCCGAATTCCTCGGCAACCAGCGGCATGCCCAGCTTTTGGGCCAGCTCGGCGTGGCGGGCAATGTAGTCTTCCGTCTTCTCGATGGCGGCGGGAAGGTCTTCGCGGAGCGATTCGGCCTTGGCCCAGCCCCAGTTGTAGGGCCAGATATGGATGGTCATGTAGTCGATGCCGGGGATGGTGTTCACCCTTTCGGTGAGTTCCCAGTCCATCTCGCAGCCCCACACGCCCTCATTTCCGGTCGAGAGCAGGTGGTTGGGATCGATTTCCTTCACAATGCGGGCGGCCTCGGTCATCCAGCCTATGAAGCCGTCGCGCGCGGCAGGGTCGTCGGAGAAGCAGCGCGGCTCGTTGCCCAGCTGCCAGGCAAAAATGGCCGGATCCTCCTTATAAGGCTTTCCGGTAAGGCTGTTGGTGCGGCCCACGATGTTGCGGAGGTGATTGAAATAGAGTTCCTGGGCCTCCTTGCAGGTTTGGAACTTAGCCATTTGCTGCATAAAAGGCCAATAGCCCACTTCCAGGGGAAGGAGGGCCTTTTCTCCGGTGGCCCATTCCAGGTACTGGCCGTAGCCGCCGCTCCATTCCCAGGAGTTGTTCACATACAGGACGGCCTGCATATCCCGCTTGCCCAATTCCACCAGGAAGCGGTCCAATCCAGTTAAAATTGTATCATTATAGACACCGGGCGCTACTTGAAGGGTAGGTTCTACGCGAGAGAACACCCCATTGGCACCATCGGCGCCAACAAGAACGCGCAAGTTGTTAATACCCAATGATTTAAGCGTATCTAACTCACGGGAAAGGCGTCCAAAATCGCCGCCCTGGCCATCCGAAGCCAGAATGGGACCATACCAGAAATTGGTGCCGATGTAGGAAAAAGGACGGCCGTCTTTTACAAACGCACCGTTTCGCACTGTTACGAATGAAGTCGCTTTGTTACAAGCAATTAGGCATAAGGCAAGCGCCAGGCCTATCCCGATTTTCCGTGTTATTGATACCATGTTGGTCAGTAAAGTCGCCTCATCTTATGGGACCTATGCAAAAATACAACCTATCCGGCATCCACGCCACACCAATTTTAACTAACACCGATACTTTTTTACCAGCCTATACGAATACCCGGTTCTTAGTGAACAGGGCCCGGAAGTCCCGGGGCGTATACCCACGGCGGGACTTGAAGGTACGGTTAAAGTTGGAAAGATTGTTGAACCCGCAGGCATAACAGATCTCGGCAATGCCTGTGGTGGTATCTACCAGCATGCGGGCAGCGTTGCCCAGCCGGATATCAATGACGTAGTCTATGAAATTGCGCGTGGTGCGCTGCTTGAAAAAGCGGCTGAAGGCACTGGGGGCCATTCCCACCAGGGCAGCCATGTCGTCCAGGCGGATTTCCTCGGCGTAATGCTGGGCCACGTACTCCTTGACCTTGCGCACCCGGCGGCTCTCGGCGTCGGTCTCGGTTTGGGCAAAGGCCGATGAGGCCAGCGTGCGGGCGCCGGTATCCAGCGACAGTTCGTAGAGGATCTTGAGGAAGGCCAGGTACTGGTCAAAGCGGCCATCGGCCGATGCAAGGGTGTCCAGCAGGGAATACACCTTCATGATGGCGGGCATGGAGAAATTGAGCCCCATGGAGGCCTTTTCCATCATTTTGCGGATAGTGGAGAACTGGTTGCGGGCCAGGGTAGCATCGTCCAAAAGATGGGAACTGAACTGAATGGTGATTTCACGCACGTCGGGGGCGGTGCAGTTGCCCTGCTCCCAGGCGTGGGCCAGGCCGCTGCCGGCCACCAGCGTAAGCTCATAGTCCCCTATTTCCTCAATACTGTCCCCCACCACACGACGGACGCCCTTTCCGTTCTCGATGAAATTGAGTTCAAATTCCTCGTGGCTGTGCAGCGGATACATGAATTCGCTCTTATGGCGTTCTACGATGTAAAAACAGTCCTTGTTTGAAAGCGGAGGTACCTCACGCAGAATCTTGGTCATTGGTCTAGTGGTTAATTCTTGACAAAGATAAACAATATTTGATACTTTTTCAACAATCTTTTGCCGTCTCAGGAAATATCCTTACCTTTAGGGAAAACTGATAACTGTATGAAACGTCTTCTGCTGGAATTTTTCGCCATGGCGCTCATGCTTCTGCCCCTGGAAGCCCGTAAAACCCAAAAGTTCACCCACCAGACCATTGCCATTCCCCGGGTCCAGAAACAGGTGCTGTCCATAGAGACAGCCCACACCTCGCTGGTTATCCTGGTTCATGAGAACGGCACCCTGCAGACGGTGCATTACGGAGCAAAACTGGCTCACCCCGAGGAGTACTTGGCCCTGAACGCCAGTTCTGAGGACTATAACGGGGATCGCGGTGCCACCTATCCGGCAACCGGCGGCCGTTACATCGGCGAGCCTGCCCTCCATGTGAAATACGCCGACGGTACGCACAACACGGAACTCTATTACACCGGTCACGAGAACAGTGAGAAGGACGGCGTGCAAACCACCACCATCCGCCTCCGGGATTATGTGACCGGCCTGCGCGTGCGCCTGATCTATGAGGCCTACGGGCAGCAGGACGTCATTGCTGCCCATGCCGAGATTCTGAATCCCTCCAAGCAGCCCGTCCAGCTTATCCAGGCGGCCTCATCGGCCCTCTACATTGATGCCGACGAATACCTCCTCACCCATCTCCACGGATCCTGGGCGGCCGAAATGCAGCTGGATCACGAGTTGCTGGGCCACGACGTCAAGCTCATCGAGAGCCGCCGCGGCGTACAGGCCACGCAGGGCAACAATCCTTCGTTCATGCTAAGCCTCAACACCCGTGAATTCAGCGAGACCAGCGGCGAGGTCATTGCCGGCTCCCTGGCCTGGAGCGGCAATTACCGGCTCAGCTTTGAGAAGGACGATGCCCACCGCCTCAATGTGGTGGCCGGCATCAGCCCCCATGCATCGGCCTATCCCTTGGGGCCCGAGGAAGTGTTCGTGACGCCCGACATGCTGTGGACCTGGTCCAACGCCGGTGCCGGCGGCGCCTCCCGCAACCTGCACCGCTGGGCCCGCAAATATGGCGTCTATGGCGGTGGAACGGTGAATCCAACTCTCCTCAACAGCTGGGAAGGCGCCTATTTTACCTTCACTACCGAGACACTCCTGCGCATGATGGACGATGCCGCCGGCATGGGGCTGGAGATGTTCGTCCTGGACGACGGCTGGTTTGGCAACGAGTATCCGCGCAACAACGACGATGCCGGCCTGGGAGACTGGGAGGTGAATGTTAAAAAACTACCGGAAGGAATCGACTACCTGGCTCAATATGCCCATGAAAAAGGCCTCAAATTCGGCATCTGGATCGAGCCCGAGATGGTGAATCCGCAGTCCAACCTGGCCCATGCCCACCCCGAATGGGTGATTCAAAGCCCCGGCCGTGAAATCTACCAGGGCCGCAACCAGTGGATCCTGGACCTGTCCAACCCCGCCGTGCAGGACTTTGTGTTCGGCATTTTTGACCGCACCATGTCCCTGGCACCCAATATCGACTATATCAAATGGGACTGCAACCGCGTGGTCCAGAGTTTCGGAAGCCCGTATTTGGGCGAAGCCCAGGACAAGTTCTATGTGGACTACTGTCAGGGACTGTACAAAGTGATGCGCCGCATCCGGGAAAAGTACCCCAAGGTTATGATTCAGTGCTGCTCCTCGGGCGGCGGCCGTATAGACTACGGCTCGCTGCCCTACTGCAACGAAGTATGGACCAGCGACAACACCGATGCCCTCGCGCGCGCATACATTCAATACTCCATGAGCCTGTTCTATCCGGCCTGTGTCATGGCCTCGCATGTATCGGCCGTGCCCAATCACCAGACCGGCAACGTGACGCCCCTCAAGTTCCGCTTCGACATGGCCTGCGCCGGCCGCCTGGGCATGGAACTGCAACCCAGGAACCTTTCGGCCGAAGAAAAGGCCCTGGCCCACCGCTGCATCACCTCCTACAAGCAGTACCGCGACCTGGTGTTTACCGGAGACCTGTATCGGCTGGCATCGCCCTACGACGGCAGCTACTTCGGGCTCATGTACGTGTCGGAGGACCAGTCCCGCGCCGTGGTATATACCTGGTGCACCCACTTTGAGCCGCGCACAGTGGGCGGCAAAGCCTTCCGCCTCCAGGGCTTGGACCCTGCCCGCCAATATAAAGTGGTAGAGCAGAACGTAGACCAGAGCTGCTGGTGGGGCAACGGCCTCAGTTTCTCCGGCGACTTCCTCATGGCTGGCGGCTTCAACCCCATTCTCCCCCGCCTCTACTCCTCGGCCATCTTTGTCCTGGAAGCCCAGTAATCGGCCGACACCTAAGCAGCAGAGTATCAGCGCATTATAACAATTCAGTCCGGCAAATAGCCGGACTGAATTTCCATAACTCGCTATCAATCAATTACTTGAGTGATCGGCTTTATTTCACGCGCTGGCCGTAGCTGCGGTCGGTGGTGTTGACGGTGATGATTTCGCCGGTCTCGATGAAGAGGGGAACCATGATCTTGGCGCCGGTCTCCAGGGTCACTTCCTTAAGGGCGCTGGTGGAGGCGGTGTTGCCTTTTACGGCAGGCTCGCTGTAAGTAACCTCAAGAGTCACATAGGTAGGAAGCTCGCAGGTGAGGCAGCGTTCTTCGGGCTCGGTCATGAACATCATTTCTACGTGCTGGCCTTCCTTCATGAGGTCGGAGTTATCCACTACGCCGTGGGGAAGGGTGATTTGCTCGTAGGTTTCTTCGTGCATGAAGTTGAAGGCCTCTCCGTCGTCATAGAGGAACTGGTAGGGACGACGCTCTACGCTGATGGTGTCCAGCTTGACACCAGCGGTGAAGGTGTTCTCCAGGATGCGGCCGTTTTCCAGGTTGCGCAGTTTGGTTTTGACGAAGGCCGGGCCTTTGCCGGGTTTTACATGCTGGAAGTACACAACAGCGCAGGGTTTGCCGTTGAACATGATGTACATTCCATTCTTCAGATCAGCAGTTGTTGCCATAAAAATTGGTATGTTTAGTTAATCGTTAATTCAAAAAAGCCCACAAAATTAACGATTTGCCAGTATTTGTGCAAATTTTTCTAAAATCAGGGTCCACGCCCGTTCACTTAAGTACCTGTCTATGAGTCAGTTGCTAACATTCAGTCCGGCAAATAGCCGGACTGAATATCCATAACTCACTATCAATCAGCATGTTAAATGAACAGGCTAATAGGCTGCCGATTGGCGGGAAATGTTGAGCTGTTGAATTTTGTAGGTGTCGCCGCCCGAAGAGGTGGCATAGATGGTTACCTGAAAGAGTTCGCCGCCGGCATTAAGGATGCCGATAAGGTATTTTTTATTGGCCTCGGAGGCCTTGTGGACCACCTGGAAGGAGCGGGGCGTATTGGCTGCAAAGAATTTGCTCAGGGTTTCCCGGGCCTGCTTTTTGGAACAGTTGCGGGACGATGAAATGACAGTGAGGTCCAGGTTGTCGGCAAACCAACTGGAGAGGGAGGCGGCGTCTCCGGCGGCAAGGTATTTGGTGATGGATGAGAAAACTGAAAATTCATCGGACGGCGGGGTTCGCAGTGCCTTGGTGGTAATGATTTGGCCATTTTGCGCCAAAGCCACCGCCGAGACGCAGAGCGCCACGGCAAGCACGAACATGTGGATGATTTTTCTCATTCGAGGTGTTTTCTTGCAAATTCCGCGCCGAATTGTTATTTTTGCGAGGTATGAACGTGACGCTCCTCACCGTCGGAAAAACCGACGTAAAATGGGTTAAGGAGGGCCTGGACCTGTATGTGTCCCGGCTCAAACATTACGTGCCTTTTACAGTAGTGGAAATCCCCGAACTCAAGAAAGCGGGTGCCCTCACGCATGCACAGATCAAAGAAAAGGAAGGAGAGCTCATCCTTAAACAAGTAAGCCCCCAGGACATCCTCATTCTGCTGGACGAGCACGGCCGGGAATTCCGCTCCACGGAATTTGCCGAGTACATGGAAAAGCAGCTGGCCTCCGGCGCCCGCAACATGGTCTTTGTGGTGGGCGGCGCCTACGGCTTCTCCGATGCCGTTTATGAACGCTCCCAGGGGCGCATTTCCCTTTCCAAAATGACTTTCTCGCACCAGATGGTACGCACCATCTTTGCCGAGCAGCTGTACCGGGCTTTCACCATCCTCAAGGGAGAGCCCTATCACCATGAATAGGAAACAGCGGCTCATACGGGGATGGGTGTCCGGCGTCATGCTGGCCATATCGGCGGTGCTGTTTGCGGTGTCCCTTTCCAGGGTCACCGTGCGCTCCAGCCTGGAATCGGCCGCGCAGGAGCTGGGCCAGAGGGTAGAGCATCGGCTTACTCTCCTGGACACCTATGTAGGAAAAGCCCTCCAAGCCGATTTAAACGACTGGATGACCCTGGAGGGGCTGCCCGCCGACATGGTGGTGTACCGCTACCAAGAAGACACCCTGCAAAGCTGGGCGCACCAGTTCCCCATCCGCAGCGACGACCTCCGTCCCCGCACCCTGGTGGAGCGCCTGGGCGATACCCGTAGTTCCCTCACCTCCCCGCTGTCAGAAGCCGGCGAGCACTTTTCGTTCATGAACCTGGGCCCCAAATGGTACCTGGTAAAGGCTTTTCAGGGCGACGGCTGCAAGATCATAGCCGGCCTGGAGATCGTGAACGAGCTGCAGGCAGGGTCGCTCAACGGCATCAATCCGCAGTTCAGAACGGCCGACCGCTACACGGCCCGGCCCCTGTCCACCAGCGTGGGCGTCCCGGTGCAGGTTGGAGGCGTTCCCCTGTTCAAACTCACCGACGAGAAGCTCTCTACCCCTTCCCGGCAATACTCCGGCCTGCTGTGGGTGGCCATCGCCCTGCTTTCCATCGGCCTGCTGCTGCTTTTGTCGGTGCACCCCACCCTGCCCTATTTAGCGCTGGTGGTGTTCATCCAGGGAGGCCTACTGTCCTGGCTGTATTTCTATGGCCGCAACCTGGACCAGGTAACCCAGCTCTTCTCGCCGCTCCTGTACGCCGACGGTTCCTTCTTCTACTCGCTGGGCGTAGTGGTCATCGTAAACCTGGCCATCGTCCTGCTGGTCTATGACCTCTATCTGGTGCGCTGGACCCTGCTCAAAGCCATCCGTCGCAACAACTCGCGCTGGCTGCAAGGGCTGCTGGCCGCCGTCATCGTCCTCATGGTGGCGGGTATCCTGGTGTACTGGCACCTTTCCTTCCAAAGCATCCTCATCAACTCCATCGTTTGCCTGGAGCTGTATAAACTGACGCTGCTCTCCCCCTACACCGCCGTAGTGTATGCCAGCTACCTGGCGCTGGCACTGGCGCTGCCCATGCTGCTGCAAATGCTGTCGCCGCTGCTGCGTTCCCTCCTGGGCATCCGCTACGACGTTTACCACCGCTCGGGCCGAATCGGCTTTGCCGCCATTGTGGGGGTCTACTTCGTCATTGCCACTTCCCTGCTCGGTTTCCAGAAGGAGCAGCGCAGGGTGGATGTATGGGCCAACCGCCTGGCCATGGACCGCGATATCGCCCTGGAAATCCAGTTGCGCAGCGTCGAGGCCGCCATCGCCGCCGACCCCATGATCGGCACATTGGCCTTCATCGAAGGCGGGGCCGACATGCTCCGGGGCCGCATTATCAGCGCCTACATGGGCCGCATCTCGCAGGACTACGACATTGCCGTAGTACCCGCCGGCGGCAACGTAGGCTCGCATCCGCTGTTCCTGGAACGCATCCGCGGCGGCGTCCGGCTGGGAGAAAGTTCGCACTTCTTTTACAGCTCGCTGGGCAACGGCCGCACCTCCTACACGGGCCTGTTCTCCTATTATGTTCCCGAGGAAGGCCCCACTTCCCTGCTCATAACGGTAGAGTCCAAACACAACCGCGAGGACCGCGGTTACCTGAGCATGCTGGGCATCACGGAGCCGGGCCGGGTCTCCCTCCCGCCCATCTACTCCTGGGCCAAATACACCGGCGAGCGCCTGGTGCAGTACAAGGGCGCCTACCCCTACCCCACCGTTTTCTCGGGGCGGCTCAAGGAGCAGTGGGAGCAGCGCTCCGGCCATCGCATCGAGGTAGAAGGCTGGTGCCATTTTATCCAGGAAGTCTCCGAGGGTGAAATCATTGTGATTTCCCGCCCCAAGACGGAGCCCCTGTACATAGGCGTGGAGTTTTTCCTGCTGTTCATCCTGGCCTATTTCTTCCTTACCCTGCTGGGCTGGCAGCCTCGGGGCAGCGGCACGCGCAGGTACTACCAGGCCCGTATCGGCATGGTGGTGTACATCTCGCTCATTCTTACTCTGGTGGCCATGTCGGTATTCAGCGTCTGGTTTGTGTACAAGCGCAACAACGCCGACATGCAAAGCATCATGACCGCCCGCATCAACACGCTGCAATCCATGCTGCAGGAGCACCTGCGGCAGGTTTCAGGGCCCGGGGAGATGGAGTCGCCGGCAGTGGTGCAGGCCGTGGAGGCCGTGGGCAACAACCTGCGCTGCGACATCACCCTCTTCGACATTCCGGGCCGCGTCATCATGAGTACCACGCCGGAGGTGTACGACCGCATGATTCTGGGGCATCGGCTGGACAACGACGCCTACAGCAACATCATCTTCGGCCACAAGCGCTTCTACATGCACAGGGAAAGGGCCGGCCGACGCAGTTTCTACGCCCTCTATGCCCCTGTGTTCAACAGCAGCGGCAGCATGATTGCCATTGTTTCGTCGCCCTTCACCGACATTACCCATGACCTGGAAACCGAGGCCATCCTGCACATTGCCACCGTCATCACCATCTTCCTGCTGCTCCTGATGCTGGCGCGGTTTATTACGTTTGAGGTGGTTTCGCGCATGTTCCGTCCCCTCACGGAAATGAGCCGCAAGATGACCGTCACCGATGTAGACCACCTGGAAACCCTGGAATACAACCAGGACGACGAACTCACGCCGCTGGTGCAGGCCTATAACCGCATGGTGCAGGACCTGGGCGAGAGCTCCCGCCGCCTGGCGCAGGTAGAGCGCGACAAAGCCTGGACCGACATGGCCCGCCGCGTGGCGCACGACCTCAAGAACCCGCTCACGCCCATCAAGCTGCAGCTGCAAATGCTCATGCGCATGAAGTCGTCGGGCAATCCCGCCTGGGAAGACCGCTTTGACGAGGTGGCGCAAACCGTTCTGAATCACGTAGATCTGCTGGCCGATTCGGCCGATCAGTTCTCCACCTTCGCCAAGATGTACGACCAAAAGCCCGAGCGCCTGAACCTGGACGCCCTGGTGCGCCAGGAGGTGGATCTGTTCGATGCCCGCGAGGACGTTCAGGTAGATTACTTCGGCCTGGCCGATGCCTGGGTAGAAGCGCCCCGTCCGCAGCTCACCCGCGTGGTGGTGAACCTTCTTACCAACGCCATCCAGGCCGTAGAGGACGTTCCTGAGGGCCGTCGCTTGCTGGTAGCCCTGCGCAATGCCGCCGATGACGGTTTTTACGAGATTGTGGTCGAGGATAACGGTCCCGGCGTCTCGGAGCAGAACCAGGACAAGATCTTTACCCCGGACTTTACCACCAAAACCAGTGGCAGCGGCCTCGGCCTGGCCATCTGCCGCCGCATTGTAGAGCACTGCGGCGGAACCATCACCTACAACCGGTCCTTCACCCTGGGCGGCGCCTGCTTCACCGTCCGCTATCCTAAAGCATAGTTTTCACGCGGTCACCCAAATGCCTATAAATCAATATTTTACAGATATTCAGTCCGGCTTTTAGCCGGACTGAGTTGTTGTTATTCGCTGATAATCAACAACTTAGGTGATCGCTCGAAATGCCAAACAGCTGCGCTGAAGGATTATTTTAGATTTGGAAAAATATTGCGATATTTGTGAGAATAAAAACAGAGAAGGATGAAAGTACTGATAGTAGACGACGAGCGGGCCATCCGCTATTCCCTCAAGGAGATCCTGGAAATGGAGAATTACCAGGTAGAAACCGCCGAAAACGGTTCCGAGGGTTTGCAGAAGGCCCAAAAAGAGAAATACGACGCCATTTTCTGCGACATCAAAATGCCGGAAATGGACGGGACCGAGATGCTCTTCAAGGTAATAGAAGAAGGCATTGAAACGCCGGTCATCATGGTCTCCGGCCACGCCGATATCACCACAGCCGTAGACTGCATCAAGAAGGGCGCCTTTGACTTCATTGAAAAGCCCCTGGACCTGAACCGTATCCTTATCACCCTCAAGAATGCCACCGACAAAGCAAGCCTGGTAAAGGAAACCAAGATTCTCAAGAAGAAGATCTACGGTCGGGAGATGGTGGGTGAATCGGGTTCCATCGCCCATCTCAAGGACATGATCGGCAAGGTGGCACCCACCCAGGCCAGCGTGCTCATCACCGGCCCCAACGGCTCGGGTAAAGAGTTGGTAGCCCAGAGTATCTATCAGCTTTCCCAGCGCTCCATGATGCCTTTTGTGGAGGTAAACTGCGCCGCCATTCCGTCCGAACTCATTGACAGCGAGCTGTTTGGCCACAAGAAGGGATCTTTTACTTCGGCCATCAAGGACCATAAGGGCAAATTCGAGCAGGCCGACGGCGGTACCATCTTTCTGGACGAGATTGGCGACATGTCCCTGCCGGCCCAGGCCAAAGTGCTCCGCGTGCTGCAGGAACGCAAACTCACGCCCGTGGGCGGCGACAAAGAGATTACCGTAGACGTTCGCGTGATTGCCGCCACCAACAAGAACCTGCAGGAAGAGATTGCGAAGGGCAACTTCCGCGAGGACCTGTATCACCGCCTGAGCGTCATTGTTCTCAAGGTTCCGGCCCTGGACGAGCGCAAGGATGACATTCCGCTTCTCATCAATCACTTCTCCGAGCAAATTTGCGGGGAGAGCGGCAAACCGGTACGGGAATTTGACCCGGAAGCCATGGCCCTGCTGCAGAACCGCCCCTGGCCCGGCAACATCCGCGAACTGCGCAACGTGGTAGAACGCCTGCTCATTCTTGGCGGAACGCCCATCACGGTCCAGGACGTAAAAGATTACGTGTTATGAACCTTCCAGACATCATCATTGCCGTAGACGGCTGCTCATCCACCGGGAAAAGCACGTTTGCCAAACTGGTGGCCGCCGAGTTCGGTCTTCTTTACCTGGACAGCGGCGCCATGTACCGCGGCGTCACCCTCTTTGCCATGGAGCAGGGCTTCATCGGCCAGGACGGCAGCATAGACCAGGCAGCCCTGCAGCAAGCTATCGGCCAACTGGACCTGCACTTTGAAAGGCAGGACGGCGCCACCAAGCTGCACACGGGAGCGCGCTGCATAGAGTCCGAAATCAGGACCCTGCAGGTATCGGGCTACGTGAGTCCCATCAGCGCCATCCCCTTTGTGCGCAGCTGGGTAGATGAAAGGCTGCACGCCTTCTCGGAGGGCGGCCGCGTGATTATGGACGGACGGGACATCGGCGCCACCGTTTTCCCCAATGCGCAAGTGAAGGTATTCATGACCGCCAGCGAAGAGGTGCGCGCCCAGCGCCGCCTGGAAGAACTGGTAGCCAAGGGCCAGAACACCAGCTTTGAAGAAGTGCTGGCCAACCTGCGGGAGCGCGATTACATAGATTCTCACCGGGAGACCTCGCCGCTCAGGCAAGCCCCCGATGCCTTTGTGCTGGACAATACCCACATGACCCTGCACGAGGAACTGGTTTGGATGCTGGGCTTGCTGCAGGGTAAATTCACCCTGCTGGAGGGTTCCCTGTCATGCTAAAAGTAGAGATAGACCCCCGTTCCGGTTTCTGCGGAGGGGTAATCCGCGCCATCTCCCAGGCCGAGGAATTCCTGTCCCGGGGAGGTACGCTTTACTCTTTGGGGGCTATCGTGCACAATGAAGCCGAGCTGGCCCGCCTGGGAAACAGCGGCCTAGTTACCACCGCCAGCACCGCCGATGTGCCCGTGGGTTCCACGGTGCTCATCCGCGCCCACGGAGAGCCGCCAGTTACCTATGAATCGGCCCGGGAACGCAATATCCGCCTCATCGATTGCACCTGTACTGTGGTGCTTAAGCTGCAAAAACGCATCCGCGACGCCTACGCCCGGCTGCACCAGGACGGCCGGCACGGGCAAATCATCATCTTTGGCCAGGTAGGTCACGCCGAGGTGCTGGGCCTCCTGGGCCAGGTGAACGGAGATGCCCTGGTGGTAGAGAACACCACCATGCTGGAAGACGCCTTCCCCCGGCTGGACTTTACCCAGCCCATGGAAATCTTCTCCCAAACCACCAAGAGCCCCCGGGAATACGAAACCATTTGCCAGATGCTGCGGGGCCGGGGCGCCCAGCTCACGGTAAACAATACCATCTGCGCGCAAGTGGCCGGCCGCCACGAGGGCCTCACCGCCTTTGCCAACTCGCACGACGTCATTGTCTTTGTGTCGGGCCGGGCCTCCTCCAACGGCAAGGTACTGAGCAACTTATGCGCATCCGTAAACAAACGCACCTACCTGGCGGGATCGGCCAAAGAATTAGACCCGTCCTGGTTCAAACCCGACGACAGCGTAGGCGTCTGCGGCGCCACCTCTACCCCTAAATGGCTGCTGGAAGAAGTCGCTCAGGCCATTGCCTCCCTTGACGTATGAAAAAGACCCCGAAAATCATACGGAATGTAGTGCTGGCAGCACTTGGCCTGCTGCTGGTGATACTGGTAGCGCTCCAAATCCTGCTGCGCCCGGCCGTCCTCACCGGCATCGTGAACAAGCTGGCGGCCCAGTATGTACAGGGCACCGTAAGTTTTCAGGAAGTTAAGGCCCATGTAATCAAGAGCTTCCCCTACGTGAACGTAGAAGCCAGCGACTTTTCCATTACCTATCCCCACCAGCGCTACGCCCAGTATGACAGCATCTACCCCGACAAAGCCCGCCGGTTCAGCCTCATGCGGGCCGGCCAGGGACGCACCGACGAAAAAGTAGACACGCTGGTGAGCTTTAAAAAGTTAGGCGTCTCCCTCAACTATATGGCCTTCCTGGGCCAGGGAGACCTGCACATCCGTCTCCTGGAGCTGGAACATCCGCGCATCTTTGCGCACTATTATGATTCCACGGCGGCCAACTGGGACATCCTTCCCCTCGGCAGCAGTGAAGAAAAGGCCGAAGAAGTAGAGGACACCATATCCGGCGGCCTTCCCCGCATCAAACTGCAAGAGATCAAGCTCACCGACCGTCCCTTCATAGTCTATACCAACCCCAAGGACACCCTCCACGGCATGTTCACCATGCGCCGGCTCATCCTGGACGCGAAAGTGGACAGCGAGCACCTGGACCGCACCCAGGCCCAGCTTTCTGTAGATTCCCTGTGGGTGTCGGGGCGGCTTCCCGCCGACACTGTAGCCTTCAGGATGGACCGCCTGCGCCTGCAGGCCAAAGACCGCCGCGTAAAGCTGGACGCACAGGCAGCGGCACGGCTGGCCACTGGGCAATTCGGCCGCCTCAGAGTGCCCATTGAACTCCAGGCCGATGCCACCCTGCCGGAGCGCAAGGACGATGCGCTGGAAATCGACCTTCACAGCCTCCTCCTCAAACTGGCCACCCTGGGCCTGGAAGCGCAGGGCACGGTGGTAAAAGAGCCCGAGCAATGGGATTTGGACGTAACGGCCGCCATCAAAGACTGTCCCATCGGGGACCTCATGCGGGAATATCAGGACAACATCCCCGCCTTCAAGAAACTCAAAACCAACGCCTGCATCAGCCTGGACGCCCTAGTGAAAGGTGTTTACGGCAACGGCCAGATGCCCGCCGTAGATGCCCGGATTCAGATTCCCCTGTCTTCTATTGACTATGAAGGCCTGGGCCGTAAAGGCCGGCTGGCGCTGGACGCCACAATAACCACCGACGACCTCAAGGCCGTAGACGCCGACGTAAAGCGGGCCCTCATCGACATCGCCGGGGCGCGCATCGACGCATCGGCCAGCATCCGGGATGTGTTGGGCGATGACCCGCTCATCTCGCTGGACGGCAAGGTTAGGGCGCGGGTCGATTCCCTCACCCGGGCTTTCACCGAAGGCATCACCGGCAGCGGCAGTATAGACGCCAAGCTCATGGGCCGGGCACGGCTCTCGCAGCTGGACATGGTGCACATCGGCGCCGCCAACATCAACTGTAACCTCACCGCCAGCGACCTCCTGGTAGACATCCCCGAGGACAGCATTCACGCCAGCCTGCCCAGCGTAAAGATGAACCTCTCCACCAAGGGCAACAAAATTGACCGAAACATCCGTCAGGGCGCCCGCGTACTGGCGCTCAAGGCCGATATTGACACCCTGGACGTGAGCATGAAGGACATGTTCGTGCGCGGCGGCGGGGTGCTGCTGCTCATGCAGAATTCGGCCGATATCCTCAAGGGAGGCAAGGAACTCACCCCGCTCATGGGCCTGCTCAAGGTGAAGAACCTGCGCCTCAGGGACAACGACGGCCTGGGCGTGGGGCTGCACGACAACACCGAGCGCTTCCGCATTACCCCGGCCACCCAGGACCGCCCGGTGCCGCGTCTGTCGCTGGCCTCGGAGAGCGGCCGACTGCGGGTACGTTCCGGCGCCAACATGTACGCGCTCAGGGACTTCAAGTTTGACCTGGCCGCCGCCCGGCACCAGGCACGTCGGCCCAACCAGACCCGCATGAACCATCTGCTGGATTCCCTGCAGCGGGTGTACCCCGGGGTGCCGCGGGATTCGCTCTTCCGGCATGCCCACCTCACCCGCATGAGCAGGCTCAAGCGGGACGACTTTGCCGCATCCGACATCTCCATCAGCTTGTCGCAGTCAATGCGCGAATATGTGCGCAACTGGGACATCGAAGGCTCGCTGGACCTGTCACGGGCGCGCATTTTTATGCCGTCCTTCCCGCTGCGCACTGCCCTCACCCAGGTAAAAGGCAAATTTGACAACGATACGCTGGCGCTGGAGAACCTCACCGTCACGGCAGGGGCTTCGGACCTGTCGGCCCAGGCCAAACTCACCGGACTGCGCAGGGCCATGCTGGGCCGCGGCCGCAGCAAGATGAAGCTCAAGGCCGATGTCCAGAGCAACTTCCTGGACGCCAACGAGCTCATGCGGGCCTATGCCTATTACAGCACCTACGAACCGCCCACCTCGCTGGAGGGCGCGTCCGACGAGGCCGTGGAGAGCGCGGTGTCATCGGCCGAGCTGCCCGACTCTACCGGCAGCAAGCTCATCGTGATTCCTTCCAACCTGGAGGTGGATTTCACGCTGGAAGCCAGCGGCATCAAGTACGACAGCCTGCTGGTGAGCTGGGCCGCCGCCGACGTAGCCATGCGGGATCGCACCATCCAGGTTACCAACGCCCTGGCCGCCTCCAACATGGGCGACATCTATTTCGAGGGCTTCTACTCTACGCGCTCCAAGGAGGAGATCAAGGCCGGATTCGACCTCAACCTGGTAGATATCACCGCCGAGAAAGTGATTACGCTCTTCCCTGCCGTAGATACCATCATGCCCATGCTCACCTCCTTTGGCGGAGATCTGGACTGCGAGCTGGCGGCCACATCGGACATTGACACCTGCATGAACCTCATCCTGCCGTCGGTGAACGGCATCATGAAGATTTCGGGCAAGAACCTGGTGCTCAAAGAGAGCAAGGAGTTCACCAAGATTGCCAAGATGCTCATGTTCAAGGACAAGAAGAAGGCCATCATCGACAACATGTCGGTGAGCGGCATCATCGCCGACGATATTCTTCAGGTGTTCCCCTTCATCCTGGACGTAGACCGGTATCTGCTGGCGGCCAGCGGCATCCAGCACCTGAGCGAGGGCTTCGACTACCATATTTCGGTCATCCGTTCTCCCCTCATGGTCAAATTCGGCATCAACGCCTGGGGGCCGGACTTCGACCACATCCATTATGGCCTGGGCAAGGCCAAGTTCAAGAGTCCCAACATCCCGGTGTTCACCAAGCCGCTGGAAATGGTACAGTACAACCTGGTTGCGGCCATACACAATGTGTTTGAGCTGGGCGTAGAGAAAGCCCTGCAGGAGAACCGGGCCGGCGAATACCTGGGCAGCAGCCCTTCGGCCTCCTCGCATGAAGATCTGTCCCCGGATGAGCTGCAGCAGTCCATGGACTGCATGGGCGGACTCATGGAGGACGTGGTTTCCCGCGTGACATCCCGTCGGGAGGCCCTCAAGGAAGAAGTATTACAATTGGCCCGGGAAGCCGGGGAAAACGCCCAACAGCATGAATAGCGAAGAATACATAGAAGTAGCCATCCGGCTGGAACCGTTCTCAGAAGAAATGGCCGAGATTCTCATGGCCGAGCTGTCCGAGCTCCCCTACGATTCCTTTGTCACCGAGGAGCCTTTCCTCAAGGCCTATATCCAGAAGGAAGACTATCGGCCGGGTGAGCTCAAGGCTGTACTCAGCGGCTATCCCGGAACCAGTTTCTCGGCCAATATGGTGCAGGGCAAAAACTGGAACCGCATTTGGGAAGAGAGCTTCGAGCCCATTGTGGTAGACGGTACGGTTACAGTGAAAGCGCCCTTCAACAAGAACGTGCCCCGCACCCGGTATAACATCTGGATCGACCCCAAGATGGCTTTTGGAACGGGGTATCATCATACCACTTATATGATGATGCAGCGCATGCTGGGGCTGGGGCTTAACGGGCTCTCGGTGGTGGACATGGGCTGCGGAACGGCCATCCTGGCCATCCTGGCGGCCAAAATGGGCGCCCGCAAGGTGTTTGCCATAGACATTGACGCCGTAGCCGCCCGCAGTGCCTGGGGCAATTGCCGATGGAACCGTGTAGGCACCCGCGTAGAAACCGCCTGCGGCGACGCCTCCCTCCTCCAGATGGGCAGCTACGACGTACTCCTGGCCAACATCCACCGCAACATCATCCTGGAAGACCTGCCCACCTACGTGCGTTCCTTGCGCCGCGGCGGCCACCTTCTGCTGAGCGGGTTCTATGAGGCCGATATCCCCGCCATCCGTTCCGGCGCCGAGAGCCTGGGATTGGCCCCCACCGGCCCGGCCGTGGGTTCTCACGCCCCGGGCACCTCCCTCCGCGAAGGCTGGGCCTGTTTGGAATTCGTAAAAAATTAGTACCTTTGCAGTCCACTCTGCGGGTGTGTTGGAATTGGTAGACAACCCAGACTTAGGATCTGGTGCCTTACGGCGTATGGGTTCGAGTCCCTTCACCCGCACTTTAATACAGGGGGCGCTGCCCCCTCAAACACCCCCGCGGCTCCCGGGCTAGTATGTCTTTGCTCGTCGTCGCGGTGCCTGGGGCAAAGACACGCCCTCCGCGCCTGCTGGCGCCTTTTTCGTGCGGGGAAAAGGACTCCCACCTTGTCTCGCTTTGCCGCATTGACAGCCAGAATACAGTAGAAGGCCGATTATACGTCGACGCGGCAAGGAAATAGGCAGTATTTGCCCAAAAGCTTGCCGCGTTGACACATAGAACGCACAGGATGCCGTTTTTCTGTCGACGCGGCAAATTACTTGTTGCAATGTTTGCAAAGATTTGTATTTGGGTATGCATTGGAGTATCTTTGCACAAAACGTTGACGTTATGTCTAAGAAAAAAGAAATATCCATTCGTTCCGGCGCAGCTGAGTATCTTTCATATGTCGCATCGGTTGGAGACCAACCACTAAACGTGGAATTGCGATATGAGGATGAGAATATTTGGCTGACACAGCGATTGATGGCAGAGTTGTATGGAGTGGAAGTATCCACGGTCAACGAGCATATATCCAAAATTTTCAGTGATGGAGAACTGCAAGAAGAAGCAACTATTCGGAAATTCCGAATAGTTCAACAGGAAGGGAATAGAATGGTTAACAGGAACACCATTCATTACAACCTGCAAATGATTATTGCAGTGGGGTTTAAAGTGAATAATGAGCGCGCTGTTCAGTTCCGCAAGTGGGCCAATGGTATCGTGAAGGAGTACACCATTAAAGGCTGGGTTATGGACGATATCCGGCTCAAAGAGGGCGGATTCCTTACGGATAAATACTTCGATGCCCAGTTGGAGAGAATTCGGGAAATCCGGATGAGCGAACGCAAGTTCTATCAGAAGATAACCGACATTTACGCCACATCGCTGGACTATGATCCACAGGCTCCGGCAACAGTCCGTTTCTATGCTACCGTACAAAACAAGCTCCACTATGCTATTCACGGCCACACTGCTGCTGAACTTATTATGGAAAGGGCCGATGCCGAGAAGGACCATATGGGCCTTACAACGTGGGAAGATGCACCAACGGGGAAGGTCCGTAAATCGGATGTAACCATTGCCAAGAATTACTTGAGTGAAGACGAACTAGCCCAACTCGGCCGCATGGTATCGGCCTATCTTGATTTAGCTGAAAGCATGGCGCTACGCCACATTCCCATGACCATGGAAGACTGGGAAACCCGCCTCAATGGTTTCTTAACATTGATGGACCGCGAGGTCCTTGCTGACGCCGGCAAGGTTAGTGCGGAGATGGCAAAAATCCACGCGGAAACAGAGTGGGAAAAGTATCGAATTGTTCAAGACCGTCTCTATCAGAGTGATTTCGACCGCTTCCTTCTCCTTGAAGAGGAGTCCGCCACAATTTCAAAACAGTCTAAATCTTAAGATTATTCGAGACGTTAATTATCTGTATTCCATATAGATAAATAGCCTCAAAGTCTTCAAAAATGGTTCGATAATTGTCCCATTGCCCGCACGAAACTCCCGGTCGACGGGAGTTTTTTGGTATTCTTTTGTATGTATTGCGAAAAAGTATTTGGAAGTGTGATAGGAAATACATACTTTTGCAGGAAAGGGGACGCTTTTATGAAAAAGAAAGAACAGAAAAACTTTTTCGTGAAGATGGTAGAAGATAAGAAAGCTATCATCAAGGGCATCCGTGAGGGGGTCCCCACAAAGGTTATAGAGGAGGAGAGGGATGTCAAATTTGCTACACCCGTATAATTACTGGGAATCCAATGGACAATATTATTTTGACGCCCCGTCGGGGGCGCGGTATGTTGCGTACTTTTTGGATTTGTCTTCGTTCGCAGAGAACCTATACACTTTCAACTTCGATAGAATCCAGGACGGTGCCCCCAATATTGCAGACAGCAACGTT
>CAJOHK010000005.1 GCA_905234285.1 uncultured Bacteroidales bacterium
CGCTGCCCCCGAGTAGCCGCCGCTGCCACCCAGATGCCCCACCACCGCAATATCCACCATCCCCACCAGGGGCACGGTGATATTGGCCAGGATACTGGGCCCGGCCAGACGGAGGATTTCGCGGCTGAGTTTCATCGGAATTTCTTATCTTCTTCCAGCATCCCCAGGTAGGAGTTGTACCGCTCCGGGGAGATGAGACCGGCATCCACGGCAGCCTTTACGGCGCAACCGGGTTCGTGGGTGTGGGTGCAGGGGGTGAATCGGCAATCGGCGCCAACGCGTAGCATCTCGGGGAAGTATCGGGCGATTTCCTCCTTCTCCAGGTCCACCAGGCCGAAGCCGCGCAGGCCGGGGGAATCAATCACGTAGCCGCCCGAAGCCAGCGGATACATCTCGTACAGCGAAGTAGTGTGCTTCCCCTGCAGATGGGCGGCCGATATAACGCCGATCTTGGGATCCAGCGAAGGGTCCAGCGCCTTTATGAGGGACGACTTTCCCACGCCGGACTCCCCGGAGAAGAGGTTCACACAGCCCTTGCAGGCCTCCCGGATGGCGTCGATGCCCTCTCCGGTGCGCACGGATGTCTCGATAACTTGGTAGCCGGCACCCTCATAGATAGCACGGAAGTGCGCCAACTCCTCGGCCGCAGGTTCCCGGTAAAGGTCCGTTTTACTCAAGACGATGGTGGCGGGAATGCCGTAAACCTCGCAAGTGACCAGCAGGCGGTCCAGGAACGGGAGCTTGACCTCCGGGAAATAGAGGGAGACAATCAGATAGGCCCGATCTACGTTGGCAGCAATGATATGCGCCTGCCGGGAAAGATTGGTGGAACGGCGGATGACGTAGTTGCTGCGGGGCAGGATTTCGGTGATGACCGTGGTGCCATCGGCGCCGGTTTCATAGTGCACATGGTCCCCGACGGCGATGGGATTGGTAATTTCGCTGGCCTTGAGGCGCACCTTTCCCCGCAGTACCGCCGGGAAGGGCTTCCACGCCGGCAGGGCCGACAGCAGATAATGGCTGCCCGCATTCTTTACCACCGTTGCTTCACCTTGCATCATGCTACAAAGATAGCAAATTAAACTGACACGCTACAGCGTGAAATGGAAGCTGTTGATTATTAATGTGTTATGAAAAATCAGTCCGGCGTTTAGCCGGACTGATTTTCTGTAACACGCTGACAGTGAGCGCTTTGCGTTTTACAGTAACGCCAGCGTCAACGCACTAACCCCGGCCGGCTGCAGCGACCAGCATGCGCAGGTGGGCGTTGAGTTTGTCGTTGGCCAGCAGGCTCTCCAGTGTGCAGTGCATGCGGTAGCGCCAGTAGTGGCGGGGGATAGCCGGGATGTTGATGCGTTCGTCGGCGGGGTTGCCCTGGTAGCGTACATCGCCGTCGGTGGCCAGCCAGTCCTGCAGGGGGAGGATAGCCAGCATGGCCGGGGACTTCATGTGCTGGGCCACAATGAGATCGGCCACCCAAGGTTCGCAGAAATACGGGGCGTCGCCCTCGCAGCCCAGCATTTGGTTGTAGAAGCGCTGGGTGGCGGCACGGTCCTCTTCCCACCAGGCCCGCAGCGGCGAGGTGTCGTGGGTGCCGGTGGCGCAGACGCACCAGTACGGGTAGCGGTCCGGATGGGCGAAGGCATCCTTGGGATCCTTGGGCATGCGCTGAATCTCCAGCGACAGGATGTTGAGCTGGTCCATGACCGAAGCCACGCAGCCGGGGATCATGCCCAGATCCTCGCCGCAGGCCAGCATGCCGGTAGAACGTAGCAGAGCCGGGAGTTTGCGCATGGCCGTTTCCCGCCAGAAGTCGTCGTGCCTGTGCCAGAAGAAGTCCTGGTACAGCTCGTTGAAGCGGTTTTTCTGCCACTCCGGCAGGCTGGCGTACAGTTCGGTCTTTTCGGCCGAAATACGCGGGTGCCAGAAGCCGGGCTTGCGGGGATCCTCCACAAAGAGGACGTTGGTTCCGGATCCCAGATGCGGGTCGAAGCCCAGGCCCCTCAGTTCGCTCTCGGCGTAGGGGAGTGCCGGGCTGAAGTGCCCCATGAGGCCGCTCTTGTGCGGAATGGGGATTTCCCAGATGCGGAAGAAGCCCAGGATGTGGTCAATTCTGAACGCGTCAAAATACTGGGACATCTTGCCCATGCGGGCCTTCCACCAGGCATAGCCGTCCCCCGCCATCTCTTCCCAGTTGTAGGTGGGGAAGCCCCAGTTTTGGCCGTCTTCGGCAAAGGCATCCGGCGGAGCACCGGCCTGGCTGTCCATGTGGAAGAGGTGCGGGTGCTGCCAGGCGTCCACGCTGCAGCGGCTCACACCGATAGGGAGGTCTCCCTTGATGGCGATGCCTCTGAGGTGGGCATACTGTACGGCATCTTTGAGCTGCTGGTCCAGGAGGAACTGGAGGTAGCAGTAGAAGCCTACCTCGG
This sequence comes from uncultured Bacteroidales bacterium, assembly GCA_905234285.1. Taxonomy (GTDB): domain Bacteria; phylum Bacteroidota; class Bacteroidia; order Bacteroidales; family UBA932; genus Cryptobacteroides. The sequence continues at coordinate 2,430 of CAJOHK010000005.1, forward strand.
CGGGATGCTCCTGTTCAATGGTATCGGCCTTTTGGGCGCTGTAACTGGCATATTTGCCCCAGGTGCCGAAGTCCGGCGTCCCATGGATGTCCCGGAGCACGCTAAAGACGGCATAAGGCTTGAGCCATTCCTTATTCTCCTCTACGAAGGCCTTATACTCGGGCGTACTGCACACCTCTGCGCCAACCTTGTTGTAGCGCTTGCGCAGCATCTCCAGCTTGGCGCTGTTTACGGCCTCATAGTCGATGGCCGGCAATGCCTCCAGCTCGGCCTGCTTGGCCTTATAGGCTGCGTCCTTGCGGATACCGGCGTCCGGCAGATGGATGAACTGCGGATGCAGGGCGAAGGAACTCACCGCGTTGTAGGGGTAGGAATCCTGCCAGCTGTGGGTCATGGTGGTATCGTTCACCGGCAGCAGCTGAATGACGTTTTGCCCCGCGGCCACGGCCCAATCGGCCAGCTTCTTAATGTCGTTGAATTCGCCCACGCCGAAGCTGTCCTCGGTCTTGAGGGAGAAAACGGGAACGGCCACGCCGGAACCGCGCCAGGGACGGGTGGGGAATACGGGGTGGAGGTCCGAGATGATGAGCTGGGTATGGGACGGGGGAATCTCGGCCAGGAAGTGGTTGGGACCTTCTTCCCAGAGCCGGATTTCCTTGGTTTTGGTGTCTACAATCACAAACTTATACTCCATGGGCTCGGTCACGTCCATGGTGATGAACCACCAGGGGAAGGAGGCGTCCGACATCAGGTGGACCTTTTTCCAGTCCCCCAGTTTTTTACCGGAACCCACAATGGCCACCGATTCATTGCTGCGAACCTCTGCGGCGGGGATGCGGATGCAGATATTGCCCAGGTCTGGCCCCTCGTCCCTGTGATGGCGGAAGGACGAGCCGTCGGGCCGACGGAAAATGACATCGCTGAAAGCCGATGCATAAAAGGCCGAATTGGACGGCCGGTCTCTCCAGCGGGACCGTACAATGATGTTCTTTTGGGCGACGGGAGCCTTAAAATGGTGCTGGCGCCACTCCCGGCGGATCACCTTTCCGTCTTTGACGACCTCGAAGGTGAAAAAGTCTCCGTCGTGCAGGTCTTTGCCCGTAATCACGATTTGCCAAAGACCGCCGAAGGAAAACTCCATGGGAATGCGCCGCTTGCCAACGCGAAGCTGGACACTCTCGCCCCAATTGGTATGGTACTGTAACTGAATGTTAATGCTCATGATTATGCGGTTTACGAAATAAAGATACCTATAATAATAGGGAAAACCAAGGGGCGGCCGAAGTTTGTCGCCGAACAGGCCGATTATTGCGACGAATGAAAAAAAACGCTAATTTTGCGGTACTATGGCAGAGAATGATTGGAAAAGCAGATTGGGTGTAGTGTATTCCACCAACCCGGACTTTCAGTATACCACAGAGCAGGCGCAGGAAGCGCAGACGCTGCCCCCGGAAAAGCAGCGGCTTATTGTGGGCATTGACCGCAGAAACCGCGGAGGCAAGCAGGTGACGCTCATCACCGGCTTTGTGGGCGGGGCCGACGACCTCAAGGAACTGGGACGCGCGCTTAAGACCAAACTGGGCGTGGGCGGCAGCGCCAAGGACGGGGAAATCACCATCCAGGGCGATTTCAGGGACAAGGTGACCGAGCTGCTCAAAGGCATGGGATATAACGCCAAAAGGGGAAATTAAATGCTGGAGGAGGCCTTCAAGAGCGGAGAGTTGCTCCTGCCCGCCACCCCGGGAGAGGTAGTGGCGCAGGCATCGGAAGGGACGCCTCTTCTGATGTCGGTGCTGGTGGTGGTGTTCGTCCTATGTACCATCGCCATGCTGCCCTCTTTCCTGTATCTGCTGCCCGCCCTGGCCGACAGCGTCTTCCGCGCCCGCGGCAGTTCCTCCCTGGAGCACAGTGTCCGCCTGAACCGGGACCGTACCCTGATAGCGCTCATGAACATGATTCCGGCCGTCCTGCTCGTCTACCGGTACCGGCTGTACAATCCCTCTTTTCTCTGTGATCTGGCGCCTACTGGGCGGCTGCTGGCCATAGCTGCCGTGTTTTTGGGCTACCTGTTGTTGCGCGGCCTGTTGTACCAGTTAGGCAAACCCCGCCGGCGCTCCGATTATTATCGGCAGGCGCATCGTGGCGGTTTTACCTTTTTCATCCTCCTGATGTTCGCCGAGCTGGTTACGGTGGGCATCCTCTTTCTGTTTGGGTGTAACGATGTCATTATCAGGCACTCCATATACGTCGAACTCCTCATCGCCTACGCCTTCTACCTGTTCCGCAGAACACAAATTTTGTCACTTTCTTGCAATCCTTTGACAACTTTTTTGTACCTTTGCACCCTTGAAATTTTACCCACTGCTTTGCTCATCATTTCAGCGGTTATTTTGTAGTGTAGAGAGAAAACAAAAATGAGTGTCAAGAATATCTTGGTTTCCCAGAACGCTCCCCGCGTTCTAACGCAGTATCAGGCCGTAACAGACAAATACGGTGTTCAGTTCACCTTCCATCCTTTCTTTAGAGTAGAACCCCTGACATCCCGGGAATTCCGTGCCCAGCGTATCAACCTGCTGGATTACACCGCCATCGTGTTCTCTTCCCGGCACGTGATCGATGCCTTCTTCTCTCTGGCCGAGGAACTGCGCGCCAAGATTCCCGAGACCATGAAGTATTTCTGCTCTACGGAGGCTGTTGCCATGTATCTGCAAAAGCACATCGTGTACCGCAAGCGCAAAATTTTCTACGGTACCGGCACGCCCGAGAGCATCGTGGCCCTCATCGGCCCCAAGCATAAGGGGGAAAAATTCCTCATTGCCACCAGCGATTCTTCATCGGCCGCTGCTATGTCCGCGCTTCTGCAGGCCCATCAGCTGGAATGCAATATCGGTGTGTTTGTAAAGTCCGTGAGCCAGGATTTAAAGGACCTGGACCTCAAGGCTTACGACATGATTGTATTCTACAATCCCGCCGACGTCAAGTCCCTTCAGGAGAACTTCCCGGATTTCCAGCAGGGCGATACCAAAATGGTCTCCTATGGCCGCTCCATCGTCAAGTCCATGGAAGAGGCCGGCCTTCGCATCGACGTTAAGGCTCCCTCCCCGGAGGCTCCTTCCGTAGCGCGCGCCATCGAACTGTATCTGGAAAGCCTCTGATGGATGCCTCGTTCCCAAAGTCTGAGCGGCTCTGCGGCAAAACTGCCGTGGCGGCTTTGTTCGGGCAGGGAAAGAGCCTGACGGGCGGTTGTCTGCGCTGCCGTTTCCTCCATCGCGCCGATGATGCCCCTTCCCGCATTGTGGTTTCTGTGCCCAAGCGCTACTTCAAGCGCGCCGTCAAGCGCAATCTCCTCAAGCGCCGTATCCGCGAGAGCTACCGTCGGCAAAAAGACCTCCTAGGTCCCGGCCTTGATGTGCTTTTTGTCTATTCATCGGCCGAAGTGCTGCCCTACGAGGCTATCTATGCCGATATGACCGCCTTGCTAACCCGCTGTGCCCAATCGGCCCGTTGCACTCAATCTGCTGATAATCAATAAAATAAGCAAAAGTGATTATATAAAAATGCCCAATCACTTTTGCATAAGGAGTTAGTAATGAACGGCTTAGGTGCTGCACTGAAAAAGGTCCTGATTTTCCCTTTTGTGCTGCTGATCAAATTCTATCAGCTGTGCATCAGCCCCTTTACGCCGCCCAGCTGCCGCTTTACGCCCACCTGTTCCCAATATGGGCTGGAGGCTTTCCGCAAGCACGGGCCCATCAAAGGCCTGTACCTTACCACGCGCCGCATTCTCAGGTGCCATCCCTGGGGCGGCAGCGGCTATGATCCCGTTCCCGAGGAGTTTCATTTCTTCCGTAAAAACACCCATGCCCCAGAAAGAGAAAATCCGTGACATGTTTGACGGCATTGCTCCGTCCTATGACCGGCTCAACCACCTCATGTCCCTGAACGTGGACAAGTTGTGGCGGCGCCGGGCCATGCGTGAGATTGTGGACGGTACCCAGCAGCAGCTGCTGGATGTGGCTTGTGGAACGGGGGACAGTACCATCGCCATGGCCCGCAAGGCCGCACTGGGCAGTCGGGTTACCGGTGTGGATATATCGGAGGGCATGATGGCGCTCATCATGCGCAAGGCCGCCCGCGAAGGCGTGCACGACCGCATCAATCTGCAAGCGGCCGACGGGGAAAACCTGCCCTTTGCCGAGTCCAGTTTCCACCGGGTATTCTGCGCCTTCGGCATTCGCAATTTCGAGCACCGGGACAAGGGGCTGCAGGAATTCTATCGGGTCCTCAAGCCCGGCGGCAAAGTGGTTATCCTGGAACTTTCCGAACCCCGCAAACGCTGGTTCAGGATGCTGTACGATTTGTATTTCCAGCACATTCTGCCCGTCATCGGCGGCCTGATCTCGGGCCAAAAAGCCGCTTACAAGTACCTCCCGGCCTCGGTCAAGGCTTTTCCTGTTCCGGTAAAGTTCTGTGCCATGATGCAGGACGCCGGCTTCACCCGCGTTCGCGCCATTTCCCTCTCTGGCGGGTTGTGCCAGATGTTTGTGGGGGAAAAGTGAATCGCTTACTTAGCGGCCAGGACGGCGTCGCACACCTCGCCCACGGTGGTGGGGGCGTCGGCGTCGGCGGGGAAGCGTATCTGGAACTTTTCCTCCACGGCCAGCGAGAGCAGCATCATGGACAGGGAGTCGATGCCCAAGTCACGTACCAGCTGGGTGTCAAAGTTCACATGGGAAAGCTCCGTACTGGGACGGATGATGCCGATTACCTCCTTGAGGCCGGCAAAAACTTCTTCTTTGGTCATACGCGGGCTACTTTCATGCTGCCGGTGCGCTTGAAGTCCTCGGTGCGCACGGTTACTTTTCTGATCTGATGGGTAGTGGGAAGCGTAGCGTTAATCTTGGCTACCAGGTTGTTTACATAGGCTTCCACTTCCTCGAAAGGCTTGCCTTCGAAGGCGGGCATCAGGGGAAGTACCTCTACGGCAATCACGGGCTGGCCGTTCACTTCCTCTTCCTTGACCATGGCGTCGCGTACGCAAGAATCGGCGTAGAAGGGCTCTTCCAGGGCCTCGGGGCTCACATTCTCGCCGTTGGGCAGGATGATGAGGTTCTTGATGCGGCCGGTGATGTAAAGGAATCCATCCTCGTCAAAGCGGCAGAGGTCGCCGGTGCGCAGCCAGCCGTCGGGGGTAAGTACTTCGGCGGTCTTCTCGGGATCCTTATAGTAGCCGCTGAAGAGGTTATCGCCCTTGACCCACAGCTCGCCGTCCACAATCTTGGCCTCTTGCTCGGGATAGATCTTGCCGATGGAGGTGGGGTGTGTAATGGCGTCGGCGTTGGCCGATGTGAGGTTGGCGGTTTCCGTAAGGCCGTAGCCGAAGGTGAAGGTAACGCCCATCTTGGAGAAGACTTCGGTGAGGCGCGGCGGCACGTTGGCGGCACCGGAGATGATCATCTTGAGGCTGCCCAGGAACTGGGGGCCGTACATCTTGCACAGGCCGGCCAGGATGTCGCAGATACCGGGAACAATTACCAGCAGGGTGGGACGGATCACAGGCAGCTTGCCGATGGTGGCCTTCATATCCTCGCAGGTGAACATGAGGTTGCCGGAGTAGAAGCAGCCGCACAGGCCGGCGATGGCGCCAAACACATGGCTCAGCGGCAGCAGGGCAATGTAGCGGTGCTGGCCGATGATGGGGCCGGGTTTGAAGATGGTATTGTAGTTGCCGCGCATGAGGGCACGGTGGGTCAGGACGGCACCTTTGGGCTGACCGGTAGTACCACCGGTGAAGAAGATGGCGGCGGTGCTGTCGGGGTCGATATCGGCGCTGGGAGCCTCGGTATCGGCGATGCTGGCGGCGGGGAGCACCTTCACATTCTGCAGTTTGGCGGTGAGGGGCATGAACTCCTCGCGCACAAAGATAGCGGCAATGTCAAACTTCATGCAGGAGCCGATGAGGGCCATCTCGGGCAGCTGGGCCGGAAGCATCATCACCACATATCCGGCGCTGGTGATGGCAAGGTACAGCTCGATGGCATCCTGGCTGTTACGGTCAAAAACGGCAATGTGGGAGCCCTTGGGCAGGCCCAGTCCGTTGATAAAAGCGCGACGGCGGGCTACTCTCTGGCCTAATTCCTTGTAAGTGATGGTGTTGGTCTGGTCGCTCAGGGCCGGGCTGTCGGCGTATTCTTTGGTGAACCAGTCAACGAATTTTCCCATAGTGGGAAGATAAGGAAGGCGCTCAAGCTCTTCCTTGGGGAGCATGTCGTAAAAGTAATTGGACATAAGGTATTGGTTATTAGATATTTTTCACGTAACTGCGGCGGCGCTGGTATTCCTGCGGGTTGTACTCTTCGCCGAAGAGGGTTTGCACCTTGTGGTTGTCTTCCAGCTGCGGATTCAGGAGCATGCGCTTGATGCCCAGTTTCTGGAAGTTCTGCAGCAGGTATTTGAACATGAGCAGCGCAGCGCCCTTGGCCTGATACTCGGGGAGAATGCCGATGAGCAGGGCCTCGGCGGTATCGTTGCGCTTGGGGTTGAGGGCGGGCAGCAGGTGTATCCAGCCGAAGGGGAGGATCTTGCCCTTGGCCTTGCGCACGGCCTCGGAGATGTGCGGCATGGTTACGGTGAATCCCACCAGCTCGTCCTGCTCGTTCACTACAAACGCCACCATGTCCTTGTTGAGCACGGGGACATACTGCTTTACATAGCCGTCGATCTGCTCCTCGGAGAGCTTGCTATACTCGTACAGGCCGGCAAAGGCGGCGTTGAGCACGTGGAACATCTCCCGGCCGCGGCGGGCCATCTGCTTGAGGGTGCGCGCCGTGTAGATGTGGATGCCGAAGCGGCTCTCGATGATATCGGCATATTTGAACATTGCGGGGAGCGTGTCCGGGATGGTGACCACCTTCTGGGTCCAGTCGGTATCCTTGATGAAGCCCATGCGCTCCAGGAACTGCGGATAGTAGGGATGGTTGTAGATGACGGTGAAGGGGCTCTCGTTCTCGAAGCCTTCTACCAGCAGGCCTTCGCGGTCCATGTCGGTAAAGCCCAGGGGGCCTTTGATCTTGGTGGCGCCGCGGGCCTTACCCCACTCGACAACAGCGCCGATGAGCGCCTCGGCCACGTCAAAATCGTCCACCAAATCCCACCAGCCGAAGCGGACGGTATTCTCGTTCCACTTCTTGTTGGCGTTGTGGTTGATGATGGCGGCTACGCGGCCCACGATTTTCCCGTCCTTGTAGGCCAGGTACAACTCGCGTTCGCAGAATTCCAGGGAGGGGTTCTTGTCCCCTAAAGAATTGTATTCATCGTCTTCAAATGCGGGAACCCACTTGTCGCTGCCTTTATACAGCTTGAGCGGGAAATCGATGAAGCTTTTGAGCATACGGCGTCCTTGTACGGGGACGACCGCAATGGAGGTTTCAGGTTTCATTACACTAGGTTTGACTTGCAAATATACTATTTTTTACGAAAGGTCACAATCCGGCCATCAGGGACTTTCTTACGGAGAGCCGGTAATCGGAGGGCGACATGCCCACCAGCCGCCTGAAGTAGCGTCCGAACAGGGACTGGGAGGGGAAGTTAAGGTCGTACGCGATTTGCTGTACCGTGTTCGCGGTAGTGTTGCTTCACCAGTTGCAGAAATTGCATCATCACTTCATTGGAGCGGTGCTGCGCATCGTTTCCAGCGGTGCTGCATACCTACCAGGACTATGAGTGGACCATTACCGCCTCGCAGCCTATTGATCGCTATGTGCAGTGCATCGACGCTTATTGTAAGCCTGCGAAGTTTTTGCTAACTTTGCAGGCTTACTGTAATAAGATATGGATCGGAAATCTTTCAATAAGTGGAATTGGATAGTGGCGCTGGCCGTATTTGTGATTTCGGCCTGCACCTATCTTTCCACCATAGAGCCCACGGCGTCCTTCTGGGACTGCGGCGAGTTCATTGCATCGTCCTATAAACTGGAAGTGGGCCACCCTCCGGGAAACCCCGTGTTCCAGCTCATCGCCCGCTTCTTTACCATTCCGGTAGCGCCGGAACATGCTGCCGTGGCCGTAAATGCCATGAATGCCCTCCTGAGCGCCCTCACCATCTTCTTCCTGTACCTCACCATCGTGTTCTTTGCCAAACGGCTGGTGTTGGGCCGGGGAGAGGAGACTATCGGCCTGGGAAAGGCAATTTCCATCTTCGGCGCTGGTGCTGTGGGTGCTTTGGCCTATTGCTTTAGCGACACCTTCTGGTTCAGTGCGGTAGAGGGCGAGGTGTATGCCATGAGCTCGCTGTTCACGGCGCTGGTGTTCTGGGCCATGTGCCGCTGGTACGAGACCGCCGATGAGCCTCATGCCAACCGCTGGATTGTGCTTATAGCCTTCCTCATGGGCCTGAGTATCGGCGTCCATCTGCTGAACCTCCTTACCATCCCGGCCTTCGTGTTCATGTACTACTATCGCATGAACGAGGATAAAAAGCTGCCCTTCGCGAAGCTGGCGGGCATTTTTGCTATCGGCGTGGTCATCGAGTTCCTGCTGGTGTACCTGTTCATCCCGTATCTTCCCAAGCTGGCCGCCTTCTTCGACCGTGTGTTCGTGAACGGCTTCGGCCTGCCGTATAACAGCGGCGCCCTGTTCTTCATGGTGGCCCTGCTGGGTCTGTGCTTCTGGGCGCTGTTTGTCACTCTCCGGAAGGGGAAAGTGTTCTGGAATACCGTGCTGCTGTGCGTTACCACGCTGGTTATCGGCTTTTCGCTCTTCTCTATCGTGATTATCCGTTCCAGCGTAAAAACGCCCACCAACGAGTATCAGCCCGATAACCCCTACACCCTGGTGCGCTACCTCAGCCGTGAGCAATACGGCAGCACGCCGCTCATCTACGGCCAGTACTTTGACGCTCCCTACGACCTCAAGATGGACAAATACTGGGCACCCCTGGACGGCAAATACATCAAGGCCGATTCTCCGGCCGATGCCGCCTACAAGCCCGAGGGCAAGATGCTGTTCCCGCGCATGTGGTCGGCGGCCGATTCCCGCTATATAGACTTCTACAACCAGTATACAGAAGGCAAGGGAACGCGGGTGCGTGGAGCCACATACCGCAAGCCCACTTTTGCCGCCAATATGGCCTACTTCTTTGACTATCAGCTCAATTGGATGTATTGGCGCTACTTTATGTGGAACTTTGTGGGCCGCCAGAACGAGATTCACAGCCCGGTGCCGGGCAACGTGTTCTACGGCAACTGGGAGAGCGGTATCACCATCCTGGACCAGATCAGGCTGGGGGACCAGTCCGACGCCCCGGCTCCGCTGCGGGACAACAAGGGCAAGAATCACTATTACTTCCTGCCCCTGCTGCTGGGCCTGCTGGGTCTTATTGTCCAGTTCGACCGCGACAAACGCGGCAGCTGGCTGGTGTTCCTCATGTTCTTCATGACCGGCATCGCCATTGTGCTGTACCTTAACCAGCCGCCTTATCAGGTGCGCGAGCGGGATTACGCCTATGCGGGTTCCTTCTATATGTTTGCCATCTGGATTGGCCTGGGCGTGGTGGCCATTTATCAATGGCTGACCGATGTCCTCAAGGGGCGGCAGCAGGTGGTATCGGCCTCGGCCGTGACGCTGCTGTGCCTGGGTGTGCCGGCCCTCATGGCCGCGCAAAACTGGGACGACCACGACCGCTCCCATCGCTATACGGCTCCCGAAATGGCTGCCAACTACCTCAATTCGGTGGGGCCGAACGGCTTTCTGGTAACCCACGGTGACAACGATACCTTCCCGCTCTGGTATGCCCAGGAGATCGGGGGCGTGCGCACCGACGTTCGCGTTGTGAACACCTCCCTGCTGGGCACCGACTGGTACATCGACCAGATGAAGTGGGCCTGCAACGAGAGTGCTCCGCTGCCGCTCACCGTCCCGGCCTCGCAATACCTCTATGGTACCAACGAGTTCGTTTACATTGCCTACGACGACGGTTCGCCCATGTTCATCAAGGATGTGATGGACGTGTTCAAGGATCCCAAGATGAAGGTGGCGCTGGAGGGCGGCCGAAAGCTGGACTTCATTTGCGCCCGCAACATCGTGCTTCCCGTGAACAAGGAGAACTGCATCAAATACGGCATTGTTCCGGCCCGGTTTGCCGACGAGATTCCGGACCAGATCATGCTCACCATGTCCAAGGACAAGAACTACCTCTCCAAGCCGGAACTGTTCATGCTGGACCTGCTGTCGGGCTATGAGTGGGACCGTCCGCTCCATGTGCTCAACATGGGCGGGGACATCAATGTGGGCATCAAGGACTATCTGATGTACGACGGTTTTTCCTACCGCTTTACACCCATCAAGAACAAGCCCGCCTCTACCGATGCAGGAAAGGTGGACGCCCTGGCACTCTATGACCGCATGAAGAACCTGTACAAATGGGATGCCCTCAAGCGTACAGATTACTTTGTAGACTACCAGAATATGTACACCTTCCTGGGTGTGCTGTCCCAGCGGCAGATGTTCACCACGGTGGCCAATGCGCTCATCGATGCCAACGAGGACCAGAAGGCCCTGGAAATCATGGATCTTTGTCAGGAGAACTTCCCGGAAGCCAACTTCCCGCTGGAAAGCATTCCCATTGGCTTTGCCGGCAATGACTACATGGTGGCTCAGATGATAGAGAATTACTACTATCTGGGTGCTACGGAGAAAGCCCACGACCTGGCCGCTCGCATGGGAGAGCAGTTATTGGAAACCGCTACCTTCTACGTGGAATGGGGCTCCCTGGGCCAGAACGAGTTCGAGACCGCCGGCCGCGTACTCCTGTACATAGCCGATGTAGCCAAACAGTACGGTGACAAGGAGCTGGCAAAAGACTTGACCGACCGCTTTGAAGACCTCCTCCATGCCGTAACCGGCAGTTACGGGCAGGAAGAAGGAGCCCCGGCCGAGTAGCGCTTGGGGCGTAAGGATCGGCCCTAATTTACCGCTTGAGCCGTACGTAGATGCTGAGCGGCAGGACTTTACCGAAAGAATCGTTGAAAGCCAGTTCCCCGGAAGTCATTTCGCGGAACTGGTTTTTAAATGCCTCCTTCACCACTGTCTCGCCCAGGGCGGCGCTGTAGCCGTTGGAGTACAAGTTCAAGACCATGAAGGCATCTCGTTCCGAAAGGATGGCGGCCACATTCTGCAGCAGGCCAAACAACAGCTCGTCCAGCTTCCATTTTTCGCCGTCCGGACCATGGCCATAGGCCGGCGGGTCCAGGATGATGCCGTCGTACTTATTGCCGCGTTTGGCCTCACGCTTGGCAAATTTGAGGGCGTCCTCCACCACCCAGCGAATGCCGTCCAGGCCGCTGCGCTCCATGTTTTCACGGGCCCAGGTAACTACCTGACGCACACTGTCCAGGTGGGTGACATCGGCCCCGGCGCAGCGGGCGGCCAGGGAGGCGGCACCCGTATAGGCAAAGAGATTGAGCACGCGCGGTGCGGGCAGGCCGTTGGCCTTGTGGATGCGCACCAGGCGGGACGTCTCACGATAGATAAATTCCCAGTTGGGCGCCTGTTCGGGGAACACGCCCACATGTTTGAAGGAAGTGAGTCCCAGGCGCAGGGAAAGATGCAGATCGCTGGCAGCATGGGTCTCCGGGTCCGGGGCGCCATTGTAGGCAATGCCCCACTGGTCCTCCATGCGGCCGGTGCGCTCCCAGGTGCCGCTGTCTTCTTTCCCGGCCTTGCCAAAGCCGGCACCCGGCTTGAACACCACGTTGGCACGGCGACGCCAGTCGCTTTCCGGCAAGGACGGCGTCCACAGAGCCTTGGGCTCGGGACGCCGTAGTACATACTTGCCGAATCGCTCCAGCTTTTCTCCGTTGCCGGAGTCCAGGAGCTCGTAATCTTTCCAGTAGGATGCGGGAAACTCTACCATTAGTCCTGAATGGCAGCGATGCCGGGGAGGGTCTTGCCCTCGATGGCTTCCAGCATGGCGCCACCGCCGGTGGAAACGTAGCTCACCTTGTCGGCGTAACCCATCTGGGTAACAGCGGCCACGGAGTCACCGCCACCCACCAGGGTGTAGGCGCCGTTCTTGGTGGCCTCGGCCAGGTCTTCGGCGATTTGGAGGGTACCTTTGGCAAAGTTAGGCAGCTCGAACACACCCACGGGACCGTTCCAGAGGATGGTCTTGGAGCTCAGGATGATCTTCTTCCAGTTCTCCAGGCTCTCCGGGGCGGCATCCATGCCTTCCCAGTCTTCGGGAATCTGGTTGATGGGGAAAATCTTGCGGGGCGTATCGTTGTCGAAAGCCTGACCGCAAACGGTAGCAACGCTCAGGGAAAGGTTCACGCCCTTCTCCTTGGCTTCCTTCATGATTTCCAGTGCATCGGGAATGAGCTCGTCCTCGTGCAGGGAGTTGCCGATCTGGCCACCCTGGGCCTTGATGAAGGTGTAACCCATGCCGCCGCCGATGATGAGGTTGTCCACTTTGCCCACCAAGTTCTTGAGAACGGCGAGTTTGGAGCTTACCTTGGAACCGCCGATGATGGCAGTGAGGGGACGCTGGGCGTTCTTGAGCACGTTGTCGATGGCCTTGATCTCGCCTTCCATGAGGTAGCCGAACATCTTGTCATTGGGGAAGTACTCGGCGATGAGGGCGGTAGAACCGTGTGCGCGGTGAGCGGTGCCGAAAGCGTCGTTGATGTAGCAGTCGGCGTAGCTGGCGAGCTTCTTGACGAACTCTTTCTGGGAGGCCTTCACGGCAGCCTTGGCGGCTTTCTTTTCCTCGTCGGAGGCATCCTCGGCCAGGCCGCGGGGTTTGCCTTCTTCCTCGGCGTAGTAGCGCAGGTTCTCCAGCAGCAGGGCCTGTCCGGGCTTAAGGGCGGCAGCCTCGGCATCGGCCTTCTGGCAATCCTCGGCGAACTGTACGGGAACGCCCAGGCACTCGCTCACATGAGCCACGATGTGCTTGAGGGAGAATTTGGGATCTACCTTCTTGGGACGGCCCAGGTGAGACATGATAATGACGGAACCGCCGCCGGCGAGCACCTTTTTGAGGGTGGGCATGGCCCTGCGGATACGGGTATCATCGGTAATCTCGAAGTTTTCGTTCAGGGGAACGTTGAAGTCTACGCGTACGATGGCACGTTTGCCGGTAAAGTCGTACTTGTCAATGAATTGTTGCATAGTTATGATAGATGTTGAATATTTTTCCAGCCTGCAAATTTACGCATCTTTGCGCATAAATCAAAGCGACTTGTCGGTGCAGAGCGTCAGCAGGTAGGGGCGCAGTTCCTCCCAGTCGTAGTAGGGCGCGGGGGCCGATGACGCCAGGGCGGGGATGGTGGTCTCCTGCTCGTTGTACAGGAATTTGACCAGCACGCTACCGGCTTTGTTCTTGTAAAAAGCCATCTGGAGATTGCTGCCCATGCACAGGTATTTCCACAGATACATATTGCTCTCCGAGGCCTTCCCGGCAGGAATTTCGGTCCCCATGGGATCCAGGCCGATGAGGCTGGCCAGCGGGAAGAGGGCGCTGTCGTGGCCGAATCGGAGGTCGGCGGCCACATTGCCGGCGGCAAGGGCGGCATCGGCCCGGTTCACCACGTCTTCCAGCAGCCATTTGGCCTGCCAGCGCAGGTACTTGCCGAATTCGACCGTGTTGCCGAAGGTCTGGTAATACTTTTCATTGAAGAACTTGCTCAGCGCCAGCAGTTCTTCCCGGGTGAAATAGCGGAATACATCCACCGGGCCGGCTTCCAGGAGCAGGTCCTGGGCATCGGCGGCAATGTAAAAGAGGTATTTGGCAAAGCGGTACGGGTCCGGAACCACGGCTGCCGTTTGGGGACCGGGGAGGAAGAAGGCTTCCATCATGTGCTGCGGGTTCACCAGGGCATGGAGTACGGAGTCCTCCAGCGCGACGCTGCGGTTCAGGGTGGCCTCATCGTACTCGTAGTAATCGTGCATGATGACGGTTTGCGTAGGGTCTCCGGTGATGAAATCCATTTCCAGTTCAGGTGCCTGGCTCCAGAGCGCACCGGTAAAGTTGGACATGCTTATGAGGCAGCGGCGGATCTTGCTGGACTGGCAGTGCACCTTGCCGCCTTTGTCAAAAGCCGGCTGGAAGCGCTTGTACATGCGCCGGGCGATGCCCTGATGCTCCTGCCCGCCCCGCAAGGTGAGCTCGCCGTCCATGCCCACGTGCTGGTCATACAGCCTGGAGACGTCCTGGAAGAGGGAATCGCCCTTGGGGGTGAGGATGCCGGCCTGGGAGGCTTCGTTCAGGAGGGTCCAGGCAACGGTGCCGCCGCCGCCAATCTGCCGGCGGGAGCCGTGACGGCCGTAGTGGCTCACATAAAAGGGTTCATAGCCTTTGGGCGCTGCGGTTTGCGGGCCAGGGATGCCCTCGTAGCTGTGGAAAAGACCGGCGGTGCGGTCCCATTGGCCCTGCAAATCGGCCTCATAGTCACCGGTGAGAACCTGAGGAACGGGTTCCTGATTCTTCGGTCCCTGGCAGGAGGCGAACAGAAGCCCGGCAAGGAGGAGTAACAATACCAGCATAATCTTCTTTTTAAAGCGGCTGCAATTTACGATTTTTTGGACAACCGGCCATAAAAAATCACTACCTTTGTGTATTATGAAAAGAATTGCACTGCTCCTCTTTCTGGTGAGCGCCCTCGCAGGTGCGCAAACCCGCTGGTATCCGGGCTGTGAAATGGGCCTGGGCGGCAAGTTGCTGCAAACCGGGAATCCCTATCACCGGGCCGACACCTCCCGCTACGCCTTTGTGGGCGCCGAACGCAACCTGGTGATGTGTTCGGCCGGCCTCACCCTGCATTTCAAGACCAACTCCAAGTTCATCAAGCTGCAGGCCGGGTACGGCTATATCTATGGTGGCCGCACCACTAACCAGTTGTCGGTGATGGGCTTCGACCTGTACATCCGGCAGGACGGCCGGTGGCTGTGGGCCTCGGCGGCCGTGCCATCGAAAGGCAAAGAGGATCAGGCCTTTACCCTCCTGGCCGATATGGACGGCAGCGAGCATGAGTGCCTGCTGTATCTTCCCATGTACAGTGAGCTTCGCAGCCTGCAGGTGGGCCTGGAGGAAGGTGCCACGCTGGCTATAGTGCCAGAAGCATCGGCCTTTAAGCTGGCGGTACACGGCTCCAGCTTTACCATGGGGGTGTCCACTAGCCGGCCGGGCATGAGCTACCCCGTGCAACTGGCCCGCCGCACCGGCCTCACCGTGCTGCCTTTCGGCATGAGCGGCAACTGCAAACTGCAGCCAGCCTATGCCCAAGCCCTCTCCGACGCCCAGTTTGACGCACTGCTTCTGGACACCTTCTCCAATCCCTCCATCGAACAAATCAAGGAGCGCCTGTTCCCCTTTATTGAGCAGGTACAGGCGGCCCATCCGGGCGTTCCGCTCATCTTCCAGCGCACCATTTACCGGGAATACCGAAACTTTAACACGGTTAAAGATGCCTTTGAGGCCCGCCGGATAGAGGTGACCGATTCACTCATGTCCATCGCCTGTGAAAAGTACCCGGACGTGTATTACCTGCACCCCTGTGCTACGCCCAAGTCCCACGAGAGCTCCGTAGACGGAACCCATCCCGGCGATTACGGCTACACCCTCTGGGAACAGTCCATCGAAAAGCCCCTGCTAAAGATTCTGCGGAAGTACGGGTATAAGCGCTAGGCCGCAGCTTAACACCCCCAGAACTTAGCAACGGCCAGCCCGTCCGCATGCCCCCCCGGCGTCTTAGCGCCCGGTGGGCTTGGCGAAGTGCGTGGGCTCCTTCTTTTTGGGAAGGGGCTCGGGGTGCTGTGCCATGGCGGGATGCTTGGTTACGTAGGCGTACACCAGGAAACCAATGCCCAGCAGCACAAAGGGAATACTGAGCAGCTGGCCCATGTTCAGGGCCATGTTGGCCTCGAAGTCCACTTGGTCGTTCTTGATGAACTCAATGAGGAAGCGGCTGCCAAAGCATACAATGAAGAAAATGCCGAAGAAAGTGCCCCGGTACAGTTTTTCCAGTTTGTGGTTGTAAAGCCACAGCAGGCCAAGGCCCAGCAGCAGGTAAGTGCCGGCCTCGTACAGCTGGGTGGGGTGGCAGGGGACGGTTTCCCCGTTGCGCTCGAAGATGAATCCCCAGGGGAGACTGGTAGGACCGCCGTAAATCTCGGAATTGAATAGATTGCCCAGCCGGATAAAACAGGCGGCGAAGGCAATGGGAATGACCACGTGGTCTACAATCCAGAAGAAGTCAAAGCCGTTCTTGGGGCCGTATTTGCGGGCATACCACCACATGCCCAGAATGAGTGCGATGGTGCCGCCGTGGCTGGCCAGACCTCCTTTCCAGGGCATGAAGATTTCCCAGAAACCGGCCCAGCTGCCAAAGTAGTAGTCGGGCTGGTAGAAGATGCAATGCCCCAGCCGGGCGCCCACGATGGTGCAGATGAGCATGGTATAGAGCAGGGGATCCAGCAGATTGACATCTATCTTTTCCCGCTGGAAGAAATGCTTCATGATGAACCATCCCAGAATGAACCCGCCCACAAACAGGAGCGAGTACCAGCGCAATTCGAATCCGCCCAGACGAAGGATGGCAGGATCGATATTCCAGTGAACAACCAAATATTCCATAGCAGCCACAAAGATAATAAAAAATGCCGACAGTCATTCTGCCTTCTTCTGTCATTCTGAGCCAAGCGAAGAATCTATTTTATCAGGTGCGATTTTTGTAGTATATTTGCAACTTAATTTTGTAGTAGTGTATGAAGATAAAAAAACTGATCCTGACCCTTGCGCTGCTGGTACCTGTTGCGGCGCAGGCGCAGTTTCAAGGCGATGAGCGGCCGGCCGCCGGGGATACGGTTCTGCTTTCCCTGGACGATGCCATCAAAATAGCCCTGTCGGAGAATACATCCGTAAAAGTGGCCGATATGGAAGTGCAGCGCACCAAGTATGCGCAGCGGGGCTCCTATGGCGCCCTTTTCCCGCAAATCAGCGCATCGGGCATGTACAGCTATGCTATTCAAAAGCAAAAGGTGTACTTCGGCTCGGACGACGACAGCGGCTCTTCCAGCTCCGGCGGCATGGCCTCCATGATGACCAGCGCCTTTGAGCCCATTATGTATTACATCAATCAGCTGTACGAGGCTACCAATACGCCCTTTGTTCCCTATGTGGCCCCTAAGCAGGAAGAGACTGCCTCCAGCGGCGGTGACGCCATAGAGATGGGCCGGCGCAACCAGGTAACCCTGGGGCTGTCGGCCGCCATGCCCATCGTAAATGTCCAGCTGTGGGAGAGCCTGCGCCTGACCGGCGACCAGGTGGAGCTGGCCGTGGAGCAGGCCCGCGAATCCCGCCTGGGAACGGTGTCTTCGGTCAAACAGGCCTATTACGCCGTGCTCATGGCCAAAGCCTCCTACGATGTGTATAACGCCGTATTTGAGAACGCCGTCCAAAACTGCAAGCTCACCGAGATGCGGTATAACGCCCAAAAGGCCTCCGACATGGATCTGGCCCGTGCGCAAAGCTCGCTGGCGGCCGCCATCCCCAACGTGTACAACGCCGAGAATGCCATCTACCTGGCCCTGTGGCAGCTTAAGGCTGTGATGGGCGTAGACCTGGATATGGCAGTGGACGTGAGGGGCCGTCTGGAAGACTATGCCGCCCAGATGTTTTACGACATCAATGAGGGCAGCGAGGCCACCCTGGACCGCAACAGCCAGATGCGCCAGCTCGCCACCCAGGCCGAGATGCTGGCCAAGCAAATCCGCATGCAGACATATGCCTGCCTGCCCACCCTGTCCATGCAGCTGAGCTACAATTACTACACCCAGAGCGACAAATTCAATCTGAGCCAGTGGAAATGGCTGCCGTCCAGCACCCTGGTGTTCAACCTCAGCATTCCCATCTTCACCGGCGGGCAGCGCTATCACGCCATCAAGCAAGCGCGCGTGCAGGCCAATGAGCTGGAACTCCAGCGCCAGAACGCCGAGCGCCAGCTCCGTATCGGCATCCGGCAGAGCCTTTCCACCATGGAAACATCCATGAAAACCTACGACGCCTCCAAGGAGGCCCTCAGGAGTGCCGAGAAAGCCTACGACATAGCTGCCAAGAGCTATCAGGTGGGCAAGAGCACCCTCACCGACCTCAACAACACCGAGCTCACCCTCACGCAAACCCGTTTGCAGGTGGCCCAGGCCGTTTATAGTTTTGTGGTGGCCAAAGCAGGGCTGGAGCAGACCCTGGGCTACGATTTTTCCCAAGAATAAATAGAGAACAAATATGAAGATTCAAGTTGCCATTCTTCCCGCCCTGCTGGCCTTGTGGGCCTGCGGAAACAGCGGTGCCAATCAATCCCAGACCCAGGGCCCGGCTCAGGTGCCCAATGTGGAGGTCGTAACGGCCCAGGTCCAGACCGTGGCGCAGGAGAGCACCTACGCCTCCACGGTCCAGGCCTATGCCGTGAACAACATCATGCCCCAGAGCGGCGGCCGTATCCGCAAAATAAATGTAGAAGTAGGGGACTACGTCCAAAAAGGACAGGTCCTGGCCGAAATGGACCGCCTGCAGCTGGAGCAGCTGGAACTGCAAGTGAAGAACGACGAGGTGGAATACGAGCGCCTGAAGCAGCTCTATGCCCAGGGCGGCGTATCCCAGAGCGATTTCGAGACCGCCGAACTGGGTTACAAGGTGCGCAAGACCAATTACGAGAACGTAAAGGAAAACACCATCCTCAAGAGCCCGGTAACCGGCTATGTCACCGCCCGCAATTTTGACGCCGGCGACATGTTCTCCATGAGCGCCCCGCTGTTTGTGGTACAGCAGGTGGTGCCCGTGAAGCTGCTGGTGGGCATCTCCGAGAGCGATTATACCAAAGTGAAAAAGGGCGATTCCGTCAAGATCACGGCCGATGCCATCCCTGGCCGCAGCTTCACCGGCAAGGTGGAACGCCTGTATCCTACCGTAGATGCCGCTACGCACACCGTCAAGGTGGAACTGACGGTGTCCAACGCCGACAAAGCCTTGCGCCCCGGCATGTATGCCCGCGTGAGCGTGAACTTCGGCAATCTGAAAAGAGTGGTCATTCCCGACCAGGCCGTGGTGCGCATGGAGGGAACCGGCCAGCGCTTTGTCTATCTGCTGGGCGCCGACAACACCGTTTCCTTTACTCCTGTCACCCTGGGCCGCCACCTCGGCAACACCTATGAAATCACCGAAGGCATCCCTGAGGGGAGCCAGGTGGTGGTGAAGGGTCAGTCGGCCCTCAAAGACGGTGTGAGCGTGCAGGTTCTTAATAAGTAGCCGGCCATGAGCATTTACAGAACAGCCGTCAATAAACCGGTTACCACCGCCCTGGTGTTCCTGGCCTTTGCCATCCTGGGTGTCTTCGCCCTGGTGCAACTGCCGGTAGACAACTTCCCGGACATCGAATCCAATACCATCATGGTCATGAGTTCCTATCCGGGCGCCAGCGCCGAAGACGTGGAGACCAACCTGACCAAACTGCTGGAGAACTCCCTCAACTCGGTAGCCAACCTGAAGGATGTCACCTCCTCTTCCCGCGAGAATGTCTCGCTCCTTACCCTGCAATTCCAGTACGGGACCGATATAGAGGTGGCCACCAACGATGTGCGCGACAAGCTGGACATGATCAAGTCCCAGCTGCCGGACGGCGCCTCCAACCCCACCATCTTCAAGTTCAGCGCCGACGACATGCCCATCATGATCCTGGCCTGCACGGCCAGTCAGAGCGTGAGCGCCCTGGACAAAATCCTGGAAGACCGCCTGGCTACGCCGCTGGCCCGCGTTTCCGGTGTGGGTACGGTGTCGGTGAGCGGTGCCCCCAACCGTGAAATCAAGGTGTACTGCGACCCTTCCAAGCTGGAAGCCTATGGCCTCACCATTACCGGCATTTCCGGCATCATTGCGGCCGAAAACCGGAATGTGCCCTCGGGCAGCATCGACATCGGCTCCAATACCTACTCGCTGCGCATCAAGAAGGAATTCTCCGATCCCCAGGAACTGATGGACGTGGTGGTGGGTTACCGGGGCGGCGCTGCCGTCTATCTGCGGGATGTGGCCCGCGTAGAGGATGGCATGGAGGAAAAGTCGCAGGAGTCCTATACCAACGGTATCCGCGGCGCCCAGATTATTATCCAGAAGCAGTCGGGATACAATACGGTAAACGTTATCAAGGATGTGAAGAAGGCGCTCAAAAAGATTGAGCCCAACCTGCCCTCGGACATCAAGATCAATACGGTGGTAGACTCTTCTACCAACATTCTCAACACCATCCACTCCCTGCTGGAAACCATCCTCATTACCTTCCTGGTGGTGATGTTGGTGGTGTTCCTGTTCCTGGGCCGGTGGAGAGGTACCCTCATTGTGGTGCTCTCCATCCCTATCGCCCTGCTGGCATCCCTGATGTATCTGTTCTTTACGGGCAACACCCTCAACATCATCTCCATGAGCGCCCTGGCCATTGCCGTGGGTATGGTGGTAGACGATGCCATTGTGGTGCTGGAGAATGTCTCGTCCCACATCGAGCGCGGCGAGAAACCCCGGGAGGCGGCCGTTCACGGCACCGCCGAGGTAGGTATCTCCGTGATTGCGTCCACCCTCACCATGCTGTGCGTGTTCCTGCCGCTTACCATGATCAACGGCATGGCGGGTATCATGTTCCGTCAGCTGGGCTGGATTGTGAGCATCATCATGATTGTGTCCACCACCGCGGCCCTCACGCTGGTTCCCATGCTGTGTTCCCGGCTGCTCACGCCCGGCCGCAAAACCGGCAAGTTCCACAACCTCCTGTTCACGCCCGTGAACAAGTTCCTGGACGGTTTGTCGGCCGGTTATTCCCGTTTCATTGCCTGGTGCATGAATCACAAAAAGCTGGTGCTGCTGCTGTCCTTTGTGGTGTTTGCCGTGGTGCTGACCATCTACGGTCCCCGCATGAAGACGGAGTACTTCCCCACGCAGGACCAGGGGCGCTTGACCATATCGGCCGAGCTGCCCATCGGCACGGCGCAGGACGTTACCCGCGAAGTGGCGGCCGCCATTTATGAGCAAATCCTGGCCGATGTCCCCGAGATCAAGATCATGAGCTACAACTTTGGCCAGGCCGACGCCGACAACACCTGGGCCAACATGCGCTCCAACGGCACCTACATCATTTCCTATAACATCAATGTGCACACGGCCACCGAGCGTAAGGTGCTGGCCCGTGAGAAGGGCATTCCCTTCCGCACCACCTCCGAGATCTCCGATATCATCCGCGCCGACCTTCGCATGTTCCCCGAACTCAAGAAGGCCAACGTGACCGAGGGCGGCATGGGCATGGGCGGTGCCTCGCGCGTAGTACTGGAGATCTACGGCTACGACTTTGACGAGACCGAGCAGGCCGCCAAGCAGTATCGTGACCAAATGATGGCCAGCGGCAAATTCTCGCAGGTCCTGCTGGGCCGAGACGATTATACGCCCGAATATGAGGTAGACTTCGACCGCGAAAAACTGGCCCTGAACGGCCTGTCTTCCACTACCGCCGCGGCTGCGGTATCGGCCGCCATGAGCGGCTCGGTGGGCTCCTTCTACCGGGAGGACGGCGACGAGTACAACATCCGGGTGCGCTATGCACCGGAGTTCCGCCAGAGCATGGACGACATCGAGAACATTCTGGTGTATAACACGGCAGGCCAGGCCATCCGGGTTCGCGACCTGGGCCGTGTGGTGGAATCCAAGGTGCCTCCTACCATCCAGCGCAAGAACCGGGAACGGTATATCTCGGCAACCGGCCTGGTGGCCCGCGGAACGGCTTTGTCCGAGGCCGTAGATGCCGTTAACGAAATCCTGAATGCCAATCCGCTGCCGCAGGAACTGTCCTATGCCATCAGCGGCGACTATGAAGAGCAACAGGAGATGTTCGGCTCGCTGCTCCTGCTGGTGGCCCTCATCATTATCCTGGTGTACATGGTCATGGCGTCCCAGTTCGAATCTTTCATGGGACCCTTCGTCATTATGTTCTCTATTCCGTTTGCCTTTACCGGTGTAGCTCTGGGGAACATGATCAGCGATCTGGCCATCGGCATGATGGGTATGGTCGGTATCATTATCCTGCTGGGCATTGTGGTTAAGAACGGTATCGTGCTCATCGACTACACCATCCTGTGCCAGGAAAGGGGCATGAGCGTACGGGAATCCTCGGTTACGGCCGCCCGAAGCCGCCTGCGCCCCATTCTCATGACCACCCTCACCACGGTCCTGGGTATGCTGCCCATGGCCCTGGGTACCGGCGAAGGCTCCGAGATGTGGCGCGGCCTGGGTGTTACGGTGGCCTGGGGTCTGAGTGTCTCTACCATTATCACCCTGGTCATTATCCCGGTCCTGTACTGCGGCCTCACCGAACACCGTGCAAGACGTAAAGCTAAGAAAGCTAAGTAGTCATGAGCCCCCGGCAGTGTTGTTTTGCAAAACAATACTGCCGGGGGCGTAATCATTTAAGATTATTAGGTATGAAAGCGATATTTGTAGCATATAATCAGGCATACAATCAGGAGATTGTCAACCTGCTGGAAGGTCTGGGCCAGCGGGGATATACCGTTTGGGAAGAGATTGGCGGCCGCGGGTCGGTAGACGGCGAGCCGCATCTGGGCTCGCATGCCTGGCCCACGCAGAACCATGCCCTGTTGTCGGTGGTGGAGGACGCCCTAGTGCCCGCCATCATGAACCATTTACGGGATACCGACGCAGCCAACAAGGACCTGGGCCTACGGGCCTACGTCCTGCCTGTAGAACAGGCGTTGTAAAAAATGCTTATATTTGTAGAATTAAAGAACAAACCTTATGGCAAAAGTAGCAACCAATAGCAATTTCAACGAGCTGCTGCAGGACAGCAAGCTGGTTGTGGTAGATTTCTGGGCAACCTGGTGCGGTCCCTGCCGCATGCTTTCTCCCATCCTGGATGAGGTGGAGGCCGAGATGTCCAGCCAAATTACCGTGGTAAAAGTGAACGTGGACGACGCCGATGAAATTGCGGCCCAGTTCCGTATCATGAGCATTCCCACCCTGCTCTTCTTCAAGGGCGGCCAGGTGGTAGATAAAACCGTGGGTGCCATGCCCAAGCCGGCGCTGGTAGAAAAGATTAAAGCTAACCTCTAGTCCCATGAAACGATTACTTGCCGTTCTGGCCCTGAGCCTGACCACGGTGGTGGCCGCTCATGCCCAGTTTGGTGTTATTGGCGGTTTTACCTCTTCGGCCTCCTTTGTGGACACGCAGAACGCCATGGAAAACCTCAAGAATGTGAGCCTGTTCCATGCGGGTGTAGCCTACAAGATTAAAATGGGCCCCATGTTTGTCCTGGAGCCGGCCCTCATGTATCAGGTAAAGGGGGCCAACCTGCATCAGACCGTGGCCAATATCAAGTCCGGTGAACAAACCCTCGCCGACTTCTCGGGCAGTTTTGAGTCTAAGACCGGTTACGTAGAGCTGGCCCTGGGTGCCCAGCTGGGCATCGACCTGCTGGCCTTTCGCCCGTATCTGCTCTTCGAGCCCTTCGTGGGCGTAAAGGTGTACGACGCCGAGAACTATGCTTCGACCTATCGGCTTGGGGCAGCTCAGAAGACCATTGGCAGCGAGGAAATCAACAAAGCCCTCTCCGGAGCCAAGAACTTGATAGAAGGCGGCTTTGGCGTAGGTGCCGGCGTAGAGCTGGTGAACCACGTGCAAATCTCTGTCCAATGGTTCATGAACCTGGGCAAGCTGTACAACGAGGATAAGCTCAACCAGGATGTCCTGGCCGAAGTCCAAGCCAGCTACAAGGACATCCAGAACTATCAGGGCGTCAAAATCACCCTTGGCATTTTCTTCTGATGAATCCGGGCAAAGTAGTTATCTTTTGCGCATCCAGCGACCAGATAGACCCGGCCTTCAACCAGGCGGCGCGGGCCTTGGTCCGTGCGCTTCATGAGCTGGACTATTCCTTTGTGAGCGGCGGTGGCAACCGCGGCACCATGGGCGCCATAGCCCGTGAAGCAGATGCATGCGGCGCCTTCCATACGGGGGTGCTGCCGCGTTTTATGAAGGGGCTGGAGTATCCGCACCTTTCGGCCGTTGAATGGACCGAAACCATGAGCGAACGCAAGGAGCTTATGCGCAAGGATACCTGCGCCGCCATTGCGCTTCCTGGCGGGATCGGCACGTTGGACGAATTTGCCGAAACCCATACGCTTCGCAAGCTGGGCCGCTATCATGGAGAGCTGTTTGTGCTCAATATCAAGGGCTTTTACAATCCTTTCAAAGCGTTGCTGGACCATTATGTGGCCACGGGCATGCTCTCTGTCCAGGACAAGGATCTGGTTCACTTCCCGGAATCGGTAGAAGAACTGGTAAGCTATTTCAAGTAATGGACATCAGGGAAATCAAGATATTCCTGGCTTCACAGCTGGAGGAAGTGGAGGCGCAGATCGATGCGGCCCTTAGGAGCGACATTGCCCTTTTGGACGCCACCAACCGCCTGCTGCGGGAGCATCCCGGCAAGATGATGCGCCCCATGCTGTCGCTGCTGGTAGCCGGTGCCTGCGGGGAGGTTAACAACGCCACATGCCGCTACGCCGCCGCCACCGAGCTTTTGCACAACGCTACCCTCATGCACGACGACGTGGTGGACGAGGCCCGGGAGCGTCGCGGCCAGCCTACCGTGAGCGCCTTGCTCAACAACTCGGCCGCCGTACTGGTGGGGGATTATTGGCTGGTGCGTTGCATGATAACGGTTCTGGACACCCCCAGCAAGGATAACCGCGTCCTGCGGCTGTATGCCCAAACGCTGGGTGCCCTGGCGCAGGGCGAGCTGCTCCAGATGCAAAAAGCGCAGTCGGGCGACACCACCCAGGAGGATTACCTGCGCATCGTGTACTGCAAGACGGCCTCCCTCTTCGAGACTGCGGCGCTGTCGGCCGCCATTTCGGTGGCCCCGCCCGAGGATACCATTGTCTCCATGGGCGCCTTTGCCCGCAACCTGGGCATCGCCTTCCAGATTAAGGACGATATCTTTGATTATCGGGAAGACCTGGCGGCGCTGGGAAAGCCTGTGGGCATCGACCTCAAGGAGCAAAAGATTACCCAGCCGCTGCTGTGCGCACTGGAAGGTCTGTCCCCGGAGGAGGCGTCCGTCATCCGTGATAAGGTAACGCGCATCGCAGACCATCCGGATCTAGCCCGCGAAGTCAAAACCTTCGTACATGCCCGCAAGGGCGTAGAAAAGGCCACAGATGTGATGGCGGACTTCATCCAGAAGGCCATTGACTGCTTGTCCTGCCTGCCCGAGTCGGCCAGCAAACAGTATTTAAAACAACTCGCACTTTTTGTGGGAGAACGCAACTGGTAATGAAAGTGTACGGGAATACGGACGTTCAGGCCGCGCTGTTCCAGATGGTTCGGAGCGCGCACGTTCCGCATGCCCTGCTGCTGCACGAGGATGATGGCGGTGGCGCCCTGCCCCTGGCCCTTTCTTTCCTTACCGAGCTATACGGCGGCAGCCCCCGCGTAGAGAAACTCATCCACCCGGACATCCACTTTGTTTTCCCCGTAGCAGGGCCCGACAAACCGGTGTCGTTGCAGTTCATCGGCCCTTTCCGGGAGCTGGTGCTGGAGAATCCCTATTTCTTTGAGAATGAGCTCTATGAGGCCATCGGAATAGAGGGGAAGCAGAGCAATATCTCGGTGAATGAGGCCCGCAGCATCCTGGACCGGCTGTCCCTTTCGGCCGTGGAAGGCGGTTACCGGACAGTGGTCCTGTACCTGCCCGAGAAAATGAATGCGCAGGCGGCCAATGCCCTCCTCAAGATGGTAGAGGAACCGCCGCTCAAAACGCTTTTCATCTTCATCACCCATGCGCCCGAAAAGGTGCTGGTTACCATCTCTTCCCGTTGCCTGCACCTGCGCGTGCAGCCGCTCAGCCTGGAGGCCGATGAAGAAGTCCATGCCAAGGAAGCCGCCGGCAATGCCGTCCTCCGGGACCTGTTCCACGATTTACTGGAAGCGGTAGTGGCCCGGGACCTCCTGAAGGCGCTGGAAACCGGCGAGGCCGTGGCCGACCTGAAAGTCCGCGAGCAGCAGAAGCTGTTCTGCAAACTGGCCTCGGAAGACCTTCGGCGGGTGTTTTTGCTGCAAAAAATGCCGCAGCTTTCCCGCGTGCCGGCAGGGGAGGACGCCTTCTTTTCCCGCATGGCCGCCAGCCTCAAACCCACGTTCCCCCGCAGGGGTATGCTCTGTCTGGACAGGGCCCTCCTCCTGGTGGAACGCAATGTAAACCAGAAAATTCTCTTCACCGACTTGGTGAATCAATTATATAACCTATGACCGAATATTCCAACGAGTCCATTCAGTTTGACTGTTTCCGGGGCTGCACTGTGGTTACCGACGAACAGTCCGGCGAGAAGGACATCAAATACAGGCAGGGATGCTGCAAGCTGGAGGTGTACGATACCCTCAAGGGAATTGGCCAGGAGCAGTTTGACAGCTACTACGAGGTGCGTTTCAAGAACACTCGCAAGGGAATTTACCAGAACGCGTCGGGCCAGAGCATCAAAACCGGTGACTTGGTGGTGGTAGAGGCCGCCACAGGCCACGATTTGGGCATTGTGACGCTGGAAGGCGCCATTGTGGGCCGTCAGATGAAATGCAAGGGCGTGGACCCGTCCAAGCAGGAAATCAAGAAGATATACCGCAAGGCCCGTCCCTTCGATATCCAGCGTTGGCAGGAGGCCATTGCCCGGGAACAGGAAACCATGATCCGCGCCCGTGTACTGGCCAATAACCTGGGCCTGGAGATGAAAATCGGCGACGTGGAATTCCAGGGCGACGGCACCAAGGCCATCTTCTACTACATTGCCGACGGCCGCGTGGACTTCCGCCAGCTCATCAAGGACTTTGCCGATGAATTCCACATCCGCGTGGAGATGAAGCAGATAGGCGCCCGCCAGGAAGCCGGCCTCATCGGCGGTCTGGGCGTTTGTGGCCGGGAGCTCTGCTGCGCCAACTATATCACGGAGTTCAAGTCCATCACCACTTCGGCCGCCCGCACGCAGGACCTTTCCCTGAATCCGCAGAAACTGGCCGGACAGTGCGGCAAGCTCAAATGCTGCCTCAACTACGAGGTGGCGGCCTATATGGACGCCCATTCCCGCATCCCCCGCGTGGTGGAGCCGCTGGAGTTCCAGGACGGACAGGCCTGGCTGGTAAAGACCGACATCCTGGCCGAGACGCTGTACTTCTCCTACGAGAAAGGCTCTCTGGCACAGATCTATCCGCTTAGCGCCGATGCAGTGCGCGACATCATCTCCATGAACCGCCGCGGCGAGAAACCCGTGACGCTCCTGCCCGAGAAGGTGGCAGCCATGCCGGAGTTCGTGTCGGCAGTAGGCGATGATGCCATCAACCGGTTCGACCCCGAAAAACGCAAAAAACGCCATAAGAATAAGAACCGGGGCAAAAAGAATGCGTAAGTACCTGATCATCCTACTTTGCCTGCTGGCTACGGCCTGCCATGAGCCCGGTTCCCAGGAGCGTTTCATAAAGGGAACGGGGCCCTTTGTGTTCACCGTAGATATGAGCGATACCACCGCCACCTACGATTTTGACCTGTATACCCGCCTGGAAGGGGATGTTTTTCCGCCGGAACTGGAACTGTTGATGCGCTGGAGTTCGCCTTCCGATTCCGTGTATCAGGAAACGGTCTTCCTGCCCCTTTCCAACCAGGTTTATGCGCCCTACCGGTCCGGCGTGGCCCCTTCGGAGCCCGGCATCTG
This sequence comes from uncultured Bacteroidales bacterium, assembly GCA_905234285.1. Taxonomy (GTDB): domain Bacteria; phylum Bacteroidota; class Bacteroidia; order Bacteroidales; family UBA932; genus Cryptobacteroides. The sequence goes on from CAJOHK010000005.1 coordinate 30,226, forward strand.
GATGCTCACCATCTCGGCTCCCTCTTGCCACCTCATTCCCGATTTCAGAGGCTTGGGGCTGGTAGTTGAGAAAAAGAAGTAATTATGGGTCACGGAAAACTGAAAAAATTTGCCGAGAACGAGACGTTCCGCTGCCTGCTGCAGCCTTCTGCGGCCGAGGTGCTCAGTGTCAAGGAGCCTGGGAGCAAGGCGCTGCGTTTAAAGGACCATGCCATCAAGGGGCACTGGGGGCAGGAGATGTTTGGCAATGACCATCCCATTGTGCTGGAACTGGGATGTGGGAAAGGGGACTATACCATAGCCCTGGCCAAGCGGAATCCGGATATCAACTACATTGGCGTGGATATCAAGGGCGCCCGCCTGTGGAAGGGCGCCAAAGAAGCCACCGAAACGGCCATGCCCAATGCGGCTTTTTTGCGCACCCGCATCGAGTTCATCGAGGCGTTCTTCGGCCCCGGAGAGGTGTCCGAAATCTGGCTCACCTTCAGTGACCCCCAGCTTCGCGGATCCGAGAACAGCCGCCTCTCCTCTCCGCTCTTCCTGGAGCGTTACCGCAAATTCCTCCAGCCCGGCGGTATTGTTCACCTAAAAACCGACTCCCGCTACCTCTACGAATACACCCAGGCCGTTTGCCAGGTGAACCATTTGGAAGTACTGGCTTTTGGTACTGACATTTATCGGGAGGGGATATATTCCCTCCCGATGGATTTTGAGGCAGTGACACAGGTCCAGACCTTCTATGAACGGATGTTCCTGGACATGGGCTTTCCTATCACCTATATGGCGTTCTGCATAGACCATGAGGGGGCGTATGCGTTCCCCGGAGAGGTCTTTGACCATGAAAAGTGGCTGGAGGCCGAAGGTCCCCGCCGCAGTTTTTCGCACCAACCTACCAAAAAGGCCTGATTTTTATTATCTTTGCATTACTATGGCAAAGATGATTTATACAATGGGCGAGGTGGCGCAGCTGCTGGGGGAGCAAACCTCGGCCGTGCGCTACTGGAGCAACTATTTTGACAAGTTCGTGAAGCCCCGGCGCAACGCCAAGGGCAACCGCATGTATCACCCCGAGGATGTGGAGACGCTGCAGCAAATTCAGTTTCTCCTTAAGAACCAGGGTCTTACGCTGGAAGGCGCCAAGCAGCGTCTCACGGAGAACCGCCGCAGCGTAGACAGGCGGGTAAAGGCCCTCAATGAACTCAAGGAAATCAGGGCACAGCTGGTGGCCGTTCGCAAAACCCTATGAAAGTAAAGGACATTACAGCAGCGCTGGAGTCGCTTGCTCCGCTCTGTATCCAGGAGCGCTGGGACAACAGCGGCCTCCTTATCGGCAGCCCGGAGGACGAGGTTCACGGGGTGCTGGTGGGCTTTGACTGCACGCCGGAACTCATAGACGAAGCCATAGCAAGCGGCTGCGACATGGTGGTTACGCACCATCCGCTCATTTTTAACGGCATCAAGCACATCAATGCCCTGGATCCGGTGGGAGCGGCCGTGATGAAGGCCGTGAAAGGTGGCGTGGCAGTTTATGCCGCGCACACGTCGGCCGACAAAGTACCGCAGGGCGTGAGCGGGGCCATGGCCAAAAGGCTGGGGCTGCAGGATATCGAAATCCTGCTCCCGGACCCGGATGCCTCTACCGGCCTGGGCTGCATCGGCTATCTTCCCATTCCCATGACGGGGGAGGAGGTGCTGGCCTACGTAAAGGAGAAGTTCGGCCTGCAGGTCATCCGTTCGTCCAAGCCCCTGGAAACGCCCATCCAGAAAGTGGCGCTCCTGGGCGGCAGCGGCGCCTCGGAGATGGAAGCGGCCCTTCAAAAGGGAGCCCAGCTCTATATCACCGCCGATGTCTCCTATCACCATTTCTTTGTCCCGGAGGGGTTCATGGTCATGGACATCGGCCATTTTGAGAGCGAAGTGGAGATTGTAGACATTTTCTTGGCTCAGATACGGAAAAATTTTCCTACCTTTGCAAGCTACAAAAGTGCCGCGCTGGACAGGAGCAATCCGGTCCACTATTTTGTGATGTAAATACATAAATCGATTTATAATTTTTATGGCAAGTACCAAGAAAACAACCGCCGCCGCTGTGAAAGTGGAGGCCCCTATCGATCAGAGGGAAACTTTTGTGTCGCTGCAGAAGAATTTCGCCGACTCCGACATGCCCGTAGAGGAAAAACTCAAGGTCCTCTATCAGCTTCAGGCCGCCGATTCCGAGATTGATAAAATCATCCAGCTCCGCGGAGAACTTCCCGCCGAGGTGGCCGCCCTGGAGGAGGAAATCGCTGGCCTAAAGGAGCGCAGCGCTTCCATCTCGGCCCTCATCGACCAGATGAACCGCAATATCGCCGATGCCAAGTTGTCCATCTCAGAGCACGAGAGCATCATCGAGAAATACCAGCACCAGCTGGAGAGCATCGCCAACTCCCGCGAGTACGACTCCCTGAACAAGGAAATCGAGAACCAGGAGCTCCTGCGTCAGATCGACGAGAAAACCATCAACGACACCCGCGTAGAGATTGCCAGTCAAAAGGCCGAGTTGGACGAGCTCAAGGACCGTCTCACCATCCGCACGGAGGACCTCAAGGCCAAGAAGGCCGAGCTGGAGACCATCGTGGAAGAGACCGCCAAGGAAGAAGCCGTGCTGCGTGAGCGCCGCGAGGCCTGCGCCGCCAAGATTGACGCCCGCACCATGAGCGCCTACGAGCGCATCCGCGCCAGCGTACACAACCACCTGGCCGTGGTAGGCATCTACAACGGCGACTCCTGCGGAGGTTGCTTCAACACCATCACCCCCCAGCGTCGCGTAGAGATTGCCTCCAATCGCAAGCTCATCATCTGCGAGCACTGCGGCCGCATTATCATCAACCCGGATTTCGAATAGCCGTATGCCGGACGCCTCCCGCAAGAAAAACAGACCGGAGCAGCCCCTCAATCTGGACACCCTTATGGGGAACAAACCCCCGCAGGCGCTGGATGTAGAAGAGGCTGTACTGGGTGCCATGCTGGTAGAGCCTGCCACCATAGACGAGTCTATGGAGGAGCTCAGCGCCAACTGCTTCTATGACCCGCAGCATCGTATGATCTTCGAGGCCATGAGCGAGCTGGTGAACGAGCATGTGAGCATCGACCTGGTCACCGTGAGCGAGAAACTCCGCTCCAAGGGCAACCTGGAGGCGGTAGGCGGTCCCGTGGTGCTGGCGCGCCTTTCCCAAAACATCGGCGCCGCCGCCCACATCGAATACTACATCAAAATCCTCAAGCAGAAGACCATCCAGCGGGATCTTATTACGGCTTCGTACGAGATTCTCAAGCAGTCTTTTGACGAGTCCACCAACGTGGACGACCTCATCGACAATGCCCAGACCAAGGTCTTCGCCGCCATCCAGAACAACGTAAAGCGGGATGTGCAGGATATCGGCTCCATCATCAACTCGGTGCTGGACAACCTGCAGGAACTGCAAAACACCACCGGTCTGTCGGGTGTGCCCTCCGGTTTCCCCACCATAGACCGCATTACCCAGGGCTGGCAAAAGAGCGACCTCATTATCCTGGCGGCCCGTCCGTCGGTGGGTAAAACCGCCTTTGCCCTCAATATTGCCCGCAATGCGGCCGTTGAGGCCAACATGCCCGTGGCGGTGTTCTCACTGGAAATGAGCGCCGACCAACTGGGCAAGCGCCTCATTACCACGGAGTCGGGCTTGTCCGGAGAAAAGATCAAAGGCGGTATCAAGCTGGAACCTTATGAGTGGATCCAACTGGAAGATACGCTCAAGCGCCTGTCCAAGGCTCCGCTCTATATTGACGATACGCCCGGTATTCCCATCATGGAATTCCGTACCAAGGCCAAGCGTCTGGTCAAGCAAAAGGGCGTTCGTCTCATTGTGGTAGACTATCTCCAGCTCATGCAGGGCCCCGTAGAACTCCGCGGCCTGCGCGAGCAGGAGGTGGCAGCCATCTCCCGTACGCTAAAGGCTACGGCCAAGGAACTCAACATCCCCATCATTGCGCTTTCCCAGCTGTCCCGTAACGCCGTGCAGCGCACTGGCGGCACCGGCAAACCGCAGCTCAGCGACCTCCGCGAATCCGGTTCCATCGAGCAGGACGCCGATATGGTCATCTTCATCCATCGCCCGGACTTTGTGGGCATGAGCGACAACCCGGAGGACAAGGAGAAAGCCATCATCGTCATAGCCAAGCACCGCAACGGCGAGGTCTGCGATATTGAGATGAAGTACAAAGCCGGCCAGGTGAAGTTTGTAGAGCCGGACCAGAGCCTTGACGTGTATGCCTCCCGTGGCCCCGTAGCCAGCGCTGTCAATGACACGCCTCCAGCTGCCGCACCGTACGATTTCGAGAATCAGGAAGCCTTCTAGCCATGCGCCGCTTTTGTTGCCTCTGCTTGCTGTTCGTTTCCCTGACTGCATGGGCTCAGGTGAGCGCATGCCTCCCCACTCAGCAGGAAAAACCTTTCCGGAGCGGGGAGCAGTTTATTATGAGCATCATGTTCAAGTGGGGTGCCGTGAACCCCGAGGTTGCCAAGGTTTCGGTTTCCCTGGATTCCCTCCAGTATTTGGGAAAACCCTGCTATCATACAGCCCTCAAAGTGAAGAGCGCCTCTTTCTTTGACGCCTTCTTTAAAATGCGGGAGCATTTCCAAAGCTGGTTCGACGCATCTACCATCAGGCCCTATAAATTCAGCCGGGAAACGCTGGAAGGCAACTATACGGCCACCAACCTGTATCTCTACGATTGGGAGGCCGGGAAGATTCATGCCGATGTAGAGTTTGACGGCAAGGATCCCAAAACGCTGGAGATTCCCCTCCGCGACGGCGTCTACGATCTTCCGTCCCTCATCTATTATGTGCGTTCCCTGGACTATTCCAAATTCCGCAAAGGACAGGTAATGACGCTTACCTTCGCCATTGACGATGATGTGTATGACGTCCGTCTCACCTATTATGGCACGGAGCGTATCAAGGTGCGCAAGATGGGACAGGTGCAGGCCCATCGCTTTTCCTGTTCGGTGGTGTCGGGTGCCATGTTCGAGGGAAACCAGGAACTGCAGTTCTGGCTGTCCAGTGACAGAAACCGCATTCCGGTAGCCATCAAGGTCCCGTTGCGCTTCGGCTCGGTCCAGTGTTGGCTGTCCAATACATCCAACCTCAAGTATCCCTTCACGGCTCTGGGGAAATGAGCAAGGATGTGAGTCATATAGGGAAAGTCCTGCGCATGACGCCGCAGGTAACAACCGTATCCATCCAGCAACATTCGGCCTGCGGCGCCTGCCATGCCGCCGGGCTGTGCAGCATGAGCGAAATGGCCGAGAAGATTGTAGAAGTGCCCACCAGTCCCTATGCGTCCTATGGCGTAGGAGACCAGGTAGAAGTTGTGCTCAAGGCCTCCATGGGCATGAAAGCCGTATGGCTGGCCTATTGCATTCCGCTGGTGGTGCTGCTGGCCGTCATCCTTGGGCTCATGGCCCTGGGCCTGGCCGAGGTCCCTGCCGGCCTGGCCGGCATTGCCGCCGTAGCCTTGTATTATCTGGTGCTATGGCTGCTGCGCGACCGCTTAAAAAACGAGTATATCTTTACCATAAAAGATGCTTTGTCATCCTGACCGATATTGAAGATAATTAGTATACAATAAAAGGATAATTATGGTTAATCTGATCATTTGGACAATCGCAGTGGTTACCGTCCTGGGCCTCCTGCTTGCGCTGGTCCTCTACTTGGTCGCTCAAAAGTTCAAGGTAGAGGAAGACCCGCGCATCGACGAGGTAGAGAAGGCCATGCCCGGTGCCAACTGCGGCGGTTGCGGCTTTGCCGGCTGCCGTGCTTTTGCCGAGGCTGCGGTGAAGGCCCCCAACCTGGACAACAATTATTGTCCGGTGGGCGGGAACGACACCATGGCCAAGGTGGCGGCCATCCTGGGTTATGAGATCCAGGAGAAGGCGCCCATGGTGGCGGTGGTCCGCTGCAACGGCACGTGCGAGGCCCGTCCCCGCGTAAACGAGTATGACGGTTATGCGTCCTGCTATGTGAAGTCGCTCCTGTACACCGGCGATACAGGCTGCTCTTTCGGCTGTCTGGGTTGCGGCGACTGCGTGGCCGCCTGTCAGTTCGGCGCCCTTTCCATGGATCCTGCCACCGGCATGCCGGTCGTGGACCAGGAGAAGTGCACCGCCTGCGGCGCCTGCGTCAAGGCCTGCCCCAAGCGCATCATCGAGCTCAGGCCCAAGGGCCCCCGCGGTATGCGCATGTATGTGTCCTGCATCAACAAGGACAAGGGACCCGTGGCCAAGAAGGCCTGCGCCAATGCCTGCATCGGTTGCGGCATTTGCGCCAAGACCTGCACCCACGACGCCATTGTAGTGGAAGGCAATGTGGCCTACATCGATGCGTCCAAGTGCAAGTTGTGCCGCGAGTGCGAGGCCATGTGCCCCACCGGCGCCATCCACGGCGTGAACTTCCCCAAGCCCCTGGACAAGGATGCCGTAAAAGAGCGTATCAAGATTAGAAATCAAAAAGCAAAGGAGGCCGCAAATGAGTAAGCATACATTCTCCATGGGCGGAGTTCATCCGCACGACAGCAAGATTTCCAGGGAATGCGCCATTGAGCAGCTTCCGCTGGCTCCTACCGTCTATCTTTCCGTGGCCCAGCACATCGGCGCCCCCTCCGTGCCCTGCGTGGCCGTGGGCGACAAAGTGAAGGTGGGCCAGGTAATTGCCGAACCTGGCGGTTTCGTGGGCGCTTTTATCCATTCCTCCGTGAGCGGCACCGTCAAGTCCGTCGGCCCCCGCGCCGATTTGGCCGGCCGCATGTCTACCCACATCGAGATTGCCGTAGAGGGCGATGAGTGGCTGGAGGGCATTGACACCTCCGATACGCTCGTTACCGCTATCCCCGATGACCCCAAGGCCATTATCGACAAGGTTCGCCTGGGCGGTGTCGTCGGCCTGGGGGGTGCCACCTTCCCCACGCACGTGAAACTTTCCCCGCCTCCGGGTTCCAAGTGCGAGCGCGTAATTATCAATGGCTGCGAATGCGAGCCGTACCTTACCTCCGACTTCCGCACCCTCCTGGAAAAGGGTGAGCAGGTAGTGGTGGGTGCCGCCCTCCTCCAAAAGGCCATGGGTGGCGTTCCCTGCACTATAGCCATCGAGGAAAACAAGCCCGAGGCCATTGCCCATATCAAGGAAGTGATTGCCAAGCTGGGCTACAAGGATATGGAAGTGATGGTGATGAAGATGATGTATCCGCAGGGCGGTGAAAAGCAGCTCATCGATGCTGTGATGCACCGTCAGGTGGGTTCCGGCGCCCTCCCCATCAGCGTGGGTGCCGTAGTGCAGAACGTAGCCACCGCGCTGGCCGTGTACGATGCCGTCCAAAAGAACAAGCCCATTGTGGATAATTCGGTTACCGTAACGGGCGAGTGCTTCCCCAAGCAGGCCAACCTGCTGGTGCGCGTAGGCACACCCCTGCGTTACATCGTAGATTATCTGGGTGGCGTTCCCGCCGATGCGGCCAAGATCATCAGCGGCGGTCCCATGATGGGCCGTGCCGTTGCCAACCTGGATGCCGCCACGGTGAAGGGTACCGGCGCCCTGCTCTTCCTCACCGAGAAGCAGACCCGCCGCGCCCCCGAGACCAACTGCATCCGCTGCGGCAAATGTGCCGATGCCTGCCCCATGGGCCTGGAGCCGTTCCTCCTGAACAAACTGTCCAAGGCCAAGGACTGGGACGCCTGCGAGGCCAATGCCGCCCAGGACTGCATCGAGTGCGGCTGCTGCCTGTATTCCTGCCCCGCCCATATTCCGCTGCTGGATAACATCCGCGTAGGGAAGGGCTTTGTTTTGAGTGCTATCCGTGCCCGTGCCGCAGCTGCCAAGGCTGCCGCCGAAGCCGCCAAAAAGTAACCGTGTATGAGTAAGTTATTAGTTTCACCTTCTCCCCATATTCACAGCAAGGACTCTACCAAGCGTCTGATGCTGGATGTGGTGATTGCGCTCATCCCGGCCGTCATCTGTTCGGTCGTGTTCTATGGCTGGCAGGAGCTGCTGGTACTGGGCGTGAGCGTAGCCTCCTGCGTACTGCTGGAATGGGCCATTACCAAGTATATGCTCAAGCAGCCCTCTACGGTGGGCGATCTTTCGGCAGTTATCACGGGTATCCTGCTGGCTCTGAACCTGCCCTACACCACGCCCTGGTGGGTGGTGTTCATTGGCGCAGTGGTGGCCATCGGCATTGCCAAGATGACCTTCGGCGGCCTGGGCCAGAACATTTGGAATCCCGCCCTGGTGGGCCGTGTGTTCCTGCTGGTTTCCTTCCCCACGTACATGACGTCCTGGAGCGCCCCCAAGGGCCTCTTCGGCGTAGATGCCGTCTCTGGAGCCACCCCGCTGGGTGCTGTCCAGGAAGGCCTCATGCAGGGTTCTACCATCCAGGAAATCATGACGTCCGGTGGTTATGACTACGGTCACATGCTGCTGGCCAACCTGGGCGGAAGTGCCGGTGAGGTGTGCGCCCTGGCTCTCCTGGCCGGTTTTGTGTACCTGTGCGTCCGCAAAGTCATCAAGCCTTGGATTACCCTCAGCATCTTTGCTACGGTGGCACTGACGTCCCTGGTATTCTGGCTGGCCGATCCTTCCCGCTTCACGGATCCGCTGTTCAACCTCCTTACCGGTGGTCTGGTGCTGGGGGCCTGCTTCATGGCTACGGACTACGTTACCTCGCCCATGTCCCTGTGGGGTGGCGTGGTGTTCGGCGTAGGCATCGGCTTCCTTACCATGATGATCCGTTACTTCGGCTCCTATCCCGAAGGTGTTTCCTTTGCCATTTTGATTATGAACTCTGTGGTACCGCTGCTCAATATGTGGTTCAAACAGAAAAAATTCGGGAGGAAGTAATATGGCTGCAAAATCCAATTTGACCAATATGGTGCTGGTGCTGGGCCTTACCTGTCTCTTTGCCTCGGCTTTGCTGGGCGGAGCGTATGCCCTCACTAAAGAGCCCATTCAGGCGGCTGCCGTTGCCAAGACGCAGCAGGCCATTGCCCAGGTGCTCCCTCATTTCACCGACCTGTCCTACGACGCCGAAGGAAAGTTCTACACGGCTACCGACGGTGACGCTGTGGTAGGGTACGCCTTCGAGACCATGGCCGTGGGCTTTGGCGGCCCCTTGGAGATGATTGTGGGTGTTACCCCGGACGGCGTCATTTACAATACTGCCGTTCTTTCCCACGCCGAAACTCCCGGCCTGGGTGCCAAGTGCACCTCGGATGCCAAGTTCATGGACCAGTGGCGCGGTTTTAATCCTTCGGTAAAGAAACTGTCCGTGACCAAGGACGGCGGTGACGTGGATGCCATCACGGCCTCTACCATCACTTCCCGCGCCTATACGCAGGCAGTAGCCGTTGCCCTGGAGGTATTTGCTCAGGTTCAGAGCGGCGAAGGGCTGCAAGAGCCCGATTTCGTACCCGGCGGCGAGATTGAAGTAACCAATGAAACCGATGGAGGACAAGACAATGAGTAAGTTCAAACTGATTACCGACGGTCTGGTTAAGAATAACCCCACCTTCGTCCTGTTGCTGGGCATGTGCCCTACGCTGGCCACTACCACATCGGCCATCAACGGCCTTTCCATGGGGCTGGCCACGCTCTTTGTGCTGGTTCTGAGCAACATAGCCATATCGGCCATTGCCCCGGTGGTTCCCGACAAGGTGCATATTCCTGTTTATATTGTGGTGATTGCCACTTTTGTAACGCTGCTTCAGCTGCTCATGCAGGCCTATACCCCGGCCATTTATGAGACCCTGGGTCTGTTTATCCCGCTCATCGTGGTGAACTGCATTGTGCTGGGTCGTGCCGAAGCTTTTGCCAACAAGCATGGCGTAGGGGAGAGCGCACTGGACGGTATCGGCGTGGGCCTGGGTTTCACCTGCTCGCTCACCGTGCTGGGCCTCGTGCGTGAGATCCTGGGTTCCGGCAGTGCTTTCGGCTGGAACTTCATTGGTGGCCACGACGGCATGCTGGCCTTTGTCATGGCCCCTGGCGCTTTCCTGTGCCTGGGTTACCTGATGGTGCTTTTCAACAAATTCCTTAAAAAGAACTAGGCTATGGAGTACTTTCTGATTATCATTTCGGCGATTTTCGTCAACAATATCGTCCTGGCCCAGTTCCTGGGAATCTGCCCTTTCCTGGGCGTGTCCAACAAGCTTTCCACCGCCAGCGGCATGAGCATGGCCGTGTGCTTTGTGATTACCCTTGCCACGTTGGTTACCTACTTGATTAACCAGTATCTGCTGATTCCGCTGGGGATTACCTATCTACAGACCATTGCTTTTATCCTTGTTATCGCTGCCCTGGTGCAGATGGTAGAGATTGTGCTCAAGAAGGTTTCCCCCAGCCTGTATCAGGCCCTGGGTATCTTCCTGCCCCTCATTACCACCAACTGCGCCGTGCTGGGTGTGGCCATCAATGTGGTCACCAAGGAGTTCTCCTTCGCAGGCGGTGCCCTTAATCTGGGGCAGGCCCTTGTGTATGCCTTTGCCACCTCACTGGGTTACGGCCTGGCCATGGTTATCTTTGCGGGTATCCGTGAGCACCTGGCCCTGAACAATGTGCCCAAGGCTTTCAAGGGCGTGCCCATCGCCATTATTTCCGTGGGTATCCTGGCCCTGGCCTTCATGGGCTTCAGCGGCATGGTGAAATAGTCTGGGCAATAAGTCCCCGACTAATAATTAGATGCGAAAAGAAGGATGCACTCCCAGGTGCACCCTTTCTTTTGTAATTAGCTGAATAATAGCCGTTTGCGTCCCACCTGGTGGACCGTTGGCTAATGGTTTGGACACCAAAACGACCAAATGGTGTCCTGAAGGTCCTTTTTTGACAACGCCGACACCAAAATGGCCGTATGGTGTCCAGACAAGAATAAAAATTCGTATATTTACCAAACTAATCACATTCTAGCATGTATCAGTATACCCAAGTGAAGGAGCAGCCTGTGCTCAATGCCGGCACTAAAGGTGTCCGGCGTTATATCCTTAGTCTGGACAATCATGTGAGCATCCAGGAGGCGCTCACGGCGTTCTGCAAGGAAAAGGAGATTTATTGCGGCAAGGTGACCGGCCTGGGCGCCGTTAACAGCGCCACGTTCCGTTTTCTGGATCCGGCTACCCTGCAATACGTAGACAAGACCTTCGAGGAGCAGATGGAAATCACCAATCTGACGGGCAATATTTCCCAGAAGGACAATCAGGTGTATCTGCATATCCATATCACGGCCAGCCGCCGGGACTATACCTGCATCGGCGGGCATCTCCTGGATGCGCGCATCAATGGCGCCTGTGAGCTCTTTGTAGAGGATTATTACCTTACCTCGGCCGGACGCCGTGCCGATGAAGAAACCGGCCTGAACATGTATAAATTCTAGGACTTATGACCGTTACCATGATCATTGAGCTGCTCATTGTTCTGGCAGCACTGTATGTGGGTTCCCGCTACGGATCCCTGGCGCTGGGTGCCATCAGCGGCATCGGCCTGGCCATCCTGGTTTTCGGCTTCGGCCTCAAACCCGGTACGCCTCCCACGGATGTTATCTACATCATCATCGCCGCGGTCACCTGCGCAGGCACGCTACAGGCCTCGGGCGGTATGGACTGGATGATCCAGATTGCCGAGAAGATGCTTCGCAAGCACCCGGAGCACATCACTTTCCTGGGTCCGCTGGTGACCTTCTTCCTTACTGTGCTGGTGGGTACCGGTCACGTGGTTTACACCATCATGCCCATCATCTGCGACATAGCGCTCAAGAAGAATATCCGTCCGGAGCGTCCCTGCGGTGTGGCTTCCGTGGCTTCCCAGGTGGGTATCACTTGTTCGCCCATTGCCGCGGCTGTGGTGGCCTTTGTGACCATCTCCAATGCCAATGGGTACATGGTTTCGATTCCCCAGGTGCTCATGGTTACCATCCCGGCCTGCCTCACTGGCCTCATGTGCGCCGCCGCCGCTTCTTACAAGCGCGGCAAGGACCTGGACAAGGACCCCGAGTTCCTCAAGAGGAAGGCCGATCCCGAAACCTTCCAGTTCATGTACGGTCATTCGGCCACTACCCTGGACAAGGAGATTTCCAAGGAAGCCAAGGCTTCTGTGTTTGTGTTCCTGGGTTCCCTGCTCATTATTGTGACCTTTGCTTTCTGCCAGATGATTCATGTGGAGGACGGCCAAACCCTGGCCAAGGCCATCAACCTGCCCAAGATGAACATCTGCATCCAGATTATCATGCTCATGGCCGCCGCCTGCAACATCATGTTCTGCAAAGCCTCTCCCAAGAAAGCCGTGGCCGGCGCCGTGTGGCAGAGCGGTATGGTGGCTGTGGTGGCCATTTATGGCATTGCCTGGCTGGCCGATACCTACTTCGGCAACTATATGGACGAGATGAAGGTCATGCTCACCGACCTGGTGACCAACTACCCCTGGAGCATTGCGCTGGTGTTCTTCCTGGTGTCGGTGCTCATTAACTCCCAGGGTGCTGTGGTGGTGGCCATGCTGCCGTTGGCCTACGAACTGGGCATTGCAGGTCCCGTGCTCCTGGGTGTACTCCCCAGTGTATACGGTTACTTCTTTATCCCCAACTATCCCTCCGACATTGCCACGGTGAACTTTGACCGTTCTGGCACTACCGTCATCGGCAAGTATCTCTTGAACCACAGTTTCATGATGCCGGGCCTCATCAGCGTCATTGTGGCCACGATGGTAGGCTACCTCATGACCAACGTGCTGTTTGCCGGCTATTTCGCCAGCTTTATCCAGTAAGCGTGGCCCGCGGTCGCTTAACCTTCTGATTCACAGTTATTTACAGAAATTCAGTCCGGCTATTTGCCGGACTGAATTTCTGTAAATGGCTCTGTGATAATTACTTAGGTGAACGCCTGGCTGGGCGTGATTACAACGAATCACCAAAGTCCTGGCGGAACTTCTTTACCAGGTCTTCCTGCCAATAGCCAATTTCCTCCAATCGGCCAAAGAAGAAGCGCAGCACCTTTGGTTCTGATACCCACTGGAGACCGCCGATGAGTTCACGGTTGTCCCAGAGCCACTTTACGCGGTCGGCGCAGTACTTGACCTGTGACAAGGTAAACACGCGGCGGGGCATGGCCAGACGCAGGAGTTCCAGCTCGGCAAAGCGCTCGGTGCCATCGGGCTCACGCTGCTCGCTGAGGGTACCGCGCTCCATGCCACGGATACCGCCGGCAAGGTAGAGGGCCGCGCCCACGGCGGCGGCAGGATATTGGTCGTGCGGGATACCAGGAACAATCTCCGAGCAGTTCAGGTGGGCACCCAGACCGCCAGCAGGTTTGATCACGGGTACGCCGTAATCGTCCAGTTCCTTTACCAAATAGGCAATGAATTCCGGCCCCTGACTGATGTATTCCATGTCCAGGGACTCGTACAGGCCCACGGCCATGGCTTCCATGGAACGTACTTCCATGCCGCCATAGGTGAGGAATCCTTCATAGAGCGGCACAAACTCCATCATTTCGTCGGTGAACTTCTTGTTGTGGGCCGTGATGATACCGCCACGGGAGAAGCCCAGCTTACGGGCGCTGAAGTAGATGATGTCAAAGCGGTCTGCCAGGGTATGGTAGATCTCTTTGGTGGTCATGTACTTGCAGCGGGGCTCGCGGGTTTTCATGAAGTACACGTTGTCCTGCAGCAGGGAGGCATCCAGCACGCTCTTTACGCAGAACTCATGGCAGATATCGGTTACCGCCAGCATATTCTCCAGGCTTACCGGCTGGCCGCCGATAAGGTTGGTACCGGCCTCTACCCGTACAAAGGCAATCTTCTCAGGACCCAGGTCCTTGATGGTCTTGCGCAGAGCCTTGAGGTCGAAGTCTCCTTTGAAGGGATCGTCGCTCTGGGGGATGAGGCCTTTTTTGTCTACCAGCTCAATTACCTCGCCGCCCAGGCGCGTAATATGGGCCTTGGTGGTGGTGAAGTGGAAGTTCATGAGGGTGTACATGCCGGGCTTTACGTAGGCCTCGGCCAGGATGTTCTCGGCCGCACGGCCCTGGTGGGCGGGCAGCACATTCTCGGTACCAAAGACAGCCTTTACGGCTTCCTTGACACGGTTAAAGGTTTCGGAGCCAGCATAGGCGTCATCGGCAATGCTCATGGACGCCACTTGCTCGTCGGACATGCCGTTTACACCGGAGTCGGTGAGCATATCCATATAGATGTCCTTATTTTGAAGGAGGAACGTGTTGTTCCCTGCCTCTTGAATACGTTTGAGACGCTCTTCTACGGGGAGGAGCGAGAGTTTCTGGACGACGCGCACTTTGTGCATCTCCAGGGGGACCTGATTTTGGGGGTGGTAAAATTTGACTGCCATAGCAATGGGGTTTGAACCGCTAAGATACAAAGTTTTTTTGGTATATTTGCATCCATGCTGGGTACCATTGTCAATACAGGATGCATTATTGTGGGCTCCCTTGTGGGAAGCCTCATCAAGAAAGGTTTGGGAGAGAAATACCAGACCGTTCTCTATTACGCTATGGGCCTGGCCGCCATGGCTCTGGGCTTCAATACCTTTGTGCAGAACATGCCCAAGAGCGAGTTTCCCGTGCTGTTTATCCTTAGCTTGGCGCTGGGCGGGATTATAGGAACCGCCCTGGATTTGGACGGCCGCACCAAGGCGCTCATCGCCAAACGCGGCGGCGAGGGGCTGGCCAGCGGACTTATCACCGCCTGCCTGCTGTTCTGCGTGGGCACTTTTTCCATTGTGGGTCCCATCTTGAGCGCCACCACGGGAGACAATACGTTCCTGTACACCAATGCCACGCTGGACCTCGTGACCTCCATGGTGTTTGCGGCTACCTACGGGATCGGCATTATTGTATCGGCCGCTGTGCTGTTTTGCTGGCAGGGTATGTTCTATTTGCTGGGCAAGCTCCTGGCTGGCTCGTTCCTCATGCAAAGCACCCTGGTGAACGAACTTTCCATCGTGGGAGGCGTGCTCATTGTGGCTTCCGGCCTGTCCCTGCTCAATGTCAAAGACTGCAAACCCCTGAATTACCTCCCCGCCCTGCTGGTTCCGGTCCTCTGGTTCCTAATCAAAGCCTTATAGGTAATCACCCAGGTCATTGATGCTGAACCATTTACAAATATTCAGTCCGGCAAATAGCCGGACTGAATATCTATATTCCGCTCAAAATCAATCAGTTAAGTGATCGGCAAAAGACAAAAAACCTTTCGGGATTTGGCCCTGCGGGCCACTTCCCTTCCCCTGCGGGGGGCTCATCACGAGCATAGCATGGACGCCAACCTGCGATGCAGGTCTGACATTCGTCATAAAGATAGGCTCTCAAGCAAGCTTGGAGCCTATCTTTATGCCAAACGCCACAGTCTCCGACCGTGGCGTCCATGCCTTTTGTGATTCCGTCGGGATTCGAACCCGAGACCCACAGCTTAGAAGGCTGTTGCTCTATCCAGCTGAGCTACGGAACCATCCGTTAAGGGCTGCAAAGTTAGTTATTTTTCCCGAAATGGCAAAAGTTACCTGGGACTCAGGGAAAGCAGCAACTGCGTCTCTTGCGTTACGGCATCGGAGAAGCCGTCATGTGCATCGGAGGCGGGGAAACTGTCTTCCAGGGTACCGTTTTCATGGTCTATGGACAGGCTCTCAATACCCACGGCCATTATTTTGTAGATATCGTCCATGGTGGGATAGACGTACACGAAGTTTTCGTCGTCCCGGGCCTGCAGCAGGCTGATTACCGTTCCGTCCCTAAGGGTAAAGCGCACGCCGGCATCGTAGGGGATATGGTACTTCACCTGCTCTTTGGTGCCGATAGCAAAGGCCAGGTCCATGTCTTCTCCGTTGGTATTCTTATAATAGAGGTGCGAGAGGAGGATGTTGTAGTCGAAGTTGGTTCCGTGGGCCATGCGGGGATTGGCGTCGGTCATGACGCTGTTCTGGTTCTCGCTGTGGCTGGCCAGCGTGGCATCCAGGTCTATGGTCTGTTCCGAGGCTTTGAGAATGGCCTGGCAATGGTGGAGCAGCAGGTCTCCCAGCTCATTGTCGGCAAAATGCACCTGCAGGTAATCTTCCGGGTTCCATCCGGTAACAATGTCTATGCTCTTGATGCCTTTAACCATGGCTTCCATATCCTTGCTTTCGGCGGCATACTTGAGCCGGTTGAGGAAAGTGCCATCCTCCAGCCTGCGTTTGGTGGCCGAATCCGTGCCGATTTGCTCTACGCGCACAATCTTGCCGTTTTTGAGGGTGACGCCCATCTTGACGCCCTTGGGCACTACCGTGGCATTTTTCTCGATGAGGTTTACATAGAGCAGGTAGAGGGTGGAACCGTCGGGGAAGCCTGCCAGCTCTACCCGGATATCGGCCGGCGTGGTGCCCAGGCTGATGGATTCATAATCGGTAGAGATGTGCGTCATGCCGCCCGAACGGAAGTTGGTTCGGACCGACTGGGCCCCGGCCGAAAGGCTTAGCAGGATGGCGAGGGCAAAAAGGACCGTTCTTTTCATTGCTTCATTCATTGTGAATACAAATGTACATAAAATCGCGAGAATTTGTGTACATTTGCATGTTTGAACTACCGTTTTGAGATGATGAAGAAAGTCTTGTCTTATGTGCTTGCCGCCATGGCTGCCATGCTATTGGCCGGCTCCTGCAAAAAAGACGCCCTCTATATCCAGATGACCGATCGCGTATGGGAGTATTCCTCGTCGGCCCAGTTTGCCCGTATTACCTTCTGCGGGGAAAACAATGCCAGCGTACTCCAGACCAATCTTAGCACCGGCTATACCCAGGCCTACAATGGATCTTATACCACCGACGGCCATTCCGTAGACATACTAAGTGAAACCAACACCCATCTGGTGCGCACCTTCTCCCATCTCAAGCATTCCACCACCAACAAGAACCTCACAGAGTTGCAGCCCCAGTCCTGGTCCTCGCTCAACAAGAGCGTCTGGACAACCATCGTGGACGGGAATGTCTATCTTGCCTTTTTTAACAAATACGGCAAGTGCGTACAGGGTTTATACCGCAATATTATCCAAAAGGAAGGGTATCCGTTTGGTTGGGAGTGGTCTCTCCAGGATTATTCCCTAAACGGGAGTTCCGTCAGCTGCAAGGGGACTACGGGCATTTTGTATAAGGATGTCATGCGTCTGCCCAAATATGGTGTCCTGTGCAGTGCTTTCCCTGTAGAGGAAACAGCCACTTCGTCTTTGGAGGGAACCCTCTGGACCCTGGAGAGTACGGGTTATCCCGGCGTTTTCATCTTCAACTCGGCCAGTCATTTTACGCGCGTCATCATTATGTCCCCGCTCATTTGGGAAGTGAAGAACGGCACCTATTCCATAGAGACCGATGGCATCCATCTCCAGCTGGCCGAATTAAAAGAAACCTGCCCCATTACGGAAGGCAGGTTCACATTCTTGAATAAGACCTATGTCTTGGTAAAAGACTAAGCGGCTTTTTCTTCCTCTTCTTTTTTGAACATGGCTTTAACCTTGGGAAGGTATTCCTTGCCCAGGACGATGCCGCATCCCAGAATCACGCCAAAGAAAGTCCATACGAAGAGCGTCTTGGCCCGGCTGTTGGAAGGCTGGCGAGGAACGGTGATGGGCTGGATGACGGCGAGGACAGGCGTGTCCCGCTTTACCTGCATTTTAACCTGCTCCAGCTGCTTGGCCATCTCGGCGTAGATGGAACTGGATACCGTATACTTGGTCTGGATGCGCTCCTGCTCAATGAGGGAGCGGGAAGTGGGCATGTTCTTGGAACGGTCCCGCACGGTGGCCAGCTGGGTCTGATAGGCCTCGGTTTCGGCCTTGATTTCGTTGTAGCGGGCCTGAACATAGTCCAGCTGTTGCTTGGCTTTCTCTGTGCGGAAGCGGGTAACTTCTGTTTGCAGCAACTGCTGGGCCTTGAGGGCCAGTTCGGCCGTCATGACGGGCTCTGAGCCGATGACGGTGAGGGTGAGGTATCCTTCCTTTTTGTCTACGGCGAGGGAAACGCTGTGGGCGATGCTCTTAATGAGCTTGTCCTCATCCTTGGTAAGGACCAGGGGCTTGGGTGAATTGTCTCCTTCTTTGGAAACCACAATATCTGTCTCCGGCTTTTCCTTGCGCAGGGCGTTCAGGATGGTGAACGGCAGGCCGATGGTATACTTCATCACCTTGCTCATGACGGAAGGCTTAGCGTATTCCTTGGCGTAGGTATAGATGCTCACCGCGGTGTCGGCCTTCTCAAAGTGGAGTGGCGTATAAAGCAGCTCCAGGCGATAGGGGACGCTGTTCACGATTTGCGGATAAACCAGCGGGGACAGATCGGAGCTTGACAGATTGGTGGCGCCGATGTCAAAGCCGGCCAGGGAGGCCAGGCTGGAGAGGGAAGAGTTGGACCGGGAGCCCACCTGGGGCACCATGACACTGCTCACCGTGTAGGTGCGCTTCATGGTGATTGCGGCAAAAAGACCCAGCACTATGAAAACGCAGGTGCAGATGATGATGGTCTTGCGGCCGTCCCAAAGGCTCTTGACAAGGGCGATGATGTCCAGCCCTTCTTCCTCTTCGGGGTACTGATAGTTGCGGTTCTCTTCCATGTTAATTGAGTCTTTCGATGAGCAGGATCATGGACACGATGGAGGTGAGGGCGCTCAGGGAACCTGCGGCGATTCTATCCCACTCAATCTTTTCCTTAGGCTTCTCGCTCTTTTCTATCTTCTTTTGGTCCATGGACAGGGTAATGACACAGTCGGGCGTCACCTTAGGATAGAAACGCATCCACAGGAATTTGGAGGTGCTTTTGCTCTCGTTGTTGGGAGTGGTCACTGTCACGCTATTGCGGTCGGCAAACTTATGGAAGCCGCCGGCGCAGTGCTTGATGTACCATTTGGCACTGTGAGGTCCCTGGTAAACGATGGTTTTTTGTACCGACGAATAATCTTCCGGCACGTACTGGGCCATGCGGGTGCCCATTTCGAAAATGGTCACGGTATTCTCCAGACGCGTCACATTGATAACGTCGCCGTCCATGAGGATGGGATCATAACGGGTGTTGCCGCTGTGGCGCCTGGCTTCCTTGAGGTTGATGCCGATGCTGCCGCGTCCTTTGAAGGTACGGAACAGGGTGCTGTTGGGGTTGGCATCGTCCAGCAGCCCGCCGGCCATCTTGATAATCTCGGACAGCTGCGTGCGGCCGTCTTCCAGGACATAAACGCCCGGATACTTCACGCGGCCATTCAGCTCTACGGTGCGGCCCTGGGTAAAGTTGGGCGTGAGGCGCACCACAATGTGGTCGTAGGGGTGCAGCTGGAAATCTCCGTTTACAGGATAGTAGTTCTCGTCTACCGCCAGCGTAATGGTGTCGAACTTTACCTCGTCCTTTTTGGATACAGACATGCGGAACACCTGTACGTTATCAAAGGAAGCGCCCAGTTCAAAGCCGCCGGCCATAGTAAGGAGGTCGTGAACGGTGAGCGAAGTGTCAAAGGCAGTTTTCACAGGGTTCTTGACGGCGCCGCTTACCCTGATTTCGCCGATATTGGTGTAGGTGCTGTTGTCGTAGACGTTGAGGTCGTCACCGGGCTGCAGGAGCACATCGGATTCTTTCTCCAGATTAACGGCAATGTACTGCATCTTGTCCGGGTTGGTGATGTCCTTCCTGAAGATGTAGGCAACGGGGTATACGCTGGGCTTGAGGCCGCCGGCATACTCGATGGCCTGGCCTACGGTCATGCGGTCATTCACGCCGAACTCGCGGGAGAAAGGCTTGCGGACCTGTCCGTTTACCGACAAGGTGGCCACGTCACTGTAACTGGCCAGTTCCAGGATGGTTACCAGGTCTTTGGCTTCCAGGGTGAAGTCCGGGTTGCCGCCAACGCCGGGGAAGGGAACGGTGAGCACCTCTACGGTCTGGTCCGGTTTGGTGCGCTCTACAAACAGATAGTCGGTGCGGGCGGTGTAGCGGGGTTTGGCAATGTCCAGCAGGTTCTTCAGGCTGCGGTTATTGGCCAGGTTGAAGCGGCCGCCGAAGTAAACATCGCCATCTACGTCTACGTATTCCTCTACGGGGACATGGGACCGTTTGATGCGCACGGAGTCGCCGGGAGCCAGGGGAACAATCTGGCCGCCTTCCAGGACATTGTGCAGGTTATACTCCAGCAATTCCGGGAATCCATTCTTATAGCGCTGGATTTGCAGGTAATCTGTATAGGCGTCATCGGTGAGGCCGCCGGCATACTCGAGGAGGTCTTTGAGGTCTTCCCCGTCCAGGAGTTCATAGCTCATGGGGCGCCGTACGGCTCCCTGGATGGCAACTACCTTGGTGGCCATGGGAACAAAGATGACATCGTTGTTCTGGATGTCGTAGTAGGAACCGTCGGTGGGGTTCTTCATGTATTTGTACAGGTCCAGGGCGCGGGTTTTGCCGGCGCGGGAAAGCTGGATGTTACGCACTGAGCCCTTTTCTGTAGGGCCACCGGCGGCCGACAGGGCGTTGAAGGCCGTGTTGAGGGCGCTGATGGTAAAGCCGCCCTGTACGCCCACCTCACCGTAGATGTTTACAGTAAGGGTGCGGGCCGTGCTGATGGTGACGGCAATCTGGTCGGGTCTGAAGGAATAGTGCTGAGCCAACTTGGTGCGGATGGCCTGGCGTCCCTGGGCCAGGGTAAGGCCTTTGAGGAAAATCTTGGTGGCGCCGGTGGGCTGGATAGAGCCGTCCGGGCTGATGCGCTGATGAATCTCGGTTTGTGACGAGCCGAAGATGGAGATGTGCACTTCGTCGCCTTCGGCCAGGATGTAAGTGTCCGGGGCCTGGGCGCCGTCCGTGGTACGGAAGACATCCAGCGACTTGCCGGTGAAGAAGGAGTGCCCGTAAATGTCGTTACCGGCAGTAGGGGATACATTATTCTGGGCCAGTGTTTTTTCCAGGGCCTGCTCTGCGGCAGATTCTCCCTCGGTGGTCTGGGCAAAGTCGGACGGTGTTACCGTGGGAGCTACAACGGGGGCGTCAAAATTTCCCTGGCCCACGGCGGTGCTGTCGGCACCCATCTTATTCTGGCCATTTTTCTCGGCCTGCATCTTATTGATGATGGTCATTACGCGTCCCTGGTAGTTGGCGTACTCGGACGGTGGAATAACGTCTACGTTAATGCCTTCCTGCATGAGTCGGGCGCGGACCTCGGTCTCGGTGAGGCCTCTCTTCTCCAATTCTGCGCGGGCCATGGACAGCATGGTGGCAGACTGGGCGAAGGCCACAACGGAGAGGAGGCATAGTGCTAAAACAGTGAGAAACTTCTTCATATCTGTTGGCAATTTTTAATGCGTATTTGGGAATTTAAGCCTACAAATTTACAATTTTTTCTCTATATTTGCGTGTTAAGCCAAACAAATGTCTCAAATGATTCAGTTGGATGCCCACGCAGAGATGATTCTGGACGAATATCGGGAGCATGTGTCCCAATTTGCAGAGATGTCCGTCACAATCAAAAACCGACTCAATGAAATCCTTTCATCGGCCGGCATTGTGGTGGCGTCCGTAGAGAGTCGCGTCAAATCGGAATCTTCCCTGGCCGGCAAGCTGGAACTCAAGGGCGCCAAGTATAAGAGCCTGGCCGATATCACCGATATCGTGGGCCTTCGCGTCATCACGTTTTATCTGGACGACGTAGATAAGGTGGCCTCGGTGCTGGAACGCCATTTCCAGGTGGACTGGGAGAACTCCATCGACAAACGCAAAATCCACGAGCTGGACAGCTTCGGCTATCTGTCGCTGCATTATGTGTGTTCTACGGATGACTTTCCCTACCGCTTCGAAATCCAGATGCGCACCCTGCTGCAGCATGCCTGGGCCAACATGAACCACGATACAGGCTATAAGTCGGGCGTAGAGATTCCCCGTGAATATGTGCGCACCATGAACCGCCTGGCCGGCATGCTGGAACTGGCCGACGATGAATTCAGCCGCATCCGGGCCAGCCTTACCGACTATCGGCGCCGCATGCAGGCGCTGGTGGCCTCCGGCAACCTGGACGATGTTCCGCTGGACGGCGATACCTTCCGCAGCTACCTCAACCTGGATCCCTTCGAGCTGCTCAACCGCCGTATCGCCTCGGTGAACCAGGCCGAGATTCACGAGGTGCCCCTCATGCCCTACCTGGCTGTATTCAAGGGGCTTGGCTGCAAGACCCTGGGCGATATCAACCGCCTCATCAAAGAATACTCCGATGCCGCCTACCAGATTGCCTGCTACCAAATCAGCCTCACCGATTTGGATATCATAGCCTCTTCGGTGGCTCCTCAGGACATCTGCATTGCCTACATTCTAAAAAGCGGTGGCGGCAAAGCCGGGATCCGCCGCCTCTTCGACGAGCTCAACGGCCCGTCCGAAGGCCACGAAATCATCGCTTCCATGCTTTTGGAGCAAGCCAAGGATCTTCCCTTCATGAACCAATAGATTATGCCCAATCAATCCCTGGATACCCAACTACTGGACCGCGCCATCATTTTTGCGGTAAAAGCCCACGCCGGCACGGAGCGCCGCGGAAAGGGTTTCCCCTACATAGTTCACCCCATGGAAGCCATGGAGATTGTAGCCACCATGACCCCGGACCAGGAACTGCTGGCCGCCGCCGCCCTCCACGACACAGTAGAAGATACCGATGTTACGGTGGAGCAGCTAAGGGCCGAATTCGGTAACAGAATTGCCTCCCTGGTGGCAGATGAAAGCGACGAGATGCACGCCGGAATACCCGAGTCGGCCAGCTGGCATGCGCGCAAGCAGGCGGCCATCGACCGTCTGGCCAAAGCCTCCCGCGATGCCAAAATGGTGGCGCTGGGAGACAAGCTTTCCAACATGCGGGCCATCGCTAGGGACTATGCCGTGCAGGGCGATGCCCTCTGGTCGCTCTTCCACGTAAAGGACCGCAAGGACCATGAGTGGCATTACAGGGGCCTTGCCGATTCTCTCCGCGACTTGGAGGGAACGCCCGCTTTCCAGGAATTCGAATCATTGATCAATCAAGTCTTTGCCTGATGGAGCCTGTTAAAATTTCCCTCAACGATTACGTACTTTCCGGTGGCGGTGCCAACGGAGAGAGTTTCGATCATAAAACAGATCCTTCCGTGATGCTTAAGCTCTACTTTCCCGGTAAAATCCAGCAGCCCCTGGACGAGATGTGCCTGGCAAGGAAAGTATATGAAATTGGCATCCCTACGCCAGAACCCGGCGAATATGTGGTTACGGAGGAAGGTCGTTATGGCATCCGTTTCAAGCGTATCCTGGGCAAGAAATCCTTCTCCCGTGCCACGGCCGACGAGCCCGAGAAAGTGGCCGAATATGCAACTGTCTTTGCGCAAATGTGCAAGAAACTGCATGCCACTCACGTGGATATCACTCAGTTCGAGAACGTGAAGGACCGCTACTACAGGCTCCTGACCCAGAATCCCTTCTTTACGGCAGCCGAAAAGGACAAACTGGCCCGTTTTATAGCCGATACCCCGGACGAGGATACGGCCGTCCACGGGGATCTTCAGTACAGCAACGCCATTTTTGTGGGAGACCAGCGCTATTTCATAGACCTGGGCGATTTCTGCTATGGTAATCATCTCTTCGATGTGGCTATGGTGTACCTTTGCTGCTATTTGAGCGATGATATCTTTATCCGGGAGACTTTCCATATGCCCAAGTCGCTGGCCATGAAGTTTTGGGATCACTTTGCCCCCGAATACTTCGGCGCCGATATCCCGCTCAAAGAGATTGAAGCCCTGGTCAAGCCTTATGCCGGTCTCAAGACCCTCATTATTGAACGGGACACCAACTGTCCCATGCCGGAATTCCGTGCAGCCTTATCCTCCATTTTATGAAACAGGATTCAAAGCTCGCAAATAAACAGATGAGTCTGTCCATACGGGCGGGATTGCTTATCGTGGTGATGGCCGCCCTCTTTCTGGAAACCACCAATGTCCTGCAATACGTATTTGCCCGCAGGGTACTCAGAAATGAGGCCTCCCTCCGGGCTGAGGGAGAACTGGAAAAAGCCCAGATTCACATTCAGAGTATTGTCAATCAGGCCGAAGTCGCCGTCCACAACAGTATTTGGATAGCCCAGTGGTGCCTGACTCATAAAGACAGCCTGTATCGGGTACCGGAGCGTTTGGTGCGGGAGAACCCCATCATCGAGGGCTCTACGCTTGCCCTGGTCCCGTCCAGGGGAGGACTCATGGCTCCGTATGTGTTCCAGGAGGGGGGGGCCGGTGAAATCAAGCATCTTTCCCTGGCCACCGAAGCCTATGACTATCCCTCCAAGGAGTGGTTTACCAAACCCATAGAGTTGGGCGAGGGTTATTGGTCGGAGCCTTATCTGGACGTAGGGGGTGGAGATGTGGTCATGACTACGTATTCCATGCCGGTTAGGGATGCAGACGGGAATATCTGCGCCGTTCTTACGGCCGATATTTCCCTGGACTGGCTTTCCGGCCTGATGGGGAAGAATAGCGTCTATCCCCATGCTTTTAACCTGGTGGTGAGCCGTGGCGGCCAAATAATGGTAAGCCCCATCCAGGATTTTATCATGCGAAAAACTACGGATGAGGTAGCTGCCTCATCCGGCGATTCGGCCAGTTTCATGCGGGTAAACCGGGCCCTGCGCTCGGGAGAATCAGGTGAGGTGAGCCTGAAGATTAACGGGAAGGGCAATATCGTTTATTACGCTCCCGTAGCAAAAACCGGTTGGGCCATGGCCGTAGTCCTTCCAGAGGATGAAGTGTACGCCGGAATCCACCGGGTGGGCATCTATGTCAAACTCATGCAAATACTGGCCATCATCCTCCTTGCGCTCATTCTCCGCTCTGCGGCCAAAAGCACCGCCGGATTCGAGGTCCTTAACAAGCAAAAAGAGCGCATGGAAGGAGAGTTGCACGTGGGCCACGAGATACAGATGTCCATGATTCCCAAGACTTTCCCTCCTTTCCCGGACCGGAAAGACCTGGATTTTGCCGCTTCCATCACGCCGGCCAAGGAGGTGGGCGGAGACCTTTACGACTACTATCTCCGCGACGGGAAGCTCCTCTTTTGCATAGGGGATGTTTCCGGTAAAGGTGTGCCGGCGGCGCT
The DNA here is from genome assembly GCA_905234285.1 of uncultured Bacteroidales bacterium. GTDB lineage: Bacteria > Bacteroidota > Bacteroidia > Bacteroidales > UBA932 > Cryptobacteroides. The sequence continues at coordinate 55,372 of CAJOHK010000005.1, forward strand.
GGTGATGGCCGTAACCCGAAGCCTCTTCCGGGCGGCATCGGCCCATGAATTCAGCCCGCAGCGCATAGTGACGTACATGAACGATTCCATGGCCGAGACCAACGAGAATGACATGTTTGTGACCTTCTTCTGCGGCACGCTGGACCTTACCACCGGGCATTTGAGATATTGCAATGCCGGCCATAATCCTCCGTTCATGCTCACCGATGCCATTCGCCCTTTGCAGGTAGATGCCAATATCCCGCTGGGCGTGATGTCCGGGTTCGCCTTTACGGAGCAGGAGGTAGACATGTATTACGACGATGCCCTGTTCCTGTTCACCGACGGCCTCACCGAAGCCGAGAATGCACAGGCCGAACAGTTTGGCCTGGAACGTACAGAGACCGTACTGCACGCCCGCCGTTCCTCCCAGGGCCATCTGGAGGCCCTCAAGTCGGCCGTAGATGAATTTGTGGGTGACGCGCCCCAGAGCGACGATCTTACCATGCTGTTTATCCATTATCTGGGGACGGCAGATCCCGAACAGTCGGAGCGGCATCTTCTCCTGCATAACGATATCCAGCAAATCCCCCAGCTGGCCGATTTCGTGGGAACCATCGCCCATGACATGAAACTCAGCCAGAGTTTGGCCATGGGCCTGAATCTGGCCTTGGAGGAGGCGGTAACCAACGTCATCCTCTATGCCTATCCCAAAGGCTCGGACGGCCTGGTGGACATAGAGGCCATCCTTCGGCAGAACTCCCTGGAGTTTATCATCAGCGACAGCGGCATTCCTTTCGACCCCACGGCGGCTCCGGAGGCCGATGTTACCCTTTCGGCCGAAGAACGTCCCATCGGCGGTCTGGGTATCTTCCTGGTGCGTCAGATAATGGATGAGGTCCATTATGAGCACAGGGACAATAAGAATTTCCTTTCCATGATTAAAAACATATAGAACCATGAATATAGACATCGCAAAAGACAACGGCGTTGTGACGGCCCGCCTGGAAGGCCGTCTGGATACGGCTGCATCCATGGAGGTGGCCCCCATTTTTGAATCGCTCAATCAGGAGGCCGATAAAACTGTCGTTTTAGATTGCAAGGCGCTCAGCTATATTTCCAGCTCGGGACTCCGTCTCTTCCTGGGCCTGCGCAAGGCTTCCACCGTCAAGGGAGGAAAGGTGATTGTGAGTGGTATGTCGGATGATATCCGTCAGGTGTTCATGATGACCGGTTTCCTGAATCTTTTCCAGATCGAGGACTAACTTTTCCTCGCCATGCGAAGGCTTTTAGCGGTGGCATTGCTGTGCCTGGGCATCTTTTGTCAGGCCCAGGAGCGGCCATCCGCCTCATGGAGAACCCCGAGCTTCCCGACACCAAGATTGCTTCCACGGACGGCAACAGCGTGGTGCGTGACCTTTTGGGCGTGGTAAACAGCAATTCCCTTTATCACATCTCGGGCACCTATACGGGCCACGATGTGGATGGTTCCCCCCTTCGACTCTCAGGGAAACTGCTCATCCCCAAGAACGGGGAAATCAACACCCCGGTCTATACCGCCAAGTTCTCCAAAACCAATGGCAAGATTACCGTAGGGCCCCTGCAGCCCGCCCAGTGACGGCTTCTAGAAATTCCACTTTGCGCCGAGGATAACCATTCGGCGGTTGCTGCGCACAACTTCTACCCAGTACTCCTGCGACTCGGCCGATTCATAGCTGGTTTCCATTGGCTGGTCCAGAAGATCCTTGCCCTCCAGGAAGAGGGTAAACTTCTTGAACTCCTTAGTAATGCGGGCGTTTAGCTCACAGTACTGGTCGAACATGGTGAAGAAGGTTTTAACCTTACTCTGATACTTGACGTTGGTTCCCACGCTCCAGCCTTTGCCAAGAAGGGCCGAGATGTCTCCCTTGAGGCACCAGTCGTAGCTGTCCTTTGTGTTGCCGTTGTCCTTGGACACCCTGCGGGACCGGTTGTATTTAATCTCTGCGTTGGCATTGATGATTCGCCCGTGCCAGCCCACCGTCTGTAAAAGTCCCAGGGAACGGCTGTCGGCCGAATTGATCCAGTGGAACACCTTGTACATACGGCCGTCAATCTCCTCGTTGGTCCATGTCTGGTCAATCTCGTCCATGACATGTTTATAGGATATGCCGGTCTTTGCCACGAAGCGCTTGTATTTGAACTGGTAATCAAGCCCGTAGAGCATTGTGTGCGGGGAACGCAGATTCTCATTTCCCCTATACAGTTGGTCCAGGTATCCGGCGGTGCGGTCGTACCAGCATATCTTGAGGTATTCGGGGTGCTTCACCGTCATCTCGTTCTTGAAATTGATGGAGTGACCGGAAGAGATGGTCCATTTGATATTGGCCTTTCCTACAGGATAGACCCCTTTGATTTTGAAGGGCTGCTGGTGCGTCTCGTTATTCAGGCGACGGCCGTAAATCTGGGTGGCGATGTCGGCGTGGGCCTCTACGTTTTTCCATACAAAATCGGCGGCAATGAAAGATTCTGCCCTGAGGCTCAGGAAGTTGAAAGTTTCCCTAAGGGAGGTTGAATCCTTCCACTGTTCCTCTACCTGATCTGTGGTGAAGTTGATGCGGGTGGCGCCGCTGTTCTGGTCCAGCGAATGCTGGATAGAGAGGCGCGCTCCCGGAATAAGGTTAAGGGAGATGTCGTCGTCAATCAGCTTCATCTTGAAGTTGACATCGGCATCCAGCTTGAAGTCTGTGCTGTTGGGCGTTATGCGGTATTTCCAGATGTAGCCCTTTATGTCTTCATCCAGGTCAATCTGGGTGCTTCCCTTGCCGTCGTCAGTTGTTTTGACTGCGGTCCAGGTGTTGTATTTCTTGCTGTTGACGGCCTGGAACTTGAGGCTGGCGTTGAGGATTTTCCGGCCCCCATCGAACTCGGTATGGCCGGATAGCCCCGTTTCTATCTTATGGTCGTTCTTAGAGGGAACCTCGTAGTAGTAAGACATGTCCCCAACGGCTTCTTCGGTGCCTTTGATGTTCAGGGAGTGATTGGTGGCCTTGTCATGGTCGTACTGGTACAGGATCCATGCTCCGTAATTGCTCCTTTGGGTGGGCATCCACTGGAAGTCCTGCTTGATGCTTAAGGTGAGTGGTCTTGTAGATGCGGCCTTTTGGACAGCCGCCACATTCGCCTGCTTCATGGACAGGCGGGCGTTATCCGTTGTCTTGGGCTCCCACTTACCCTTGAGGGTAGATTTCCAGACAAACTTATCGGTCTTATGGCCCAGCAGGAACTCTCCGCGCGCCAGGGCGTGGACCATCAGTTCTCCGTCGTCCGTAATTTCGTTGCCTTCAATGGCACCGAACCCGCCAGCCAGGTCTACCGCCCCAAACCACTGAGCGTGCATCGGAACGCCCAGCAGCAAAAGTATAAAGCAAAGGACAAGTCTATTCTTCATTATTTTGCAAAGGTACAAAAAAACAGGAATAGCCTAGTTTTTCTACGGCGCGATTAATGAAGTTCGTTGCCGGATAGTATGAACCCGAGATTCCGTCGGCCTGCGGCCGCCGCCATTTCGCTTTGCGGAGAGACAGAGATTTGAACTCGCCATTATGCTGCCAGGTATTCTTGGTACAGAGCCACAGGACCATAATGCCACAGTTTGGTGCTTTCTTGCTCCAAGCGTTTGTAGGTGCTGGAGGCGTAGAACTTGGTCAAAGCATCGACAAGACTTAAATGCTCGTCTTCTGCTATAAAAGCGGCTACGGCAGCCACTTTGCCCGCAATAATCAAATAAAGATTTTGCTGGGTGATTTCGGCTCTCATACGCGCACCTCCTTCACTTGTGACAATGTCAATGTTTGCAGTGCTTTTTCTGTATGGAAAAGCATCTGGTCTATAAGCTTGTACGTTTTAAGTTCGGCAATCAGTTCTTGCTTGCTCAGAAGACCTTGTTCATAAAGCGCGAAAGCGGCATAAACGCGATCGTTGGCTACAGGTCCATAAACCAAATCGTGATTGTGCGTGAAGCCTCGTTGCGTACGGTTTGCATGCACAAAGTCCACCCAGTCTTCTCCGGGCGGGTTGTCAAATGAAAGCCTATCCAGGGCCAACGCTTTTTGCTCATCAAAAACATAGACGTTAATATACCCGATGTCTGAATTGGAAAGTTTCCTTAGAACCCATTCACGTGCTTGCTGCTCGGAAGTAGTAGTATAAAAACCGGAACCATAGTCCAACGTTCGGGTGGGAACCAAGATTCTTGGCTCTCTTACAATTTGCAAACTTCCGTGAAAGAGTATCATAAGCCCATCATTTCATCAATTTCTTCCAATAACCATGGCATACCCTGAGTGTGGAGTATATCGTAGTTTTTGACAAGGTACTGCTTCACTCCAAATTTGTCAAACATTTCTGAAGCCTCTTCTCCGCGAATCCCATGCTTGTTCTTGAAGGATTCCATGCAGAAAGCAACAAAATAGAGTATGTCTTGATCGTTCTGGCTCATACTGCAAAAATAAGCATTTTTGTCAATAACTGTGCAATTAGAAAATGTTAACCACAAGATTTAAACATTTGTGCAAAGCTAGCAAATATATGTATTCTTGTTGGATTATTCGCAAGTTGAATCTATTTCATCCCCAGACTATCACTTCGCCGCGCAATGAACACAGTACCGATAGTTCTATTCCGGTGAGATATTCCCGCCATTGGGGAACCTCAGCGTGCTAGCGCGTTCAATAGCAGGTTTCCGTAAATCTGTAAATCAGTAATAGTGTAATTCAACTCAAAATCACTATCTTTACGAAATAACGAAGTAATAATAGATGAGAATTCTCTATTATATCGGTTTGGCAGTCGTTGGTGCACTCATTATATACCTGTTAGTCAAGGCTATAGCAGAGGGCATAGAGCATTATCGGTTTTGGAGAAAGAATCATGATGCTCAGTTTTGCGGCAGTGCCAAAACCCGTTCAAAGAGGAAATCATACGAAGAATCCATAGGAGATTATGGCGAAAAGAGGGTATCTTCGTATTTAGGTGAATTACCTTGCGAAGAGTATCAGGTATTCAACGACCTTCTGGTCCGTAACGGTAAGTACACCACTCAAATAGACCACATTATTATTTCTCGGTTCGGCGTCTTTGTTCTGGAGACAAAGAACATACACGGAAAAGTATACGGCAGCGAAAACGCCGAGTTCTGGAAACAATACCTGCCCGATACTGGTTATAGGCGCTATGGAACCACGCAAGAGCACGAGTTAAGGAACCCAATTTGGCAGAATGACGGGCATATTAAATTCCTTCGTCGGCTTGTGTTTGGCGATGATGTTCCTATTCATGGAATCGTGGTGTTCCCTGGTGATACTGACGTCAACGTTACCGCAAATAAGCCTGTATTGTCACGGTGGGAGTTAGTGTCTTACATCAAAGGGTTTCATAGTGTTGTGATGTCCGCAGAGCAGGTGAACGGTTTTAGAAGACGCCTGCTTGAGGTCATCTCAACTGACGAAGCAGACCGTGAACATCACCTTGATAATGTTGGACGCAGTAAAGCACGCCGTGACGAGGCGGTTGCCAACGGCAAATGTCCACGCTGTGGCGGGAATCTCGTTCTGCGAAACGGAAAGTACGGCCAGTTCTACGGGTGTTCCAATTACCCCAAGTGCAATTACATCCTCAACAGGTAAAATGTCTTCCACTGTTCAGTATCCATGCGCTCTTGATGAGAACAATAATCTTGTTTTCATTGACGACGTCATACGCGAGACTCGCCACGAGCACTCTTTCCGTTGTCCTAACTGCGGACATTTGATGCGCCCACTACAAGCCCGGGCACGAAAATGCAGGGAAACGTGGAAAGCCGAATAAGATTAATAATTTAAAACCATGCTTTTAGTCCGCTTGTTAACGACGTTAATACTTGCGTTCATGTTTCTGCCTTGTATGGCACAGTTACATGAGCATAAGCCACTGATGTCTGATATTCTGATGTATCTCACCAAGGAGCATAGCCCGTCTGACACGCTATTACTGCAGGACAATCCGTGGATGGCCTCAAATAAAACCGTCATATGGAGCCTGTCAGAGAATCGAATGGACATAGAACAGATTTCTTCCGACGCGGCTGTCCAAAACGGAGCGGGAGGGATTATCTCGGTTTCCATATCGCCGAATGATTTCTGGACGCTGGCCTCGGACGCGCCATGGCTGAAGGTTTCGACCACCTCCGGCAAGAAGGGACGCCGCAAGTTCACCGTCACCACCTATGCTAACATGACAGACACTGTCCGGACGGGTGCAGTTTCACTATCTTCCGGGGGCTCTTCGTCTACGCTGGTAATCCGGCAAAGGCCATATATCTTCTACAGGAGGGAAATGGCCGAAGCGGACATCGTCAACGCCTTGAGGTTGCGGAGCGAAGGAACGGAATTCACTAGAGTGTACTCCATACTGCCAATCCCTGTATCTAATCTTTATCAAGACATCTCCAACATATCTGCAATCAAAAAAGGAAGGGAATTCATTTGTCCCGACGGGGTTAATCATTATTTGGTTACCGACATCGACGAGCGCGACATCCCCCAGACCGGTGGCGAAGCGGCCGCCGAGTATTTCCACATTAAGGTTTATGAGGTGGCTGCTAATCTGAGCCATATAAAGGACATTCCTGCCTACGACCCAGATTCGGAAGAATGCCGGCTCTATCTTGGAAAGGAGGACGGTGATTATGTGGACCCTTTCTATCCCGAAATAGCAGAGTTGGCAGACAGACTTTGGAACGAGACCTCCGGCAAACTGATAGCCTATGCCAGGGCATGCTTCGACTGGACGGCTCAAAACCTTACGTACGGGAACGCCGCCCATATGGGCCTTCAGAAAATGGACTTTGTGATGAGAAACAAGATTACCGATTGCAGCAACTTCGCCTCGGTCTTCATCTCCCTTCTGCGGGCGAAGGGTATTCCTGCGAGGCATGTCTCAGTAATCTCACCTTGGTTAAAAAAAGACATCGATAGGGAGCACTCAAGGGCGGAGTTCTATATTCCTGCCTACGGCTGGATACCCGCCGATCCTACACATCAGAACGGTAATCCAAATGGTGAGCACTTCGCCTTGTTCAACGGACGTTATGTGGTAATGACCAGAGGCATAAACCTCATCCTCCGTGGGCCGGACAAGACCGACGACAAGGTCAATAGCCTGAGTTGTCGTTATTGGTATTGGTATTCTACCGGAGGGAGAGGAGTCAAGGAGCATTAAAATGAGCGATGAGAATGCAAAAAAGCCGATGTCACGCCAGGCCACAATAACACGGAAAAACGTGGCCGCAGATGAATACAGATACACAAAAACCCGCCGAAAAGGCGGGCTTTTAGGGGCGGAGAGACCGAGATTCGAACTCGGGATACCCTTTTGGAGTATACACGCTTTCCAGGCGTGCCTCTTAAGCCACTCGAGCATCTCTCCAGGATGGCTTTCCCGAAAACGGGACTGCAAAGATATAAATAATTTTTGAAATACGAAGGGGATTCCCTAAATTTGTGCGTTTTTACACCCAAAGAGGACGCTATGAGAAAACTTTTTGCAGTTATTGGACTTTCTTTTTTGACTGTCATCCCCGTGCTGGCACAGGATGCACAGGCTTTGTTGTTTACCCGTTTTGAGCGCAATCCCCGCACGGCGGCCTTCGCCGGGGCCGGTACCGCTTCGGTAAACGGGATGTCCTACTCTGCTTTCCGTCAGGCTGCCGTGCTCCCTCTGAGCGGCAAAAAATTTGACGCCGGCTTCAATTTCCAAATGTGGAGGCCCGGTGACACTTTTGATAAAACCAACAGTTTCAACCTGGGCGCCGCTCTCCATCTGGGCCGCTTCGGCTTTTCTTTGGGCGGTGCGCTTCAGAGAGGCGTAACGGAAGATAACTTCACCCCCTCCCAGAAAATGTTAGGCCTGGGTCTCGGCTTTGCCATTATTCCCGGCAAACTGAGCATCGGCCTCAATGCCCGCCTGGCCAAGGAGTCCATCTTCAAAGATGCCGAAACCGGGAATGAAGTGGCCCTTAATGGCTTCAGCGCCGATTTCAGTGCCCTCTATTGCATCAATAACGCCTTCAGCGCCACGCTGGGTGTGGCCACGCTGGGTAATTCCGTGAAGGGCTCCGAGGGGACCGATCCCATGCCGCAGCCGGCATCGGCCTACCTGGGCGGCTCCTGGCATCCCACCTTTGACCAGCACTCCCTGGAACTCATGCTGGACGGTGAGTTCTACTTTGCCGGCTCTGCTACCATGGCATTGGGTGCCGAATATGGTTTTAAGAATATGCTGTTTGCCCGTGCGGGTTATCGGCTCGCCGGCCGATATGGCGTTCCTTCCCACCTGGCCCTTGGTCTGGGCTTCCAGTTTGCCGGCTTCCGCCTGGATGCCAGCTACATCACCCTTTCCCAGAACAAAGTGCTTAACAACAGCTTTAGCGTAGGACTGGGCTACAGTTTCTAAGCAGCATCCAACTGGCTGCGCCGTATAGGCCAATCAAACCAGTATTGACGACGAGTCGCCCCCAGATGGGACCCACATGGCCCAGACTGAGGGCGATTCCCGCATAACATACCCCCATGAACACAAAATACAGCAAGATCCGCTTCCATTTATAGGGGATGGGATAATACTTGGCACCCAGGCAGGCGCTCAGGATGAACATCACCAGGTAGCTGGCCAGATGGCCGAATGCCGATGCCCAGTAGGAGAAACGGGGCATGAACACCACATTGACCACCGTGGTGACGGCCAGGCCTGCCAGCGTAATCCAGATGGCCATATTGGTTTTACCGGACAGCTTGTACCACATGGACACGTTAAAGAGCATGCCCAGCAGCATGTAGCTCAGCAGCATGATGGGCACTACGCCCACACCCACGCGGAAGTCCCGCCCCAGGAAGAGGGAGATTACGTCGATATAACCCACTACGCCCAGGAACACCAGCCCGCAGAAGGCCGTAAAATACTCCATGACAACGGCGTACAGCTCCTTGGACCCCTTGTCTTTGGCCCGCTGGAAGAAGAAAGGCTCGGCCGCATAGCGGAACATCTGAATGAACAGGTTCATGATGACGGCCAGCTTCACCGCCGCCTGGTAAACACCTAGGGATGCGCGCCAGGCCTCGGAGGAGGTATCAAAGTAACGGAACAGCACCCGGTCCAGAAAGTCATTGGCTACGCCCGGAAGCGCCGCCACCATGAGCGGCAACGAATACAGCAGCATCCGCCTTACCACACTGCTGTCCCAGGTGAGCTTGAGCCTGAAGATATCGGGGACGAAGAGCAGCAGGCACAGCACACAGCTGATAAAGATGGCAATGATGGGATAGGTGAAATCGGGCTGGGCGGGCCACACGAAGAACAGCACCAGGTTGGCACCCGTCTCGGTAAGGATCTTCACCGTCTTTAGCACGGCAAATTTCACGGCCTTGTGCTCCTGCCGAAGCTTGGCAAAAAGGATGGCTGTAATGCTGTCGCAGAAAAGGATAGCTGCCACATACATGATGAGGCTGCGATATCCCTCATAACCCAGGGCCGATGAAATGGGCTCCGAGAAAGCCACCATAGCGGCCAGGAACGCCAGGTTGAGGCCGAAGACCGTGAGGAGTGCGCCGCTGTATACTTTGCGGGGGTCTTCGCCTTCCTTATTGGCAAAACGGAAACACCCGGTCTCCAAACCCAGTACCAGCACCACCTGCAGGATGGCGATATAGGCCATAAACTCGGTGACCACTCCGTACTGCGCCTGGGTGAGCATACGGGTGTAAATGGGCACAAATAGGAAGTTAAGTACCCGGGCCAGGATGGAACTGAAGCCGTAGATAGCGGTTTCTCCCGCCAATTGTTTCAAGGGATTTGCCATATTGAACACAAAATTAGTTAATTTTGCAGAATAATTGGCCAAATAGTAAAAGGATGAAAAAGATTGTACTGTTTATCTCCGTGCTGGCGCTCGCAGTGGGCTGCCAATGCAATGGAAACCATTCCGAAGAGATTGTAGAAGTTGCCCAGCCTCTGGACACGCTGGCTGCCGTACAAGCCGCCAAGTCCCTGCCCGAGGAACCTGTCTTTGCCATAGTCACCAGCATGGGAGTCATCAAGGTGCGCCTGTTCAAAGACACGCCCCGCCACCGGGACAATTTTGAGAAACTGGCCCTGGCCGGTTACTATGACAGCCTGCTCTTCCACAGGACCATCCCCGGCTTCATGATCCAGGGCGGGGACCCCTTCACCCGAGACACCAACAAGGTGGAGTTCTTCGGCCAGGGAGGCCCCGATTATACCCTCCCCGCCGAGATTCTGAATGCCGATGGCGACACGCTGCACCGTCATGTTCGCGGTGCCCTGGCCGCTGCCCGCCGCGGCGACATGGCCAATCCCTTCCGCGAATCATCCGGCTCCCAGTTCTATCTGGTCCAGGATCCGGCCAGATGCGCGCACCTGGACGGAGCCTACACGGTGTTCGGCGAAACCGTGGCAGGATTTAATGTCATAGACCGCATTGCCAGCGTAAAAACCGACCGATATGACCGGCCTGTCATAGATGTTCGCATTATTTCTATCCGTCCCGACGAAAATTGGAACGAAATGGCCAGTTCTGGCACGGATTTGGCAGAAGAAAAAACCGAATAGTTTTTTTAATAGGTTAAGTTTTTTAGGTTAGAATGGAGGACGGACCCTGCAGCGACTGCACGGTCCGTCTTTTTTTTCTACAGATTCATAACGGGCATAATCATGAAGCGAAATTCCCGGGGCACGGGGTGGATGTGGTAGGCTTCCAGCGGCTCGGCGCCCCAGGAGGTGATGCTGCCCAGGCCCATCTGCAGGGCATCTACATGCACGTGGGTGAAGCCGCTGGGCCTGAGCTCCAGCGAGTGGCGGGGGATACCGCGCTGCCCGTTGTGATTCATCTCGGACACATCTCCCTCCGGCGCCGCCACGTCCAGCTGCTCCAGCGAGTAGGGCAGGGCCGAGGCCGAGAAATCTACCGCGGCCCGCACGGCCAGGCCATTGCCGGTGGGATCCAGAATCAGGAACTCCCGAAGGCCCGTGTGGGTGCCGGATTCCTGCGTGCGCACGTACCCCAAGTGGTACTGGTCGGCCACTGCCTGGTGATAGCGGCTCAGGAGAGCGCCGGAAGCGCGGTCGCAGTAGTTCTCCCAAGGACCCAGGCCGAAGAATTCAATCTGGTCGTAGCCGCCGGGCATGGAGAAGGCCATGCCAAAACGGAACAGGTCCGGGGCACTGGACAGGCCACCGGCATCGGCCATGGATTCTACCACCGAGACAGTGCCGTCGGCGTACACTTGATAGAAGACCGATACCGCCGCAATGCCGCCCAGGGGCTTGAACTGCACCTCCACCAGGTAGGAGTGCTCCAGCGGGGTTACGTTGAATTTCTCCACCTCCCAGATAGGATGGCGCCACAGGGCCAGCCGATGGGCGAAGTCGGCGCCCAGGTCATTCTCTGTGGGGGCTCTGTTAAAACAGGGCATCAGGGGCTCCGAGAGCAGTTCCTGCCTGGCCACCATATAGGAGGTGAGGGCGCCCTTGACCTTGCTGAAGGATACCGACCAGACGGTTTCCCGGGCGCCGTCGGAGCGGGTGCCACTAAGAGTGAGCGAGGAGGCGCCGTCGGAGAACATAATGTTGCCGCCGTCGGGCTCCAGCAGCACGGGACGGCTGTCCCGCAGCAGGAGCTGGTCGTAGGCAATCTCGGTGCCGGCGGGCAGCAGGGGCCAGGCCCGCTTGAGCTGGTAGCTAAGGCAGAGGGTGAGCGTGCCGGGGAGGTCGGCCAGAGAGGGCAGCCCCAGATTCAGCACCGTGGTGGCCTGCGGGGCAACGGCTAAATCATCCACTACGCCCGAGAGCGCGGCGCCGCCATCGGCCTCTACGGTCCACAGGAGGCGCACGTCGCTCAGGTCCCTGAAGAAGAACTCGTTGTGGACGGCCAGGGCGTCGGGAGTGCCGGAACTCAGGATGCTGCGGTACTGGTAGCGCACCTCGTAGGCGTGCGGATGCAGGCTGCGGTCACTGGCCACGATGCCATTGCAGTTGAAGGAGCCGTCCGAGGGCTGGCTGGGATCAAAGTCGCCGCCGAAGGCCCAGAACTTACCATTCCACAGGGCCTGGTCGGCAAAGTCCCAGATGAAACCGCCCTGATAGGCGGGGTACTTGCGCACCAGGTTCCAGTATTCCTTGAGATTGCCCAGGGAATTGCCCATGGCGTGGGCATACTCGCACTGGATGAGGGGGCGGGGATCCTTGCCGTTCAGATAGCGCTCGCAGGAGTCGGGGCTGGCATACATGGGGCAGAGGATGTCGGAGTAGGAGTCCCGGCCGCGGTTGGCGCCCTCGTACTGCACGGGGCGGGACGGGTCGTAGGCCTTGAGCCAGTTGTAGCATTCCTGGAAGTTGGGGCCGCTGCCGGCCTCGTTGCCCAGGCTCCAGACAATGATGGAAGGGTGGTTAAAGTCCCGCTGCGCCATGCGCTGGTTTCTCACCAGATGGGCGGCGCGGTACTGCGGGTCACGGGCCAGGGAAGTCTCCCAGAAGTCCATGCCGTGGCTTTCTACGTTGGCCTCGTCCACTACATACAGGCCGTACTCGTCGCACAGGTCCAGCCAGTAGGGGTCGTTGGGGTAGTGGCTGGTGCGAACGGCGTTAATGTTCAGACGCTTCATGACACGGATGTCCCGCATCATATCGTCCCGGGACAGGACACTGCCTTTGTAGGGGTCCAGCTCGTGGCGGTCGGCGCCTTTGATGAGCACGGGCTGGCCGTTCACCAGCAGCTGCCGGCCCTTGATTTCAACGGTGCGGAAGCCGATTTTGAGGGCGGTGCTTTCGATGACATCGCCGCGTTTGCCCCGCGCTTCCACCTGCAGGCGGTAGAGGCAGGGGATCTCGGCGCTCCAGGGCTGCACGTCCGGGATGCGGGTCTGGGCCGATGCTTTCCCGCGCCTGACCGGCGTGCCGAAGGTGCTCACCACATGTCCCTCGGCATCGGTGAGGATGAAGGACAGGGAGCCCACGCCGGCGGTGGTTTCGGCTTGCACCTGCAGGGTTCCATCGGCCTGGGCCGATACATGGATGTCCTCCAGGCGTTCCTTCTCGCGGGTGTAAAGGTACACGTCCCGGCCGATGCCGCTCAGGCGCCAGCAGTCCTGGTCCTCCAGGTAGGTGCCGTCGCACCAGCGGAAGATCTCCAGGGCAATGACGTTGAGGCCGGCGCGCAGGTGTTTGCTCACGTCGAAGCGTGCCTCCAGCTTGCTGTCTTCGCTGTAGCCGACGGGCTTGCCGTTCATCCATACGCGTACGTTGGAAGTGGCGGCGCCAATGCAAAGGAACACCGGCTTCCCGGCCCATTCCTCCGGCAGGAAGAACGCCCTCCGGTACTGCCCCACGTAGTTGCCTTTCTCGGGCACGAAGGGCGGATTATTCTTGTACAGCCCCTTCCAGGCGTAGCCGATGTTGACATAGACCGGCTTGCCGAATCCGTTGAGCTCCCACATGCCCGGGACCGGCATTTCCTTCCAACTTGCGTCGTTGTAGCTCACGGCCTCGAAGCCTTTGATGCGGCTGGCCACGGTTTCGCTCCAATGGAAGCGCCAGATTCCGTTGAGTGACAGGACGTCCTGCTGGTCTGTAGTAAAGCTGGCCCGCATGGGCAGACGGTTTTCTTCAAAAAGCTCCGGGTCCTGCCAAGGCTCCAGTTTTCTGGCTTGCAGGGAAAGTGCCACCAGGCACAGGAAGAGGGTTGTCAGTTTACGCATATTGTTCAAAGATACACAAAAAACTTTGTATCTTTGCCTGCGTATGGAAAAGAAAGTCCCGCTGTGGCAAATATTCACGGTCTTCGCCAAAATTGGCGCCTTCACCATTGGCGGAGGCTATGCCATGATTCCCCTCATCCAGGCCGAGATGTCCCGCAGGGGCTGGATCTCGGACGATGACCTCCCGGACATCGTGGCCCTGTCCCAGAGTGCTCCGGGCGTAATGGCCGTGAACATTTCCATCTTTGCCGGGCACAAGCTGCGGGGCGTCAAAGGCAGTGTTGTGGCCACGCTGGGCAGCATCCTGCCCTCGTTCCTCATCATTCTGGCCATTGCCATGTTCTTTACCGCCTTCAAGGACAATCCCTGGGTAGAGAGGGCTTTCAAAGGTATCCGGCCGGTAGTGATTTCCCTCATTGCCGTGCCCATGGTTAACATGGCCCGCAAGAGTTGCAAGACCTGGTGGGCCTGGCTGTTGGCCGTGGCGTCCCTGCTGCTGGTGGCATTCCTGAACGTTTCCCCCATCTACATTATCCTGTGTGTGCTGGTGCTGGGGTTCAGCATAACCTATTACAAGGAGGGCCGATGGAAACGCTAATACTCTTCGGCCAACTGGCCTGGACTTTCTTCCTCATTGGGGCTTTTACCATTGGGGGAGGCTATGCCATGCTGTCCTTAATCCAGAACCAGGTGGTGGTAGAGCACCCCTGGGTCAGTGAAAGCACGTTCACAGATATAGTAGCCGTATCCCAGATGACGCCCGGGCCCATCGGCATCAACAGCGCTACCTTTGTGGGCTATGATGTCCTGTACAACGCTACCGGCAGCCAGCTCCTGGGCGTATGCGGCTCCCTTACGGCCACCCTGGCACTCATGATTCCGTCGTTTGTGATCATGCTGCTCATCGTGCGGTTTTACGTGAAGTTCCGCACGAGCAAGCTCTACGCCGGCACCATGGACTGGCTCAAGCCCGCCGTGGTGGGTCTCATCGGCGCCGCCGCCGTCATTCTTATTATCAAAACCACCTGGACGGGCGGTGTGCCTTCTGTCCAAGTGGTTTCCGAGAATTTCCCCGACTGGAAAAGCTGGGTACTGCTGGCCGGAGCCTTTGCCGCCTCCTATTGGGGCAAAGTCAACCCTATTTACCTCATTCTGGCCGGCGCTGTGCTGGGGGTACTCCTGTGGCCGTAGTTACCAGTGCCACTCTTTGGTGGCCATGTATTCGGCCATGGCCACGGAGGCGCGGGCGGGTTGGCGGTCCAGGCCGATAAGGCCGCGATAATCCAGGCAGTATTTCACACCCATGGCATCCAGGATTTCAAAAGTATGGTCCAGGGAAGTGACGAAGCGGTCGTAGTCCTTTGCATCGGCGGCGCACCACTGCGTCTCGGCCAGGGCGCACATACGGGGCAGGAGCATGTACTCCAAATGTTCGGGCGTGGCGATGTATTCGGTCCACAGGTTGGCCTGTACGCCCAGGATGTGATCCTCGGAGCCGGGCGTCATGCCGTCCAGAGGTTCATAACTGTAAACCTTCTCCAGCGGCAGATAACCGCCGATGCCGAAGGGCTCTTTGTCGCGCTCGTAGCTCTGGTAGTAGTCAAAGTACGCATAGTCGGTGGGGGTCATGACCACGTCGAACCCCTTGGCGGCCGCCTTGATGCCACCTCTGGTGCCACGCCAGCTCATGACGGTGGCGCCGGGGGCCAACTCGCCTTCCAGAATCTCATCCCAGCCGATAATCTTGCGGCCGTGCTCGTTCAGGAACGCTTGAACGCGGGCCGTCACATAGTTCTGCAGGTAGTGCTTGGCCTCGGGACCTTTCTTGATTCCCAACTTCTTCATGAGGGCGGCGCACTTGGGGCAGTTGTCCCAAGGAAGAGCCTTGTCCTCGGGGAAGCATTCGTCACCGCCAATGTGGATGTATTCCGACGGGAAGATGTCCATGAGCTCGGTGAATACGTCCTCCAGGAAAGTGTAAATTTGTTCGTTGCCGGCGCAGAGGATATGCTCCGATACACCCCAGCGGGTCCATACTTCGTAAGGACCGCCGGTGCAGCCCAGCTCGGGATAAGCGGCCAGGGCAGCCACCATGTGGCCGGGCAGGTCAATCTCGGGGATTACGGTGATACCGCGGGCGGCGGCATAGGCCACAATCTCCTTCATCTCGTCCTGGGTATAGAAGCCGCCGTAGCGGATGCCGTCGTTGCTGTTCCAGTCTTTCTTGATAACAGTACCGTCGCGCCAGGCGCCAATCTCGGTGAGCTTGGGGTATTTCTTAACCTCCATGCGCCAGCCCTGGTCCTCGGTGAGGTGCCAGTGGAAGCGGTTGAGCTTATATGCCGTCATCACGTCCAGGTAACGCTTGGTTTCCTCGATGGTCCAGAAGTGGCGGCAGGGATCCAGGTGCATGCCACGGTAGGCAAAGCGCGGCTGGTCCTGGATGCTGGCGTAGGGGAGTACCCAATCGGCCTTGGCCTTTTTGCCACCGTAAATGGCGGCGGGAAGCATTTGCTTAAGGGTTTCGCAGGCGTATACAAAGCCGTTCAGGTCGGCGGCCTTTACCTCTACACCGCTTTTGTCAATCTCGATGGTGTAGGCTTCGGGGGCCAGGGCTTCGTCCGCTTCAAAGTTGAAGCCACCCTCTTCCCACTTGCACTGCACGCCGGTGGCGGTTTCCAGGGCATCGATAAAGCGCAGGACAGCTGCCATGGAGGCCTCGTCCAGGTCGTCTTCAAAGTGCACGGCGGCACCTTTCACGCAATAGACGCCGTCATTGATGGTTACCTCGGCGGGCTGGGGAATAACGGAAAAAGCCTGGGGCTTGGGCTGGGCGCAGGCGCCGAGCAGGGCCGCGGCTGCCAGAATAATGCTGATCTTTTTCATATAAGTGTGGTTAGTTGGCTAAACAATCGTCCATGAGTTTTTCCAGGCCTTCCTTGTCCAGGTTTTGGCCGATGAACACAATCTTTTGCATGCGGTCTCCGTACACGGGATCCCAGTCCTGGCGCAGTTTGCGGTCCCGGGCCATCATCTCCTGCAGTTCCTCCGGGTCCATGGTGGCGAACCACAGGCCGCAGTCCTTGAGGGTCTTCTGCTTGCCGGCCTGCTCGTAGAGGTAGCATTTGTCTGGGTCCTGGGAGAAGTAGCACAGGCCCTTGGCCCGGATGATGTTCCCTGGCCAGTGGCGGGCTACCATATTGTCGAACTTGTTCAGGTCCAGCGCCGGACGACGGGTGTACACATAGGTGTCAATTCCATATTCCAGCGCTTCGCCCTCGGCCTCTTCTTCCTCGTCCTCTCCCTCGATGGCGGCAATCCATGCGGCCGATGTGGCCACCCGGTCAAAGTCGAACATGCCGGTGTAGATGAGCTCGTCCAGGTCTACGTCTCCGTAGTTGCACTCCAGCACTTTGGCGCCGGGGTTGATGCTCTTCACGATGCCCTTGAGGCGGCCCAGCTCCTCCGGAGCCACGTCGGCGGCCTTGTTCAGCAGCACGATGTTGCAGAATTCCAGCTGCTCAATCACCAGGCGCTCCAGGTCGTCCTCGCCGATGTCCTCCTTCTGGAGGGCGGCGCCGCTGTCAAATTCGTCCTTCATGCGCAGGGCGTCCACCACGGTGGCAATGCAGTCCACATAGGGAAGGCCGTCCCGCACCGACTGGGGTGCCAGCGCAGGCATGGTGCTGATGGTCTGGGCAATGGGCGCCGGCTCGCAGATGCCGCTGGCTTCAATCACTATGTAGTCGAACCTGCGGGCCGATATGAGGTCGGCCAGCTGGGCCACCAGATCCATCTTGAGCGTGCAGCAGATGCAGCCGTTCTGCAGGGCCACCAGGCTGTCGTCGGTGTTGCCCACAATGCCGCCTTTTTCTATGAGGTCGGCATCGATGTTCACCTCGCCGATATCGTTCACGATAACGGCGAATTTGATGCCTTTTTTGTTGGCCAGAATACGGTTGAGGAGCGTTGTTTTACCGCTCCCCAGGTAGCCGGTGAGAAGAAGCACCGGTACTTGAACTTTATTGAGTGTAATTTCCATGTTCTTTTCTTATATCGTACAAAGATACAAAAAAAGAACCACTTACTTTTGCATATTCGCTTCAAAGAATTTAGCAATGTCGCTGAACCAGGTGCGCGGGTAGTCATGCGTCATCTCGGGGTACACATGCATCTCCTTCTTGGGATTCATGAGAACGTTGAAAGGCGCAAAGTTGGTATGGGGAGGGCATGTGCCGTCCTGCAGGCCGCTGGTGGCATAGACCGGGCAGGTGATGAGCGTAGCCAGGTTCTTGGTGTCAAAGTAGGACAGGAAGGCATACATTTCATCATCCGTCATGCTGCCCTGGCTTGCCTTGGCCACGTTGCCGGGCCAGGAGACAATCTGGAAATAGTCGCGGAAGTCGCCCAGGAACGCCACGTTGGGGGCAATAGCGTTGAAAGGATAGTCGCTCAGGGCCGCTGCGGCATAGCACAGCGCGCCGCCCTGGCTGGAGCCTTCGGCAAAGAGGTTGTCCATGTCGCTGGTAGAACGGGTGGCCATGAAATGCACGGCCTGCACGCAGTCCATAAAGGCGCCGCGGTAGTAGTAGCTGTCCTTGTTTCCAAAGCTGTAGGCAAACCAGTCGCCGTAGATGTTGGTGAAATCTTCCTGTACGCCGTCGTCCCGCTGGGAAGCCTTGCGGTTGTTGATATACTGCCCGCGGTGGGACAGGTAGAACTCGGCGTAATGGCCGTCGTTTCCGTTGGGGCAGCTCAGGCTGGACGGCTGGCTGTCATAGCCCTGGAAATGCATGATCACAGGATGCTCCTTGCCGTCCTGGGGCTCCAGGTAGTATCCGCGGATGAGCACGGGATCCCCGGTAAGACCGTCGGGCACAGAAGGAAATTCTACAAACCAGGCCTTGCTGTCTTTGTTGCTCTTGGCGGTCACTTCAACCATGCGGATGTTGCTCTTGGTCAGTTCCGGCAGCTGGCTAAACGCTGTATTCCAGAAGGTGATATAATCGTCCTGCATATCGGGCTCCGATACAATCTTGGTGGGGGAAACACCAAAGTAAAAGCCACGGGCCTTTTTGCTGTTTACAAAGCAATTGGCAAAGTAGAATCCCGGATCCAGGTCTTTGGTGGTGGTTACAGGGATATCGATGCTTCCCTTGGCGGGGACCTCGACCTGTTTGCTCACCGTTTCCACCGCCTGTTTCATGTCTGTGGTAAACCAGGTTTCGGTTTCGGCGGTAACGGCCTGGGCATTGGGGTTCTCTACATGGATGGTAAGGGAGGGTTTGCCTTTCCCTTCTCCGTCAAATTCAAACACCCAATTTCCGGTTACAGGGACAGACGCCTTGAGGGGCTGAAGTTCTCCCTCCTCCCCGCTGGACTCCTCCTGCTCCTGTTTGGGCTCCTCGGTATCGTTGTTATTTTTGCCGCAATTCAGTGCCAACAGGCAGGGGAGCACCAGCACTGTAAGGAAATAGAACGCTTTTTTCATGGCTTTACTCGCGGCTAAAGATGAGGACGCAGCTGATGGCCGCCACCATGCCGATGAGTTGCGGTACGGTGGGGAAGGCGGCGTAAAGAATCAGGGAAATCACGCACATGATCACGGGGGCGCAGGCATCGGCCAGCGGAGCCACAATCATGGCCTTGCCGTAGCGGTTGGCATACACCAGCGTAAAGGCGCCGATGGCATTGAGGATTTGCACAAAGAACACCTTGGTGAGCTCGCCCCAGCCATAGGCCGATACCGGCGTTCCGTCACCCATGAGAAGGGCCACGGGAATGAGCACTACGGCCGAGATGGCCATGTACACAAACACGCTCTCGGCGTCGGGGGTGTTGTTGTTGGCCAGCTTCATTACAAAGGCCTGGATGCCCCAGAAAATGAACACCATGGAGGCGTAGATAATCCAGATCCAGCTGGATACTGCGCCGTCGGTGTTGTCGGGCAGGGCAAAGCAAACCAGGGCCACAAAGGCCAGCGCAATGCCCACGATGCCCAGTTTGGACACCCGCTCCTTCAGGAAAACGGTGGAAAGGAGCACGGTGACGATGGGCGCCACGCTAATCATGGGCATTACCAGGTAGGCGGGGGCATAGTCCAGGGCCAGGAACAACACCAGTTGTCCGCCGGCGCCCAGCAGACCCACACCCATGCTCAGCAGGGCGGGCTTACTGCGAACGTCCAGTTTGAATTTGATGTTGGCCAGCGCTACCAGGGCGCAGGGAATCATGCTAAGGGCCCATACCACATACACCCAAGTCTTGGGCAGGGTGGTCTGGTCGCTAAACGCGCCCCAAATGCCCCAGGTGATCATGGTCACCAGTGCATAGAGCAGCCAATTGTGTCTTTTCTCTGTCATATCTTTTGTCATTTCACAAACGAGGCCAGAATCTGCCCCCATTCACCATTCTCTTTTATGCCGGTAAAGGCCGCCGAACCCGGTCCCCAGGCGTACACGGGCACGGTAATGCCGTTGTGGCTGTCGTTGCCAAAGGCCACGCCAATAGTGCCTTCTTCCAGGTTGCCGTCCTGCAGGGTGAGGGCGCCGGTGTTATGGTCGGCGGTAACTACTACAAGGGTGTGGCCGTCTTTTGCGGCCCACTCCAGTACGTCGCCGATGGTGCGGTCAAAGTCCAGGAGTTCCTCCATGGCCTTCTCTATGTTGTTGCCGTGCAGCCAGTCGTCAATGCAGGAGCCTTCGATCATCATCACAAAGCCGTTGGGGTTCTGGGAAAGGAGTTCCAGGGCATGGGCAACCGTGTGGCGAAAGAGGTCTCCGCGTTCCTGTGCAACCGGCAGGTTGTCGGGGGCCAGAAGGCCGATGACGGGCAGCTCGGCCGCCATCAGTTCATCCTCGGTGAGGGCCACGTTGTAGCCCTTGGCGGCCATTTCCTTGGTGATGTCACGGCCATCCTTGCGGTTCACGGTGAACCAGTCCAGTCCGCCGCCGCTCAGGTAATCTACGCCACATTCGGCATAGTCGGCAATTAGGTCGTCCTGATTGTAGCGGTACTCGTTGTGGCAACAAAAGTCGCAGGGGGTGGCATCGGCAAAATGGCAGGTGACGGCCACGCCGGTCTTTTTGCCCAATTGCCGGGCTTTTACCAGGATGGAGGGCACCTCGGTGGAATCGGCCGCCACGCCTACGCAGCTGTAGGCTGTCTTTTGGCCGATAGCCCAGGCAGTGCCGCCGGCGCCGGAATCGGTGATGAGCTCGTTGGTGGCATAGGTACGTGAAAGGCCAATTACCGGGAAGTTGTCCAGGTTGAGCTTGCCGTGGTTCAGGACCCATGCACAGCTCACCTGCTCCAGGCCCATGCCGTCGCCAATCATGATAATCACGTTTTTGACTTCATTGGCCTGCGGCGGCTCCTGCACGCTCACAATCTCATAAGGATTGGGGGTTTGATAATACTGAAGGGCGTTTTGCTCTTTGCATCCAACGGTCACTATGGCCAGCGCTACCAGGTATTTAAGTGCTTTCACAATTACAATTGTTTTTTCAATCCGAAAGTTACCCAAAAATCCATTATTGCACAAGAGCCCGGCCGCATATTGCCTTCCGACAACTTTCGTTTGATGCCCTCGCTGCTCTTCTTGCCCTCTAGTCCCCGGCCTGGTGAACAAAAACCCCCTATTTTTGTTCACCAGACGGTGCTTTTTGAGTTCTGGGGTACAAAAACGGCCAATTTTGTTCACGAGACGGTGCCGGCCCATATCACCAGCCTCGGCAGTCCCGTTAGCCCTGGCAACCCCGTCAACCCCGTTGAACCTCCGTCGAATCGAAGTTGTTGATTCTTAATTGGTTATGCAAAACACCCTACCGGAAAACCGGCAGGGTGTTTCTACTAATGCATTGTGTATCAATAGATTGTTCCCAATGTGAGAACTTGCACCTCTGGAATCACATAATCAGTTTTCATTCTACTTATTGGTTAGTATTTTGGTCGAAACATTGATTATCAGGCCGAAAGATAAGCTAAATTACACAATAGAGCAAACTATAAGCATGATTATTCATTCCGGGACGTTTCGTTTTTATCTATTAAAAACGTTGGATGTGGCTATTGAATCGCTGCCTGGAACTCGATGCCTTTTTGGCCGGGGACCAGGTGGTCGCATTCGATGGTAAGCTGGGAGCTGGCCGAGATATCGGCGCCGGGGATGGTGACCCAGCGCTTTTTGCCGGGCATGAGGGAGCGAAGGTTGAGCCCGCCGCGAATGCCGTCCACGGCCACCCAGGCATCGCGGTAGATGGGAGCGGCGCCTACATTGGAAACCTGAACGGCGGCGCCGGTGCCGGGTTTCACCTCAAAATCGTCAATCTGGAAGCGGTAGCCCATGGACATGGCGGCCTCGGTAATACGGGCCTCGGTCTGCTTGCCGGGCTGGTCGTTGCCGATGATAAAGCTCATGTGGAACTTGGCCACCTCGTCTTCAAATACCCGCCCATACATGCCTTTCCTGTCCAGGCAATGCTTTTGGTCGTAGTCTGAATAATAACTGAATTCACCGCCCAGCGGAGCCTTCTTGTAGCGGTCTTCCCCAAAGAAAGCCCAGCTCTCATAATTGTACCCGTCATGGTCCTCGCACATGAAGGAATCGTCAAAGTTGCCGAAGCCCAGATCAAAGAGTGCCGGATCTTCCTCAAAGGGCCCGTACTTGGGGTCGGCGGCATCGATGGAGAACATCCAGGGGGTGTCGTGGAACCAGCCGTCCATGGCCTTAAGGAACTCGGCCTGGAATGCCTTGGAGGGGAAGGTCTTACCCAAAACAAAAGGCCCGCTGTAAATGTGGTACTCGGCCCACAGGCCGAATCCGGTTTGCACAAAGGCCAGGCGGGGATCCTTGTCGTAGCGCTCGGCAAAGCGCCGGTGGAATTCCATGTGAAAGCGCTGCAGCTCTTCACAGCGCCAGTCGGGGAAGTAGGTGGTCTTTTTCTCGCTCTTCCCCACAGTTTCCTCGTAGCCGGGCCATTTCTTAATATAATCGGGCACTGCGCAGGATTTGCCTACGTAAGTATAGCGGAAGCGCACCACCACCTGGTGCCCGGCCGATGCGGCTTTTTCCAGCAGCCGGTCCATGGGCGTCCAGTCAAAGACATCCTTTTCCTTGCAAATATCGCTGTACAGCATGTAGGCAAACTCCAGCTGGACGTAGGACTTGGTGCGGTTCCCGCTGTCGCTCCACAGCACGATGCCCGTCATGGGCTGCACGTGGGTTAGGGCCGATTGCAACGGCACCCGCTCATAGCCGGTGAGGTCAATCACTTCTTCCGGTTCTTCTTCCTCCGTTCCCTTGTTGGGCACGGAAGACTTGTTCTCGCAGGCGACAAAGGCCAGCAAGAGAACAGCGGGAAGGATATGACGGACGATGCGTAACATGAAAGTTGCTTTGAAAGCGAAAGATACCTCAAATGCTCCAAAAGCGCAACACCTAAGCTGTATAAACCATTCCGCACTCTTTCGATTGCCGAATCATAAAAAACATTCATCACTTTTTGTGCGGTATCAGCATTTTATTAAAAAACATTTTTCTGTTTCTTATTAAGGTGTGCTGATTTTTCGTATACTTTTGCAGGCATGAACATTTTTTAAACGTCATGCCTTATGTCTACAGAATACACCCTCAGCCCCGCGCAATTCGAGAAGTTCCTCTCCATTGCCAACAGTATCGAATCCCTCCGTTCTTTGTCCGAAGAGGAGAAGGAAGCCCTCATTTACAAGATTCACAGCACCCCGTACATCGACCTCATGTGCGACTGGGCATTCAAACATGTCTTCGGCCACAATGAGGAGAACCTGAAAATGCTTCTGAACGACCTCCTGCCGGAGAAGATTGAGCACATCGAATACGAGAGCAACGAGCTGGACCCTTTTAAGGGCGACGACAAACAAGTGATCATGGATGTACTCTGCCATACCCAAACCGGCAAGTTCGTGGTGGAGATGCAGAAGGCTAAGAACGATGAATTCCGCAACCGGATGCTGTACTATGGGGCCGCATCCATCTACAAGCAGCTAAAGAAAGGAGACAATTATAACAAGCTGGTGCCTGTTTATGTCATTTGCTTCATGAACTTCCGGCTGCACCACAAAACCAACCAGCTGGTTTACCGTTATCAGGTTCGGGAGCAGGACACCAGCGAGCTTTATGGGAATCAGCTGTCGCTCTATTTTTGTGAACTTCCGCGTTTTATCAGGCCGAAGAAAAACATGTCACCGGTAGAAGAATGGTTTGATTTGTTGAGAAATATGCATAACTTTGCCGTGAACCCGGACCATATAAACAAGCGCTTTCACAGTATACTGGACGCCTGTTACCAGCCGGGATTAAATGACCTTGAACAAACGCAATATCTGAGAGCCATGTTAACCGAAGACGAGAAACAGAGCATCGGCCGCGCCTACTACGAGGACGGCTTCCTGGACGGAATGGAGCAAGGCGAAACCAAGGGACGGGCTGAGGGGAAAGCTGAAGCTCTTAGGGAAACTGCGCGTACCCTTCGTAAGATGAACTTGTCGATAGCCGATATTGCCAAGGCTACGGGGCTTTCAGTGCAAGAAATTGAAGCACTGTAATACTTCTATCACATAACAGAGCTAGTAATTAGGCGGCCAATCGGCCGCCTAATTCTTTATGCCAAGTGAGGGTTTAATGTCCTTAGAATTAATTTCAAATAGATTTCGATTCCGAAATTTATCGAAACAAATCTTGCCTATTGGCTGTATTCTTGATTCTAAAAAAGCCGTATCTTTGAAAAGTTAATCAGCTGTCCCATGAAAAAGACCCTTATCATCTTAATTTGCCTTGTCGTTTTAATCGGCATTGGTACGGGCTATTTCTTAAAAACTTCCCCCTCCCCGGACCTTCTCAAGCGTGAATACATTCAGTATTCGGCTTTCCAATATGAGGATGGTGGCCGATGGGGACTGGTCAACCTCAGGGGAGAGATTATTGCCGATAAGGCGTTCGACCGCTTGCCCACGGCGGTCACCGAGGATCACTTCTTTGTCATGGACGACGACAGCCTATATGCGCTCTACACCATTCGGCCTGAGGTTCGGCAGGTGAGCCGGCAAAGATACCGTCAAGTGGGCTTTTTCTCCGACAGCCTGTGTCCGGTTATCCTGTCTGACGGCATCATCGGCTATATCGGCTATGACGGGAATCCCGCCTTCCAGCTGGAGAAGCTTGCGGGAGCGGTAGTCAAATCGGCCAGCGTCTTTGCCGACGGCCGGGCCCTCGTGGTTACCGACAAGGGAGTCGGCTTTATCGACACCCGGGGGAATCTCGTAAGCCATGCTCTGTATTTCGGCGCATCGGGTTACAGTGAGGGAAAAGCCATCGTCATTGAAATGGACCAGAGACACCTTCATCCAGCCGACCGGGTCGAGACGGTCATCGACGTCAATGGCGACGTCCTCTTTAAACTGCCACGCTTTACCCATCCCACCGACAAATATCGCAACGGATGGATTGTCGCGAGAATAAGGACCCAACCCGGATGCTTCTTCCTATATGATGCCGAGGGTAACGAGTCGGTGCTGGACTGCGACGCCTTCAATCCCATCGGCGGGGACGTGGTTTCTTATGCCATCCGGTTCCAAAGAAACGATGACGCTTCCATCTATTACAAATGGGGTCTGATGAAGACCAATGGGGATCTGGTGACTGACCCCATATATAATTATATATCCGACAACGGGGTGCTTTTTGTAGCCATTGACAAAGACGGTAAGAATTGGCTCCTCAATAAAAAAGGGAAGAAGGTCTCGGCCTTGGATGCCGCTTCCGTCATCGTGCACCGCGAAGCTTTTGAAGGCTACAAAAACAGTCTGATGTTCATCGACGACCAGGGTTACGCCCAATTTGCCGATGCGAAAGGCCAGCCCGTGAGCCCGCTCCGTATCCGGCATTGCGAGATGAAACTGTACGAACAGGTAGAAGTGGAATGAGAGGGCGGGCACCCCGGCCATGCCCTGGTAGAAGAATGGTTTGATTTGTTGACAAATATGCATAACGTTGCCGTGAACCCGGACCATATAAACAAGCGCTTTCACAGTATACTGGACGCCTGTTACCAGCCGGGATTAAATGACCTTTTAACCGAAGACGAGAAACAGAGCATCGGCCGCGCCTACTACGAGGATGGCTTCCTGGACGGGCTGCAGCAAGGTGAAACCAAGGGGAAAGCAGAAGAGCGTAAGCTTGCGGAAGAGAAACGCAAGAGCGACATCAAATCTCTCATAGCCAATGGCATTTCTGAAGCCAGTATCTGTCAAGCTCTGTCTCTTTCGTCTGAAGAATTGGCCGAGATTCTCAAGTGAGGCGGGGGGACGAGCCTAAGCCGCTGTTGCAGGATAAAAAAGGCTCAGGTCCAGCGGACCTGAGCCTTTTGAACTATTGATGATAGGGGATTACGGAAGGGTAACATCCATGAGGGATTCGGCACCTGCGGCTGCACCCTGAGGGAGAACACCGCTGGTAGCCCAACTGGCGAAATAGGTAGAGATACCCAGGCCGATAGTGCCTTTCTTGGTGGCGTTGATAACGCTGCGGGGGATGGAAATCTCTACTGTGGCAACACCGTTGGACACTTTACCGGCAGATTCGCAGAAGTCTTGTGCGTCTTTCTTGGTGAGACCGGCATCTCCATTTACATCATCCCATGCATCGGTGCCATTCTGGCCGGTGAAGGAATAGACGGCCATGTCTGTCATGTTGCGTACGGCAGCGTTGTTGTTCTCGAGGAAGCCTTTTTCACTCTCAACGAAGAACTCGTAGCCCATACCGTCCTTGTCATACAGCCAAGAAATGCCACCGGTGGCAGGGCTGTTATCGGCGTTGACAAAGATGTCGATGGGAGCGCCATCGCCCTGCTCTTCCTGAATCTCATACTCGAAATAGATGTAGAGGTTGTCCTCATCGGCGTAAGCCTTCATGGCAAGAAGGCCGGGATAGGCGTTTTCTTCGCCAAGCTCACAGGAGCTCACACCGCTCTTAAGGGCTTTCCAGTCAGAGAAGTCACCATCAATCTTAATGGCAGCTGCTTCGGTGGTTTCCTCAGTGTTTGTCTTTTCTTTCTTGGTGTCGTCCTTTTTGCAGGCGACCATGCCAACCATAGCGATGGCTGCAAGAATCATAAAGATTTTTTTCATGGTTAAAAAATTTTAGTTAAACAAAAATAGTAATTTATTAGGATTTAGAATACGTTTTTAGCAAAAAATTAGCGATGGCTTATTGCTGGATGAAATCATCCAGATCCGGGAAATCGTAGCGATACAAGTTAGACTCATCATCGTCGCCCCCATCGTCACCAACCCAAATGCACTTATTCTTATGGTCTACGCTGATAGATTCGGGATTGGACGTGTGCGGGAGGGAGTAGGCGGCATACAGCTCGGTTGCATCTCCATTAAGTGCAAAGAACTTGGGGGGTGCATCATTTTGCCAGTTGGAATCGATGATCCACAGCCAGTCCAGGACAGGGTCATAACAGAGGCCGGCAATCTCGCTGATGGACGGGAATCGCTTATTCAACCGTTCATTCATCAATTCCTTCTTGGACTCTATGTCGTAGAGGAAAAGATGGGCGGGGCCGTCCTGGGCCCCCACATACACCTTGCCATCCTTGTAGTAAGAAATGCCTTCCGTGCCCGAGTTTCCATAATTCTGGGCATCGGGAATGCGGAAAATGGTGGTGATGGGATTATAAGCGGTTTCGTTGTCGAAGAGGCCTGCCTGGTCGGCAAAGGGAATGATCCCTACATAGTTTTGCTCCATGGATACCAGCAGGTCGCTGGTAAGCGGGTTCACGGTTATTCCTTCCGTGTCATATCCCCCCTCGTCATTATCGGACTTCCAGCGCATTTGCACTTTGTGTAGAAGCTTCCCGTCAAATCCAATCTGCGCCAGTTCGCCCCTGTCTCCCAACCCCCACAGGAAGTCGCCGTCGGCACTGAGGCAAAGGCCGGACAGTCCGCACACTTTTACCGTGTATTTAGTGCGCTCACCCATCTGGGGAATCTTAGGGCCGGGGCCTTTATAGGTGCCGAGAGAGGCGGTGATATCGCCCAAGTCCTTGACTTTACCGGGAGTCAGGCTAATTGTCTGGTCCTGGCTATAGGCAAGGGGCCAGTTACCGTTCTTCCCAACGTAAATGGTAAGTCCGCCATTGAAGGCTACATTCCCGGGCATCCACAATTGGACCGGCTTCCCGGACTCCAAGTCCCCCATTAGGAAAATGGAGCCGTCGTTGGTTCGTGAATAAGTGGTTTTAGCCGAGGTGTGGGTGACTACGAAATCGGTAAAGTTGAGGCCATCCTTGTTGCCGGCCGCCAGGGCAAAACGGTCATAATCTCCGCTAACGGTAAACGAAAGGGTGGACGACACATCCATAAACTTGAAGGTGGTTCCCTCCAGGTAGGCTACCGTGAGTAACCGGTCGGTGTCCTGGAAAGTGGTCTTGACGCCTATTTTCCCGCTGCCTTTCCTGATGGCGTCGGCCGGCCAGGCGGCGTAAAGACCGTCGGGGTCTGCCGGTTTTTCGGTGGCCTGATCTACGGTGGCAGTAGCGGTTTTTCCGTCAGCCGAGATGTCGCCAGCCGAAAGCGTAATGACTTGCGCATACGAGGCATAGGCGCCGTGCACATAAATCTTATCCCCTGCCTTCCACTTGCCTTGGAGCGTAGATGCTACAAAGGTGTAGGTGCCGGGCTGGGGGCCTTCGGCCTCTGGCTCGTCTTGTGGCTGCTCCTTCTTGGATTCCTGCTCGTCGGTTTGGTCCGGCGTGCAGGCAATGGCAGCGAAAGCCAGCATAACGATGGCTGAGAGGAAAATACTAATGGATTTGTTCATAGCTTTGTTCTATAGTTCCGTCAGCGGCAGTTACAAAGAAATAGGGCGCCTGGCGGGTATCCAGTATGGTTTGGTCTTGCGGAATCTTGTAGCAATCCCAGCCGGGTTGGACAGGGAGCGGCCCCTTACCGTAACAGAGCGCTACCAGCCAGGTGTCGCTCCATTCGGGGGTCATAAATTGCTGCATGGACTCCCGGCAGGAAGGACAATTCTGGTCTACCACCAGCAGCAGCGTACGCTGCACCAACGGAAGATCGAAGGCCGTGCCGTCCCCATTGAAAAGCTCGGGAATCTGTGCGGGCTGTCCCACCTGGTTATATCGGCAAAAATTCACCAGCACTTGGTAGTTCTCTGTGGCATACTGAGTAAGCAGTCCATTAGAGAAGGATTGGTTGGCCGCATGCAGAAGGATGTCGCAGTTGTGGCAGGGCGAGGACAGCAGGCCGAAGGCATTTTGGATGAAGTTGGCATAGACCAGGTAGGTCACCGTGTCTTTGGAAGCTTTCTTCATCAGCCGGTCGATGGCGTCAAAGGCGTCGGCCTCAGGAGCCTGAACGGCCAGCTCGGCGAACTGTAAAAACTGCTGCTCGGCGGCATCGTAGTCGTCATAATCCAGCGACTTGTCGGCCCAGTATCCCCGGATGCCGTTTTGATTCCGGCATCCGGAAATAAGGACTGTCATAGCCGCCAGTATGATGACCAGCTTTTTCACTACTTAATCTCGAACAGTTTGTTGTAACCGGTGGCCTTGTCAAAGATATCTTTGTTGGCCAGCTTGAGGCTGTAGGCCGGGTTGTCCTTGAGCAGCGGGTCGGAGAGTTCTATGTAAAGGGTGCCCTTGGCGGTGGAAGGCGTAAAGTAGCTTACGACGGCATTGTAACCCGAATACCAGGTGCGGGGATCGGCACCCAGCAGGGTCTTTTCGACCTTGCCGTCCGAGGTTACCCATACCAGCCAGGCCTCACGAGGGTTCATGGGGGCGGCAAAGCCCTTGTTGAACAGGCGGATGGTCACCTTGCAACGCTCTCCGGCCTTGAAGTTCTCATAGTGAACATCCTTAAGGACCAGACGGTAGCCCAGGCGGCTCTTAAACTCGGCCATGCAGTTTCCACTTTCCCATTTGCCCAGAATCTTTCTGCTGTAGTCCTCGTTCAGGTAGGTCCAGTGGTACTCTTCCAGGAAGCCGCGGGAATTGTCGCAATTGCAGTAATTCTCGTTTCCGCTGCTGGGATCGCAGGTTTCACCGCCCATGATGGCGTAGCGGGTGTCGCCTTTCCAGAACGTACGGGTTTCATCACCATCAAAAGTGCCCTGGTCGTCGGGGCTGGACATAAAGCAGTCGTTATGACCTGCCAGACGGGATTTCTTGCTGCCGTCATGACCTGTGGTCGAGGTGAGGGTGTCCGCTACAGCCAAATTGTACATCTTCATCTTGAAGGTGGGGGTGCGCAACTGAATCTGACGGGATGCAGGCACTGCGTCCAGCAGGGCCTCCGTGAGCTGTTTGCGGGGAGCATAACCGGATTCGCCGCTGGGCCTGTAGTTGAAGTGGGTGGTGTAATACCACTCGCCCCAGGTGCCCACGAAGCCGGCTTGGAGGGCAAAGATTATGTCCTCGTTCTTTTGCAGGACGGGTTTGAGCTGCTCTACGTGCTTGAGCACGATTTCTACTTCGGGCTCCTGGTCTACGTTCTGCCAGTTTTTGTCGTCCCAAACGTAAGCAAAACGCACGATGGCCTTGGCACCGCCGTTGCGGATGGCGTCAAAGTTCTTCTGGACATTGTCCAGGTACTTTTGGGAGATGCTGCCGGTCATGAACTCGTGCAGCGAGAACTCCAGCAGCCACAGGCTGTGCTTGCTCAGGTTAGACTTGATATCGCTGGACGAAATGCTCTTGGATGAGCTGTCGATGAAGAAGGGCAGGTACATGCCTCTTTCGGGGCTCACTACTTCGCCGTCGGCTTCTTCATAGGATACGCCGGTGCCGGGGAGGTCTTCATCGGGTCCGGGAAGGTCATCGCTGCCGGTTCCCAGTACCTTGAACGAGGCGCTGGCAGTGCCCGATTTGTAATCGCCGTCTTCTTCCTGCGACACCGTAATCTTGATTTTGGTGTCGTTGACGGCTGCGGCCGAAATGCGATATTCCATGTTGCTGAGCTTTTCGGTAATAGCCACAGAGGGTTTATCTACCGAAAGGGTTACGGCACCTTTGGATTGGGAAGAGATGGTCACCTTGAAGGAAGACCCCGATCCTATATCACTGGTAGGAACGCCGCTGATGCTGAGTTCGGGATCCAACTTCTCCTTCTCCTTGGTCTTGGTGTTGCCGGTAGGGTTGTCCGGCTGGCACCCTCCAATGAAGAAGAGTGCCAGGACAGCCAATATAGCATACAGTTTTTTCATATCCTGTAAGATTAACGGGGGTTCTGAGGAATGCCGGACACGTTGATTTCGCCGTCGGGAATCAAAAGGGCGATGCGGGGATCGGTGTAGTCAATCACTTCCCAAGGGTGGTAACCCACAAAGCGGCGGTCCAGTTTCTTCTTGTTGCGGTAGATGTCAAATACACGGTGACCTTCGAAGCAAAGTTCCATGCGACGCTCGTCCAGTACGACATCCAGTACATCGGTGTAGCCGCGGGCGGCCATGTTGGCTTCGGAAAAGTCGGCGTCACCGGAGAGGCCGGCGCGATGGCGGATGGTGTTCACATCGGCCAGGGCGGCAGTGGTGTTGTGCAGGTGGGCATAAGCCTCGGCGCGGTTAAGGAACACCTCGCCCCAGCGGAGGATCACAGGCGAAGTGAAGGTGGCCTGGCCGTCCTGTCCGCTGAACTTGGTGTTGAAGTAGCGCACATACATGCCGGAACGGACACCCAGATCATCATCGACATCCTCGCGGATGTAGGCGGGGGTCTTTCCACCCCAGAAGCTGGCGTCGCCGGTCAGGTTCTTGTTGATGAAATAACGCTTGTAACCATTCACCATTTCCGGGACGGCGGTGTAGGTTGCGCCGCCGGTGGTAGTGAAGGTATAGGAACCGTCGGCATTGGCAGTAATCTTGTCGCTGTGGGCGTAACCGCTTATGCAGAAGTCGCCGTCTTCGGGTTTTTCGGGGAAACTGATGAGCTTCTTGCCGTTGCCCACAAGAGCCGCTTTCTCATAGGTGAAGTAGGCGGCAAAGCGGTGATCCTCGGGATAGCGCTGGAACAGCTCGATGAGCTCGTCATTCCAGTACCATTCACCCCAACCCACGTTTTCGGATTCGCCAATCTTCTGGTAATACATGGCGCCGATGGTGGCTTCGGCCGAGATGAGGTCGGTGGGATAAGTGTGGCGGATGCACCAGATGGTCTCGGCGGAATCCCAGGTGTGGGTGGGATAATCGGCCAGGGTTTCAACGGAGTAGACGCCAGAAACAGCGCCGGGGGCAGAGCTGATGAGGTCATTGCAGATATCGATGCATTCCTGATCCAGGCCCATGTTCAGGTACACGCGGGAAAGGAGGGCCTTGGCGGCGGTAACCGATACATAGGATTTGTCTCCGCGGGCTTTGCCCTTGGACATATACTTGATAGCCTCCTGGAGATCCTCAACAATAGCATCGTAGCATTCACCAACGGTGGCACGTGAGGTGGTGGAATAGTCCATACCTCTGCGCAGCACTATACCGGGATTGTCGCGGCCGCAGGAATACGGCATGGCAAACAGGGTTACCATTTGGAAGTGAACCAGGCCGCGGAAGAAGTAGTTCTCACCCAGAAGATGGGCGCTCTCGGAATTCTCGTCGGGATTGATGACGTCGATGTTGGAGTTGGCAGCATAGATAATCTTGTAGCCCATCCACCAGAAATAATACTTATTCTTGGTGTTGTCCACATCTTCGTAGCGGTAGGGTCCCAGGAAGGGGTCGGTGGAGTGACCCGAGATGGTTACATTGTCACTTCGGGTCTCGCTCAGTTGGAAGAGGTGACGTACATACATGTTGCCGCCTTCACCGGAAGTCTGGCCCTTGTAGGGGAGGTTATCCTTGAACAGGGCATAGATACCGTCGGTGGTATATACAGCAGCCAAGGGGTTGTCCTTGATCTGGGCAGAAGTCATGGAGTCTGACGAATAGAAATCCATGTTGCAGGACACAAGCGTCGCAAGCGCGATTCCAATTGCAAATATCTTTTTCATATCTGGAGTCTGCTTTAAAATTTGATATCGATACCACCCACAACAGAGAGCGGAACAGGATAGTTGTCAGAGAACATACCGGCGTGGAGGTAAGTGGAGCTCTCCAGGCTCACCTCGGGGTCCATGCCCGAGAAGCGGGTGAAGGTAAGGACGTTGTCGGCCGACACATAGACCCGGAGACCGCCCAGCTTGATCTTGCTGATGAGCGGCTTGGGGAAGTCGTAGGACAGCGTTACATTCCTCAGGCGGAAGAAGCTGCCGTCTTCCAGATAACGGGAAGACACTTCATTGGATTGACTGTTACCGCCATTGATAGCCTGCGGGTGGGTGGCCTTGTAGTTGGTGCCGTCAGGGTCGCCCTTCTGCCAGCGGATCCAACCCAGACCATTGTTAAAGGACTGCTGGTTGTAACCCATCTTGGCACCGTCGGTATCCATGATGGTCTGACGGGTACGGTTGTAAATCTTGTTGCCCACCACAAAGTTACCGTTGGCACTCAGGGTGATGCCCTTCCAGCTGATGCTGGTATTGACACCGCCGCTGAACCAGGGAGATGCGGTACCTACAATCTGCCAGGTTGCATCGCCGTAGTTGTCTACGTTGGTGCGGCCAATCTCGTTACCGTCATCATCATAATCGATGTGCTCCCACAGGGGACGTCCGGTCTCTACGTCTACCCCCATCCACTTGGGCATATACCAGGAGTAAATGTCACGACCTTCTACAATCATCTGGGTTACTTCGCCCTTGGTGCTGGGGATATCCTTATGATCGGGCAGCTCCAGTACGCGGTTCTGGTTGAGTCCCAGGTTGAATCCGGCTTCCCAGACAAAGTCTTTCTTGCGGATGATGGCGCCGTCGATGGCGATTTCTATACCGCGGTTGCGAACCTTACCCACGTTGTCCATTACCGAGAAGAAACCGGTAGAGAGGGGCTTGGGGTTATCCAGCAGCAGCTTGTCGTTGATGGTGTTGTACAGGTCCAGGGTGAGGTTCACGTTGTTCATGAAGGTGGCGTCGATACCCACACTGGCCATGTAGGCTTCTTCCCAGCCCAGGTTGTAATTGGCCTGACGCTCCAGGAAAGCGGCTTTGACGTCGTTGTACTGGGCCGAGAGGGAGAAGGTATCCTGATACTGGAAAGCGGGGATGTTGTCGTTACCCGTCTTACCATAACCGGCACGCAGCTTGAGGAAGGTGATGAACTTCTGGCGCTGCATGAATTTTTCCTGAGAGGCCACCCAGGCGCCGGAGACGCCGGGGAAGAAACCACCACGGTTGAGCGGTCCAAACTTGTAGCTTTGGTCGTAGCGGATAGAGGCGGTGAGGATGTACTTCCCGGCATAGGAGTACTGGGCCTGGCCCAGTACGGCCCATGTGCGGGTATGATAGTCACTTCCGGAGATGCCGGTCATGATGGTGTTGCTCAGGGAACGCTGGCCGGCGGGCATCTTGTTACCTGCAGCGCCCAGGCCGCGGCTGTAGCCTTCGCTGTATTCCCAGCCGATGATAGCGTTTACGTCGTGGGCCGATCCAAAGGTATGATGGAATTTAGCCAAATTGGTAGTGCCCCAGCCGTTCCATTCGCTATTGCTGTTGGTGAGGCTTCCATCGGGAGCGCCCTGTACGGTACGGGGATCCTGATACTCCTCGCTGAAGGAATTGGAGGTATTGTAACGGTTGGTGCTGGTAAGGGTGAGCCAGTCGGTTACATTCCAAACGAGCTGGAGGTCTCCCACTATGCTTTCGCCGGTGCTCTTGTTGTAGTTGTACTTCTCGTTTTGGAAGATGTTGTACTGATACTGGGAGTACCATTTTCCCTTGCCAAAGTCGGTACGCTTGTTGGAACTCACCAGCAGGGGCTCGTTGGTGTAGTTGCCGTCTTCGTCCAATACATAAGGAACATCGAACGGCAGCATCACATAGGAAGCCTCACGCGTGAGCCAGTTGGCGGAGCTGCCATAGTCTTTCTGATAGCTTACGCGGGTATGTACCGTAAAGCGGTTAGAGATGGG
Organism: uncultured Bacteroidales bacterium; assembly: GCA_905234285.1. Taxonomy (GTDB): domain Bacteria; phylum Bacteroidota; class Bacteroidia; order Bacteroidales; family UBA932; genus Cryptobacteroides. The sequence continues at coordinate 90,194 of CAJOHK010000005.1, forward strand.
AATCGACAGGTTGATGCGGGCCGAATTGCGCTTGTAGTAGGAATTGATGAAAGTACCCTTCTCATTGTAATGGTCGAGGCTGACATAGTAACCCACCTTTCCGGCCTTACCGGAGACAGATGCATAGTAATTCTGTACTACGCCAATCCTATAGGTATGGTCTACCCAGTTGAAGTTCATCTTCTCCAGATCGTCATAATCCGGGGCGTTGGACTTGACCTTGGTCTTGTAAATGGCCTCATAGAAATCGTACAGCTCGTAGGAATCCATGGGTTTGAAGCGACCGGTAAGGGCTTTCTTGATACCGGCGCTGGCCTTGAAGTTCACGGTGACTTTATCGGGGTTGGCACCCTTGGTGGTAACCACGATAACACCGCCGGAAGCCGCTGCACCATACAGAGCGGTAGCCGAAGCGTCCTTAAGGACGGTGAGGGTCTCTACGTCGTTGGGGTTGAAGGTGCCGCCGGCCACGCCGTCCACTACATAGAGGGGACCTGCACCTGCAGAGATGGAACCGGTACCGCGGATGCGGATGGTGGCGTTCTCGCCGGGCTGACCGGAGGAGTTCATGACTACCACGCCGGCTACCTTACCTTGCAACATGTTACCCACATCCGGGGTGCTTACGTCGGTGAGCTTTTCACCGCTCATGGAAACCACGGCGCTGGTGAGCTCGGCCTTCTTCTGGGTGGTGAAACCAAGGACCACAACCTCGTCCAGCTGTTGGGTGTCGGGTTCCAGGGCCAGGCTGATGTTGGAACGGCTGTTCACGGCCTCGGTTACGGAGAGATAACCCAGCTGGGAGAAAGTGATGGAAGCGTTTACGGGAACCACAATGCTGTATTCGCCGTTTTCGTCGGTGATGGTACCGCCGCCGGTGCTGGGCAGAACGCCTGCGCCAATCATGGGCTGGCCGTCAGAAGCGTCGGTGATGACACCGCTCACTTTGATTTGTCCGTTTTTGATGACGGGTTCTTCCTTCTTGGGCTCAGTCTTGGGCTCTTCCTTCTTGGGCTGTACTACGGGTTTAGGCTCTTCCTTCTTGGGTTCTTCCTTCTTCACGTCCTTCTGTGCGCTTTCCTGCTGTTGGGCAAGCTCGTTGTTGAGGAACTTCTGAAGGGTCTCCTTGGAGAACACGGAAACCTGCACGGAACGGAGTTCGGGCAGGGCGTTGTTCACCAGCCAGTTCCAGGCTTTTCCGCCGGCCACACCCTGCAGGCGGGCCTTCTTGGCGTCGGAGGAGAGGGAATCGTTTTCCAGGATGCCCATCACCTCGGACTTGCCGTCAAATTCACGGTTTTTTACCAGATCCTTGAGGCCGTCCCAGTCTTCACCGCCCATACGGATGATGATCTGTTCTACCGGGAAGCCTTGGGATACCAGAAAATCTTTTACGGAGTTGGCACGCTTGGTAGAAAGGGCCAGGTTGTAGGCGGCATTTCCTTCCTGGGAAGCGTAGGCCATCACAAGAACGAGGTCGCTCTTGTTGTTGCGGGCAACGTCCTTGAGAGCGTTGGTCTCCTGAAGCGTACTCACGCCCAGGGGGAAGGTAATCCTGAACTGCTTCACAGGGCGTTCGCCGGCATTCACTGCGGCTGCGGTAGCTTGTTCGAAGCTGCTCACAGGCAGTTCGCCGGCCCAAAGCTGCGCCGAGAGCGCGAGGGCTCCGAGCACAAGCATTAAACGGGTGGGTACTAGTTTCATTGGTTAATAGGTTATATGATAATTAAAGTAAATCGTTGAGTCCAATCAGGTTGAAGGCGCGGAAGTACTTGTCCATGTCGCGCTCGATGCGACCCAGGACAATTTCTTCGGGGTCTACGCCCACGCGTTTGAGATTGTCGTAGAGGATGCCGCGGGCGGCCAGCGGACGGGGCTGCTGCCAAATGTAGCGGCAGCAGGTGGCTACAATCCAATCCTGGCGCTCAGGCGTGAGCTCGCGAAGGTCCAGGCCCTGCTCGTCGGTGTGCAGCCATTTTTCCCAGCGGTGGCTTTCGTGTACTTCTTCCAGCAGGATGGCTTTCATGTTGGAGGGAACGGCCACATGGCCTAGGGCCAGCTGCTGTTTCTCCATCTCCTCCAGTTCGCACAGGGCGCGGTATTCGCCGATGGTGAATTCGGGGCCTACGTTGGCGGCACCCATGCCGCACAGCGGGTAGTCCTGGGGATTGTCCACGTCGTCGGTATAATGGCCTTTGATATAGCTGCCCAGGGGACGTACCTTGGCGGTGAGCCGCTTGGCCACCTCGGTATCGAAGAGGGTGGTGTCCAGGTCTGTGCCAACCTTGCCCACGATGAAGCAGGGCCATACGTTGGACAGGCCGACTTCGGCCAGGCCCTTCTTGAGGTCCTGGATAAAGGTGTCAAAGGTGGTTTCGTCGGCCAGGCCGCCGTGTACTTCCTCGGTGCCTACCTCGTAGGAGATTTCCGGCAGGCCGTGGGCCTTGCGGAAGGCTTCGGTGTGGGCGATGAGCTCTACGGTGCGGGCCGCCACCACGTGGATGTCAATGATTTCTCCCTTGGGGACGTTGATATCCACGGTGGGATCTACGTGGATGAGGTCGTAGCCGGCCAGGACGGCAGCCTCGAAGGACTTCTTTACGCCGTTCATGGCATCTTCTACAGACCATTTCTCTGTGCGCTGCTTGTCCTTGAGCCAGGGACCGCCGTGGTCGATGGCGATGATGAGGGGACCGGTGAAGTTCACGCGCTCGGCCTCAAAGCGGACCAGACGGGTGAACTGCTCCTGGGTCATGCCCGTGTAACCGCCGTCGCAGTCTACCTGGTTGAGGGTGGCTGCAAAGTAAATGGGGGCATTGTTGCGCTTGGCGGCGCGGATGGAGGCCCTGATAACGGCAGGGGAGTTGGGGCAAGCCGCAAAGATGGTGCGGGGAATGCCGCTCTGGGCCTGCAGCGCATCTATTTTGTGAAGAAGATTCTCGGTTTTTGCCATGGCTTTTAAATATATAAGGTTACACCTTCTACTACGCGGGAAATGTTACCGGACACCGAAGGGGAGTCCGGGCACAGGCCGCAGTCCAGGGATTTATAATAGCCCAGCAGCTGGGCCACAAAGACATAGGCTACGCAGCCGTAGCTGGCGGGGATGTTCTCGGGGAAGCCGAGTTCTATGCAAAGGTCACAGGCCGACATGTCCATGTTGGGACGCTGGAGGCAAATGGCCACATTGGCAGTCACTTTGTTATTGGCGGTTACCTGCTTGTACAGGTCCCGCTCATAGCGCTGGATGTATTCCTTGGGTGAGAAGAGATACACCATAAGGGAATCGGCCTTGACAATGGCCTTGGGGCCGTGGCGGAAGCCCAGGAAGGAGTCGTAGGCGCACATGACGGCACCGTCGGTGAGTTCCTGCAGCTTGAGGCGGGATTCTTCGGCAACGCCCTTGAGGGGGCCCGATCCCAGGAAGACGGCGCGGTTGAACTTGCGTGAGGCAATTTCCTTAATGGCGTCCTCGTAGCGGTCGATGGCGTTGGCCACAGCGTCGGCGATGGCGTCTATGTAGGCGCCCTGCTCCTCAATGGTGTCGATGTGCGCGATCAGGGAGCACACCAGCAGCATGGTGGAGTAACTGCTGGTCATGGCCAGGGATACGTCGTTGGTCTCTGGGGGAAGCAAGAGGGTGAGGATGTTGTCACCTTTGGTTTGGGCCAGCTGGCCCTCGGGATTGCAGGTAATGAAGATGTGGGCCACCTTGCCGGCAGCTTTTTCCACAGCTTTTACCGTTCCTACGCTTTCAGGGCTGTTGCCGGAGCGGGCGAAAGATACCAGCAGCACTTTGCTCTGCTGGTCAAAGTAGAATTCGGGCGCGGTGAGGATGTCGGTGGTGGCGATAGCCTTTGCCCGGCGGAACCGGGTGTCGAAGAGAGCGGGTTCCAGGGCGTCGCCAATGTAGGCCGATGTTCCGGCGCCGGTTAGAACGATTTCATAGCCTTGGTTTAGGAAGCGACCAAGGAAAGCAGCGATATCGGCCTTTCGCGCGCGAACCATATTATATGCTTCACGCCACACGCGGGGCTGCTGCTTAATTTCTCTGTGAGTATGTAACTCTTGTGTCATGAGCAATATGCGGTTTTGGTCGCTGCAAAATTAATAAAAATGCTTCCGAAAAACTTTCGTTTGAAAGGGGTATTTCAAATTTGGAACAAAGGCGCCTTGAAAATTTCGTCCTAATTAATTGATAATTATGCTATTATATGTTATTAGAAAATATTTCCGGGGGTTTCGGAATTTTATACCGGAACGGTTTCCACATTGATTTTCATGGATTTCAGCTGGTTCCGAATGCCTACGGGCAGGTGATTGTCGGTGATTACCGTGGTAATTTTGTCGGGGTTGGCAATAAAGGCCAGCGCGCGCTTGTTCAATTTGGAACTGTCGAATACGGCAAATACTTCCCGGGCGCGCGAAATCATTACCTGGTTGGTGCTGGCTTCTTCTACGCTGGGCGTAGACAACCCCGCTTCAACTGAGAAGCTGTCTACCCCAAGGAAGAGTTTGTCGCAGTAGAAGAGTTTCAAGTTGGACTCGGCCAGGGGGCCCACGGTGGAGCAGCTGGACTCACGTACGGCGCCGCCTAACAGAATCACTTTGAAGCGCTTATACTTGATGGCTTCGAACAGGGCATAGGCCGAGTTGGTGATAATGGTGAGGTCGGTGAATTTTTGCAGGTTCTTTACTACTTCCAGTGCCGTGGTGCCGGAGTCTACCAGAATGGTGTCTCCGTTTTTGATATGGGCGGCTGCTGCGCGGCCAATGGCGGCTTTCTCGCGCGCGTTCACCATGCTCTTGAAGGTAAAGTTACGGTCTTCTTCGGCTTCATTCTGGCTAATGGAGCGTTTGATGGCGCCCCCATGTACACGGATGAGCAATTTGCGCTCCCTGAGGATGCGCAGGTCTTTGCGGATAGTAACCTCTGAAACACCGAATTCTTTGCTGAGTTCGGTTACATTGACGGAAGAATCTTCGTTGAGCCGCTGCAGTATGGCAGACCTTCTTCCTTGGGCGGAATCATAAACGTCCATAGTAGGTATGGATTATCGGTTTGGTGGTTTCGGTTTTAGACTATGGTGCAAATATAGGTAAAAAAACCAAAAATGAAACAAAACGAAATAAATTTTTTTTGCAAAAACGAAATAGCATTCTTGATTCTAGCATATTTTTCGGATATTTACGGCGAAAAATACTAACCACATGAAACGTTACGATATTGCCGCCATTGGGGAACTCAATGTAGACATCATCCTCAACCGAATAGAATCAGAACCCGAGATTGGCAAGGAAAAGTTTGCCAAAGACATGACGGTTACCCTGGGCAGTTCCACTGCCATTTTCGCGGCCAATGCCGCCGCGCTGGGCAGCCGTGTATGTTTTGTGGGCCTGGTGGGCAAGGACCCCTTCGGCTCGCTGGTGCGCACCTCGCTGGAAGCCAAAGGCGTAGATACCCGATATGTGATGGAAGGCCCCACGCCTACCGGTGCCACCATCTGCATGAGCTATGGCGAGGATCGCGCCAACCTTACCTATCAGGGCGCCATGGACGTGATGGGCTTCGACGATATCGACAAGACCGTCTTCGACGAAACCCGGCACATCCACCTCTCGTCCCTCTTCATGCAAAGCGCCCTGCTGCGCGACATTCATAAGGTGTTGGACCTGGCGGCGGCCAAAGGCGTCACCGTTTCGCTGGACACCCAGTGGGATCCCATGGAAACCTGGCAGCTGGACTATAAGACCGTCCTTCCCAAGATCACCGTCTTCATGCCCAACGAGAAAGAGCTTCAGGCCCTCACCGGGGCAAAGGATTTGGAATCAGCCATCCAGGCTGTGGTTCCCTACCTGGGAAACGCCATGCTCCTCAAGTGCGGGTCCGACGGGTCGGTGCTGGTTCGTAAGGACGGCAGCCGCAAAGTGCTTCCTGCCTTCCTGAATAAAGAAGTGGTAGACTGTATCGGCGCCGGCGACAGCTTTAATTCGGGCTTTATCAGCGCTTTTGTCAAGGGCTTGTCGCTGGAAGACTGTCAGGAGACCGGCAACCTCACCGGCGCGGTCAATACTACGGCCGCCGGTGGTACAGGCGCCTTCACTTCGCTGGAGGCGGTACGGGCCTTGTGCAAGAATCGTTTCGGCAAAACCTTTAAACTGTAGGCCCATGAACCGTTGTTTCCTGCTCCTTTCTGCTTCTCTTTTGCTGGCAGCCTGCGCATCGGCCCCTCAAACCGACCGCCTGCTGGATCCCTCCGGCGCGGTCCTTTCCGGGGTGGAGGCCATGGTCTCCGAGAATGCCTTGGAGAACGGCATGCTGCTCCGGGAAGTGGCCTTTGTGAACAGCGGCGCCAAGCCCGTTACGGTGGGCGCCATGGAAACGTCCCGCATAGAAATCCAGGGGGCCGATGTGTGGTCCCTGCAACCCTCGTCCACCGCAGAACGCCAGGATTGGGTGCTGCCGGTATCCAAAGGCTTTTACCAGCGCAACTATATGGGGATGAACGACCCCGACTATGGCGGTGGCATTCCTCTGGTATCCCTTTGGACTGCCAGCCGGAATGTAAGCTTGGGCGTGGCCGAGCCTGTGCTCAAGCTGGTTTCCCTGCCCGTTACCCGTAAGGGCAATACCACCTGGTCCTGTATCCGTCAGGACTTTGAAGAGCCCGTGGAACTGCAGCCCGGCGATACCCTGCGGGCATTCCGTCAGTTTGTCCTTGAGAGCAGCGGAGACTTCTTTAACCCGCTGCGCACTTTTGCCAATTATATGCACGATGCCTTTGGCTATGAAGCCCCCCAGTCTCCCGCCGGCGCCTACGAAGCGGTCTGGTGCGCCTGGGGTTACGAGCGCCAGTTTACGGCAGACGAGGTCATCGGCACGCTGCCCAAGGTAGTGGAGCTGGGCTTCAAGTGGGTAGATGTAGACGACGGCTATCAGATTTGCGAAGGCGATTGGCAGGCCAATGACCGTATCGGCCGCGAGGGTATGCGCCGCATCACCGACGCCATCCATGCCGCCGGCCTCAAGGCAAAGATCTGGTGGGCCCCCATGGCCGCCGATCCCGAGAGTTCCCTGGCGCAGCAGCACCCCGAGATGCTGCTGGTGCAAAAGGACGGCTCGCACGAGGATATTTCCTGGTGGGACAGCTGGTATCTTTCCCCGGTGAACCCCTATACCTGGGCCTACACCGAGGATTTGGTAGATATGTTTTTGGTAGACTGGGGCTTTGACGGTTTCAAACTGGACGGCCAGCACCTGAACCTGAGCGCGCCGGACTACAATCCTGCCAGCGGGCTTGATGCTCCGGCAGATGCCTGCGAGCGTCACCCCGAGTTCTTCCGGCACCTGTACCAGCGTGCCCAAGCCAACAAACCCGGCGCCGTGGTACAAATCTGCCCTTGCGGTTGTGCGGTTAACTTCTTTTATACGCCTTGGATGACCCAGGCGGTGGCATCGGATCCCACCTCCAGCGCTCAAATCCGTATGAAGCGCAAGGTGTATGCGGCGCTCTGCCCCAACCTGGCCTATTACGCCGACCATGTGGAACTCAGCGATGGCGGCCTGGATTTCCCCACCCAGATAGGCGTGGGCGGCGTTATCGGCTCCAAATTCACCTGGCCCAAGCCCAATCCGGAGGCCACGCAGAACGGCGGCAGCCTGCTCACCCCCGAGAAAGAGGATGCCCTTCGCAAGTGGGTAGCCATCTATAATGAGAAAATGCTGTCCATGGGCAACTATCTTAATCTGTACGACTATGCCTTTGACAAGCCCGAGGCCCATGTAATAGAGAAAGACGGAGCCCTGTATTATGCTTTTTATGCCGATGTCTGGAAGGGAGAGCCCATCACCCTGCGCGGCCTGGACACCGAAAAGCAGTACACTGTCACCGAATATACGGCCGACCAGCCCAAGAGCTATACCATCGATGGTGCAAATCCCGTAATTATGCCTATCTTTGAGGGTAACTACTTAATTGAAGTCAAGTAAAACTAAAAAACCATAAAGCTATGAGTAAAAGATTTCTTACTTTACTGTTTCTTTTAACTATTCCGCTTTTTGCGGCTTGCAAACAGGATAATACAAACAAAGAAGAGAACCAGAAAGAGAGCCAGCCACAGGAGCAAACCGGCGAATTTGACGGTGAGGAATGGGCAAAAGCCGCTCCTATGATTAAAGACGGAGACGTGGTGCTGGCCAACAGCGAGTTAACCCAGAAGTTCATCGCAGAGGTGAATTACGCCGACAAAACCTATGCCAATGAAACCAAGATTTTCGATTATTACGGTGGCTTCGGCAGTAAGGTAGGCGAGCCTCTCACCTGGTCCAACTGGAGCAAGAACTGGCCCGACGGCGACAAGCCCAACAGCTACAGCATCCGCTGGAACGGCGATTCTTCTTATGGCAAGCTCAAACTCCACCTGGCCGACGACCTGGGATGGGCCGCCGATACCGACATCAAGGCCGGCGCCTGCTATGTGGACATTACCAACCTGGTTCCCAACGACAAGTACACCTTCAAAGTCACCGCAGCCGACGGTACCGTCATCACCGAGGGTAAGTTCTCTACCACCGGCAACCTGCATCAGGTGTTCTTCAAAACCAAGTGCCGCAATGCCCGTGACTTGGGCGGCTGGAAGACCGAGGACGGCAAAACCATCAAGTACCGCAAGGTGTACCGTGGTGGCCGCATGAATGATCCTTGGGAGGTGATGCTTAATGCTACCGGCAAGAAGGAAGTCCTGGCCGAAGGCATCGGCGCCGAGCTGGAGCTTCGCGGATCGGACGACTTTATGCTGGTCCCTGCCGTTGATGAAATGGATCACTGCCATCCCTGCATAGAGGAAGGCGGAAAGGTGATGCTGGGTGTCACCAAGCCTTCTGCCAAAAACTTAATCAAGTGGCTTGTTCTGGATCCCACCAGCCCATGGACCGAGGAACAGAGAGTTCCATACCGTGTGACTACCAGCCATGGATACGGATATAAGCTAAGTGATAATGCTGTCACAGATATTACACCTACTCTTACTGAACAGGATTATACCGCTTTCCAGGCCGCATACAAGGCCAAGACCAAGGAGTGCTTTGAGTTTGTGGCCAACAGTGTGCACGCCGGTAAGGGCTGCTATTTCCACTGCTCGCTGGGCCGTGACCGCACCGGCACCATGGGTGTCATCATCATGGGTGTCCTGGGCGTACGTGAGGGCGAGATTTCCAAGGAGTATGAGCTCACCTACTTTGCTCCTGTCGGCTTTAGCGTGTCTTCGTCCGATAAGGAAACCAACACCCAGCCTGTTTTCAAGAACGACCGTACTCACTGGGTATACAGCGACATTGTCCCTTACTTCTGGCAATTGGCCGGCAGTGGTTCCTTCGCCAGCGGCGTAGAGAAATACCTGGTTCAGGAAGCCGGCGTGTCCCAGGCCCTGATTGACCAGTTCCGCAGCGATATGCTCCAATAAGCTTTCGCTTGTGTCGGCAAAATTTTTTGAAAAAAGTTAAGAAAAAATTTGTCAGTTCAAAAATAGTTACTACCTTTGCAGTCCCGCTTCCGAAACGAGCGGGATTTTTAACGGCTCTTTGACAATATTGAAAGACTAAAAGTACAAGCAAGTACCGAGAGAAAGTGTAACACTTTTGAACAGTAAACGAGCGTCAGTTTCTTAACAGAAACGATTGTCAGGGACAAGCTTAGTAATATATAAAGAATATACAATGAAGAGTTTGATCCTGGCTCAGGATGAACGCTAGCGGCAGGCTTAACACATGCAAGTCGAGGGGCATCGCGTTGTAGCA
>CAJOHK010000006.1 GCA_905234285.1 uncultured Bacteroidales bacterium
TTACCAGCATCCAACTTATACAAGAAAGCTACGACTGGCATCTCACTGATGCCAGTCGTAATCTCCTTGTGTTACCATGTACTTCCTCGCATGCTTACGCTTGATAATGTGTCGTTTATGAAAATTCAGTCCGGCAAAAAGCCGGACTGAATATCTGTAAGTTGCTAAGAATCAATTACTTGCGTGATCGCGACCACGGGCCAACTAGAACGTCTTCCGGCGAAAATACGTTAGTATGACCGGCCGCCCCCGGATTATTTGTTTTTATTCGAAAGCTTTTGTAGCTTTGCCAATGGTATGAAGGCAAAAACTAAAGAACTGATGAACAGGGTCTGCTCTGTGTTGGCGGGAGAACCCGTTACCAGGGCATGGCTTTTTGGATCCTATGCACGGGGGCAGGAGAATGCCGACAGTGATTTAGATTTGTTAGTGGAAATGGCTCCCAACAATCTTACGATATTAGGATTCTTAAAGATTCAGACACGCCTGGAGAAAGTTACAAACAAAACCGTTGATTTGATAGAGAATCAGTGTTTAGAAGACTTCGCCCGTTCATCTGCTGATAAAGATAAAATATTGATATATGAAGCTGTCTGAAACAGATCTTCTTTGGTTGAAGCGAATTCTGGAGAATATTCATAATATCGAATCTCTCCTACAAACGACAACAGAGGAATCCTTCTTAACCAATCTTAAGGACTATAATGCCATTTGCCTGGAATTCATTCAGATTGGAGAGAAGGTGAATATGTTGTCGTCCGAGGTATACGAGTCCTATCCTGACGTTCCCTGGCACGAATTATATGGACTTAGAAATCGGATAGTACACGGATATGATAAGGTTAATAAGTCAATAGTCTGGGCTACAGTAGTAAAAGATTTACCTGTAATTAAAGAATCTATTGAGTCTATCGTCCACAACTAGAACGTCCGGCGCCTAATCATCTTAAACGGGCAATGGACTTTGCGGAGTTTGCGCTCCAGAATCATTTCGGCGGCCTGGTAGCCCATTTCGCGGAAGTCGGTGGAGACGGTGGTGAGGCCGCCGAGGACCAGCTCGTTGGTCTCAAAATCATTATAGGCGATGATGCGCACATCGGAGCCGATGCTTAGGCCCGATTCATTGATCTTGCGCACCAGATCTACCAGTCCGGCATCCAGCTGGGAGTTCAACACCAGGAAGGTATCTCCTTTATTAATGTGACTGGGTGCCTGGGTCATGAATTCTACCGGGATATGGTAATCCATGGCAAAGCGTTCTACGCCCATGCGGATATGTGAGCCATAAAGGGAAGTAGGCAGGGTAATAACCCGAAGCTGGGTAATGGGGGACTGCTCGCCCGCGCCTTGGGCCAGCCCGCCGTAGATATCGCTCTCGAAATCCTGATACACCGCGCCAAAGTTTCCTGGGAAACCGGGTTGGAGCCTGTCCAGTAAGATGAGCTTGCGGTTGGGGATGCGTGAAAGGAGTTTCACGGCCCGGGCCTGGCTATTTTCGTCCAACGGGAAGTGGGGCGTGACCACATAGAAATCGAACAGGTCCAGGTAATTGTTCAGATAGTACTCCAGCAAGTCCAGGCTCTGGTTGTGCGTGTGGATGGTGAGCTCGGCGCCGTGCCCCAGTCTCTCGGCGAGGGCATTGTAGATGGCCTGCTTGTATACAGAGAACTTGTCAAAGAGCACCAGTACGTGCGGATGTTCCTTGGCCGACAGATCGGCGGCATAGAAGCCCTTTCCCTGCTTGGGAATGATGATGCCTTTGTCGGCCAGGATGCCGTAGGCCTTCTTCACGGTTTCCTTGGAGATGTTCAGCCGGTCGGCCAGCTCGTTCATGGACTCGACCTGCTGACCGGGGGCCAGTTTCTGCTCCCGGACGGCCTTCTCGATTACCTTTACAATCTGTTTGTAAATGGGGTCCTGCCCCGTGGCATCAATGCTTATTTTCATGGCGTTTGCTCTCTTCCAGTTGTTCAAAACGCTGGAACCCGCTGCGGGCCAATTCGGACTCGGTTTCCAGGTCAAATGTGTTGTATCCCAAGAAACGAAAAATTTGTTGCAAATGCAAGGCTCTTTCCCGGAAATTGAAGAAATCTTTTGCCGATGCCGGGCTCCAGGCGGTCTCGGCTATGGCAAAGAGACGGGGATACAGCATGTATTCGGCATGCTCGGTGGTGGGGATGTACTCGCACCAGAGATTGCCTTGCAGGCCCAGAATGTGCTCGGCCACCATGCCGGCGGCCAGGGGCTCGTAGTTATAGCAGAAGCGCAGGGAAACCAGCTCACCGCAGGCCGGCGGCTCTTTGCGGATGAGGTCCTGATAGTAGTTTAAGTAGCAATGGGTAGAGGGGGAGAGCACCACGTCGTGCCCGGCCTGCGAGCCCTTGATGCCGCCGGAAATGCCGCGCCAGCTTTGCACTACGGCCCCTTCGGGCACGCCGGTCTCCAGAATCTCGTCCCAGCCGATAATCCTTCGGCCATGTGCACGCACAAAAGCCTCGACCCGGCGCATGAGGTAGCCCTGGAGCTGTTTTATGTCGGTGAATCCTTCGGCATGCATGCGTGCCTGGCAACGGGTGCACAGGGGCCAGGTTTTCATGGTGGCCTCGTCGCCGCCCACATGGATAAAGGGCCCCGGGAAAATGTCCATCACCTCTTCCAATACGGCTTCCAGCAGCTGGAAGGTGGCCTCGGAGCCGGGGCAAAGGTCCCAGGAGCCCGTGAAGGGAGTTCCATCGGCCTGCTGGCACCACACATCGTTGTAGGCGTAGCCCACTTCCATGCTGTGGCCAGGCATCTCAATCTCCGGGATAATGGTAATAAAGCGCTCGGCGGCATAGGCTACCAATTCTTTTAGCTCGGCCTTGGTGTAATAGCCGCCGGAAACGCCGGGCTCGCCCTCGATGCCAAAGCGGTACTTGCCCTTTTCCCACTCAAAGTAGTCCCAGCCATAGCGCCATGCCGTTTTGGCGGTAAGGTCTGGGTAAGCTTCACTCTCTATGCGCCAGCCGGCACTGTCGTCCAAGTGCAGGTGCAGCACATTGAGCTTCAGGAGCGCCATGGCGTCCATCTGCTTTTTGAGGAAGGCTACACCCTTGAAGCTGCGGGACTCGTCAATCATAAGCCCCCGGTGCCGGAAGCGGGGATAGTCAAAAATCACTCCTTGGGGCAGTTCCCCCCAAGTCTTTAACTGATTCAGTGTGGTTTGGGCGCGGAACCGCCCCTCGGCCGTGTGGGCTTCTACCTTCACCTTCTTTCCTTTGACCGTAATGCGGTATGCTTCCTGTTGTTGCCAGGGTTCCAGCCCGGCCACGGCCTTCTTGAAGCTGATTTTGCTGGTTTCGGTGTCGTAAGCTACCGGGGCGGGAATCAAGGCGGTGCACTTAAGTTTCTGATTCTGAGGCGGTTGCGAGAATCCGGTCCGGCAAATAGCCGGACTGAATATCAGTAATGCACTCAGTATGAATAACTTAGGTGACACGAATGGTTACTTCTTAAAGAACCCTATGGTGGTCATGACGGCCCGGTTGCCGCCGGTGAGGTCGTTCAGGTGCTGACCCGCGGCCCACATGCCGGTGGAGCCGCCGCCGTCCAGGTTCAGGGCGCCCACGCAGCCCAGGCCTTTCATGATAGCGGCCATTTCCAGGGTGGTGGCGCCAGCTGAGGTCTCGATGCGGCCATCGGCAATGAGCAGGATCACCTGGCCAGCAGCGGTATAGCCCACGGCTGTGCGGTCGTGCCGCTCATTTACGCCGAAGATATCGCTGGCCCACATCTCGTAATTGGTAGCCCAGTAACCCTTGGCGGTCTTTTTGTCGTTGATGGGGCATTTGCCCTTGTGAAGCAGCACGGGGCCGCAAGTGATGGCATTGTAGGGTACCCAGCTGGCCCGGGGGCAGGGATAGGTATCGGTGCCGCCGCCCAAAACGGGCTCTCCTTCTACGCTGGGAATGGGCTCGTCATAAACGTACACCGTTCCATGGGAAGGGGTATAGGACCAGTACACACCGGGCACGCCCGACTGGTCTACGCCAAACAGGCCGCGGGATACCGTGTGCAGCTGCCCGTCGGCATTGGGTTCGGGTCCCCAGTACTGGCGGTCTACGTCCCAGTTGTCGGCCTCTACGCGGAACCAGGGCGTCTGCTCTCCGTCGCAAATGGCAAAACCGTTGGGCCGACTGCCAAAGATGCCGCCGTTGATGAGCACCAGGCAGTTCCCGGCATCGGTGGCCTGCTTATCGATGGTAGCCTTTTTGCCACCGCCGGGGTAAAGCACCCGCACGTTCACTTCCTTGGGGTTGGCAATGGCATACCAGGCGTGGAAGGCGCGGCCATTGAGCGGGCTTGTGGTCTCATAGATGGCCACGGAGGAGGGAAGCCCCTCCACGCTTACCTTCGTCCAGGTAAAGGTAATGGCCTCGATGGGATTAGGGTCGGGTTCCGGCTCCGGTTTGGCCTCGGGAATGAGCACAGGGTCGGTGTAAACAGCCTGCGACATGCGGCTGCCGGTGCCATAGGCCTGGACGCCGAAGCGGTAGGTCTCGCCGGGCGTGAGCTCGGTAAAAGTATGGCGCTGGCTGTTGGCCGGCAGGGTGGCAACAGGCTTGGTGGTATATCCGCCTCCGCCGATGAACACGTAATAGCCTTCCTCGGCCGTGCAGTTATCCTGCCAGGTAAGAATGGCCGATGTCCCCTCTATCACCACCTCCAGGCCGGAGGGATTCTCCAGCACGGTAGGCTGCACGGGCTGTGAGGTGCACGCTGCCAGGAGCACAAGGGGAAGGGAAAAGCGAAGCTGTATCATAATTTATTGTTTTTCGAGGATGAATACCACCAAATCGTTGCTGTTATAGCGGGCCGATAATCCTTTGACGGCCGGCGACCCTATGGTGCGGCTTTCTACCAGCCGATAGTCCGGCACGTCAATGGCCGCCTGCACCTTGCCCTCTCCGGTATAGGTGGCCACCACCGCCATGCGGGCCTCTCCGGCGCAGTAGCTGCGGGCCACTACGGCAGGATTGCTGCAGCTGAACCCGTCGGTGGCCGTGTATCGGCCTTCCAGGAGCAGCTCCGGGAAAGCATGCCGAATGGCGTTCACCTGGGCCAGGTGTGCCTGATATACCGGTGTCTCGTCAATGAGTCCGCGGCAGCGGAATACCTCAATGTCGTTGCGCAGGCCCTTGAGGAGCGTGTTGTTCACCCGGCGGGGGACATCATTGTCGTCCCGCACGCAGCGGTCGCTCCAAACCACCTCCGGGAAGGTATAGCGGAACCACTCGGGGAAACTCTCGGGCAGGGCGGTAAACTCCACAATATGCACAAAGTCGCAGAACTGGCTGGTGCAGTCGCTCAGCCATTCGGTGCCCAGGGCAAACTCGGGATCCTTGGCCTTGATATGGTCCCGGATCTCGCGCAAGGCTTCGGCCTTGTACCGCCCGGTAAAGATATCCTGCACCGGATACTCGCGGGACAAGTCCCAGTTAGGGAACTCCTCGGCCACGCCCAGCTGGTCGTAGAACACGGCATCGGCGCCATAATCCATGGCCCGGTCGGCCCAGGCAATGAGCTGGTCCCGCCAAAGGCGCTTGGACATGTCGGCAATCACAAAGGTGCGGGAATCGTAATAGCCCAGCGTGGTGCCCTCTCCGGTAAACTTGTAATGCTCGGTAAACTCCCGCCCGGTGTTGTCTTTATTGGCCACCTGGGACCCGCCGCCATGGCGGTAAAAGTCGCTTTCTACATCAATCAACCTGCCATTGAAGTACAGCAGCAGCCGATTCTGTATTCCCTGCGGGGCAGTAGCTTCCTTCCGCGTTGCTTCGCGACCCTGTACGGGCAAATGCTCCAGGAAGCTCTCCGGTAAGCAGCAATCGCCTCCTTCCAGGCTTCATCGCCGCCCTGGGTATCATCTACGGTGTAGTTGGGATAGCCGTTGTCCATGCCCTCTTTCCACCAGCCGAAGGCCAGCACGGCGTTGCAGCCCACGGAGGCTCCGGCGGCGGCAATGCGGCCCGGCAGGTCGGTGTACTTGCGCAGATACTCCCCGTACTGATGCTTGAAGATAACTCGCTGCCAGCCGGTCATGTCCTGCACCCATTGGGGAACGGGGGCGTGCTGCCACCAGGTATTGGCCCAGCGCCGATAGATACGGCTGGTAGCCGTCCAGTCACCGGAATAGGGGACTACCACCGAGGCGTCGTTGCTCCAGCTGTCCCCGCACATGGCGTTGGGATAGCGGTAAAAACCCGCCTCCAGGTGCTTGAAATCCTCGGTTACATGGCCGATGGTCCCGTCGTCGGGATAGGCCCTGAGTCCGTGCCAGGTCTGCTGCAGGGAAGTATCGTGCGAGCCAAAGTAAAGGCCGTCGGCGGACCCCACAAAGGCAAAGCAGTTGGAGGCTGCATTTCGGGGATACTGAAGGTCGTACTGACGGAACTTTTGCGCCGGCGTCATGTACAGCGGCCGCACGTCTACGTTGGCAATCTTCCACACGGGGTTGTCAAAGATTTGCCCGCCGGTGTGGGTGGTAAGGAGCTTGTAATCCTTGGGAAGCGCCAGCCGGCCGATAAGTGGATACTGCAGCTCCCGCACAATGGTATGTGGCTCCTTGTTGTCCACGGTGGCCCCAAAGCGCACCATGGTGCCCTCGGTCCAGATGCGAAGGTGCAGGCCGATGGCTTTGCCGCCAACGCTGGCATAGTCCAGGAAAACGGTATCGGCCTCGGTGCGTACAACAGGCGTCTCCTGGGCGCCGGAAACCTCGATTTCCTTTTGCTCCGGCGTATTGTAATAGAGCCGCCACAGGGGCGCGCCGCCGGCAAAGTTGTGTCTGCCCAAGGCCAGCTTTTGCAGCCGGCCGGCGGCATCAATATCTATCTGTGTCCGGGGCAGGTCGCCGCGGTTTTCCAGCACAAAACGGCAAATGTCGTTGTACAGGGCCTGGTCCCGCGCCAGCGGGGAAGTGGCCAGTTGCGTGAGGGCGTTGGAGCCGCTGTAAAGCGCAATGGAGCGCTGGCCCATAAATCCGGCCTCACGATACTTATTCATATAACAGCGCACACGGTCCTGAAGGGCCGGTACGTCCTTTTCGGTGAAAACCAGCCGTCCGTTGCCGTCGGGGCCCATTTTGCCGCCGGTCATCTCATTGGCCACCCCGGAGTACTCGAACTCCAGCTCCATGCCGCTCATATCGGCTTCCCGGATGGCGGCAATGGTCTTTTCAAAGGGATGACGACCTTCCTTGTGCAAGTCCCAGTACCAGTTGGGCTGCATCCAGGCCTGGTCCAGGCCCAGTTTCTTCCAATACTTGTAACCGGGCCCCATGTGGTAGGGAATCCAGTACAGCCCCTGTCCGGCAGCGTGACAATAATCGGCCAGCGCGGGGGCAATGACGTCCCAGTTCTTGTACTTGCAGTTGACGTCGATGTCGTAGGGAAGGTATATTTCTTCGGAGGTAATATAGAAGCCGGAAAGCTCCAGATACTGACTGCCCAGTGCGGCAAACATGGAGCGGGCCGTATCCATATACCAGTACAGCGCCTTGAGGCGGTCGTCCACCGTGGCAAAATCCAGCCCGTCGCCCCAGTAGGTGGTAGAGGACTTTTTGTCAGAGAAGCGCTTGAACATGATGGCATCGGGAATGCCGATGATGACCCCGCGCTTCCGGGCCGGTGCCCCAATGCGGGCTGCCGCAGCCGCACAGGCGGCTTCCAGCCCCGCTACGCTGCCCTCCGGCCCTAGCCACAGGTCCAGCTGATGCTGCCAAGTGGCTTTGTCGGCCGATTCGCCCGGCCCCAGCACAAAGGTTTTGCCCATGGCGCTGCCTTCCAGGAACAGGAAGCCTTCAAAGAGCCACTGCTCACTGCCGTCAGGGGCCAGCCAGCTCACATGCGGCGCAAAACGGGCTGCGTCCCAGTGATGGGGGTGCCGGTGCCAGTATCCAACCAGGTCAAGGTCCTTGAACTGGCGCGGGGCTGCCGGGGCCGCCGGTTTGGCCTGGGCCGTGAGGCAGAGGAAGAGGGTGAGGGTGATAAAAAGATTCTTCACTTTGTTCAGAATGACAATTAGTGTTTCAGCGGAGATTCTGTGATAAAGGTACAAATTTCCTGGAACATTTCCTGGTCTTGGGCGTCCGGTGAGGTGGCCAGCTGGTGCCAGGCGTCGGTTCCTGAATACACGGCAATGGGCAGCTGCCCATACAAACCGGTGTCCTTAAAGGCTTTCATGTACTCCCTTACGCGGGAACGCAACAGGGGTACGTCCTTCAAGTAGAAGGTAGGATTGCCGCTGCCGTCGGGCCCCGACCGGCCGTCGGCCATTACCGAGGCCACCAGGGAATACTCGAACTCCAGTTCAATACCCATGCGGTACTGCTTCAGGGCATCTTTGGTGTCGGCCAGGGAATGGCTCACGTTGCCGTGGTCCCAGTAGTAGTTGGGCTGCATCCAAACCGTATCAAAGCCCAGTTCCTTCCATACTCTATAGCCGGGAGCCAGGTGATAGGGAATCCACCACAAACCCTCGTTGCAGGCGTGGGCGTAGGAGGAAACCCAGGGCACCAGTTCTTCCCAGCGCTTGTAGGGGTGGTTCCAGGTGTCGGCCTCGGTGTAGGATTGCCCGGCATCCTTATAAAACGCGGGTGCCAGCGGCAGTTCTTCACTCAGGATGTAGAAGCCGGCCAGCTCTACATGCTGCAGGCGCAATGCCTGGAAGCGGGCACGGCAGCGGTCCATGTACCAGCGGTAGGCAGCCTGCTGGTCTTCCAGGAGCGAAAAGTCCATTTCCTGGCCGTCCAGCGAGCCCCAGTAGGTAGTACTGGAGCTTTTGTCGCTAAAGTACTCGAACATCACGGGATCTGGCAAACTCATTACCACATAGCGGGGCTTGTGCGGTTGCCCCAGGCGCGTGGCGGCATCGGCAATGGCGGCGTCCAGCTGAATGAGGGCCCCGTCGTCTCCCAGCCAGGCGTCCAACAGGTCCTCCCAGGATTCCTGCGTGGCCGAGTGGCGGCCGTTGGCAATGCTGTAGCTCAGGCCCCGTTTGCCGTCATAGCCGTCTATGCACAGGAAAGCATCGAAGAGCCAATGGTCTCCCACGCTCACATGTGAAGCAAAGCGTTCTGCGGTCCACGCGGGCGGGTTGTAGTTGTGCCAGCCGAGGGTAATGAGGCTCAGGTCGGCAAAACCGGGCGGAGCGCTGCGGGCGCTTTCCCAGGGATACAGCCCGTCGGGGCCTTTGACCGTGCTGAAGGACAGCTGCTGAACGGGCCCTTCCTCTCCGTCGGCTCCGATGCCACGGGCGCACAGCACATAGTCGGTGAGGGGCTGAAGGTCATTTACGGTGAAGGAGAATTGGGTGGCGCCGGTGCTTTCGCTTTGGGCCGAATGCCCCATGGCCGAGGCCTCGGCCACTGTAGTGCCAACGCCGTAAGCAATGCTGGCTGTGTGCACGCAATTCACCGAAAAACTGGCCTGGAAAGCATTTACGTGCAGGATTTCCAGGCGGATGGACGGATGCTGGGACTCTACCGGCGTATCCTTCTCCCGGCACGCAGCCAGGAGAAGGATGCCCAGTAATATGAGCCCGCGCTTACGCATTAATTCATGCTCATGCGGAACAGGGAAAGACCTACGTTCTGTTTGATGACGGCAATATACACTTCATTGCCGCTGATGCGCACATCCAAATCCATGCCGCTGTTGCCACTGGCCATGGGTGAAGCCTCGGGCTCCAGGGCGGCTTCCTGTTCGGCATCGTTCTGGATGGCGGCCTGGTAAATGACGTTGCGCGCTTCCAGCATGCTCTCCCAACTCTCTCCGGGCTCGCCTTCCAGGATGAACAGGCGGCCGTCGCTGGCATCTACCTGGCGGCTGTACGCTATGTACGGCTTGCCTTCAAACTGGAAGAAGCGGAAGGCCGCATCGGCGTAATAGCCGGAGAGTTCGGTGAGGGTGGGGTTATTGTCGGCGCCTTCCTGGGTGGTCTTTTCAATTGTGGTGGAGGTGAGCCAGGAGGTGGTACCGCCACGGACCGAGGAGATGCCCTTGCTTATGCTTTCGGGGAAGGGGAAGTAAGCACCCGCACCTGTTACGGCTGGTGCCGCAATGCGGGCGTGCAGCCAGGGTTTGGAGGTGAGGCTGCCTTCCATGGGGAAAGTAACGGTTCCCTGTGTGCTGTTGAAGTCCTTGAAGAACAGGATGCCGTTTTGCAGGGTGCCCCAATAGGTGAAGGTGTCGCCCAGGCGGCGGCTGGCCCAGGTGGTGGTGCCCAGTGCCGTAGGATCCTGGTCAATGCCCTTGTCGTAAATGTACAGCGTGGGATCGCCGGCAATCATGTTGGACACCATGAGCACATCCTTTCCGCCGTTGATGTTGGCATCAGTGTTGGGGATGATGCGCGGGCAACTCAGGTAGAAGGTGCCGGCATCGGCTACGGTGCCCACAGGCAGCTTCTTGTAAATGCCCGGATCGGCCAGGCTGATGGCCCACAGGTTCTTGCTGGTGTTGGTCTCGGCAATGTAGACGTAGTTGTCGTCCACCGCTACGTTGCGGTCGGCCCCTGCCGTGAATCCTTCGATATAATCGCTCCAGGCGGCGCCGGTGGTGGAATACTTACCCCACAGGCGAATGACCGAGAGTCCCGGCGGCGGTGCATAGTAGGTAAAGCTGATATAGGTGACCATGTTGCCGAAGGAAAGGCCCTTCAGGTCAAATTCCTCCCCGCTGAGGGTGGCAGCGAGTTTTTCCTGCTGCACCCGCACGGGAACGAGGTAACTGGGGAATTCTTCCAGTTTGCTATTTTTGAGGAGAACGCTCTTGTCCAGCAGGACGCGGTA
The DNA here is from genome assembly GCA_905234285.1 of uncultured Bacteroidales bacterium. Lineage (GTDB taxonomy): Bacteria > Bacteroidota > Bacteroidia > Bacteroidales > UBA932 > Cryptobacteroides. The sequence continues at coordinate 10,832 of CAJOHK010000006.1, forward strand.
GCTGCCGCCCACGGCGCCCTCGGCAATGACGGCCTCCTGGTCTACCAGGGTCACCAGTCCTTCCGGAGCTGCCTGATACTGGGTGTCATGTGCTAAATTGTAAGCGTCGATGAGGCTGTTGTCAATGCAAACCGGAAAGTGGATGCCCAGGTTCTTGATGGCGGGCTTTAGGTTCACGTCCAGGACCACGGTCTCCTGCAGCTCGGGCTGCTTGCCGTCCAGTCCGGGTTCTACATCCTTGGCCTCTACCACACGGGCTACGCTGGTCTGGGGCACGTTGATGCCCGAACGGTTGGGGTGCAGCATCACAAAGCCTCGGCTGTCCTTCACCTCCAGGTCCTGGGAGTTGATAAGGATGGGTACCACGTAGTTGGTGTCCAGGCCCACGAAGGCAGCCAGCACCTCGGGATCCCAGGACAGGGTAACAGTTTGGGCTACGTCCTTTTGGTTAAAGGCCAGTTGCTCCTTGTCCAGGGTGATGAAGGAGGCGCCGATGGTCTTGTACTTCTTATTGTTGGCCTTGTTGTAGGCTGCCAGGGCTTCTTCGCAGGCGGGCTGGCTCACCGTGATGCTCACCGATCCGGCGCTTTGCCCGATACCGCTTTTGGCTATGCCCAGCGAATACGTGCCGGTGTGCAGGGAAGCTTGCAGCACCGTATTGGTGGCGCTGATTCCAAAGCCGTCGGGCACCATGAAGTTGTTCCTGTCGTCCGGGAAGCACCCGGCGACCAGGAGCAGGATTCCTATATATATAGCTATTCTTTTCATACGCTTTTCACTTAATGGCTACCAGCCGGGGTTCTGGGTAAAGTGGGTCATTTCGGCCAGCTGGGCGCTTCCGAACGGGAACAGGTAGTCCCTTTTCTGGAACAGGGAACGGCCGCCGATGTAGTCGTCGTTTACGCGGGTGTAGGAGTCTTCGTAGTTCTGGGCCGTTACATGCAGGGTCCAGTTGTCCAGGTTGTACTCTTTCTCGGCCGTGAGGGTGCGGAGGGCGTCGTAATGGCGCTGGCTGCCTTCAAAGGCAAATTCGCACATCTTTTCCTGACGGATAATCCAGCGCAGCCATTCCTGGCCGGTGCGCGTTACCGTGCCGATGGTTCCACCGCCGCCGGCAAAGTCAATCTCGGGGTAGGCATCCTGCAAACCGCACAGACCTGAGCGGGCACGCACCTTATCTACATAGGCGATGGCCTGGGCGGCATCACGGGCGGGCATCTCGTTGCAGGCTTCGGCGTAGGTGAGGTAAACCTCGGCCAGGCGGAAGGCGGGGAATACGTAGCGGATGCTGCTGTAGTCGGTGTTCTCCTTGAGCTGGTTGCCGGCCTTGTACAGGCGGCGCCATACGTAGCCCACGCGGTTGCAGCCTTCGGTGGCCGAATAGGGCGAGGTGCAGTTGGCATCGTCCCAGCAGGTGAACTGCAGCGGGGTGTCGTTGTCCATGGGACGCTCGCAGGGCCACCAGAATCCGTTGGGGATGAAGTTGGAGTAGAAGCGGGCGTCGCGGCCCACGGTGCTGTTGTGCGCCTTGATGGGCGTGGCCCAGCTGGGATCTACGTCCACTACTTGCTGGTAGCTGTTGTCCCAGCCGGTGGCCTGATAGCCGCTCAGGGGATCAACCTCGGGACGGGAGAGGTCCAGGAGGCCGGCCGTCTGGGCATATTGCAGGACCGGATAGCGGCCGGTGGCAGCCATGGGATAGGCGTCGATGAGCTTGAGCGAAGGGGTAATGAGCGAGAAGCCGTTGCGGCACAGACGTCCGCCTGAAGGGGCCGAGAAGGCAATCTCGCCGCCGATGGAGCCCAGGTAATCCTCGGCCCACTGGCGGTACCACCAGCCCCAGATAATCTCCTTGTTGGTGCCCCAGTTCTCGAACCAGACGTTCTGGTAAGAGTGGGCGGCATCCTGGATGGAGGCGGCGGGAGCCCCGGTCTGGGTGAGCTCGTAGGCGCCCAGATTGATGAGTTCCAGGGCAGCGTCGTGCACCTTGGTCCATTTGGTGGCGTCGTATTCCGGGAATAGGGCCTGTCCCTTGCTGTTCACAAAGCCGTCATACATGCCGGTGCCGTTTTGTCCGTTGTAGAGCGGGGAGGCGGCATAGAGCAGCAGGCGGGTCTTGAGCGCCATGGCGGCTCCCTTGGTAGCCCGGCCGGCGTTGGAATAGGCCGAGATGACATCGCCGATGCTCACGGGCAGCAGTTCAATGGCCCGGTCCAGTTCCTTCACCATAAAGTTCACGTTCTCTTCTACGGTGTTGCGGTCGATATCCTCTCCCATGATGCTCTGGTCGGAGGCTACGGGATTACCCTCTCCGTCCTTCCACAGGAATACGGGGCCGTAATGGCGGAACAGGCAGAAGTAATAGTAGGCGCGCAGGAAGCGGGCTTCTCCCTCCATGCACCGCACCAGTTTCTCGGAGTCCTCCTTGTCGTAGTGCAGATTGTCGATGAAGATGGTGCACTCGTTGATGGCTTCGTAGAACTTTTTCCAGTAGTTGCCGGTGCTTACGTCTTTGGCACTGGCGCTGCTGTATTCTCCGCGGCGCACTTTGTACCAGTTGGTCTCCCACTGGGACTTGCCATGCAGGGCTTCGTCCGAGCGCAGGGATGTGCCGCCCTCGTTGCCGCGAAGGTTCTCGTCGTTGGGGATATAGGCGTACAGGTGGGCCAGGTACTGGCGCACGGCCGTGGAACGGCTCATGACGTCTTCCAGCGTAGCCTGGTCACGGGTATTGATGTCAAAGTATTTGTCGCAGGCATTGAGCCACAGGATGGCCGCACAAGCAACCAGAATGAATAGAATTCTTTGTTTCATGGTGTTGGCGCTTTAGAAGTTAATGTTGAGGCCCAGACTGACGTTCCGGGTGAGCGGATACACATTACCGTAGGAGGAGGAAAGCTCCGGATCCCACAGCTTGAACTTGGAGAAGGTGACCAGGTTCACACCCTGCAGGTAAAAGCGCACGGTGCTCATCTTGATTTTTTGCGTCCATTTCTTGGGCAGGGTGTAACCCAGCTCGGCGTTCTTGAGGCGCAGGAAGCTCATGTCCTTTTGCCAGTAGGTAGAGGCGCGCAGGTTGTTGGCAGGCGTCTCCGTAGAGAAGCGGGGATACTCGGCGTTGGGGTCGTGCGTTACCGACCAGCTCTTCTCGGCCACGTCGGCAAAAATCTGACCCTGCACCAGCACATTGGTGGCGGCGCCGCCGTACAGGTTGTAACCGCCGATGATGCGGGTCACGTGGGCCATGCCGCTGAAGAAGACAGAGGCGTCGATGCCCTTCCAGTTGAGGCTGATGCCGAATCCGTAGTTGATTTCCGGCACGCTGGTGTAGCCGATGGCCACTACGTCGTAGTCGTTCACCACGCCGTCACCGTTTACGTCGCGGTACTTGATGTCGCCGGGCTGCACATCGCCGAAGGTTTGCTTGGGCCAGGCGTCAATCTCTTCCTGGCTCATGAACAGGCCTTCGGCAATGAGGCCGCGCTGCTGGCCGTTGGCAAAGCCGGCGGTGTTCTGGTAGGGCCACACCTGGTCGGGTTTGTCGTCGTACTCGCGCTTGTTGCGGTTGAAGGTGTAGTTGCCGCGGAGGCTGATGGCCAGCCCGTTGGAAAGCACATAGTCGAACTGGGCGCTGGTGTCGAAACCGCTGTTGCGCATTTGGCCAATGTTGGTGTACTGGGTTTTTCTGAGACCCACCGCCGAAGGCATGCTCTGGCGCTCGATGAAGATTCCGCTGCGTAGGTCGTTGAAGTAGTCGAACTGGAACTTGAAGTGGTCCCGGAACAGATTGATTTCTACGCCGATGTTGCGCTTGAGGGCTTCTTCCCATACAATGTTGGGGTTGCCGATGTCGCCCACGGCTACGCCCGAGGTGTATACAGGGTTGGTAAGACCCCAGGAGAAGCCGCTGATGCCGCTGGTGTCCATGGTGGTGTTGTAACCGAAGCGGCGGCCGCCGCCAATCTGGTCATTACCCACCTTACCGATGGAGCCCTTGATCTTGAGCAGGCTCACCCAGGTTTTGATGGGATCCCAGAACTTCTCATTGGAGACGATGTAGCCGATGGCGCCGGAAGGGAAGAAACCGAAGCGGTGGCCCGGCGAGAAGTTCTCGGAGCCGTTGTAACCGAAGTTAAACTCGGCAAAATAGCGGTCCTTGAAGCTGTAGGTGGCGCGGCCGGCGATACCCATGCTCTTATAGGGATAGGTATACCAGTAGGAGGCGGGGTTGATATCCGAGCGCTGACGCATGTAGAACAGGAACATGCCGCTTACCCGGTGGGCGCTGGCAAAAGTGTGCTCATAGTTTACCGAGGCTTCTACATTCAGGATAGTCTGGCCGCTCACCCCGCTGTTGGAGGTGTTGATGTAGCCGGTACCGCTGTTTCCCTGCAGGGCATATTCGTAGTCCTGCAGGTCCTTGCTCCAGCGCAGGAAATAGATACGGGGCAGGATGGAGTTGGTGTAGGTGGTGACACTCTTGGCATCCCAGGAGATTTGCGCCTTGGCCGTGAGGCCCTCCAGGAGAAAGTCGGAGAAATCCTGGGTGAGGGACACGGTGGTCTGGGCATTTTGGGAGGAAGTTACGGCGTAACCCCTGTTGTTAATGAGATTATAGGGGTTAGAGCCGTTCTCCGGGTTGGACAGGGTGCCGTCGCTGAACACCTTGGGGAAGCCGATGGGGGAGATTTGCATGGCATAGGCGTAAATGTCGCTCAGCGCTGCGCCCGGCTGGTTCTTTTTGGTGAACTGGGTGCTCAGGTCCATGCCCAGGACGGTGGACTTGGTAATATTGATGTCTACGTTGGTTCTGAAGTTGAACTTCTGGTAGTTCATCTGGGAATTGTAGCGGTTGTTCTTTTCTACGTTAAAGATACCGTCTTCGAAGTAGTAGGACCCGCCGGCATAGTAACGAACGTTTTTGGTACCGCCCGTGACGCTGATGTTGGCTTTGACCGTCTGGGCCACCTTGCGGAAGATTTCGCTCATCCAGTCTACGTTGGGGTACAGGTCGCTGTAGCGGACAAGGGCGGCCCCTTCTCCTGCACCGGGATTCACGAACTGGCTGCGCACCTCGTCCGAGGCCAGGTACATGCTGCGGCTGTAGTCGTCAATCATGCCCGGCTGCATGGTGTTGAGGTAGTCGATGAACTGCTCGGCCGATGCCATTTGCGGCAGGCGGGTGGGGGCGGTGATGCCCGTTTCTATCTTGGCCACTACCTTGGGCTTGGATTCACTGCCTCGTTTGGTGGTGATGAGTACAATACCGTTGGCGCCGCGCACACCGTACAGGGCGGTGGCGGTGGCGTCCTTCAGGATGGAGAAGGAGGCAATGTCCTCGGTGTCTACCAGGTCCATGGAGCGCTCTACGCCGTCTACCAGGATGAGCGGATAGGCGTTGGCGCCGAAGGTGTTTACACCGCGGATCCAGAATTCGGCGCTGGAGCCAGGTTCGCCGCTGTGCTGGACGGCCACAACGCCCGCCAGCTTGCCGGCCAGTCCGGTAGACAGCTGGCCGATGGGCGCCTGCAGGGCTCCGGCATCCACTGTGGTGATGGAGCCAATCACGGACGCCTTCTTTTGGGCGCCATAGGCCACCATGACCACTTCTTCCAGCTGGTTGGCCTGCGGCACCAGTTTAACAAGAAGGTCTTTTTGTTCGCCAACCCTGATTTCTTCGTCTTCATAGCCCAGAAAACTCACAACCAGGATATCGGAGGGTTTTACCGAGATGTCGAATCGGCCGGCGCCGTCCGTCATCACGCCCCGGGTCTCTCCTTTGACGGTGACGAATGCGCCGGCAACCGGCGTGTCGGTCTCGTCAAGGACGGTACCCTTTACGCTCCTCATCTGCGCCCAAGCAGGCAAAATGCCCAGGACACAGGCCAGAAGCAGAATGACTAGTTTTCGAAAATGCATGTGAAATATAGTTAGTTTGTTTTGGCGTTAGGATGTCGACACAACCATCTTGGGTGTACTGTGGTACAAAAATAGAAAAAAGATTGCATTGTACAATAAATAATTCTTATTTTTGCAAATATGAAACGCTATCTGATAACCCTGGCCCTGGCATGTAGCCTGGCCTGCACCCCCAAGTCCAGCACGCCAGTCTATCTGGATCCTTCCCAGCCCATCGAGGCACGGGTAAACGATGCACTCGGCCGCATGACCCTTGAAGAAAAGGTGGCCATGACGCATGCCCAGTCCAAGTTCTCCAGCGCCGGCGTGCCCCGGCTCGGCATCCCTGAACTCTGGCATACCGACGGTCCTCACGGCATTCGCCCGGAGGTTCTGTGGGACGATTGGGACCAGGCCGGCTGGACCAACGACAGCTGCACGGCCTTCCCGGCCCTCATCAACCTGGCGGCCACCTGGAACAGGGACATGGCGCTGCTGTATGGCGACTGCATCGGCGCAGAGGCCCGCTATCGGGAAAAGGATATCCTGCTGGGCCCTGGTATCAACATCTGCCGTACGCCGCTGGGCGGGCGCACCTTTGAATATATGGGAGAAGATCCCTATCTGGCCGGCCAGCTGGTGGCGCCCTATGTCAAGGGCGTGCAGCAAAACGGCGTGGCGGCCTGCGTCAAGCACTTTGCGGTGAATAACCAGGAGATGCGCCGCACCTCTACCAACTCCATTGTGGATGACCGCACCCTGTATGAAATCTATCTCCCGGCCTTTAAGGCGGCGGTACAGGAAGGGGGCGCCTGGGCTGTGATGGGCTCCTATAATTTATATAACGGACAGTTCAACTGCCATAACCATCGGCTCCTGTGCGACATCCTCAAGGACGAGTGGAACTTTGACGGCGTGGTAATCAGCGACTGGGGCGGTTGCCGCGACGACGACGAGCCCATCACCAATGGCCTGGACATCGAGATGGGCACCTGGACCAACGGCTTGCGCGGCGCGGCCTCTAACAGCTACGACAATTATCACCTGGCCAGGCCCTATCTGGAGCGTCTGAAGGATGGCCGCGCCACGGAAGAGGAGCTGGACGGGAAGGTTCGGCGCATCCTGCGTACGGTCTTTCGCACGTCCATGAGCCCGGAGCCTCACTTCGGCAGCTTTACTTCGCCCGAGCACTTCCAGGCCGCCCGGGAGATTGCCGCCGACGGCATTGTGCTGCTCAAGAACGACGGCGTGCTGCCGCTCAAGCTGCATGAAGGTGCCCGCTTGCTGGTGGTGGGGGAGAACGCCTATAAGATGATGGTAGTGGGCGGCGGAAGCTCCAACCTCAAGACCAAATACGAGAGCATTCCCCTGGATGCCCTGCAAGAAGCCTTTGACGGCCACTGCGAGGTGGTATGGGAACGCGGCTATGTGGGGGATACCACCACCGATTATAACAAAGTGGTCACCGGACAGGATTTGAGCGAGAGCCGTTCGGCGGCGCAGCTCATGGCCGATGCCCTGGAGCAGGCCCGTATGGCCGAGGTAGTCCTGTATATCGGCGGCCTTAACAAGAGCGCCTATCAGGACAATGAATCCACCGACCGCCTGGACATCACCCTGCCGTACGGCCAGGATGCCCTCATCGAGGCCCTGGCGCAGGTGGCAGGCAAACTGGTGGTGGTGAACATCTCCGGCTCGCCGGTGGCTATGCCCTGGGCTTCCCGGATAAATGCCATTGTGCAGGCCTGGTACGGCGGCTCCGAGGCTGGTCACGCGCTGGCAGACGTGCTCACCGGCGCCGTGAATCCCTCCGGAAAACTGCCCTTCACCATGCCGCTGGCCCTTGCCGACGGGCCTCTCAAGACCGAGCGCCAGTATCCCGGCATCAAGCCGGAAGGCGAAACCTGGTGGCAGGAGTACTACGACGAAGGGGTCTTCGTGGGTTATCGCTGGTACGACACCCAGGATATCCCCGTGCAGTTCCCCTTCGGCCACGGCCTTAGCTATACGACGTTTGATCTTAAGGACGCCCGGGTGCGCAAAGCCGGTGACGGGTTCCGCGTCAGTGCCACCCTCACCAATACGGGCAGCGTGGCCGGCGCCCAGGTGGTTCAGCTGTATGTGGCCGATCCAGAGGCCTCGGTAGCCCGCCCGGCCAAGGAGCTCAAGGGCTTCCAAAAGGTTTACCTGAAGCCCGGAGAGAGCCGTCAGCTGAGTTTTACCCTGGACAAGCAGGCGCTGAGCTTCTTTGACGCCGATGCCCACGCCTGGGTGGCCGAACCCGGTGACTTCCAGGCCCTGCTGGGCTTCTCCTCGGCCGATATCCGTGCGGTTGTTTCGTTTACGTTGGCATCTAAATGATTGATACACAGTAATTTGTGAAAATTCAGTCCGGCTTTTTGCTGGACTGAATATCTGTAAATAATTGATTGATAGATGGTTACGTGTCACATAATTATGTTGGTGGCGGCGCTAGTGACCTTTAACCGGGCGCCGCTGGAACGCACCAAGTATGCCGAGCTTCCGCTGGGTGCCATTCGGCCCGAGGGATGGCTCAAGGAACAGCTGCAGCGTCAGGCCGATGGCCTCACCGGCCATCTGGACGAGGTGTATCCTCAGGTAATGGGCCCGTCCAACGCCTGGCTGGGCGGCGACGGAGATGCCTGGGAGCGCGGCCCCTACTGGATAGACGGGCTGCTTCCGCTGGCCTACCTCCTGGACGACGACACCCTTAAGGCCAAGGCCGGCCAATGGGTAGAGGCCATGCTGGCGTCCCAGCAGGCCGACGGTTATTTCGGCCCTGACGAGGATCATCCCTTTGTTTATGGCTTGCAGCGGGGCGGTTCCCACGACTGGTGGCCCAAGATGGTGGCCCTCAAAGTCCTTCAGCAGTACTATATGGCCACCGGGGATACCCGTGTCGTGGACTGCCTCAAGGCCTATTTCCGTTACCAGGCAGCCCATCTGGCCCAGACGCCGCTCAACCATTGGAGCGACTGGGGCCACTGGCGCGGCGGGGACAACCTGGATGTGGTTTACTGGCTGTATAACCTCACCGCCGAGTCCTGGCTGCTGGAACTGGGGGAGTTGATTCACAGTCAGACCCACGACTGGGGCACGGATTTCCGTCAGGCCCGCATCTTTGTAGAGCAGGGGAGGGTGCATACCGTGAACCTGGCCCAGGGCTTCAAGGAGCCCATCGTGTGGTGGCAGTATTCCCATGACCTGGCCGATTTTATGGCGCCGCGTCTGGCCATGGAAGCCATTCGGCATACCGTAGGCCTGCCCACCGGGCTTTGGGCCGGGGATGAGCAGCTGCAGTATGGCAATCCGGTGCGGGGCAGCGAACTCTGCGCCGCCGTGGAAATGATGTATTCGCTGGAAGAGATGCTGCGCATCACCGGTGACATGCTTTGGGCCGACTGGCTGGAGCGGGTGGCGTTTAACGCCCTGCCCACCCAGGTGAACGATGATTACTCTGCCAAGCAGTATTATCAGCAGGTGAACCAGATTGCCTCCACCCGGGAGTGGCGGCCGTTCTCTACGCCGCACGACGGAACCGACAATCTGTTTGGCACGCTCAACGGCTATCCCTGCTGCCTTTCCAATATGCATCAGGGCTGGCCCAAGTTTACGCAGAACCTGTGGTTTGCCACCAGAGATGGCGGTTTGGCTGCGCTGGTGTATGCCCCCAGTACGGTATCGGCCAAGGTATCGGACGGGGTGGAGGTGACCATTCAGGAGCAAACCGATTATCCTTTCCGGGAGACGGTTCTTTTCCGGATTGGGTTCAAGAACAAAAAGATAAAAAAGCACAGTTTTCCGCTGTATCTGCGCGTTCCTTCCTGGAGTGCCGGGGCGGTAGTCAAGGTGAACGGCGCCGCGCAGGAAGCCACCGTGCAGGGCGGAACGGTTTGTATTACCCGTACCTGGAAGCCCGGGGATTGCGTTACGCTGGAGCTTCGGCCCGAGTTAAAGACCGAGGAATGGTATGGCGGCAGCTGGACCTTTGTCCGTGGCCCGCTGGTGTATGCCCTCAGGATGGAAGAAAACTGGAACTGGGTTCCGTTTGAAGGCCCCGACCGTTATTACGGCTCCGGCGCCTGGGAGGTGACATCGGACACGCCTTGGAATTACTGCATCATGCGGGACAGTTTTCAGGCCGATTCCTGCCAGGTACTACTATCCGGCAAGGTGGCCGCCTATCCCTGGTCGGTTGAGGCCGCTCCGGTTACTATTCAAGTGCCGGCCCGTGTGCTGCCCCACTGGCACGCCTACAACGGCAATCCCGGAGAAGTGGCCTACTGGACCGAGGACAGCTTTGACGTGGGTCCCGAATGCACCATCGATCTGGTTCCTTACGGCTGTACTACCCTCCGCATCACCGAGTTCCCCACGCGCATTACCCCCTGGGACCTGTCCCTGCGATCCGAGCAATCACTTAAGTAGCTGTGTATTAATTACTTATAGATATTCAGTCCGGCTATTTGCCGGACTGAATATTCGTAAAATATTGGAAATGAGCCACTTAGGCGAACGCGCCACAAAGCCCTTTACTCCATCAGTTTCTTGTACTTGAAGCGTTTGGGCTGGGCATCCGGGCCCAGGCGCATCTTGCGGTTCTCTTCGTATTCCTGGTAGTTGCCTTCAAAGAACACCACTTTTCCATCGCCTTCGTAGGCCAGGATGTGGGTGGCTATGCGGTCCAGGAACCAGCGGTCGTGGCTCACCACCACGGCGCAGCCGGCGAAGTTCTCCAGGCCTTCTTCCAGGGCGCGGATGGTGTTCACGTCCACGTCGTTGGTGGGTTCGTCCAGCAGGAGGACGTTGCCCTCGTCTTTCAGGGTCAGGGCCAGGTGCAGGCGGTTGCGCTCGCCGCCGGAGAGCACGCCGCACTTTTTCTCCTGGTCGGCGCCGGAGAAGTTGAATCGGCTCACCCAGGCGCGGGCGTTCACGTCGCGGCCGCCCATGCGCACCCATTCGCTGTTGCCGGCGATAGTTTCATACACGGTCTTGTCCGGGTCGATGGACTTATGCTGCTGGTCCACATAGGAAATCTTCACAGTCTCGCCAATCTCGATGGTGCCGGTGTCCGGCTTTTCAATGCCCATGATGAGGCGGAAGAGGGTGGTTTTACCCGCGCCGTTGGGGCCGATCACGCCCACGATGCCTGCCGGCGGCAGTTCGAAGCTCAGGTGCTCGAATAGCAGTTTGTCACCGTAGGCCTTGGATACATCGGTGAACTTGATAACCTTGTTGCCCAGATGCGGGCCGTTGGGGATATAGATTTCCAGGTTGGCTTCTTTTTGTTTGGCATCGGCCGATGCCAGTTTCTCGTAGGCGCCCAGACGGGCTTTTTGCTTGGCCTGACGGGCCTTGGGGGCCATGCGCACCCACTCCAGCTCCCGCTCCAGGGTTTTGCGGCGCTTGCTTTCGGCCTTCTCTTCCTGCGCCAGACGCTTGGTCTTCTGATCCAGCCAGCTGGAGTAGTTGCCCTTCCAGGGAATGCCCTCGCCGCGGTCCAGTTCCAGGATCCAGCCGGCCACGTTATCCAGGAAGTAACGGTCATGGGTAACGGCGATTACCGTTCCCTTGTACTGTTGCAGATGGGCCTCCAGCCACTGGATGGACTCGGTGTCCAGGTGATTGGTGGGTTCATCCAGCAGCAGCACATCCGGTTCCTGCAGCAGCAGGCGGCACAGGGCCACGCGGCGGCGTTCACCACCAGACAGTTCGCTGATCTTCTGGTCCGGCGGCGGGCACTGGAGGGCGTCCATGGCACGTTCCAACTTGGCGTCCAGCTCCCAACCGTTTGCAGCCTCGATCTTTTCCGTGAGTTCGGCCTGCTGCTCAAAGAGGGAATACATGACGGTGTCGTCGATGGGACGGCTCAGTTCCTCGCAGATGGCATTGTACCGCGTGAGCATGTCCACCACATCCTTAACCCCTTCCCGTACTACGTCCAGCACGGTTTTGCCGGGGGCCATCCAGGGCTCCTGCTCCAGGTATCCCACACTGTACCCGGGCGCCCACACTACCTCTCCCCGGTAAGATTTCTCTTCCCCGGCTATGATTTTAAGCAGAGTAGACTTACCGGAACCGTTAAGGCCGATGATTCCAATCTTGGCTCCATAAAAGAAGCCCAGGTAAATGTCCTTAAGAATGACTTTGTTGTTATGGGGCAGAATCTTGCTCACCCCGTTCATGGAGAAGATAATCTTTTCGTCGGCCATAGTGTCTGGTATTTTATGCAAAGATAATCATAATCCCCAAACAACCACTCCACCCCCTCAAATTGACCGTTCGGTGAACAATTTCGGGCCTTTTGTTCCCCAGAAAGCCAAACTGCCCGTCTCGTGAACAAAACAGGTGGGTTTTTGTTCCCCAGAAAGCCAAACTGCCCGTCTCGTGAACAAAACAGGTGGGTTTTTGTTCCCCAGAAAGCCAAAATGATTATCTGGTGAACAGATTAGGGGTATTATGTTCACAAAGCGGTGCCAGCGTCCCAGAAAGGTGGACGCCGGCGCTACTTTATACATGCGTTCATCTAAGCGGCTTAGTACCAATGTTTTACAAAAACTCAGTCCGGCTAAAAGCCGGACTGAATATCTGTAAGTGATTAACACATAATTACTTAAGTGCCTCCACCAGAATGCCCCTACTCCCTAAAAAGATCCCTTACGGGCAACTGGGCCGAGAAGCGGCTGCGGAGCTTGGTGAACAGGGCGGCGGTGTCGCGCGTAAAGCGGGAGCCGCGCCATGCCGAGGTGTTGGACACAAAGATCCAGCACTCGCCGTCGGGGTAAACCTTAATGAGGGCCGAGGTTCCGGAATAGGAACCGGTGCGCGTCCATTCGCCGTCGGGCTTGGTGTCTACCCAGCCCAGGGAGAAGGTGTCGGGGTCGTACCAGGTGGTCATCTGGCGCACGGACTCGGGCAGCAGGATATCGTCTACGGGGCCGCGGCCGTCGATGGAAGCCACCAGCAGGGCCAGTTCTACCGTGGACCCGGTCCAGGCGCCGGCGCCCATGAGGCCGGTGACGTCATTGCCCCCGTAGCACTTCTGTACATTGAGGTGTTTGCCGTCAAAGGAGGTGACGGGGTCGCTGTCGGGCTGCATGAAATACTGCGTTTCCCCGGGGTGCCGGTCCTTCAAGTAGTTGCCGGCAATCTGGAATCCGCTGCAGCCGGCGGGGCCGAACACCTCTTGCTGCATAAAGGCATCGTAGGGCATTCCCGAAACCTTTTCAATGACGAGCGACAGCAGCAGGTAGCCGAAGTTGGAATACTGCTGCCAGGTGCCCGGCTCAAAGGCGAGGTTCCGGGCCACCTGTTTTTGCACCAGGTATTGCGGGGAAGGAGGCTCCGAAAGCCCGTAACCACGCATGAGCGTAAGCGTGTTGAACATCACGTCCTGGCCGCGGTAGGGGAAGCCGCCCTGGTGCCGCAGCAGATGCTCAACAGTAATTAAATAATAATTGTCATCCTTAATGAACGGGTCATACTCCTTCAAAATACCATACGGCCCAAAAACAGGCGTTTCCAGACACAACTTTCCCTGCTCCTGAAGCCTCATAATGCCCACCGCCGTGAGCAGTTTGGACACCGAGGCCAGCCGAAGGGTGGTGCCGGGCGTCATGGGCGTGTTGGCATCGGCCTTTCCGTACCCGCGCGCATAGAGCAGCGAGTCGTTTCGCATGATGGAGAGCGAGGCCCCGTGCAAGGCCCAGAAATTGAGAAAACTGTCCAGCGCATGGTCCAGCGCCGGAAGCTCGGACAAATCGTTGGTGATGACCTGGTTCAACCCGGTCCTGATGGGCGGCAACTGCACCTCGGCCTCGGCCGAAGGCTCTTCCTGCCCGCGCAGCAGCACAATGGAACCGGCCCCGGCAATGAGTACCAGGGCCAGCAACAGCCGTATGAGGGTTTTACCTGCCAATCTTACCGGCGCGTCGGCCAAAGTCTATAATGAAATCGGCCGTGCCTTCAATGCCCAGGACGGAGCTGTCCATGCACAGGTCGTAGTTGGCGGCTTGCCCCCAGGCGCCGAAGGTGTAATAATTATAATAAGTCTCGCGGGTGCGGTCCTTGCGGCGCATCAGTTTTTCGGCCTCGTCGGCGGTGAGCCCTTCGTTTTCCATGAGCCGCTTGATGCGGTATTCTTCCGGGCCACATATAAAGACGTTGAGGCAGGGGAGGTCCCGGAGGATGTAATCGGCGCATCGGCCGATGATGACGGCGTCCCCCTTCTCTGCGATGGCCCGGATGACCTCGCTCTGCGCTTTGAAGAGGATGTCGTCGTTCACATACGAGCCGTCCAGGCTGCTGATGCGGCCCGAGGTAAAGAAGCTGGATGCCGAGAAAATGCTGCGCTTCTTTTCCCCGCCGGCAAAGAGGTCTTTGGAGTAGCCGTTTTCCTCGCAGGCCTGCGAGATGAGCTCGTTGTCGTAGAACGGTATGTCCAGCTTTTTGGCAATGGCCTGTCCTACAAACCCGCCTCCGCTGCCGAAGCTTCGGCCTACATTAATAATAGTATGCATGGTCTCTATATCTGTCCTCCCAGTACGGACGGGTCATCGCCGTCCTTGAGCTGCCCCAGTTTGCTGAGCAGGTTCCAGGCCAGGATGGCCGTTATAATGGAAGAAATGGTATCACTGATGGGGAAACTGTACCATACGCCGGCCTCGCTTTGCAGGATGCCGGGCAGGATGTAGATGCAGGGCAGCAGGAAAAGCAGCTGCCGTGAGAGGGAGAGGAACACCGACTTTTTCACCATGCCCAGGCATTGGAAAAGGTTGGTGGTTACCATTTGGAAGCCCACGATGGGGAACACGCAGTTCATCATGCGAAGGCCTTTGGCGCCCAATTCCAGAAGCACGGGATCGTTGGTAAAAGCGGCTATGGCGGGGGTGGAGAGGAACTCCGACACCACAAAGCCCAGGGTGCACACCAGCGTGGCCCACAGGGCGGTTTTAACATAGACGGCCCGCACCCGGCCGTATTGCCGGGCTCCGTAATTGTATCCGGCGATGGGTTGCATGCCCTGGTTGAAGCCGAATACAATCATAACAAACAGGAAGGAAATGCGGTTCACAATGCCGTAGGCGCCCAGCGCCAGGTCTCCACCCCATTTTACCAGCTGCTGGTTGATGAACAGCACCACAACACAGCTGGCCAGGTTCATGAGGAAGGGCCCCATGCCAATGGCCAGGGAGTCTTTAGCAATGCGCCAGTCTACCTGGAAAACCTTGCGGGAACGCGGAAGGTGCAGGAACTTCTCCTGGTCCAGGAAATACCACAGCGTATAGCACAGCGACATAAACTGGCACAGTACGGTTGCCAGCGCCGCGCCCTGGATGCCCATGCCCAGCACAAAGATGAAAACGGGGTCCAGGATGGCGTTGGATATGACCGTAAACAGCGTGAGCCCCATGGCCAGCTTGGGATTGCCCGACGACCGCACAATGGCATTGAGGCCGAAGTACAGGTGCGTGACGGCGTTGCCGATGGCAATGTACGTCATATAGGCCCTGGCATAGGGGAGGGTGGCATCGCTGGCGCCGAAAAAGCGCAGGATGGGATCCATCCATACCAGCGTTACAAAGGTGAAGATGAAGCCGGTGATGAGGTTCAGGGTAACGTCGTTGCAAAGGACCTTGCCGGCTGTCTGATAGTTCTTTTGCCCCAGCAGCACCGATATCATGGTGGCGGCCCCCACACCCACCAGCGTGCCGAACGCCGTAGAAATATTCATGAGGGGGAAGGTAACCGCCAGGCCGGCCATGGACAGCGACCCCACATTGGGAATGTGGCCGATGTACACGCTGTCCACCATATTATACAGCGAAGACGCCGTCATGGCAATGATGCCCGGGACGGCGTACTGGCGTATGAGTGAGCCAATGGACTTGGTTCCCAGCTCGGTGGGGATGGCGGTTCCGCTGGCCATTATTTAAGCAACTCTAGTTCAAAAAGGAGGGGAGCGTAGGAAGGAATGACATCGCTGCTGCCCGATTCGCTGTAGCCCAGGGCCGAAGTGAAAATGATCACGGCCTTCTGTCCGGGCCATTTCATGAGCGAAAGGCCGCCTTTGAATCCGTCGATGAGATCGGAAGAATCGCCCAGTTTGATGTTGTTGTAATTACTGGAGAAGGTAATGGAAACGGGGCTGTAGGTGGAATAGTCGTAAATGCCGGCTTCCTTGGCGGTATATTCTACGGTGGTGTCGAAGACGGTGTTGTCCAGCAAGCGCCCGGTGTAGTTGAGCTTGAGCGTAGCTGTACTGTCGCGCTTTTCCTTTCCCTTGAAGGCGGAGGTGTCGCTGATGAAGTAGAACGTGCCGTCCGGCTCGCTGTCGGTGAAGGATGCGGGTTTGATATCGGCCCCGTAGACACGTTTCACATAGTTTTTGAGGCTGTCGGTTTCGGTGGCTACGATATCGGCCGTCATGCCTTTGATCTGAACGGTGTAAATGCGGTGCTCGTTGCTGGTGCTTGCGTTCACATAGCCGTCTTGGGAGTCGTAGCGGTTGTTGGTGATGAGCCAGGCAGGAACGGCCGCCACGCGGGTGCCGCCTACGCGCATGCCCTTGAGCACGGCTTCAAAACCGGCCGAGCAGTGGTTTTCTCCCACCTGCTGGTAGCTGGGACCATAATACTTGCTGGCGCTGTAGGTGCCCAATTGCTGCGCCTCCTTTTTGCTGGTGGAGGAACTGATGGTGCCGCTTAAGGTGCGGATGGAGAAATCGGCCAGGACATAGGGGAAATCCGAGGTCCATTCCTCACCGGTGCCGGGGGTGTCTTCCAGGATGAGGATGCCGGAATCTTCTACTGTGAGGTTGGGATAATTGGTACTGCACCAGAGATTATAATAGGACCGTGCGAATTCACCGTCGGATTGGGTGCTCGATTTGGCACAGGAGACCAGCACGGCCACGCTCATGAGGGCCGCAGGGACTATTCTATTCATTTGTAACATCTGCTATCCAATATTCATAAACCAGGGCACTCCTTGCAGGAATCGTGCCTCGTTCGGTATTTCCAAAGCCATATTCTCCGGTAAAGAGGATAAAACCTTCATCGCCGGGCTGTACGCCATATAATCCCATCCGCAGGCCGTCTACCAGATCATGGTTCAGCTTAAGGGTGTCCAGCTTGAAGATATTGGTGGAGTCGGAGAGTTTCCATTTGGCGGCCTCGGCCATTTCCTTGAGGTTGGTGGCTACCAGGTTGCTGGCGCTCAGGGACGAGCTGGTGAGCGTGAAACAGGCGTAATACAGGGCTACGCTGCCGTTCCAGAGCAGGCAGTCACGGTCTGGGTAAATCCGGTCCAGGGTGTCGTGGAGGGTGATGCGCCAGGCGCCCTCGTTGCGGAGGAGCGTGGCGTTGGTATCGGCCTTGAGCTGGGCGGCCACAAAACTCTCGATATAGCTGGTTTGCTTGTCGTAGGTGGTTTTGAGCGACTGTTTGGTGCAGGCCAGCACCAGGGCGGCTGCCAGGCAAAGGAGCAGCATCAGTGTGCTTTTTTTCATGGCAGGTAGGTGTTAAGGATCTGTTCGATATAGGCGGGAACCTCCCGGGCCGATGCCACGTCGGTGCCCAGCAGGATTTTGCCGCCGGCGGCATTCTCGTGACCGCCGCCATGGAAGTATCCGCTGGGCCGAAGTGCCTTTTTTGGACCGCACCGAGATGCGGAAGTGATCGCCGTCCTCCTTGGCCAGCACGCTCAGCCGCACCTGGCCGATAGTAAGTGGAACGTTCACCAGTCCCTCGGACTCACCTTCCCGGAGGTCGAAGCGTTGCAGGGTAGGGGCATCCAACACCATGTAGGCGGCGCCGCCGGGCAGGATATGCAGGCCTTCGTACTGCATGTACCCCATCAGGCGCACGCGGTTCTCCCGGTAGGATCGGTAAATCTTGTCCAGCACCTCGTCCCGGTTAACGCCCAACGACAGCAGCTCGGACGCCATTTGCAGCGTAGACGGAAACACCGAATTGGCAAAGTTGTTGGTGTCCGTGGTCATGCCGATGAGCAGCGCCGTACCTATGGCTATGTCCATTCCGGAGGGTGTTGTGCCCTCCGGAATGGACCTTATTATCCAGTACAGGAGTTCGCTGGCCGAGGAGATGTCGGGTGTGGAGAACACCAGGTTGAATTTCTCCGAATCGGGGTTCAGGTGGTGGTCGATGAGAACTTTGGGGGCGGTGGAGGCTTCCAGCGCCGGGGCCAGGCCTTCTGTGCGGGAGAAGGCGTTGCAGTCCAGCAGGAATACCAGATCGGCCCGGGCTATGCGGTCTTGGGCGGCCTGCGGGCTTTGGTCATGGAACAAGTAGGGGACACCGGGCGGCATGATGAACTGCAGGTAGTCGGCCGGCGTGTCCGGCAGGATGCAGGCGGCGTCTTTCCCCAACTGGCGCAGGAACAGCGTGAGGGCCAGGGTGGAGCCCATGGCATCCCCGTCCGGGTGCGTATGACCCAGCACTACCGGCTGCGTGGCGCCCTGGATGAGCGACACCAATTGGGGGATAAGTTCTTTCCTGAAAATCTCCACGCGTACGTTCGTTTTTACGGAGGCAAATTTACAAAAGATTATTGCTTTTGAGAAATCATTTTGTTAACTTTGTCGGAAGTTTAGAAAATTATAAAACACTAAAATAATGAACAAATCCGTCAAAATCATTGTCGAGGTTGTCCTGGCAGCCGTTATAGTTCTTCTTGTGTGGCTCACCATCAAGAGCATTCAGAAGCCTGTTCAGTTCAACAATGAGGTAGCCGCCCGTTCCCAGGTCGCCATCCAGCGTCTTAAGGATATCCGCACCCTTCAGGTGGCTTTCAAGAGCGTCAACGGCCGTTTCAGCCCTACCGTAGATTCCCTCAAACTCTTCTACGAAACCGGTAAAATGGACATCGTGATGCAAATCGGCTCCCACGATGACTCCCTGGCCGTGGCCAACACGGAGGCCATCAAGAAGGCCAACAAAAAGCTTAAACCCGCCGAGCTAACCGCCAAACTTCAGGAAGCCTACAAGGCTGGTCAAAAGGTTGTTTTCTCCGTAACCACTCAAGTTCCCGTGAAGGACACCCTGTTCCACAACCGCCCGGATTTCTGCATCGACTCCCTGGCCTTTATCCCGTTCTCCGGTGGCCAAAAGACAGAAATGGAAGCTGCCATCAAGACAGTTTCCGGTGTGCAGGTCCCTCTGTTCGAGGCCCGTATGCCTTACAAAGCCCTGTGCAAAGGCCTGGATAACCAGCTGCGCATCAACCTGGATGCCGAGCGCAAGGACCAGAACAAGTACGAGGGCCTGCAGGTGGGTAGCATTACCGCTCCTAACAACAACGCAGGTAACTGGGAGTAGTTCCCATGGGACTCACTCATACCTCATATACAGGGATATCCATTCAAGTCTCCTTGAGTGGATATTCTTTTAAGGTCTATACCCCGGAAGAAACCCGTTCGTCGGAGTGGATGGGCGCAGAGCGTCTGTTCACCACGCCGGAGTTTCAGCACCGCTATTCCCAGGTAGATATTTCCCTGCTTACGCCCAAGGTGGCGCTGGTGCCATCGGCCTTCTGGAATCCGCAGAATGCGCGCGAGGCCCTCTCAGAGGTGGTTTCCCTATCCGATGAAGATATTGTGGAATGGGTGGAACTCCCGTCCCTGGCTTCGGTGCTGGTGTATTCCAATTCCATCGGCGAAACCCTTTCCCGGGTGCTGGCCCAAACGGTGCTGCCAGCTTCGGGAACGCCCGTGCGAGTGCTGCCGGAGATGTATTACCTGCTGCAAAGCCTGGAAAGCCTTTCCGATTATAACAAAATCCTGGCTTCCTGGAAGGATGGCTGGCTGCACCTGGTCATTGCCCAGGGCAAGAGCCTGCTGCTTGCCAACGTGTACGAGGCCCCGGATTTTACCACCGCCGAGTATTTCCTTTTCCTGGCCCTCAAGCGCCTGCAGCTTAATCCGGAGGTCTCTACCGTAAGCCTTCGTACCCCTCTGGATCCCGACGCCGAACTGTCCCTGTACCGCTACTTCAAGTCAGTAGTGCAATTATGAGAATCATCGGGGGAAAACTCAAAGGCAAAGTAATCCTGCCGCCGGCGGGCTACAAGGCACGTCCCACCACAGACTTTGCCAAGGAGGGCCTGTTCAATATCCTGGACAATGAATACGAGTTCCAGGATTTGAAGGTGCTGGACCTTTTTGGCGGCACCGGCTCCATTGCCTTTGAATTCGCCTCCCGTGGCGCCGCCCGTGTGTATTCCGTAGAAATGGCCCGGGAAAACGCTTCTTTCATTAAAACGGAGGCGGCCCGGCTGGGGCTCCCGAATGTGACCATGGTGCGGGACAACGTCTTTGACTTCCTGCCCATCTGCCGGGAAAAGTTCGACATAGTTTTTGCCGACCCTCCCTACGCCCTGGACGGCCTGGCCGGTCTTCCGGATCTCATCTTTTCTCTGGACCTGCTACATCCCGGCTGCTACTTTATCCTGGAGCACGGCGACGAGCATTCCTTCACGGACCATCCCCACTTTGTCAAAGAACGAAGCTACGGACGGGTGCACTTTAGTTTTTTTGAGTAATGATTTCGTTTCTTATCAGCTTGGTAGCCCTGGTGCTGGGTTACATGATTTACGGCACATTTGTAGACCGGGTATTCGGTCCGGATCCCAAGCGGCCTACGCCGGCCATTTCCAAGGCCGACGGAGTGGATTACATTGCCATGCCGTCCTGGAAGGTATACATGATCCAGTTCCTGAACATTGCCGGAACGGGTCCTATTTTCGGGGCCATCATGGGCGCCAAATTCGGCCCTTCCAGCTATCTGTGGATTGTGCTGGGCTGCATCTTTGCCGGTGCTGTTCACGACTACATGTGCGGTATGCTCTCTGTGCGCCATGGCGGTGTCGGCTTCCCGGAACTGGTGGGCCAATATCTGGGCCAGCGCACCAAGAAGGTGATGCTGGTGTTCAGCATTATCCTGCTTTTGCTGGTGGGCACGGTTTTCGTGTATAGCCCCGCTCTTATTCTGGGGGACATTGCCGGTGACGGAAGCCGCGGTTCCATCATGCTGTGGGTAGTCATAATCTTCCTTTATTATATTATTGCCACGCTGCTGCCCATCGACAAGCTTATCGGCAAGGTGTATCCTCTCTTTGCGGTGGCCCTGCTGTTTATGGCGGCGGCACTGATGGTATGCCTGCTCATGAAATGGCCCTCCTTGCCCGAGTTCTGGGATGGCCTGGGCGGTTGGAGTGAGAAGGCCGGTCTTAAGGGCCAGCCCATCTTCCCCTGCCTGTTCATTACCATTGCCTGCGGTGCCATTTCCGGATTCCACGCCACGCAGAGCCCGCTCATGGCCCGTTGCATCCAGAACGAAAAGATGGGACGCCCGGTGTTCTACGGTTCTATGATTACAGAAGGTGTGGTGGCCCTCATCTGGGCGGCCGTGTCCTCCTGGTTCTTCTTTGACGGCGGCGCCGCTGCCGTGGGAGCCGATACTTCTGCCGCCGCACCTGCGGTGGTGACCAAGGTCTCTCAAAACTGGCTGGGCATCCTGGGCGGCATCCTGGCCATTCTGGGCGTGGTGGCTGCCCCCATTACCTCCGGCGACACCGCCTTCCGCAGCGCCCGCCTCATCATCGCCGACTTCCTGCACATGGAGCAGAAGCAAATCGGCAAGCGTCTGGTGGTGGCCATTCCGCTCTTTGTAGGATCGGCCCTGTTGCTGTGGTATAACATTGCCGATGCCAATGGCTTTAACACCATCTGGCGCTACTTTGGCTGGAGCAACCAGAGCCTGGCTGCCTTCATGCTGTGGACTGCCACGGTTTACCTGGTTAAGCGCAACCCGGGCCGGCCCGGCGCTGCCCGCCCTTATTACCTGATTACCCTGCTGCCGGCCCTGTTTATGACCGCCGTCTGCGTTGCCTTCATCCTCATTGACAAAACCGGCTTCCGCCTGCCCCAGACGCTGGCGCCCTGGATTGGAATCGGCACCTTTGTGGTGTCTACCGTACTCTTCTACTGGTGGAAGTTCACTCACGCCCCCAATTCTTGTAAAACGGAAGTTCCTCACACAGAATAACTTACGCAAAACCAGTCCGGCAATTAGCCGGACTGAGTTTCTGTAAATAGCTAATAATCAATCATTTGTATTTTACACAAAGTATATGTTAGATAACGAACGGGGCCTGTATGTTGCCCACTCCCAGAACGGTCCCATTTCCATTCAAGGCAAAATGGCGTGCCGCCACGGACTCATCGCCGGTGCCACCGGTACCGGAAAAACCGTCACCCTGCAGGTGCTGGCCGAGACCTTCTGCCAGGCCGGCGTTCCCTGCTTCATGGCCGATATGAAGGGCGACCTCAGCGGCATCTCCCAGCCCGGCAAACTCTCTGGCTTCATTGAGAAGCGCCTGCCGGAGTTCGGCATTCAGGATCCTCAGTTCCAGGCATGCCCGGTGCGCTTTTTCGACGTTTACGGGGAGCAGGGCCATCCCATGCGCAGCACGATCTCCCGCATGGGCCCCGAGATGCTGGGCCGCCTGATGGACCTGAACGAGACCCAGACCGGCGTACTCAATATCGTCTTCAAGATTGCCGATGACAACGGGCTCCTGCTCATCGACCTCAAGGACCTGCGCGCCATGCTGGGCTTTGTGGGACAGAACGCAGCCGAATACACCACGCAGTACGGCAATGTGACATCGGCCTCGGTGGGCGCCATCCAACGCGCGCTCCTGGCCCTGGAAAACCAGGGCGCCGACAAGTTCTTCGGCGAGCCCGACTTTGACATTTACGACCTGCTGCAGTGCGAGGCCGGCAAGGGCATCATGAACGTGCTGGCGGCCGACAAGCTTATGCTTCAGCCCAAGCTCTACTCTACCTTCCTGCTCTGGCTGCTCAGTGAACTCTACGCCACCCTGCCCGAGGTAGGGGAGATGGACCTTCCCAAGCTGGTGTTCTTCTTTGACGAGGCCCACATGCTATTCGAAGGCACATCCAAGGCCCTCACCGACAAGATTGAGCAGGTGATCCGCCTCATCCGTTCCAAGGGCGTCGGCATTTATTTCATCACCCAGAGCCCCACGGACATTCCGTCCAACATCCTGGGTCAGCTGGGCAACCGCGTGCAGCACGCCCTCCGCGCCTACAGCCCGCAGGACCAGAAGGCCGTGAAGGTGGCCGCCGATACCTTCCGTCCCAACCCCGCGTTCAAAACCTATGACACGCTGCTGGAGCTGGGTACCGGAGAGGCCCTGGTCTCTTTCCTGGACGAGAAAGGCACCCCCGCCATGGTGGAGCGCGCCAAAATCCTGTTCCCGCTGAGCCAGATTGGCGCCATTACCCCGGATCAGCGTGATCAGCTCATCAAGCGCAGCCGCCTCTTCGGCCGCTACGACCATCCTATTGACCGCGAGAGCGCCTACGAACTCATTACCCGCGCCACCGAGGAGGCCGAGCGCCAGAAGGCCGAAATTGAGGCGGCGGCCGAAGCCGAAAAGCAGGCCGCCCTCCAGGCCAAAGAGGACGCCCGCGCCGCCAAGGAGGCCGAAAAAGCTGCCAAGGAAGCTGCCAAGAAGCGTTCCAACGGCATCGGCGCCAAGGTGCTGCGCTCGGTGCTCACCGCCGTTACCGGCGTTGCCGCCGCTGCCGTGGCCGATACGGTTACGTCCAAGGTAACCGGTGCCAAGAAAACCACCTCCAAGACCACTACCACGCAAAAGGTGGTGAAACGTGCCACCAAGAGTGCCACCACCACCCTCACCAAGGAGCTCACCCGCAGCATCCTGGGGAATTTGATCAAGTAGTTTTGCCGGATCTGCATTAGGCCGTCGAATGTAACTTGCAGATTTACAGTAACTTATGCAAAACACCCTACCGATTTTCCGGCAGGGTGTTTTACGTAACTCGCTGTGCGTCAATTACTTCCATTCGACGCTATTTGGAGAGGCATTCCGGCAGCCCGGCTAGTACCGCTTACCGGGGAAGAACTTGGAGACGGTTTGGCAGTAGCGGGAATACTCGGGGTATTTGCCCATGCTGATTTCTTCGGCAAAGGCACTGCTGCCCAGGAACAGAACAACCAGCAGCAGGGCCCCGATGAGGCTCCAGTTGATAATGCCGATACCGCCGCCGATGGTGAACAGGTAAAAGCAGAACCAAATAGCTTGCTCGCCCAGGTAGTTGGGATGCCGGCTCACGCCCCATAGGCCAGTAGTATTGAAACCTTTATTATAGGGGGCAGGGAGTTCCTCCAGTTTTTTTCCTTGGCCCAAGATTTTCCATTTGGTAGACTGAAACGCCCACTGCTGTTCATCGGCCACGGTCTCATACATAATAAAGCCTAACATGAGGGCCGCAGCCACGCAGTCCATCCAGCCAAACGGCTTGTCTACATTCATGAGCACCAGCGCCGGGAAGGTGGTCATCAGGACCAGGGCGTTCTGGTACAGGCTAATAAAGAACAGGTTGAACAGCATCCACTTCCAGTGGGGCTGGAATTCTTTCTTGGCCCGGAGCACAGACCAGCGATAGTCTTCCTCTCCTTCCCAGAACTTAAGCTTATAAGCGCCTTTGCGGGCAAAGTTGAAGGTGAGCCGAATCCCCCAGAGGGTGGCCAGACAGGCCATGACAACCAGCCGGGTGGACATCCCGCCTTTTGCCGCAATGACCCAGGTGTATGCAATAGGGAGCAGGCTCCATAACTTATCCATCTGGCTGTTGTTGCCGGTGAGTTCTCCCACAACAAAGCAGAACAGTGCACTGCCTCCGGCAATGTACCCCAGGATTTTCAAAGTTTCCAGCTGGGATGCATCCAGTGCAGGACCCACAAAAATATAAAGCAGCGGACAGGCTATGATGGACACGGCAATCAGGGAGCCAACGAGTTTTACGTTCATAAAGGTTTGGTTTTCCGGCAAATATACACAAAATCAAGCAAGAAGGCAAGAGGCCCCCATACCTTGTTTTTTAGCGGGCTTTTACGTACTTTTGTAGAAACCGACCACAAGATGTACCGGCCAGGCAGCATCATTTCCTTTTTTACCGCCCTGTACAGGGACGGCTTCCGGAATATGACCTGGGGCCGGCCGCTCATTTGGCTCATTATCCTAAAGCTGTTCATTCTTTTCGCTATCCTGCGCGTCTTCTTCTTCAAACCGGCCATGAGCGGGCTCTCCAATGAAGAAAAGAGCGAGAAAGTTGGCACAGCGCTTACCCAAAAGCATTCCAAAGACACACTGAACCTTTTAACCGATTAAGCTATGGATGTAGTAATCTGGTCGCGAATCCAATTTGCGATGACGGCAGCCTATCACTGGCTGTTTGTCCCCCTCACCCTGGGCCTGGCCCTGGTGATGGCGGTGATGGAAACCCTCTACGTAGTCAAAAAGGACGAGTTCTGGAAAAAGACCGCCCAGTTCTGGATCAAACTCTTTGCCATTAACTTTGCCGTGGGCATCGCCACCGGCATCATCCTGGAGTTCGAATTCGGCACCAATTGGAGCAATTATTCCTGGATGGTGGGCGATATGTTCGGCGCACCGCTGGCTATCGAAGGCATTCTGGCCTTCTTCATGGAGGCCACCTTCTTTGCCGTGATGTTCTTTGGCTGGAACAAGGTGAGTCCCAAGTTCCATCTGGCCTCCACCTGGCTCACCGGTATCGGCGCCACCATCTCGGCCTATTGGATTCTGGTGGCCAACGGCTGGATGCAGAATCCCGTGGGCACCACCTTCAATCCCGACACGGTGCGCAGCGAGATGGCATCGGCCGCAGCGTTCTGGGAAGTGATTTCCAACCCCGTGGCGGTGAGTAAATTCTGCCACTCCGTTACCAGCGGATGGGTCACCGGCGGCATCTTTGTGGTGGGTGTCAGCGCCTGGTATCTGCTCAAGAACCGCCACAGCGAGTTTGCCCGCAAGAGCCTGCTGGTGGGCGCCATCGTGGGCCTGGTGGGCAGCGGAGCCGTGATGCTCTCCGGCGATTCCTCCGGCATCCACGCGGCCGAATTCCAGCCCATGAAACTGGCGGCGGCCGAGGGCCTGGAAGATGGCGGCAACGGTGCGGCCTTTACCATCGTGCCGGGCATCAAGGTACCGCACATGCTGTCCCTGCTGGCCACCCACGACTGGAACGGCTTTGTGCCCGGCATTAACGACATCCTGAACGGTTACACCGACCATGAGGGCAACGTCATCCCTTCCGTGGCCGAAAAGATGGCCATGGGCCGAGAGGCGCTGGATGCGCTGGCCATTTACCGCAGCACCGAGGATCCGGAGATAAAGGCCGAAGCCCTGGAGCAGCTGAACGCCAACGTGCAGTACATGGGCTACGGCCACCTGGAGAAGCCCGAGGATGTGGTTCCACCGGTGGGCGTGGTATTCTGGGCCTTCCGCTTCATGATCGGCCTGGGCATGCTGGTTGCCCTGGTGCTGTTGCTGGCTCTCTTTGCCGTATGGAAGGACAAGCTGGCCGATTGGAAGTGGCTGCTGTGGGCCGCCATCCTCTGCATTCCGCTGGCCTATCTCGCCGGTCAGTGCGGCTGGATTGTGGCCGAAGTCGGCCGGCAGCCCTGGACCATCCAAGGCCTGCTGCCGGTAGGTGTAGCCATCTCCAGCCTGAGCGCCGCCGCCGTGCAAACCACCTTCATAGTATTCCTGGCCGTGTTTGCCCTGTTCCTGGTAATCGAAATTAGGATCCTGATTGGCGCCATCAAAAAAGGCCCCGAAGTTGAACCCTTAGAAGCCTAAGCCATGACATACGTACTTTTACAGAACTATTGGTGGATCCTGATTGCCCTCCTGGGCGGTCTGCTGGTGGCGCTGATGTTTGTCCAGGGCGCCAATCTGCATCTGGGAAACCGCTCCCTGAGCGACACCCAAAAGCGCATGATCCTGAATTCCACCGGCCGCAAATGGGAACTCACCTTTACCACGCTGGTTACCTTCGGCGGCGCTTTCTTCGCCTCCTTCCCGCTGTTCTACAGTACCAGCTTCGGCGGAGCGTATTGGGTATGGGTGCTGCTGCTTATTACCTTTGTGTTCCAGGCGGTTGCCTACGAGTTCCAAAACAAGAAAGAGAACCTGCTGGGCGTGCAAAGCTTCCGCGTGGCTCTCATGGCCAACGGCCTGCTGGCCCCCTTCCTGGTGGGAACGGCCGTGGGCACCTTCTTCACGGGCTCGGACTTCACGGTAAACAAAGTGGCCATCACCGATCCTTCGGCCCCGGTAATCAGCACCTGGGGCAATGCCTGGCACGGCCTGGAGGCCCTGGGGCAGTATCATGCCGTTTTGCTGGGCTGCACGGTCATGTTCCTGGCCGCCATCCTGGGCTCCCTGTACATCCTGAATAATGTAGACGATGAGCACATCCAAGCCCAGATGCGCCGCAGCGTCAAGCTCTCCATCGGCCCCTTCCTCTTCTTCTTCCTGAGCTGGACGGTCATCCTGTTGGTCCGTCAGGGCTATGCCGTGAATCCGGAGGGCGTTATTTACATGGAGCCGTTCAAGTATCTGCACAACCTCCTGGCCATGCCGGCCGTGCTGGTGATGCTGCTGGTGGGAGTAGTCCTGGTGCTGATTTCCCTGTGGCAGGGGGCTTTTTCGGCCTCCCGCAAAGGAATCTGGTTTGCCATGCCGGGAACGGTGCTGGTAGTGATGTCGGTCTTCTTCCTGGCCGGATTCAACGACACGGCCTACTATCCGTCCTGCACCGACCTGCAGAGTTCCCTTACCCTGGACAACAGCTGCTCCAGTTACTTCACCCTCAAGGTCATGACCTTTGTCTCCTGCCTGATCCCCTTCGTAGTGGCCTACATAGCCTACGCCTGGTACCAGATGGACCGCAAAAAGATTACGGCTCAAGAAATTGAGAGTACGCCGGATAAGTATTAGCTACCGGTGAAAGCGCTCAAACGCGGCGCGTTCCAAAGCTTCACGGTCGTCGGGGTGGGCGATGGAGATGAGCAGCTGGGCGCGCTCCTGCAGGGACTTGCCGTACAGGTTCACAGAGCCATATTCGGTGACTACCCAGTGCACATCGGCCCTGGGGGTAACCACGCCGGCGCCGGGTTTGAGGACCGGGACAATCTTGGGCGCTCCGTGGGAGGTGCGCGAAGAGAGCGCAATTACGGCCCTGCCGCCTTGGGAGAGCTTGGCGCCGCGCACAAAGTCCAGTTGGCCGCCGGTACCGGAGTAGATGCGCGTGCCGATGGAATCGGCGCACACCTGGCCGGTTAAATCAATCTCGGTGGCCGAATTGATGGACACCACCTGAGGGTTCTGGGCTATGATCCAGGGATTGTTGGTGTAGGCGATGTCGCGCATGAGCACGGCCGGATTGCGGTCGATGAAATTGTACACGGCCTGCGAACCCAGCAGGAAGGAAGCCACCACCTTACCCGTATCAATCTTTTTGCAGCTGCCGTCAATGATGCCACGCCGGATGAGCTCCAGGGCGCCGTCGGCAAACATTTCCGTGTGCAGGCCCAGGTGCTTGTGGCCGCTCAGTGCGGTGCAAACGGCATTGGGCAGGGAGCCGATACCCATCTGGAGGCAAGCGCCGTCGGACACCAGGGCGGCGCAGTATCGGCCAATCTGGCGCTCGGTCTCCGAGGGCTCCACGTAGGGTTTGGTGAATAGCGGCCGATGGTCCCGCACCAGGGCGGTGAAGCGCTCCAAGGGAATCAGGTCTCCGTAGGCGAATGGAACGGCCGGATTCACCACGCCGATACGCTCGCGGGCCACTTCCAGCGCGGCCACCGAGCAATCGACCGATGTGCCCAGCGATACCATTCCGCCCACGGGCTCCGACACCTGCACCATGGCCACATCGCAGCGGAGCGCGCCCCGGCGGTACATTTCCTGCGATTCGTACAGGTGCACGGGGATGTAATCGGCCACGCCGGCATCTACCGACGGGCGCAGATTGGGCCCCACGAAGAACCCCTGGTCCCAGAAGGCGTGGCGGTATTCGGCCGAGCCATAGGGTGCGGGACCCTCGGTGTGGAAATGGTGGAAATGCAAGTCGCTGAGCTCGTCTGCGCGTTCGCACAAAGCCTCAATGAGGATGTGCGGCACGCTGGCAATGCTGCTCAGATGGATATGGTCTCCGCTCCTAACTGCCTGGACGGCTTCTTGCGCGCTGATATAAGTGGTTTTGGTCATGGGCGAACGCAAAGATACGTTTTTTTCCTTATATTTGTATGAATAACCCACTACTACCATGACCTATCGCGACTACTATCAGGAGGCCCGTGACGAGCACAATGAACGCATGAGCCGGCTTTCCCCCGAAGCCTTGAAGAAAGAATACGCCGGAAAGAGCATTCCCGCTGCCACCTACTTAGGCCTCGAAGCCTGTGAGCAAGAGGAGTATAAGGAGGCCCGGAAGTACTTCGAAAAGGCCCTCAAATGGTACGAGGCCCAGGATGTTGTCTCGGCGGTAGAAGACGTGGCTTATGCCGCAGAGGCCTATTATTTCCTGGGGCTCATTTGCCTGGACGGTCTGGACGGGGAAGAACCCGACCCCGAGGTGGGCGCCGCCTATATTATCCTGGCCCTGGTAGAATGCAGTTATTACCCCGCCCGAGAAATGGCCGGCCTCATGTACTACGAAGGCCTTTTCCCGCCCGACGATGACAGCACTGCCGAGCAGGAAGCTATGAAAATCTGGAAAGAAGGCATGGACGAGGGAGACAGGCGCTGCACCTTCCGCTGGTGTGCGACTAAGGTAGAGAACGAGGAGGCCGACGAGGAAGTCATCGGCAAACTCAAAGCGCTGGCCGAGGATGAGGACGACCCCATTGCCGATGCCGCCGCCGTGCTGTACAGCTACTATTGGGCCGAAGGCATGGAGGACGAGGCCTGGAAGTGGCGCGACAAAGCCGAGGAAATGGAGAGCCCGCTGATGCAGGCGCTCATCGACGAAGAAGCCGAGGAAGAAGTGGGCGAAGACGACTGGACCCAGCCCGAGCAGGAATTCGAGGCCTTTGACGACGAGACCGAGGCCGAGAATCCCGCCGCATCGGCCAAGGGCTATGTCATCATTGCCGACACCAACGACGGATTCAGCATCGTAGAGGCCGATGCCTCCGACTGGCGCAGCCTCCCGGCCCTCATCGGCGCCAACCGCTGCGACGACATGCGCTGCCAGAAGTTCCGCGACGTGGCCCACAAGCTCATGCTCCCTGGAACCCTCCTGGGCCAGCTGGACAAAGAGGCTTTCATGAAGCCGGACCTGGAACTCAACTACCACGCCTCGCAGTGGTACGACGGCATGGCCGACCTGGCCGGCGACATGGTCATCTGCATGGAAGACAATAAGTATAATCCTTTCAGTTTCAGTTCTAAAGAACAGGCACAGAGCGTGATTGACGCCCTATGCAACTGCTAAACTTTTGGGCGCGAATTGGCCCGTTTTTTGACAGGTATAGCGTTACAACCCCTTGGATTTGGCCTGGTCCCAGAGGGCGTCCATTTGGGGGAGGGTCATATCGGCTAGCGTGTGGCCCTGGCGAAGGGTTTCGGCCTCTACGTAATTGAAGCGTCGGCGAAATTTCTCGCAGCTGCGGCCCAGGGCGGCCTCGGGGTCTACCCCATACAGGCGCGCGGCGTTGATGACGGCAAAGAGCAGGTCGCCGAATTCCATTTCCAGCTGCTCCGGGGAAGCTTCGGCGGCGGCCTGGCTCACCTCGGCGCATTCCTCCTGCACCTTGTCCCAAACGTCCTCCTTCTTTTCCCAGTCAAAGCCGCAGCCGCGGGCCTTTTCTTGCATGGAAAGGGCTTTAAGCACAGCAGGCATGGCCTTGGGGATGCCGCCCATCACGGTTTTGTTGCCGCCTTTTTCCTTGGCTTTTACCAGCTCCCAGGTATCGGCAATCTCTTTGGCGCTGGTGGCCTTGCCGGCATCCGGGCCAAAGACGTGGGGATGGCGGAAGACCATTTTGTCGCAAATCTTGTTGAGGCTGTCGGCAATGTCAAATGCGCCTTCTTCCTGCGCTATTCGCGCATAAAACACCATGTGGTACAGCAGGTCGCCGATTTCCTTGGCCGTGCCGGGGCGGTCTCGGTCCAGGATGGTTTCGCTGAGTTCGTAGACTTCTTCTTCTGTCATGGGGCGAATGCTGTCCATGGTTTGGGCGGCATTCCAGGGGCATTGTACCCGCAAGGTGTCCATGATGTCCAAAAGGCGCCCGAAGGCGGCCACTTTCTCCTCCCGTGTGTGCATGCAGCTATTCGTGCTTGGCCAGGCGTTCCCAGGCCAGTTGTTCCCACTTGGTGCCGGGACGGCCGTAGTTGGCGTAAGGATAGATGGAAATGCCGCCGCGGGGGGTGAAGAAACCGGTTACCTCAATATACTTGGGATCCATGAGCTTGACCAGGTCCTTCATGATGGTGTTTACGCAGTCCTCGTGGAAGTCTCCGTTGGAACGGAAGCTGAACAGATACAACTTGAGGGATTTGCTCTCTACCATGCGCACGTCCGGTACGTAGGAGATGCGAATCTCGGCAAAGTCCGGCTGGCCGGTGATGGGGCACAGGGTAGTGAACTCGGGGCAGTTGAAACGTACCCAGTAGTCGTTGTCCTTGTGCACATTCTCGAAGGTTTCCAGTACCTCCGGAGCATATTTTTGGCTGTAGACGCTCTCGCGTCCCAGGGCCTGCAGTTCTGAACGGTCTCTTGCCATGGTTTATGCCTCCTCTCCTGCTTCTTTCAGGCGCTCTGCGTTCTCGGCAATCTGCAGCTGGTCGATGCACTCCTGGATGTCGCCGTCCATGAAGACGGGCAGGTTGTACATGCTCCAGCCGATACGGTGGTCGGTCACGCGGCCCTGCGGATAGTTGTAGGTACGGATTTTGGCGCTGCGGTCGCCGGTCGAGACCATGGTCTTGCGCTTGGCGGCAATGCCGTCCAGATACTTCTGGTGCTCCATGTTGTACAGACGGGTACGGAGCTCTTCCATGGCGCGGTCCAGGTTCTTGAGCTGGGAACGCTCTTCCTGGCACTGCACCACAATACCGGAAGGGATGTGGGTGAGGCGCACGGCGCTGTAGGTGGTGTTCACACCCTGGCCGCCGGGGCCGGAAGCGCAGAACAGGTCCTTGCGGATATCGGCGGGATTGAGCTCGATATCGAATTCGCCGGCCTCGGGGAAAACGGCCACCGAGGCGGCCGAGGTCTGGATGCGGCCCTGGGTTTCGGTCTGGGGCACACGCTGCACGCGGTGCACGCCGGACTCGTATTTCATGATTCCGTAAACGCCGTCGTTGGCGCTGGAAAGCTTGAATACAATTTGCTTGTATCCACCGCTGGTGCCGGGTGCCTGGTCGGTGACTTCCAGTTTCCAGCCGCGGGCTTCGGCAAAGTGCTGATACATCCTGAAGAGGTCGCCGGCAAAGATGGCAGCCTCGTCGCCGCCGGTGCCGCCGCGGATTTCCACCATGGCGTTCTTGCTGTCGTCGGGGTCGGCCGGAATGAGGAGGAGCTTGATGTTCTGCTCCATCTCCGGGAGCTTGGGCTCAATCTCGGCTACTTCTTCGCGGGCCATTTCCTTGAGGTCCTCGTCCTTCTCGTTCATGAGGATGTCCTTGGCCTGCGCCAGTTCATCCACCAGCCTCTTGTATTCCAGGCCGGCGGCAATGATGGGCTGCAGTTCCTTGTAGTCCTTGTTCAGCTGCACGAACTTCTTCATATCTGCAATCACTGCAGGGTCGGCCAGCTGTTCTTCCAGCTTTTTATATTTGTCCTGAAGGCTCAGTACCTTCTCCAGGAGCGTGTTCTCTGCCATAAAATTATTGTTTTAGCCTGCAAAGATAATAAAAATCTATTTGGGAACCGCAGCCAGGGTGATATGGGCCTGGGCACAGCGCTGTCCGGCTACCGAAAGGGTGGTGTCGCACACAAAGATGCTTCCTTTCCGTTCTACCAGCCGGGCCTGTGTCTCGCACAGGTCTCCGGGGTGGACCTCCCGCCTGAATTTGACCTGATCGAGGCCGCGGTACATGAGCAGATGGTCTTTGAATACCTCGGGGAACAGCTGGCAGGTGCTCTGGGCCATGATCTCACACAAAATCACACCGGGTACGATGGGGTTGCCGGGAAAGTGTCCGCGGCAATAAAAGGGATCGTCGGGAATGGTGTACCAGGCGTGGACGATGCCGTCGGCGTCGGTTTCCATGCGGTCTACCAGCAACATGGGCTCCCGGTGGGGGAGGAGTTGCATAATCTCGTTGCGATCCATGACTTATCCCTTGTACGGCCTGAAGGCAACGCAGGCATTATGACCGCCGAAGCCGAAGGAATTGGAAAGACCCAGCGTGATAGGCGCCTTTACGGCTACGTTGGGCGTGTAGTCCAGGTCACATTCCGGGTCTGGCGTATCCAGGTTGATGGTGGGCGGGCAAATGCCGTCGCGCAGGGCCAGAAGGGTGGCGATGGCTTCGGCCGCACCGGCGGCGCCGAACATGTGACCGGTCATGGACTTGGTAGAAGAGATATGGGCCTTGTAAGCGAAATCGCCGAGAGCCCGCTTGCAGGCCAGGGTTTCGGCAATGTCGTTCAGATGTGTGCCGGTACCGTGGGCATTGATATACAGGTTGTCCTTGGACGGGTCAAAACCGGCCTCCTGAAGGGCATCCTGGATGGAACGGGCCTGGGTGCTGGCGTCCGGACGTGGTGCCGTAGCATGGAAAGCGTCGCAGGTATTGCCATAGCCCACAATCTCGCCGTAGATGGTGGCGCCGCGCTCCAGGGCATGCTCCAGGGATTCAAGGATGAGGACAGCGGCGCCGTCGCCCATCACAAAGCCCTGACGGTTGGCGTTGAAGGGCAGGGAAGAATACTTGGGATCGGTGGCGCGGGTGAGGGCCTTGGCATTGTAGAAGCCGGCCACGCCCAGCGGGATGGAGGCGTGCTCACTTCCGCCGGCGATGATGGCATCGGCATACCCGTGACGCACGGCGCGGAAAGCTTCGCCGATGCAGTGGGAGGAGGTGGCGCAAGCCGTCACAATGTCCAGGCAGGGGCCCTTGGCCTGATGCTTAATGGCAATGTGGCCCGCCGCAATGTTGGAAATCATGGTGGCGATGAACAGCGGGGAAATCCACTTGCCGGTGGGGTCCTCGATCATCTTGGCCGTCTCACGGAACTGCACGTCGAAGCCGCCGATTCCGGAGCCCACATAGACACCCAGCCGATAGGGATCGATATTGGCCGATTCGCCCTCGGTGTGCAGGCCCGACTGCTGCATGGCCTGCCATGCGGCCGCCATAGCATACAGCGTGAAGTTGTCCTGCTTGCGCACGAAGGGCTTGTCCATGCCGAATTTCTCGGCGTCAAAGCCCTTGACTTTTCCGGCAAAAGTGACGGGCATGTTCTTGAATTCTTCTACGAAGTCAATGCCGCATACGCCGTTAATCAAATTGTGCCAGAAAGTATCTACATCCTGTCCCACGGAGGAAATCACCCCCATTCCTGTTACCACTACACGTCTAGGTTCCATAAACTAAAAATTTGTATTGGAGAGAAGTTGCTCTGCTCCGGTAATAATGTCATCTACAATTTCTGCGGCCGTTTGCTCCTGGGTAATGAGGCCGGCCACCTCGCCAGCCAGGAAACTGCCGCCTGCGAGGTCTCCGTCAAAGACCGCCTTGCGCAGGGAGCCGGTGCCGAAAGCCCGGATTTCGTCGTCCGAGACGTTGGGGTCGGCCTCCATCTGGGCAAACTTTTTGGTAAAGGGCGTCTTGAGGCTGCGTACGGCATCGCCCAGGCTCTTTCCGGTGACCATAGTGCCGATGTCCGAGGCCTTGATGAGCCGCTCCTTGTACACCGGATGCACGCGGCATTCCTTGGCAACCAGGAAGCGGGTGCCCACCTGAACGCCGCAGGCGCCCAGCATGAAGGCAGCCGCCGCGCCGCGTCCGTCAAAGATACCGCCGGCCGCCAGCACGGGCAGGTTTACGGCATCTACCACCTGCGGCACCAAGGCCATGGTGTGGAGGTCACCTACGTGACCGCCGGATTCGGCGCCCTCGGCAATGATTGCCGTGGCGCCCAGCTCCTGCATCTTGCGGGCATAGGCCACGGAAGCCACCACGGGAATGACGCGGATGCCCGCTGCCTTCCAGGCTTCCATGTAGGGCGCAGGACTGCCGGCGCCGGTGGTGACAATGTCAATGCCTTCCTCTACCACCAGGGCGGCAATTTCGGCCGCATTGGGGGCGGCCAGCATAATGTTTACGCCGAAGGGTTTGCGGGTGAGTTCCCGCGCCTTGCGAATCTCTTCCCTAACGGCCTGGGTGCCGTAATTGATAGACGAAATGAGACCCAGGCCGCCAGCCTCAGATACGGCTGCGGCCAGACGGGCATCGGCAATCCAAGCCATTCCGCCTTGGAAAATGGGTTTCTCGATGCCTAATATGTCACAAATGACGGTCCTCAAATCGTGCAAAGTTACTAAAATTATTTCTTACTCCCGCGCTTGCGCCGCTCGCGCACACGATAGGCGCTCTCTACCATGAGCTGATCCTGGAAGCAACCGCGGGCAGCCAGCAGGTTGCAAATGAAGATGACCAGCGGGAATATCACCGTCCAGCTGAAGACGGCTCCCTCGAAGCTGAAGTACATCCAGGCCAGCCAGCCTTGCATGCCCAGCGCGATGATTCCGCTCAAAACGGCCAGCCGCATTTGCAGGATGCGGGATTTGTACACCACCAGCGCCAGCGCCACCAGGAAGGCGAGAATGCCCAGCAGGATGCCGAAGAAGGGCTTCTGCAACTGCCAATAGGAAACGTCGGTGAGGCCTTCGGTGCCACTGACATGATAGGCGGTACCCAGGCACAGCGCAATGACCAGGGCAGTGGAAATGAGCAGGTAAAGGGTTTGAATTCTTTGCCACATAGGCGCTTATTCTACAATGTAAACGTCGTCTCCCGGTGCGGCGAAGTGATAGGTTTCCCGCGCAAAGGTTTCCAGGGAGTCGCGGTTCTTGCTAAGGTTTTCGATTTGGGCGTCCATGGCGTCAATCTCGGACTGGAGGCGGGCCATTTCTTTTTCCTGGGCCTTGACCTCCATGGCGGCGCGTACCCAGTTGAGGACGCTGTTATGGGAGAAAAACAGCAGCCAGCCGGCCACCACTACGGTGACTACAATCACATAGGGAATGAAGTAGTTGTGGTCGCTCCGTTTGAGCCAGGCCCACTTGTCTTTTTTCCCCTCTTCCATAGCTTAGTCCATTAATTCTACAGGATCCATGTTACCCTTGGGATGCTCCAGCGGGATGCGGCGGAAGGCCAAGATGCAGGCTACCAGCACCGCTACGCCCAGCACGTAAACCACTGCATACGTGGTCTTGTCCATCATGTCCATCCAGAACTCGTAATCCTTGAGGGAGGGAATGTGCCCAAGGATGACAGCCGTTCCGTTGTTCACAAAGTGGATGAGCATGGTAAGGAACAGGGAACCGGTCTTGTAATACACATATCCCATTACAACGCCGATGATGAAAGCGTTGAGCGCCTGCCAGGGGTTCATGTGGATGATGGCAAAGAACAGGGCACTCAACACAATGGCCCAGCCGGGTTTCATGCGGGTGAGAAGGCCGCGGAGCACCATGCCCCGGCACAGCCACTCCTCGAAGATTGGCGCAAAGATGGCCGTGAGCAGGAAGGAACTCCAGAAGGGGCCGCCGGTCATTTGCTGCAACAGGGCTACCACCACGTCATAGGCCTTCTTGAGGGCGGGGAAGGAGGTGGTGAACTTAAAGTTGAGGTAATTGGGAAGATCGGCCGTAATCATGGTGGCAAAGCTGAGCGCCACGGTGATGAGCACGATGCTCCAACCCTTGAACGGGCCCCAATGGTTGCTGTTGAGTTTATAGCCGGGCTCAAAGAGGCTGTTCTGCTGGCTTTGGCGGGCCACATAGATCATGGCCGGAAGGAACGACAGGGGATAGGCCACCAGGGTCCCGTAATCGGCGACTACCTGAGCAGGGGCGAACAGGCTGAAAACGGCGACGACTACGCTGCCCAGCAAGGAACCGAGGAGGAACCACAGCAGCAGGGCAAACATGCCTTTCACGCCCGGCACATACCAGGCGTGATTGGCATACAGGTCATAATTCCGCACGGGGCGGGCTTTCTTCAAAAGAGGCGTCATGCTATTTGTACAGCGGGCTGGGATAGACACCCTTGGCTACCAATTCGGCGAACTTGGCCACTACGGCAGGACGGTCTTCCTTGTAAGTGACGCCAAACCAGTGGGAAGGAGTGGAAAGGACTTCGCAAGCACCCTGACCGCCCTTTACGATGAGGTCTACGGCGTAAGGGATGTAGTATTCCTTCTTGGGCTCCAGGATGTGATCCTTGAGGAAAATCTTGAAAATCTCGGCGCTCTTGGTAAAGTAATCCGGGGTGAAGCCCCACATGTTCATGGAGCAAAGGGTTTTGCCCGAGAGCTTGAGATGCTTTTCTCCGGTGACGGAGTTGTCGCCGTACACCTGGCCGTCGGCCTCTTTGGCGATGTTCAGGTGCTCGGCGATATCCGTGAGGATGCCCTTGCTGTCGTAGGAGCACACGCCGCGGGAAACGGTGCCGTTCTCGCTCAGGGTGTTCTCCAGTTCGAAGCCTACGATGCAGTATTGGCCCTGGGTTTTCTCATGGGCGCGGCACCATTCGGCCAAAATATGGAAGGATTCCTTGCCGTAGAAGTCGTCGCCGTTGATGACCGCGAAAGGCTCGTTGATAACCTCGGCAGCCATGAGGACGGCATGTGCGGTACCCCAAGGCTTTTCGCGGGTCTCGGGTACGGTGAAAGGAGCGGGAATCTTGTCCAGTTCCTGGGTGACGAACACAAACTGCAGGGGCTCGCCGTCTATGGTTTTGACGCCGTCATACTTGGCATGTACGGCCTTTTCCATATCGGCTTTGAAATACTCCCTCACAATGTAAACCACTTTGCCGAAACCGGCTTCAACGGCATCGTGAATGGAATAGTCGATGATGGTTTCCCCATTAGGGCCCAGGCCGTCCATTTGCTTGAGACCACCGTAACGGCTTCCCATACCAGCCGCGAGTACCAAAAGAGTAGGTTTCATATTGTATGAAGTTTAATGATTATTTTGCTAAGCATACAAAGTTAGCATTTTTCCTGAATAAAACGTAATGCTGTTTTTACGGCAGGGGCAACATCGTGCACGCGCAACCAGGTAGCGCCCCGCGCCAGGGCGGCATACTGCACCGTCTGGGTGGCCTCCAGGGCCTCTTCTGGGGTGATTCCCAGGACTTTATAAATCATGCTCTTTCGGGAAACGCCCACCAGAATTTCCTTGCCCAGCACCTGTAATTCTTCCATGCGCCACAGCAGCTCATAGTTCTGTGCCAGGGTTTTGGAGA
Organism: uncultured Bacteroidales bacterium; assembly: GCA_905234285.1. Taxonomy (GTDB): domain Bacteria; phylum Bacteroidota; class Bacteroidia; order Bacteroidales; family UBA932; genus Cryptobacteroides. The sequence goes on from CAJOHK010000006.1 coordinate 49,124, forward strand.
AGCCGAAACCGGGGTCCAGCAGCCAGTTCTCAATGCCGTTATCCTGCGCCTTTTTGTCAAACTCCTTGAAATATCGGACCACCTCTGTCGCAACGTCGGGCGAATAGTCGGTGAACTGCTGCATATTGACCGGCGTTCCCCTCATGTGCATGGCCACATACGGCAGCCCCAGCCGTCCTACTGTGGGTAACATCTCAGGATCCAGCTGCCCTGCACTGATATCATTCACCATGAACGGCCCGATGATATCATATGTTCTCCGAACAATCTCGGCCCTGTACGTATCTACAGAGATAGCCGGATATACCCCCCTACCCATGTGCGGGGGTGCACATGTCTCCGAGGGGGTATATCCGGCTATCTCTGTTAGTGCAGGCTCCAGCCGGGCCCATTCTTCTTCCAGGGAGGGCTGGGGGGAGCCGGGACGGGTGCTGCAGGCGCCCAGGTCAATGACATCGGCGCCTTCGGCCAGCATGGAGGCTATGCGGGGGAGGACGTCGGCTCCTGCGCGACTCTTGGCATAAAAGGAATCGGGCGTCAGATTTACGATGCCCATGATATGTATTGCACCTATCATATTACAAAAATACTTATCTTTGTATGATTAACCAAGAAAAAGATGCTGGTAGTTTTGGAAGGGCTCGATGGCGCCGGAAAGTCCACGCAAGTGAAAATGCTCAGGGAGTACCTGGCCAGTAAGGGAGAGTTGGAATACATCCATTTCCCCCGCTACGATGCGCCAGTGTACGGAGACCTCATTTCGCGCTTTTTAAGGGGCGATTTTGGCTCCAATGAGGCGGTTCATCCGCAGTTGGTAGCCCTGCTCTTCGCCGAGGACCGGCATGGGGCAGCCCCTCAGATGAAGGAGGCGCTTACGGCCGGCAAAACCGTCCTGCTGGACCGCTATGTGTATTCCAATATCGCCTACCAGTGCGCCAAACTTTCCGATCCTGCGCAAAAGCAGGCGCTCCGGGACTGGATTTTCCATACCGAGTACAGCCAGTTCCAGCTTCCCGTACCGGATCTCAATCTTTTCCTGGACGTGCCCATCGGCTTTGTGGAGCAGAGCCTCAAGAGCCACCGGGAGGGGAGTGACCGGGGCTACCTGGAAGGTGCGCAGGATATCCACGAGGCTTCCATTGCCTTCCAGCGCGATGTTCGCAGCATGTATGTGGCCGAAACGCAGCGGGACGCCCGTTTCCAGCGCATCGACTGCTCCGATGAGAAGGGTGCCATGCTGCCTCCAGATGCCATTTTTGACAAGGTCCGTGCGGCCGTAGATGCTATTCTTTCATGAAAAACTCCCATCAGCGCCTGCGCCGCGGAGCGGCTGTCCTCCTGGGCATCGTCTTCCTGGTTTCCGGTCTGTTAAAGATAGCCGATCCAGTGGGAACCATGCTCATTGTCACCGAGTATGCCAAGTTCTTCCACGTATCGTTCATCATCCCGGCCGCAAAGGTACTGGGTATTCTGCTGGGCCTGCTGGAGAGCGTTCTGGGCGTGATTCTCATTACGGGCGTCCTGCGCAAAGTGGCCGCCATGGGCGCCTGCGTGTTGCTGGGCCTGTTCACGGTGGTTACCGCTATTCTCTGGATAGCCAATCCCAACATGGATTGCGGCTGTTTTGGCCAGGCCATTCACCTGAGCCATGCGCAGAGCTTCTTCAAGAACCTCTTCCTGCTGGCATTGGCAGCCTTCGCTTTCCTGCCCTGGAAGGAGTTCGGTGAGCCCAAACGCCGCCGATGGGTGGCATCGGCCCTGGCTGTGCTGGCACTGCTCTATGCCGTGCTGTACAGTAATACGCACCTGCCCATTGTGGATTATACGGATTTCAACTGGGGCGCCGAGCTCTTTGCTTCCCTTGACGACGACGTAGAGCTGGACAACCATTATCAAACGGCCTACGTATACCAGAAGAATGGCCGGGAAGGCACATTCTTCCTCCATCAGCTCCCGGATTCCACCTGGACTTTCGTGCGGGTCGATTCCCTCTTCGTGCTCGGCGCGGCCGACAGAAAAGGGCACCCCATCCTGAGCTTCCGCAATACCGAGGGGAAATACTGCGACAGCCTGGCCGCCAAAGGAAAGGTGGTGGTGTTCTCGGTCTATGACCCGGCTAAAGCGCCCTGGGAGCGCCTACAAAAGCAGTATCAGGCCGTAGAAGCGGTAGGCGGCCGGCCGCTTCTGCTGGTGGCTACTTCGCCCGATGCCGTAGATACCTTCGGCATTCCCATCGACCTAACGGTCTATTACGCCGATTATAAGACGCTCATCTCGCTCAACCGCTCCAACGGCGGCGGTGCGCACTTCGATGACGGCGAGCTGGTGCACAAATGGCCCACCAACGATTTCCCCGAGAATATAGACTACGAGCTCAATATCGTAGATCCTGTGGAGCAATCGTCCTACATAATCAGCCGGAGGCACATCAAGGCAGAGGGTTTTGTACTCTACCTTGCTGCGCTGCTCATTCTATTATAATGCGTTAATCTCGGTGTCCAGCCATTCGAGGCGGATACTGTACCATTCCTTGAGCCAGTCTACGGCGTCCTGCCAGGACTTGAAGGCGTCCGGTGCCGACTCGTAGCCCCTGTTGCCGCGCGGGTTCTTTCCGGCGCTGAGGTTGTGGTCGTAGGCGGGCTTGTTGTACTCGGCCATCTTGTCTATGAAGGCGGGAATCTTGTCCAGGCGGGGCTTCACGGTGTTCCAGCGGTCTTTCAGGGCCTGTACAAACTGCGGGTCCATGAACAGATATTGGTAATAGGTGTCCTTTTGCCCGTAGTTCTCGCCCGGATAGCCGCCGCGGATTTTGATGAACCAGCCCTTGGGACCGTCCCGGCTGCCGTCAATGTAGGGGAGATTGAAGTCTTTGCCCAGGTAGGTGCAGTTGCCCAGGGCCAGGTCAAAGTCCCACACCATGGGCATGAACAGTTTGGTGTCCTTGTCCTTGGCAAAATAGGTAGAAAGGCGCATGTTGCCGTCTACGTTCATGGTGAGTTCCTGAACGATGTACTGGTCGATGAAGGTGCCTACTTCCATCTTGCTCCAGTAGCCGGTGCTCTTGTCGAACTGCTTGTTCTTGAGGAGTTTTTCTACGTCGTTGATATAGCCCTCAATGTATTCCTGCTGGGCCTGGGTGGGTGTTTCGGGGTCTTTGTACTTAATCTTTTTGCCGAAGTGGGAAGTGTAAAAGTACATGTCCTCGTCCCACTTATCGTCAATTTCTACGTAGTACCCGCTGTCTACTTCGCCGGTTTCGCTCACTTCTACCGGTACCTTGTTCTCGATGTCGGTTTCCTTGGCCTCTACCAGCAGATAGCAGCCGCTGTACTTGTTATTGATGTACAGCTCCACGGCGCGGTATTTGGGCGTCCAGGGCATGGAGACCATGCGGGAGATGCGAAGGGCCGTGGCGTTCCTGAGCAGGGTAGGATCCTGGACATCGGCCAGCAGAATCCAGTCTTTGTCGCGGTTGAGGCCGAAGACCTTGTTGGCAGGATGCTCCTCCAGCTTGAAGCGGTAAGGGTTCTTGATGCCGCCCTCGGCGCCCCAGGTGGTGTTGCCGCGCCCCTTGATCTTCATCTTGAGATTGGTATATTCGGTGATGTCCGAGTACATCTTTCTGGGGTCCTTGAACGACACCGTTCCGTCTTTGTAAACGCCGTGCTGGATGCTGCCGCTCACGGTAATGTCAATGCGGGGGAAATCGCTCTGGGCCGTTACCTTGTTATAGGTGGGATAATCAGGCAGGTCGGCGCCGGTGTCTTCCCATCGGCTCCCGGTTGCGGGCGTGGTGGGTTCCTTCACAGTAAGGACGCAGCTGGCGCTGTATTTCCCGCCGATGGTGCTGGCGGTAACGGTGGTCTCACCGGCCGACAGGGCCCGCACAAAGCCGTTTTCCACGCTGGCAACGGCCGGGTTGGAGGAGACCCAGTTGACTTCCTTCTCGTCGGTGTTGGAGGGCAGGACGGTTGCGGTAATCTGGAGGGTTTCGTCCACCTTGAGCGTTACCTTCTGCGCATCGATGAGGATGCCTGTGGCGGGAATCAGATCGGGGACAGGCTCCTTAACGGTCACTTTGCAGATGGCGCCCATTTTGGTGGCGGGATTGGTGGCCGTGACGGTGGCGGTACCGGCATGGATGGCGGTAATTATGCCATTCTCGTCCACCGTTGCCACCTTGGGATGATCCACTGTCCAGGTGATTTCCTTGTCGGTGGCATCCTCGGGCTCCACGCTCACGGTAAGGGACTGGCTGTCGCCTTCATAGAGCGTAATGGCCGTAGGGGACAGGCTCACCTTTGTTACGGGAACCACTTTTGGACCGATGATCTCGTCCCTTCTACAACCGATTAAAACGATTAAGCAGCCTACTGCAACAAATAAATGCCGGAAAAAACGTTTCATGTACTACAGGCTCCGTTTGATTTCTACAATCTGGAAAGCTTCGATGATGTCTCCGGGGTGAATGTCGTTGTAGCGCTCAAGGCCGCAACCGCACTCCATGCCGGCAGGGACTTCCTTGGCCTGGTCCTTGCCCCTTTGCAGGGAGGACAGCGTACCGGTGTACACCACAATGCCGTCACGGATCAGGCGCACGTCGGCCTTGTTGGTAAGCTTTCCTTCCTTGACCTGGCAGCCGGCAATGGTGCCCACCTTGGAAATCTTGAAGGTTTGCTTGACCTCGGCGGTGGCGGTAACTTCTTCCTTCTTCTCCGGCTCCAGCATACCCTCGATACCTTCCTTGACCTCGTTGATACAGTCGTAGATTACGGAGTACAGACGGATTTCGATGCCTTCCTTCTCGGCGCTGCGGCGGGCTTCGGCGCTGGGACGCACCTGGAAGCCGATGATCACGGCGTCGGAGGCCTCGGCCAGCAGGACGTCGCTCTCACTGATGGCACCCACGGCCTTGTGAATCACGTTCACGCGCACTTCCTCGGTGGAAAGCTTGATGAGTGAATCGGACAGGGCCTCCACGGAGCCGTCCACGTCGCCCTTGACGATGACGTTGAGTTCCTTGAAGTTGCCAATGGCAATGCGGCGGCCGATCTCTTCCAGGGTAAGGTGCTTCTGCGTCTTGATGCCCTGGATGCGGATGAGCTGCTCGCGCTTCAGGGCAATGCTCTTGGCCTCTTTTTCATCGGCCATTACGTTGAACTTTTCACCGGCGGCGGGGGCTCCGTTCAGGCCCAGGATGCTCACAGGCGTGGAGGGACCGGCTGCCTCGACCTTTTGGCCACGCTCGTTGAACATGGCCTTTACGCGGCCGTAGTAGCTGCCGCTGATGATGACGTCGCCCACGCGCATGGTGCCGTCCTGCACCAGCACGGTGGCCAGGTAGCCGCGGCCCTTGTCCAGGGAGCTTTCGATCACGGCGCCGCTGCCCATCTTGTTGGGGTTGGCCTTCAGTTCCAGGAGGTCGGTCTCAAAGAGCACCTTCTCAAGGAGTTTGTCTACGTTGATGCCCTTCTTGGCACTGATTTCCTGGCACTGGTACTTGCCGCCCCAGTCCTCCACCAGGATGTTCATCTCGGAGAGCTGGCGGCGGATGGTGTCGGCGTTGGCGCCGGGCTTATCAATCTTGTTGATGGCAAAGACCATGGGCACGCCGGCGGCCTGTGCATGGGCGATGGCTTCCTTGGTCTGGGGCATCACAGCATCGTCGGCGGCCACGATGATAATGGCCAGGTCGGTCATCTGGGCACCGCGGGCACGCATGGCGGTAAAGGCCTCGTGGCCAGGGGTATCCAGGAAGGTGATGTGACGGCCGCTGTCCAGCGTGACGCTGTAGGCGCCGATGTGCTGGGTAATGCCGCCGGCCTCACCGGCAATGACGTTGGAGTTGCGGATGTTGTCCAGCAGGGAAGTCTTACCATGGTCTACGTGACCCATCACGGTAATTACCGGCGGGCGCTCCACCAGGTCTTCCTCGCGGTCGGGTTCCTGCTGCTGGATTTCCTCGGTGAGCTCGGCGGTGACAAATTCTACCTTATAGCCGAATTCTTCGGCCACCAGGACCAGGGTTTCGGCGTCCAGACGCTGATTGATAGACACCATCATACCCAGGCTCATGCAGGCGCCGATGACCTTGACCACGGGGGTGTTGTTCATGAGGGTAGCCAGGTCGTTCACCGTTACGAACTCGGTCACTTTGAGGACCTTGTTCTCGGCGGCAGCGGCTTCCATCTCTTCCTGCGAACGGATGGCGGCAATCTCGCGCTTCTCCTTGCGGTGCTTGGCGCCGAAGTTGTTGCGCGTGCTCTCGTTCATGCGGGCGTAGGTCTCTTTTACCTGCTTCTGGATTTCCTTCTGCATCTCTTCCTGCTCGGCCTCGCTCATGGCGGGCTTGAAGCGGTCGCCTTTCTTGCGGTTCTTGCCGTTGGCAGCAGCGGCGGAGGGCTTGTTCTTGTCGGCCTTCTTGGGGGCTTTCTCGGCCTGGACCTTGGTGACGTCCACCTTCTGGGATCCGGCGGCCTTGATGCGCTCGCGCTTTTTGCCCTTCTTGGGGTCGAACTGGCTCAGATCAATCTTACCCACCACTTTGAAGGGAGCTTCCGCAGGGGTTTGGGCGGGCTCTTCCTTCTCGGTCTCGGGTTCTTCTTCCGGTGCAATCTCGGTCTCCGGTTCGGTCTCCGGTTCAGTTTCCGGCTCGGGCTCGGCTTCCGGTTCCGGCTCGGGTTCCGGTTCGGGTTCTACTACAGGCTCGGGGATGGGTTCGGGTTCCGGTTCCTGGACGGGCTCGGCCTTGCGGGTGAGGTTGTTACTCTTGATAACGGTCACGCGCTCGGGTTCAAACTCGTCTTCCTCGGCGTCCTGTTTCTTGGAGGCCTTGTCCAGAATCTCGGTGAGCTTCACATCCACTTTCTCGGCGGCTTCTTTCAGTTCCAGGTCCTTGCCGAACTTTTTGTGCAGCTCCGGCAGGAACTCGTCCGATACCTTCAGGTTCGGGTTGGCGTCTTCGATGCCGGCGCCTTTGGAATTGAGGAAATCCACCAGGGTGTCAAGCCCGATGTTGAATTGCTTGATAAGTTTCGATAATCTGATATCTGCCATATAGTAACCCCTTTTCTTTCTAAATTAGTCTTCGAATTCTTCGTGCAGGATGCGCAGCACCTCTTCCACGGTCTCGTCTTCCAGGTCGGCCCGGGAGGCGATGTCGGCGGGGGAGAGGGCCATGACGCTGCGGGCGGTGTCGCAGCCGATAGCCTGCAGGCGCTCGATCACCCAAGGATCGATTACATCCTCGAACTCGGTGAGCAGAACGTCGTCCTCCTCTTCCTCGTTCTTGGGAAGCTCGCGCCATACCTCGATCTCGCGGCCCACCAGCATGCCGGCCAGCTTGATGTTCACGCCGCCTTTGCCGATACCCTTCTTTACCTCGTCGGCCTGCATGTACACCTTGATCTTGTCGTCGGCGCTTTCGCCGAGGTCGATGCGGGAGATGCGGGCGGGATTGAGGGCGCGCTGGATCATGAGCTGAGGGTTGGTGCTCCACTGGATAACGTCGATGTTCTCGTTGCGCAGTTCACGCACGATACCCATGATGCGGGAACCCTTGACGCCGATGCAGGCGCCGATGGGGTCGATGCGGTCGTCGTAGGACTCCACGGCCACTTTGGCACGCTCGCCAGGGATGCGCACGACCTTCTTGACGGTGATAAGGCCGTCGTAAATCTCGGGAACTTCCATCTCGAAGAGCTTCTCCAGGAAGCTGTCGCTGGTACGGGAAAGCACGATGTAAGGCGTGGTGTTGTTCTTCATTTCCACGCTCTTGATGATGGCGCGTACAGAGTCGCTCTTCTTGAAGCGCTCGCCGGGAATTTGCTCGCTCTTGGGCATGCGGAGCTCGTTGCCGTCCTCGTCCAGGATAAGAACCTCGTTCTTCCAGGTCTGGTATACCTCGCCGGTGAAGATCTCGCCCACGCGCTCGCTGTACTTCTTGAACACGTTGGCTTTTTCGATGTCCATGATACGGCCCTGGAGGTTCTGGCGAATGTTCAGGATGCCGCGGCGGCCGAAGGAGGCCAGGGAGAGTTTGCGGGCGAAGGTGTCGCCAATCTCGTAGTCGTCGTCACCGGTCTCGGCGGCGATTTCCTCCACGGTAATCTGGGTCACGGGATCTTCCACTTCCTCTACCACCTCGAAGTTCTGGTAAATCTCGCAGTCGCCTTTGTCTACGTTAATGATCACGTCAAAGTTGTCGGCGCTGCCATAGGTTTTGGCCAGCTGGGTGAGGAATACATCCTTCAGTACACCAAGCATCACCGGGCGGTCGATGCTCTTCTCTTCCTTGAAATCCTTGAAAGCGTCAATCAAGGTAATTTCTTTCTCTTTTTCTTTTGCCATTGGTTATGTTGTTTATTCTTGCTTTCCTATAAAAAAAGATAGGGGACCGTCGTCCTCTATCTCGTTCACGGGTGCAAATGTACGCATAATTATTGGTTTCTCCAAATATTACTTGAAATCAATATAGGGCGTCACGCTGTTGATTTCGGTTAGGGAGAAGCTGTCCTTATGCTCCACTTTCTGCTTTTTCTTCTGGCCTTCTACGGCTTCCAGGGCGGTGTACTGCAGTTCTATGCTGTCCTCGGTGGCCGCTGTGAGTGTGGCCATGAGCCTTTTGCCGCCCTTGAACTTGACATCCACCTGCGTCCCCAGGGCCTTCTGGTATTGTTTGAGCACTTTGAAAGGACGGTCCAGGCCGGCGCTGGAAACGGTGAGGGCATAATCCTCCACATCCTGGTCAAAGGCCTCATGCACCACCTTGTCTATGGCGGCGCAATGGTCCCAGTCCATCTCTCCTTCTTCCTTTTCAATAATAACCTCAATGTCATTGGCGGCACTCACGGTTACATCCACCAGGAAACATCCCATCTGGGCCAAAGCCGGTTCAACTGCCTTGGTGATTTGCTCTTTGTTCATAGTATGGTTCTGTTTTGTTGTGCAAATATACGCAATTTCTCGGTTCCCGTGATCGGCCAGGCCATATGTGTACAGCACGGTTCACCTAAAGTTCTGTAAATCAGTTAATTGTGGATATTCAGTCCGGCAAATAGCCGGACTGAATATCCACAAAACGCTAATACACAGCAACTTAGGTGATTGCAAAAAAGCAAAGATGCGGGCACTTTGCGTTTCTGCAGATTTTACTTACCTTTGTAAACTGAAACGACTACACTCACATGCGCGGGAATCAACAGACGCTCAAAAAGCATTACTATTTCCAGGGAAAGGGCCTGCATACGGGTACGTATGCCCATATGAAACTGCTGCCCGCCCCGGCCGATTCCGGCATTGTATTCCGCCGCACGGATCTCCGTTCCAAGCCGGTCATCGAGGCCGTGGCCGAGAATGTGACCAACACGGCCCGCAGCACCACCATTTCTGTGGGCGATACGGTGGCCGTGACCATCGAACATATCATGAGTGCCCTCACGGGCCTGGGTGTAGACAATGCCGTCATCGAACTGGACAACATCGAGGTTCCCATCCTGGACGGCAGCGCCGGTCCCTACGTCAAAGCCATCCTCAAGGACGGCTTGGAGGACCAAGGGGTACCCCGCAAGTACATCGACATCCCCCAGTCGCTGGAAATCCGCGACGACCGCAACGGCTCCTGGGTGCGCATCGAGCCTGCTGCTTCTCCTTCGGCCGATATTACCGTAGACTTCAACTCCAAGATTCTGGGCATCCAGAGCGCCCACTGGGACGAGCACACGGACTATGCCACAGAGATCGGCCCCTGCCGCACCTTCTGCTTTTTCCATGAGATCGAGCCCCTGTTCCGCAACAACCTCATCAAAGGAGGAGACGTGGACAATGCCATTGTCATTGTGGAGCATCCCGTGAACGAGGAACAGCTCAGCGCCATCTCCTACCTGCTCAACATGCCCGATGTGAGAATCACCGAAGAAGGCTATCTGAACAACCTTGAGCTCCATTTCCCGGACGAGTGCGGCCGTCACAAACTGCTGGACCTGCTGGGAGACCTTCGCCTGGCCGGCGGTTACCTCAACGCCCGCATCACGGCCTACAAACCGGGTCACTCCATCAATACCAAAGCAGCCAAGGCCCTCCGTGCGCTGCTTAAATAACTGCAAGCTATGAATACCATCCATCCCATGGCCTATGTACACCCGTCTGCCAAGCTGGGTGACAACGTGGAAGTAGGTCCCTTCGCCTTTATCGATGCCAATGTCGAGATTGGCGACGGCTGCCATATCATGAACAACGCCACCATCTTCAACCATGTGAAAATGGGAAAAGACTGCACGGTTTTCCCCGGAGCCGTGGTGGGGGCCATTCCGCAGGACCTCAAGTTCGAGGGAGAGGATTCCTGGGTAGAGATTGGCGACCGCGTGAATATCCGCGAGTGCGCTACCATCAACCGCGGCACCAAGGCCAGCGGAAAGGGCGTTACCAAAATCGGCAACGACACCCTCATCATGAGTTACGTGCATGTGGCGCACGACTGTGTCATCGGCAATCACTGCATCATTGTGAGCTACGCCGGAATGGCCGGAGAGACGGAAGTGGACGATTGGGCCACCATGGGCGGCAAGTCCGGCTGCCACCAGTTCTCCAGAATCGGCAGCTATAGCTTTGTGGCCTTTGGCACCCGCGTCACCAAGGACGTTCCTCCCTTTGCCCTGGCGGGCCGAGAGCCCATTGTCTTTGAGGGTGTGAACCGAGTAGGTTTGCTGCGCCATGGCTTCTCCGAGGAAGAAGTGAACAACATCAAGGCCATGTACGATGCCCTTTATTTCCAGGGCATGAACGTGAGCCAGGCGCTGGAGTACATCGAGGCCAATTTCCCCGCCTCGGAGCACCGGGATATGCTGCTGAATTTCATCCGCCGCTCCAAGCGGGGCATCATGTCCAAGCCTCGCCCTACCTCCCGCTAGCGTGCTGCTTTCTACCGCATACTTCCCGCCTGTGAGCTGGTTTGCCCTGGCGGCCCGTGATATGACGCTGTCTCCGGACAGCGTTCTTCCTTCCTGCGCCTGCCTGGAAGCCTGCGAGAACTACCAGAAGCAAAGCTATCGCAACCGCTGCTACATCCTGGGACCCCAGGGGCCGCAAATGTTGCAGGTGCCTGTGGTGCATAAAGCCCTGGAGGAAGACCCCTTTTCTGGAGCATTTGCCCGTACAGGGTCGCGAAACGACGCAGAGGAAAGGGTGCCTTCGGCCATGCCCATCTGCCAAGTACAAGTGGACTACTCCACACCCTGGGTGGTGCGAACAGAGCGGGCCCTGGACACCGCCTATGAGACGGCGGCCTACTATGAATATTATAGGGATGGGGTGTTTGCACGGCTGGAAGCCCAGCATGCCACGCTTTGGGAACTGAACCGTTCGCTGGCGGAATGGTGCATGTCGCAATTGGGCGTTCACTGCAGGCTGCAAGCAACTACCGCTTTTGCCGCGCCCGGGTCCGTGTCCGATGACTACCGCTATGTGATTCATCCCAAACATCCGGACACCGTGCTGCAGGACCTGGGACTTGATCGGCCTTACTACCAGGTGTTCCGAGACCGCATGGGCAGCTTCACCCCCGGCCTCTCCATCCTGGACCTCCTCTTTAACGAAGGCCCCGACAGCATTCTCTGGCTAAAAGCCCTGTAATTGTACGTATGCTGTCGATCACTTAAGTTGCTGTATATCAGCACTTTACAGAAATTCAGTCCGGCTATTTGCCAGACTGAATTTCTGTAATCTATTGATAATCATCATGTTAAGTGATCGCGGTCGTGCGGAATTACTCGGCGGCGGCTTGCTTGAAGAGGGCGTAGGCCTTGAGGTACTGCTTGGCGGGGATGACGGGGGAGCCCAGAAGCACCTCGCCCTCCTTGCGGATGTTGCCCAGCACGCCGGCCTGGGCCAGCAGCGTGGTATGGTCGGCGATCTTCAGGTGCCCGGCAACGCCCACCTGTCCGGCCAGGATGCAGTACTTGCCGATAACGGTGGAGCCGGCAATACCGCACTGGGCCGCCATTACCGTATGGTCGCCGATGATGACGTTGTGCGCAATCTGGCACAGGTTGTCGATGCGAACGCCGTTGCCGATGACGGTAGATTCCATCTGAGCCCGGTCTACGGTGGTGTTGGAGCCAATCTCTACATCGTTGCCGATGACCACGTTCCCCAGGTGCTCGATCTTTTCCCAACTGCCGTCCGGCTGCGGCGCATTGCCAAAGCCGTCGGAGCCGATGATGCACCCGGCATGCAGAATGACATGGTTGCCGATGCGTGTGCCCGGATAAATGACCACCCCCGGATAAATGAGGCAATCCTTGCCGATGACCACGTCGTCGCCAATGTACACATGGCCGTGGATGATGGTGCCATCGCCGATGCTGCTGCGCCGGCCCACCTTGGAGAAAGCGCCCAGGTACACCTTTTTGCCGAATTTGGTAGAGAGATACCAGTGGGCGAACAGGCTGCGGTGCCTGCGGGCCTTCTGCTTTTTCTTGGCCACATAGCTCAGTAGTTCGGCTACGGCAGAATAAGCGTTCTCTACGCGCACCAGGGTGGCCGATACCGGCTCCTTGGGCACGAAGTCCTTATTCACAATGAGGATAGCGGCCTTGCTGCTGTACACGTAAGGCTCGTACTTGGGGTTGGCAAAGAAGCTTACGGTGCCGGGTTTCCCGCTCTCGATCTTGGCCATTTTGGTGGCCACGGCGTTCTCGTCGCCCTCTACCGTGCCCTTGAGCAGCTGCGCTAAAAATTTGGCTGTGAATTCCATAATTTAAATCAGCGGCTCCGCGGTCATGGCGGCAGGCTGGGGGATGCCCATGAGCTTGAGGATGGTGGGGGCCACATTGCAGAGGGCTCCGTCCTTGACGCTCTTTACGGCATCGCCGGCGTTGATGACTACGAACTGTACGGTATTGAGGGAATGGGCGGTGTTGGGGGTGCCGTCGGCGTTCACGGCAAAATCGGCGTTGCCGTGGTCGGCGGTGAGCAGCACCACATAGTCCTGGGCGATGGCTTCGTCCACCACGTTCTGCACCAGCTTGTCTATGCAGGTGACAGCCTGGGTGATGGAGTTGTAGATGCCGGTGTGACCCACCATGTCGCCGTTGGCAAAGTTGAGGATAATCATGTCTTCCTTGCCGCTTCGGATCTGCTCGATGAGTTTCTCGGCTACTTCCGGTGCGCTCATCTGGGGCAGAAGGTCGTAGGTGGGCACCTTGGGGCTGTTCACGAGGATGCGGTCCTCGTTCTCGAAAACGGTCTCGCGGCCGCCGTTGAAGAAGAAGGTCACATGGGCGTATTTCTCGGTTTCGGCGATGCGAAGCTGACGCTTTCCGGCCTTGGAAACGGTCTCGCCCAGGGTGTCCTGCACCAGCTCCTTGTCAAAGAGGATGTGCACGCCCTTAAAGGAAGCGTCGTAGGGGGTGAGGCAGCAGTAGTAGAGGGGAATGGTGTGCATGCCTTCCTCCGGCATGTCCTGCTGGGTGAGGACGGCGGTGAGCTCGCGGGCGCGGTCGTTGCGGAAGTTGTAGAAGATGATGGCGTCGCCTTCCTCGATGGTGGCCACGGGCTTGCCGTTCTCGGTAACCACGATGGGTTTGATGAACTCGTCAGTGACGTCGGCGTCGTAGCTGGCCTGGATGCCCGCCTGGGCCGATTCAAAAGCGGCGCCCTTGCCCTCTACCAGAAGGTCGTAGGCTTCCTTGACGCGGTTCCAGCGCTTGTCGCGGTCCATGGCGTAGAAGCGGCCGCAAACGGAGGCTACCTTGCCGGTGGTTTCGGCCATCTTTTCTTCCAGTTCCTTCACGAATCCCAGACCGCTGCGGGGGTCGGTGTCACGGCCGTCCATGAAAGCGTGGACATACACTTTGTCCAGGCCCTCTTCCTTGGCCACGCGCAGGAATTCGTACACGTGATCCAGGGAGCTGTGCACGCCGCCGTGGGAGGTGAGGCCCATCAGGTGCAGCTTTTTACCGCTGGTCTTCACATACTCGTAAACGGCTTTAATCTCTGCATTCTGGAGGAGTTTGTGCTCCCGGCAGGCAATGTTGATCTTTACCAGATCCTGGTACACAACGCGTCCGGCGCCCAGGTTCATGTGGCCCACCTCGGAGTTACCCATTTGGCCGTCGGGAAGGCCCACATACTCGCCGCAGGCTTGTAGATGGCTGTGGGGATACTTGGCGCGAAGCGCATCGATATGGGGTGTGCCCTGGGTCCAAATGGCATTGGAATAGTCGTGGCGGCCTTCGCCCCAACCATCCAGAATCATGAGAAGTACTTTACGGTTCATATCTAGGTTATTTATAATTCTCTAAAGTTTACAAATATACGGAATATTTTGAAATATGGGGGCGTAAAATGCAACTTGCTGATTTTCATTATTTTATGCAAAAGTCCCTGGGCGTTTTTGCCTAGGGACTTTTGTTCAATTGCTTAATAGTCAATCATTTACATTCGACGCCTCTTGGGCGGTAATCCGAATAATGCGCCGGGTTGTTTTGGTCACCCGAACGCTGTGGTCAATGCAGTAGGGAATTACGGCCAGCACATGATGCGGGTCGGCGGCGCTTTTCAGGAGCGGCACAAAGGGCTTTTCATCGGCCGGGATATGATGGTCTGTGAACCAGTCCTGCATCTTCTTTTTGCCCGGTGCCCCCAGCGGCCGAATCCAGTCGCCGCTTTCCCACTGGCCGAAAACTGCTTTCTGTAGATGGGGGGCGCCATGAGCGAGGAGGGCTTCCAGGACGGTGGGCTCAAGTTTATCGGCATCCAGGATGAGCACACCAACCGGTTGCTTCAACGGCTGGCTACCGTCCCAGGGCTCCTGGACCAGGTCCACATCGTCTTTGGACCAGGTCCATGCCTTTTTTGGCCCAGGTCCGATTTTGCCCCCTGGACCAGGTCCAACGATACTGCATTCTAGGCCACTCTTTGCCATACTTGTTGGACTAAGTCCAGCACCAGAAAGTGGACTAGGTCCAAAAAGTTGCCGGACCTGGTCCAAGGGGGCCGGAACTTCATCGGCAAACCGCTCCATATCCCGGTTCAACACCTCCACAAAGCGGGGGTTGATTTCCCGGAAAACGGGGAATACCAGGTTGCGGATTTTGTTGCGTTTGTAGTCGTTTTGGGCATTGGTGGCGTCTTCCCGCCAGGCGAGGCCCTGCTCATGGGCGTAGGTCTCAATCTCGGCGCGGGTCAGGCCCAGCAGAGGCCGAAGCAGGGGGATGTCCCCGAAGTCGGGGTCCGGGATAAAGCCGGAGGAATGCATGCCCGTGATGCCGCGCAGGCCGGTGCCCCGCAGCAGATTCAGGATGAGCGTCTCGGCGTTGTCGTTGGCATTATGGGCCACTGCTACAGCGGAGTAGCCAAACTCCCGGCACAGTTCCCCGAACCAGTGGTAGCGCAGCCGCCGGGCCGACATTTCGATGGAAATGCCCTCGGAGGCTGCATAGGCAGCGGTGTCAAAGCGCATGACGTGACAAACAACACCGGCATCAACGGCCCAGGCCCGAACAAACTGCTCATCGGCATCGGAGTCGGCGCCCCTCAGGCCGAAGTTGCAGTGCGCAATGGCAAAAGGTTCGCCGGAGAGACGAACCTTCTGAGCCAGGCACATGGAGTCTATGCCTCCGCTGACGGCCAGGAGCAACATGGGCGTTTAATGCTTCGCCGACAGGGTGTAGGTGAAGCCGAACTCCAGGAACTCCTTAAACTGAACACCCTTTGAGTCCACGACACCGTCTTTGTCGCTGTCCCGTACAATTACCAGAGGGTCATAGATGAGGTTGGTGGACAGGGTGAGGGCAAAGAACTTGGCCAGCTTCCAGAACACCTTGTTGTCCCAGGTGAGACGGGGCTCCACTTTGGGAGTAAGGTAGTTGTAGAAAGCGGTGAACTGCGTGGTGTAGGAGAATTTGTCGTTGATGACCCAGCCCATGTCCACTTTGAGCTGGGCACCGAATTCCATGCGGGCCTTCTTGAACTGGTCGTAGGCCTGGGCGGTATGGGCTTCTTTGCGGTCTGTGTATTCACTGTCTTTGACCAGATCCATACCATAGGTGTAACGTAGCTCGGGGATGGTTACGAATACGGCACCACCGGCGAGGGGCGCCACATTGACCGAAATCCAGGGAGCCGGCGTCCACAGTGCACCCAAACCGATATTAAGGTATGCGGGTGCGAAGAAGCCAGACTTGAGTTCCCGGGCGGCCAGCCAGTCGGCCCGGCTGGGCTCTATCACGTTGCCGTCGTCATCCTTTGACGTGGCGGGCGTCTTGTAGTCGTAGTTGTTGCCGAACTGGGTTTTGAAGTCCAGGGTGGCAGAATAAGCCAGATGCTTCACCGGCGTCTCATAGCCCCACTTGGACTCGAAGTAGATGCGGTCCTTGTTCTTTTGAGCGATGGGCTTGTCGGCCGAATACATGAAGCCGTAATCCAGCTGCAGACGGTTGTTCCAAATCATTTTGCCGCGGGCAAAGTTGACGTTGCCGTCCAGGTTGCCGGCCAGCGAAACGCTGTTGTAACCGCCGGCGGCCCACTGCGACAGATAGGTTTGGCCGAAGTTGATATTGGTGAGCAGGGTGGAATTCCAGTACTTGGGCTTTTCCACTTTCACGGGGACATCCTCGGCGGCGCTGAGGGCGGCGGCTGCCTCTGCGGCGGCCTCCTGGGTATTCTGCGCCTGTGCCAGCACAGCGGCGAACAGGGCGATAACAGTAAACAGTCTCTTCATATTCTAATAGGATCTTGCAAACAATACTCTCTGATGGGAAGGCTTGCCGGTGTAGATGCACTTGCCTTCTTCCATGCATACGGCGCTGTCCACGGGGATGCAGCGGATGGTTGCCTTGGTCTCTTCCTGGATGCGGGCCTCGGTCTCGGCCGTGCCGTCCCAGTGGCAGAGCAGGAAGCCGCCCTTCTCGATTTCTTCCTTGAATTCCTCCCAGGTGTCTACTTTGCGGATGGAGGCGTCGCGGAAGGCCAGTGCCTTGTTGTAAATGTTCTGCTGAATATCCTCCAGCAGGCCGATGATGCGGTCCTCCAGGCCTTCCAGGGGCTCGGAGATCTTTTCCAGGGTATCGCGGCGGGCCACCTCCACGGTGCCGGCGGCGATGTCGCGGGGGCCCATGGCCAGGCGCACGGGAACGCCCTTGAGCTCCCACTCGGCAAACTTGAAGCCGGGACGCAGGGTGTCGCGGTCATCTACCTCTACGCTGTGACCCTTGGCCTCCAGTGCCTTCTTGAGCTCATACATCTTGTCCAGTACGGCGTTATGCTCTTCCTCGGTTTTGTAGATGGGAACCATGACCACCTGGATGGGGGCCAGGGCAGGGGGGAGTACCAGGCCGTTGTCGTCTCCGTGGGCCATGATGAGGGCGCCCATGAGGCGGGTACTCACGCCCCAGGAAGTGGCCCACACATAGTCCTGCTTGCCTTCTTTATTGGTAAAGGTAACGTCGAAGCTCTTGGCAAAATTCTGGCCCAGGAAGTGACTGGTGCCGGCCTGCAGAGCCTTGCCGTCCTGCATCATGGCCTCGATGGTCATGGTATCCAGGGCGCCGGCAAAACGCTCGCCGGGGCTCTTGTGGCCCACCACCACGGGCAGGGCCATGATCTCGCGGGCGAACTTGGCGTATACGTTCACCATCTGCGTCTTTTCGGCCTCGGCTTCCTCGGCGGTGGCGTGGGCGGTATGGCCTTCCTGCCACAGGAATTCGGCCGTGCGAAGGAACAGGCGGGTGCGCATTTCCCAGCGCACTACATTGCACCACTGGTTGCACAGGATGGGGAGGTCCCGCCAACTGTGCACCCAATTCTTATAGGTATTCCAGATGATGGTTTCAGAGGTGGGACGCACAATGAGTTCCTCCTCCAGCTTGGCCTCCGGATCTACTACAATTCCGTTGCCGTTGGGGTCGTTCATGAGCCGATGGTGGGTGACCACGGCGCACTCCTTGGCGAAGCCGGCCACATGCTCGGCCTCGCGGCTGAAGAAACTCTTGGGGATGAACAGCGGGAAATAGGCGTTCTTGACGCCGGTTTCCTTGAACATGCCGTCCAGGATATGCTGCATTTTCTCCCAAATGGCGTAGCCGTAGGGCTTGATGACCATGCAGCCGCGTACGGCAGACTGCTCGGCCAGGTCGGCCTTTACTACCAGGTCATTGTACCACTGGGAATAGTTCTCTGAGCGTTTTGTTACCTCTTTTGCCATAATATTCTTGAAAATTTCCTATATTGTTTCATGTATTGCAAGCCTGAGACGGGCTAAGGGTATAAAATTTGCATGTTAAAACCCCACAGGCCGGCATTTTCCGGCACAAAGATACTTATTTTTATTGGATTAAAGGAGGTACTAACCATGAAAAAGAGATTCTTGGCATACGCATCCGCTGCATTTGCCACCCTTTCTTGTGCGTCTATGGGCGGGCTTCAGACCCAGACCTTTGACGATGGTATCTATTCGCGTCCCCTTGCGGTCACTTCGGAGACTGTTTCCCAGGAAGACATTGACAATTTGCTGGAGGCCAGCAAGTCTTCCCGTTCCTATGTCCTTAACAGCCAGGATTCTGTGGTGACCCCAGCCCCGGAAAAAATTCAACTGAATACCCAAACCATCACCGTTATAGAGAGCCCATATACCTGGGACTACTATAACTATTACAGTTTCTACACCCCATGGTATTTCCGCAACCCTTATTACTGGGGGCACCGCTACATCTATTACTGGGACCCGTGGTATGACGATTACTGGTTCTGGTACGGCCGTCCGTATGCCTATCATTATGGTTACGGTTATCCCTGGTACTACTCGCCCTATTCATACGGGTGGTACGGATACCCTTATTACTACGGAGGATACTACGGCTATTATGGACCCCATTACGGATACCACCATCGTGGGTGGTACTACGGCGGGGGAGGCCGTCGGGTAGACGTGTCGGCTCACCGGGCTGTGACCCGGGCCCGCCGCAATGAACTCTCGGCCCGCGGCGGCGCCGCCAGGGGTTCCGGCATGTCGGTCAGGGCCGCCACCGCCCGCAGAAGTAGCATAAGCGGCCGCACCACTACAAGCAGTCGCTCCACTGTCAGCCGATCCACCGTCAGCCGCTCTACTGTGAACCGCTCCACGGCCACCCGTGCTGCTGCAGCCAGTCGTGCCACAGGAGCCAGCCGTTCTGCGGCCAGTGCAGTGGCCCGCAGCAGTTCTTCGCGCGCCAGCTCTGCCGTTTCCCGTAGCGTGAGTTCCGGCAGTTCGCGTTCCTCCGGCGCCACTACCTATCGCAGTTCCGGCAGCGCCACCCGCTCATCGGGCAACTCTACCCGTTCCTCCGGCAGCAGCTCCAGCTATAGAAGTTCCGGCAGTGGCTCCAACTACAGAAGTTCCGGTAGCAGCTCCAGCTACCGGAACTCCGGCAGCAGTTCACGTTCCTCCAGCGGCTCCTCAAGCTACCGCTCTTCCTCCAGCAGTTCCTATTTCGGCAGCCGTTCCTATGGCGGCAGCAGCTACTCGGGCGGCAGTTCCCGTTCGTCCGGCAGCTCTTCTTCGGGCGGTTCCCGTTCCTCCGGCGGCGGACGCCGATAAGACCCCAAAAGCACAGTTATGAAAAAGATCATACTTTCCATCCTCTGCGGTGCCCTGGCACTGCAGGCATCGGCACAAACGTGGCAGGATGCCCTGTTTTTCTCGGAGAATAATTATGGCGGTACGGCCCGCAGCGTGGGTCTGGGCAATGCCATGACTGCCCTGGGCGGGGACCCCGGTTCCCTTACCTTCAACCCTGCCGGCTCGGCCGTGTCGTCCTATTCCCAGGTGGTGTTCACCTCCGGGCTTTCCATCTCCTCGGCCAAAACCCAGGGCATTTCCGAGGCAGCCGGTAAACTGCCAGTAGGTCTGGGAGACAAAGTGTCCACCGGCTATACCCGCTTCAAAGTTCCCAACGGCGGTATCATCCTCTATTTTCCTTCCGGTAACCGGCATGGGTATCAGGGCTCCAGCATGGGCATTATGTTCAATTCTACGGCCGATTACACCAGCCGTCTCAATGCTGCCGGCGTGAACCAGGACAATTCCTTCTCCGGTTCGCTGGCGTCCTCGGCCCGCGGCTTCGATCCCAAGGTGCTGGGCCAGGAAGACTGGTTCTATGACGGGAACGACCCCGCCCGCCTGCCGGCCTATGCCGATATGGCAGGTTATCGCGGCGGCATGTTTGACGCCGTGCTGGACGACGACGGCAAATTTACCGGAGACTATGCGGCAGTCACCGATGCCCTGGGCAGCACAAAACCCGGCCTGGCGGCGCCTATCTATCAGAAGTACGGGCAGCAGACCAAGGGCTTCAAGTCCGACATCCTGTTCAACTATGCCATGAACTGGGACGACAAGTTCTATGTGGGGGCCAACATTGGCATTACCGTCCTGAGCTATGGCATAAACGAGTACTGGTACGAGGAGCCCGACGATCCTGCCGAATTCCAGAAACATGACATTAAATACGAAGACGGTACCATTGCTCACTTCCAGTCGCTGGAAATGAAACACAGCCTCGGCCTCAAGGGAACCGGTGCCTATTTCAAGCTGGGTGCCCTCTGGCGCCCCGCGGGCGGTCTGCGTCTGGGGGCCGCCATCCAAACGCCTACCCTCATCAACCTCAAGGAAACTTACGCCTACTCGGCCGAAACCCAGCTCTCGGGGCGTTATCTGAGTCCCACCAAAACGCCCGAATTTGAATGGGTCTATGCGCTGTGGTCGCCCTTCCGCGTCAATGCCGGCATCGCTTACACCATAGGCCAGGTGGCCGCCCTCAGCTTCGATTACGAGCTCAGCCATTATGGCACGGCCAGCTTCCGCAGCCGCTCCGACGATGCCTATTCCGTGGGTAGTTTTGGCGGCGTGAACCGCGATATCCACGATGCCCTGGGCGCCGGCCAGATTTTCCGTGCCGGTGTGGAAGTCAAGCCCGTTCCTTTCCTGGCTTTCCGTGCCGGTTACAATTATATCACTTCGCCTCAGCGGGCGTATTTTAAAGGAGATAAGGCAGTGACGTTTTCCTTCCAGGAGCGCGCATCCAGGGCACAGCATCAGGTGTCCCTGGGCGCCGGCCTTTCCTTGGGCGCTTTTTACGCCGATTTGGCCGCCCGCCTGCGCCTGGTCCCCACCGACTACCTTATCCCTTACAACTACATGACCTATCAGACCACGGACAAGGAGTTTTATCGTAAGGTGGTAGACCTGGATGTGGTAACCCCGCAAATCAAGACAGACTGGACCTATGTCAATGTCCTGTTAACGCTGGGTTTGCGTTTCTAATCTGCCATTTTGTCAGCAAAAGCGGGCTGGCACGATGTTCGATAAATGCAAGGCGTCGCTCGAAAGGGCGGCGCCAATTTCATTCTGAGCACAGCGAAGAAGATGGCGTAAAGTAGATAATAATTAAAAAACAGAATATTATGGGTAAAATTATTGGTATCGACCTGGGAACTACTAATTCCTGCGTCGCCGTGATGGAAGGCAACCAGCCCACCGTCATCATCAACAATGAAGGACAGCGCACCACGCCGTCCGTAGTGGCCTTCACCGAGGGCGGTGAGCGCAAGATCGGCTCTCCTGCCAAGCGTCAGGCCATCACCAATCCTAACAACACCGTGTTCTCCATCAAGCGTTTCATGGGCGAGACCTATGACCAGGTGACAACCGAGGTGAACCGCGTCCCCTACAAGGTGGTCCGTGGAGAGAACAACACCCCTCGCGTAGATATCGGCGGCAAACTCTATACGCCGCAGGAAATCAGCGCCATGATTCTTCAGAAGATGAAGAAGACGGCCGAGGAATACCTCCGTCAGGAAGTCACTGAGGCCGTAATTACCGTCCCGGCCTACTTCTCGGACTCCCAGCGTCAGGCTACCAAGGAAGCCGGCCGCATTGCGGGTCTGGATGTAAAGCGTATCATCAACGAGCCCACCGCCGCTGCTCTGGCCTATGGCCTTGACAAAAAGGACAAGGACATGAAAGTGGCCGTGTACGACCTGGGCGGCGGTACCTTCGATATCTCCATCCTCCAGCTGGGCGACGGTGTGTTCGAGGTACTGAGCACCAACGGCGATACCCACCTCGGCGGCGACGACTTCGACCAGGTTATCATTGACTGGCTGGCCAGCGAGTTTGCCGCAGAGAACGGCGGCCTGGACCTCAAGAAGGACCCCATGGCCCTGCAGCGTCTGAAGGAAGCGGCCGAGAAAGCCAAGATCGAGCTTTCCAGCCAGACTTCTACGGAAATCAACCTTCCTTACATCATGCCCGTAGACGGCGTGCCCAAGCACCTGGCCAAAACCCTCACCCGCGCCAAGTTCGAGCAGCTCTCGGATGCCCTGTTCCAGCGCAGCATCGCCCCGTGCCGTCAGGCCCTCTCCGATGCCCATCTGAACCCCTCCGATATTGACGAGGTCCTGCTGGTTGGCGGTTCTACCCGTATTCCTTACGTGCAGGAACTGGTGAAGAACTTCTTCGGCAAGGAGCCCAACAAGAGCGTGAACCCCGACGAAGTGGTTGCCATCGGCGCCTCCATCCAGGGCGGTGTGCTCGCCGGAGACGTCAAGGACGTGCTGCTGCTGGATGTTACCCCGCTTAGCCTCGGCATCGAAACCCTGGGCGGTGTCATGACCAAGCTCATCGAGTCCAACACCACCATCCCCGCCAAAAAGAGCCAGATCTTCTCTACCGCGGCCGACAACCAGCCCGGCGTAGAAATCCGCGTTCTGCAGGGCGAGCGCCCCATGGCCAAGGACAACAAGCAAATTGGCATCTTCCACCTGGACGGCATCGCTCCCGCACCCCGTGGCGTGCCCCAGATTGAGGTAACCTTTGATATCGATGCCAACGGTATCCTTAATGTGAGCGCCGTGGATAAGGCTACCGGCAAGGAACAGCACATCCGCATCGAGGCCTCCAGCGGCCTGTCCGACGCCGAAATCCAGCGCATGCGCGACGAAGCAAAGGCCAACGAAGCCGCCGACAAAGCCGAGAAAGAGCGCATCGACAAGATTAACAACGCCGATGCCCTTACCTTCCAGGCCGAGAAGTTCCTCAAGGAGAATGGCGACAAAGTGCCCGCCGACGTCAAGAGCGAGGTAGAGAGCAACTGCAACCTCCTCAAGGAGGCCGTCAAGGCCCAGAACCTCTCCGACATAGACCGCTACTCCGAGGCCCTGAACAAAGCTTTCGAGAAGATGTACCAGGCCGGTCAGCAGGCCGGTGCCCAGGGTGGCCCTCAGGGTCCTTTCCAGGGCGGTCCCCAGGGACCTCAGCCTGGTCCGCAGGATCAAGGCCCGGACGAGCAATAAGCTCTTGATTCAACGAGAAGTGCAAAAGGTTGGCTCCAATTGGTGCCAACCTTTTGTCTATCATAGCAACATCAATGCAAGATCGATGAAGCTCATGGGGCCCGTCTGATAATGAGTACGGCTGTTATCCCGTAGGTAACAAACCCAGTGAAAAGGGGCGCGGAGTTGTTGCACCAAGTAATCCGAGCAGATTACAGGTATGATTTCATCGTCTTTCGAATGGCGGACAACCACACGAACGCTGGCAGGTAATGGCTTTTTCTCGTCTCTGAGGACGGAAAGTCCTGCCAAGGCGGCTTTCAGGTGGCGGATGTCGTCGTTCTCTTCCTCCGTGAAGAAGTCGGGATGCAGATAGTCGTGTACATTGTTCCCGTATTCTTCGGCCAGGTCTTTGGGGTTTCGGCTCCCGTCGGCTATTTTCGTGTATTCCTCCAGGACGCGCCCTTTGAAAAGATACTCCGGATGGAGGTCGGCATTCAGCCAGGCGTTGAGGCTTTGGACAAATCCGGGATAAATCAAATAGCCCATTTCTCCGGTGGCCAGGCTGTGTTCTAGAACCAGAGAGGGGTCATAGGCTCCGCTGCCGATGCACAGACCCTTCAGGCGGATGCCAGGCGTTTCGGCATAACGGTAGGCCAGTGCCAGCGCGCCGGGCGCCCCCAGAGAATAACCGCAGATATAGGTGTTTGCTGGAAGTTTGCGCTTCCGGTACTGCGTAAAGAATTCCTTGGCTGCTTCCTGGAGGTGGGCCGATACTTCTGCACTGTTCTCGCACATCTGATAGGCGATGGTGAGTGAATCGGTGCTGCCATATCCGATGTTGTCGGGAATCAGGGTGACATAGCCCAGAATGGAAGCCATTACTTCCGGAGAATAGAGACGACGGCTTCCGCAAAGTTTAGATTCCCGGTTGTAGGGAAGCATTTGTACGGTCCCGCGAAACACACCATGCTCGGGGAAGGCAATGAGCCCGGATGCCACGGTTTCCCGTCCCTTGGGATCGAGGGTCCTGTAGGTGAGAGATACACAGTGGATGCGTCTTCCCAGCATCTTGAGGATGCGGAAAGCTTTCCCGAGATCTTCTTTTCGTGTGATAATGCTGAATTCCTGAATGACCGAGTCTATCTGCTGGTCCAGTGTGAGGGTCTGCTCCTGCAACACGGAAACCAAGCGCCCTTGTCCGGAAGCAGCAGTCCGGACAAGGAGGAGAAGCGCTATGGTCAGCAGCATGTTTTTCATTGATTCAAAGATGCGGATAATCAGGACTATGGTCAAGTCCTAATTGCTCCAAAGGGCTATATAGGCTAAGATTAATTGAATTGTTACCTTGTTTTTGTGAAAAACGTACTATTTTCACTTAAAGTGTCACCCGAAGAAGGTATCTTTGTGTTGCTAACAAGTTTTGTATGAGAGTTGTCTGTTTGTTCCTGCTGTTGTCTATGATGCTTGCCTGTACAAAGGCCGCTTCTCCAGAACCCATTGAGAAGGAGGGTGTCACCTTTAGTTATATGGAGTCTGAAAGCCTTCCGCCCATGCTTCATCCCAGGGCCTGTTTCGTCCTCCAGGAGGTGAATGGTGACTTGCTGGCCATAGGAGGACATACCACCGGTTTCCTCACTACGGCCACGGCCGAGTTTTTCCATAAGGGGCGATGGACCGAGATTCCCACCCTGTATCCTCACGACGGCGCTTTTTCTGTGCCTCTTAAGGGGGGATTCGTGCTGGTTGGCGGTGGCTATGAGAGCAGTTTCGGCATAGGACAGACTTGGGGCGTAGAAAAGTTCGATCCTGGCACAAAATCCTTTTCTCCCATGCCCATTCTGGACCGGAATCGGGCCCATGCCAGTGCATTGGAGCTCCCGGACGGACATCTGGTCATCAGTGGCAACTGGTTTGCGCCGGATGCGGTTGAACGATATCGACCCGACGGTGAGGCCTCTCATTGGCAGGAAGTGAGCGAAGAAAGGAGCTATCCTTATATTGTTCCCGTAGGACCTGAAGAGATATGGGTGTTCGGCGGAAATTGCGGGTCCCGGATGCAGGAGCTGCTGGGAACGGTGGATGTAGTTGGGGGAGAGCCCTTTATCCCGGAGTTGTTCCAGGAATGGATGCCGGTATCGGCCTATGAACGGAATGTGACGGCGGGGGTATACAACATAGGTCCGTGGACCTATCTGATTCCTGCCGTGAACGGGGAAGGACAGCTGGCCGCCATGAAAGTGTCTTCTGAAGGTTTTTCGCTGTTGGAAATGGATCATCCGTTGCCCATGCAGGGGCCTTGGGGGGCCATTTGGTATGACGGCTCTTTCTGGGTGGACTTGTCGTCCAGAACGGCCTGGATTGTGGGGCAGGACATGGAGAAGCACGTTTTTCTGGCGGCCATTGATTACGGCCCTGCGTTGGAGGGAAGAAAGGCGTCGTTTAAGATGTATTATTCCAAACCTTTGGCGCTTCTTCCCAGGGGGAGTACGGAACTGAGGATGTCGGATGGCCGTTTTGCCATTGTCGGCGGTTGTATTACTTCCAATTACGAACCCTCTGACGCTGCCTTCATGCTTTATCCTCTGGGACGTCCCATGAAGCCGATTCCTGGGTGGCCGTTTGTCGTATTGGCCTTGCTCCTGCTGCTAGGTCTCTGGCCCCTGATGAAGAAACAGCGACAGGAAACCGCTGAACTGCCGGAAACTCCGGCCTTCAACGGGCTCCGCAATCGCTTGGTGGCACTGATGGAAGTGCGGCAGTTCTATCGGAAGAAGGGTCTGAAAATCGCAGATGTAGCGACAGAGTTGGGCACCAATACAACCTACATATCGGCCTGCCTGAGCGGCCAGATGGGCACATCGTTCCGCAGTTTTGTGACGGAGTACAGGGTAGCGCATGCCAAACGCCTGATGAAAGAGCATCCCGAGATGCGGCTTTCGCAGGTGGCCGATGAGTCTGGTTTCTCCAACGAGAAAACCTTCTTGCGCACGTTCAAGAGCATTACCGGGCTCACGCCTACAGAATGGAAGAAAGGGGCATCTTTTATGATTTCTTCAAAATAATTGTTAAATTTGCAAGCTAGTACGAAACCTTAAACCAAAAATATGTCTAACTATCCTCATTATCTGCAGCGGTTGCAGGATGCAACCCGCAAGTTCTGGGACAAGCCCGCACTCAATACCATCGGCGGTGATTCCTTCACCTATGCCCAGATGGCTACCGATATTGCCCGCTTCCACATTATCTTCGAGAAGGCCGGTTTCAAGAAAGGCGACAAAATTGCCCTCTGCGCCAACAACGGTGCCAAGTGGGGTTTCGCCTACCTGGCTGTAAACACCTTCGAGACGGTTATCGTCCCCATCCTGGCCGATTTTACCCCGGACAGCGTGATGGGTCTGGTGAATCACTCGGAGAGCGTGGCGCTGTTCACCAATTCTGCCCGCTGGGCCAAGATGGACGCCGAGAAGATGCCCGGCCTCAAAGTGGTCTTTGACGTTGACAACTGGAAAGTTCTCTTTTGCCGCGATGCCAAAATCCAGGAAGCTGTAGATCATTGGGACGAGCTCTTCGCCGCCAAGTATCCCGAGGGATTCGGCCCGGACGACGTGAAGTTCCCCACCGACAACTGGGACGACCTCTCCACCATCAACTATACTTCCGGCTCTACCGGAGACCCCAAGGGTGTCATGCTCACGTACCGCAACTTCAGCGCTAACGTAGACTTTAGCCA
Organism: uncultured Bacteroidales bacterium; assembly: GCA_905234285.1. Taxonomy (GTDB): domain Bacteria; phylum Bacteroidota; class Bacteroidia; order Bacteroidales; family UBA932; genus Cryptobacteroides. The sequence continues at coordinate 76,164 of CAJOHK010000006.1, forward strand.
GCGTAACGTGCCGGCCGGTGACAAGATGGTTTCCATGCTGCCCATGGCCCACATGTACGGTCTGGTGATCGAGTTCCTGTATCCGCTGTGCAACGGTACCTCCATTTACTGGATGGGCAAGGCTCCCACCCCGGCTACCCTCCTCAAGGCCTTCGCCGAAGTAAAACCTTACCTCCTCATTACCGTTCCGCTGGTGATGGAGAAGATCTACAAGAGCAAGGTGAAGCCCACCCTGGAGAAACCCCTCATCAAGTTCCTTCTCAAGGTCCCCGGCCTTAACAACGTCATTTACAAGAAGGTGAAGGACGGTCTGGTACAGGCCTTCGGCGGCAATGTGCAGGAGTTCATCATGGGCGGCGCCGCCCTGAATCCGGAGGTGGAACGCCTGTTCAAGAAGATCAAGTTCCCGTACCTGGTGGGTTACGGCATGACAGAAGCCTGCCCGCTGCTGGCCTATGAACACTGGACCAAGTATGTGGCCGGCTCCTGCGGCAAGGCCGTAGATGTGGCCGAGGTCCGGATTGACTCCGAAGACCCTCAGCACGTGGTAGGTGAAATCCAGGCTCGCGGTGAGAACATCACCATCGGCTACTTCAAGAATGAGGAAGCTACCGCCAACGCCTTCACCGAGGACGGCTGGCTGCGCACCGGCGACCTGGGTATCATGGACGCCGACGGCAACATCTTTATCCGCGGCCGTTCCAAGAACATGATTCTGGGACCTTCCGGCCAGAATATCTACCCCGAGGAACTGGAAGCCGTGGTAAACAACCAGGATTTTGTAATGGAGTCCGTGGTGGTAGACCGTGGCGGCAAGTTGGTTGCCCTGGTGTTCCTGGACGAGCAAGCCATCGCCAAGTCCCTCCTGGACGCCGAGGCAAAGGCCGAGATCCCCGAGAATATCAAGCTGGGCGCCAACCGCCAGTTGCCTAACTACAGCCAGATTGCCAAGGTGGAAATCATGGACAAGCCCTTCGAGAAAACCCCGAAGATGTCCATCCGTCGGTTCCTGTATAAATAAGTCGTCCCGGTGACGGCCCTGGTTACAGGTGCCAGCTCCGGTATGGGGCTGGAATTTGCCCGGGCGCTGGTGCGGGATACGGACTTTGTGAACAAGCTCAAAAGCGGGGAGATAACCCGCAGTGAATGTGGACATTCCAATTATTGTATAGGCCGGATGTATACGCTGGAAATGAAGTGCAACCGTTGTGTGGCCCATTTGCCGGAATCGCTCCGGAAAGAAGTGGAAAAGGCCGAGAGACAATGGAAATGAGCGGACGGCTTCGAGAATACGTTTCGCTACCTGCCATATTGTCAGCCAGACGCCATTGGCGCATTATTTGACTATGCCAAACCGGCCCTCAAAAAGGGTCGGTTTTTGGGAATAGATAAAAAACAGAATAATATGGCAAACAAAGGACAAATTGGCGTAACCACCGAGAACATCTTCCCGGTTATCAAACAGTTTTTGTACAGTGACCATGAGATTTTCCTGCGGGAACTGGTGGCCAATGCCGTAGACGCAACGCAAAAAATGAAGGCCCTGGCCACCTCCGGCGACTGCAAGGAGGAGTTGGGTGACCTTCAGGTGCATATCGAGCTGGACGAGAAGGAGAAAACCCTCAAAATCATCGACAACGGTATCGGCATGACGGAGGAAGAGGTCGATAAATACATCAACCAGATTGCCTTTTCATCGGCCGGGGAATTCCTGGAGAAATATAAGGACCAGATTGGCAACATCATCGGCCACTTTGGCCTGGGCTTCTACAGCGCCTTCATGGTATCCAAGAAGGTAACCATTGAGACCCTTTCCTGGAAGGAAGGCGCCAAGGCCGTGAAATGGAGCTGCGACGGTTCCCCCGCTTACGAGATGGAGGAGATCGAGAAGGCCGACCGGGGCACGGTCATCACCCTGTACCTGGACGACGATTCCACCGAGTATGCCAACAAGACCCGCATTGACATGCTGCTCCAGAAGTACTGCAAGTTCATGCCCGTTCCCATTGTCTTTGGCAAGGAGCAGGAATGGAAGGACAGCAAGTACGTGGATACGGATAAAGACAAGGTTATCAATGCCGTAGAGCCCCTGTGGACCAAGGCCCCCAGTGAGCTCAAGGATGAGGATTACCAGAACTTCTACCGTACGCTCTTCCCCATGAACGAGGAACCGCTGTTCTGGATTCACCTGAACGTAGATTACCCCTTCAACCTCACGGGTATCCTCTACTTCCCCAAGCTCAAGGACCGTGTGGCCGTGGAGCGCAACAAGATCTCCCTCTACTGCAACCAGATGTTCGTAACGGACCACGTAGACAACATCGTGCCCGAATTCATGACCCTGCTGCACGGTGTCATCGACTCCCCGGACATTCCGCTGAACGTAAGCCGTTCCTACCTGCAGAGCGACGCCGCCGTCAAGAAAATCTCTACCTACATTACCAAGAAGGTGGCCGACCGCCTGGAAGGCATCTTTAAGGACGAGCGCGCCCAGCTGGAAGCCAAGTGGGACAACCTCAAGCTCTTTATCGAGTACGGCATGCTCAGTGACGAAAAGTTCTGCGAGCGCGCCCTCAAGTTTGCCCTCCTCAAGAACACCGATGGCAAGTACTTTAGCCTGGACGAGTACAAATCGGCCGTGGAGAGTACCCAAACCGATAAGGACAAAAAGCTGGTGTACCTCTATGCCACCAACGTGGAAGAGCAATATGCCTTTATCGAGGCCGCCAAAAACAAGGGTTACGACGTGCTCCTGATGGACTGCGAACTGGACAGCCACTATGTGAACTTGCTGGAGCAAAAGCTCACCGACACCCGTTTTGCCCGTGTAGACTCCGACGCCGTAGAAAACCTGATCCCCAAGGAAGACAAGGTAAAACTGGAGATGAAGGAGGACGAGCGCTACGACCTGGAGAACCTCTTCAAGGCCGTGCTTCCGGAGGGCAATGACTACTACGTGGTGGGCGACAACCTGGGCGCCGATACAGCCCCCATCCTCATCACCCAGAACGAATTCATGCGCCGTTACCGCGAGATGAGCGCCCTGGGCGGTGGCATGAACTTCTACGGAGAAATGCCCAAGAGCTACAACATCACCGTAAACATGGAGCATCCGCTGGTAGGCAAGATTATGGAAGGGAAGCCTGTAGGCGATGTCAAGGCCGACGAGCACAAGGCCGAGCTAAAAACCTACGCCGAGGGCAACCAGACGCTGCACCAGATGGTAGACCTGGCCCTGCTGGCCAACGGCATGCTCAAAGGCAAGGCTTTGAGCGATTTCATTGCCCGCAGCCAAGAGCTGCTTGATCGGCAATTAATCAAGGATTAGTTTCACACGGAAGCCCCGTTCGGTGGCCTCTTCCACTACTTGATGGCACTGCGAGGCCAGTGATTGACGCTGCGCCTCGCTTAGGGGCGTCGCGGTCATCTTCTCCACCATGAAATCCAGGGTTGTGATGCCGGATTGCTCACTGTGGGTAATGCGCACAGTAATGGGACGGTAGGCGGCCATGACATCGTTCAGCATCAATTGGCTAAGCCTCTGCGCTGCCTCCTGCTTTGCGGTGATGCCGTATTTATAGCAGAAAGCGGCAAGGGCCGACTGCATGCCCAGGAAGTCAAAGTCGGGACCGTCAATCTCGAATACTTCCTTTCGGATACGCTGGATAAAGGCCTTGGTGGCGCTGTGTACAGGCGCTTCGAAAACCTGCTGTGGCGTTCCGTCCTCGTGGATAAAGCCGTCGTACATAAAGAAGATGCGGGTACTCACGTCGTGGGCGAACTTCATCTCATGGGTGACAATAAGCATGGTCATGCCTTCATTAGCCAGCTGACGGATGACGCTGAGCACTTCTCCCACCATGGTGGGGTCCAGGGCCGATGTGGGCTCATCGAAGAGGATTACCTCTGGCTTCATGGCCAGGGCGCGGGCGATAGCCACGCGCTGTTTCTGGCCGCCGGAGAGGCTGGCAGGATACACATCGGCTTTCTCGGCCAGTCCTACCTTGCGCAGGAGCGCCATGCCTTCTTCCCGTGCTTTCTCCGGGTTTTGGTGGAGCAGTTGGCAAGGGGCAAGTGTTATGTTTTCCAGCACGGTCTTATGCGCAAAGAGATTGAAACTCTGGAACACCATGCCCATTTTTTGACGCATCAGATGGACGGGATAGCCCTTGGCAAGAATGCTCTCTCCATCGACAAGAATATCTCCACCGGTAGGCGGGTCCAACAGGTTTAGGGCACGGAGCAGCGTACTTTTACCCGTGCCGGAAGGACCGATGATAGAAATGACCTCCCCGCGGTGCACGTCGGCATCGATGTCTTTCAGAACCTCCAGGGAGCCATAACTCTTTTTCAGATGGGAGATGCGGATGACGGGAGCATCGGCGGGCTGAGACGCGGTTTGGAAGGCCGCCTGTTTGGCAAGGGATTTCCGGCGCAGATACCGGCCTATGAAGAAGAGTCCGAAGCCACCGCTGAGGATGAGACAGAGGATCAGTGCCCAAGGGCGCCCCTCGGCCTGTTCCGCTGCCGCCTGAGCAGATTCCGAGAGAATGCCAGCTTCCCCTTTACGGGTAATAAGTACGATATGCGACTCAATGTAGCCGTCGGAGAAGAGTACCTGTTTCTGCCGCTCTTCGGTGATGCTGATAGCGCCCATGGCCAGGTCGGCCTTCCCAGTTTGCACGGCGGGGATTTGCGAGGCAAAGTCCATGATGAGGTACTCCAACTGCCAGCCCCGCCGGTTGGCCCACTCGGCGAGTAAATCCGGTTCCAGGCCCGACGGCTTGCCGGAATTGATGAAATTGAACGGGGGCATGGCCGGAAAGGTGGCTACGCTGAGGGTACGCCCGGTGCCGCGCGATTGCGGGATGGCCATGGCCGAAGGGTCCTCGGCGCTGGTCCATCGGTCCATAATCTTCTGGTAGGTGCCATCGCGCCGAATCTCGGAGAGGAAGCGGTTAAAATCCTGTTGCAGCTCGGTGTTGTCCTGTTTGAAGCAGGCCCCGATGGGAATAGGCGTGAGCCCGGCGCCTACCGAGTCTACTTTGGCGGCCACCTCCCGGCTGAACGTGAGTGTAAGGCTTTCGCTGCCCGCCACATCCACTTTCCCGGTTTCCAGGGCCAGCATCATGTCGGCCATATTGGCCACACGCTGAATGTTGGCATCAGGAGCCATGTCGGTAACGGCAATATCCTGAATACTGCCGATGACTACACCTACGCTCTTCCCGTTCAAGGTTTGGAAAACGGTTGGCACATCGGCAACATCGGCCTTCTCCTTGGAGGAGAAAAGTGTGGGTACATAGCATACCGTTCCACCTATCAGCAGCATAGCTGCCGCTGCGAGGGCCTTCATGCGCTCTTTCTTGACCAATGCGGTTAACAGCTGTTCCACGAGCCATGCCATGAAGAAATAGATGATGGCCGTGAGAATGAGGGGGAAGAAAGCGTCGAAGGTGCGGGAGCGGATGAGGTCCGACGCACGGGTCATGTCGGCCACGGCGATGTAGCCCACAATACTGGTTCCCTTGAGCAGACTGATAATTTCACCCTGATAAACGGGCATCACGGCCTTGACTACCTGCGGAAGCACAATCCTGATAAATGTCTGTCGGGGAGTGTAGCCCAGCGCCAACCCTGCTTCCGTTTGCCCGCGGTCAATGCCCTGGATGGCGGTGCGCAGCATTTCGCCAATGTAGGCCGCCGTGTTCATGCCGAAGGTGGCGATGGCTACCACGATGCCTGTAGCTTCCATGGGCGCCATGATCACATAATACATGAGCATGAGTACCACCAGGACGGGTGTGCCGCGCATGATGTCAATGTACACCTTGGCCACTTTCTGCAGCCACTGGTGACGGCTCATGCGCATCCAGCATACCAGGCCTCCCAGCAGGGTACCCAGTACGGCGGAGCATAAGGTTATGATTAACGTTACCTGCAGGCCGTCCAGAATCATCCGGTAGCGCTGCTCGGCTATCAAGTTATTGGTAAAGCTCTCTACGAGGGATGTGAGTATATGCATATCGGTGTAATAGGGCTTATTATCCTTATTATCAAGCAGTTACAATTCTATTCAAAAACTTGGGATAGTCACATGGGAAGTCTGAGACAGGCTATTAGCCTTTAACTGACAGGACAACTCCCATTATTGCTATCCCATCCTTTCCAGCCATCTGGAGAAGAAAACATTATAAACACAATAAGAACTACCCTCCAAGGACTTGGTCTCCAAGAGCAACTCTTTCTCCGTAAGGGAAGAGAGCAATCTAGAGGCTGTTGAGGGGGCTCCCAGACCATATTTCTGCAAAAAAGCAGCTCCGGTTGGCTCTTCTACGTTACCTTCCTTGGCCACTGCGATGAGGAACTTCCATTGTCTGGGTGTAAGTAGTGAACGTCGCTCAAGGAAAGAATCATTATTCTCTTTAAGCAAAGCATCTGCTGCCACCAGAACATCCACAAGGCCGGCCTCTTTTCGAACGTTTGAGAAAACGCGGTTACACAATGATTGTGTATAGAAAGTATGACAACGTGTCCAGTCCAAAATAAAGTCTACAGCATCTTCAGTTATTGATTTTTTCGCTTTTTTAAACTGATCTTTGATAAAACGAGCATAGATATCCCTGTCTATTTTGTCTAAAGAGTATAGTGTGGTACTTTCATAAAAAGGGCTCTTCTCATATGTGAACATTTCGGCCATCAGATGCTTACGACTGCCCGAGAAGATAAACTGAACATTGGTAAGAGGCTGTATGTAGGTCCTGAGCAGTGCCTCCATGGGCATGCCTTCATATTCACGGATTTGCTGAAATTCATCTATGGCCACTATAACTTTGTTCGGTCGGTGTTCAAGATAATCCAGCAGTGTCTTCAGCGAATAGCGTCGGTCAGCATCTGAATCCATAGTAAAGGTAAACTTGGGTTCGCCACTTAATGGATCATGACTGATTACTGGCCTGCCACGGCTAAGGAATTTGAGAAATGATTTCACCAGAGACTCCTTTTTCAGCACCTTTGCAATTGATTCGGCAAATACGGTGAGAAAATCATCAACACTGCCGGTGGCGTAGATATCCATATAAAATAGCTCCATCCGGCCCTTTTTCTCAGCCAATTTATCAAATACATGGTAAATCAGGCCTGTTTTTCCATATCTACGCGGGGCAATCAGTGTAACATTTTGTCCATTATCAAGAAAATGGACCAGGTCCTTCGTCTCTTTCTCCCTGTCGCAGAAATATGGCTCTGGCGTATGTGGAATCAAATAAAATGGATTCATATCTTGTCGATTTTTACAAAGATATACAATCTTTTTCATTTCGCAAAATGCGAAACGTAAAATGTTAAACCATCAACAACTTTCTATTCCTTTTCCTTCAGGGAAAGTCTTAAAGTGGCCGAATAACCAAAAACTGCTAAGGAACGACCTTGGTGTTTTGTAATTTATCGATTTTCAATATGTTATAAAATCAATATTCCTCCTCATTCCAAAAATCGAGTAGTATGCCTCTGATAGCGTACAAGGCCGATTTTCATGTTTTGCGTCTGGTTATGCGTCCGTTTATTCGGGTCTAAAATGCCTCAGAAT
>CAJOHK010000007.1:0-31512 GCA_905234285.1 uncultured Bacteroidales bacterium
GTACTTTCCTTTCAGTCTTTTCAAAGATCTTTTTAATTTCTAACCACCCTTCCGGGGGTTAAAAATCCCGCTCGTTTCGGAAGCGGGACTGCAAAGGTACGAACTTTTTTGAATCCTCCAAAATTTTTTAAGATTTTTTTCACTTTTTTTGCCGCTTTTTTCGCCAAAAAACGTAATCGCTTGAGTATTGGGATTTTCGCTCAAAATATCTTATATTTGAGGTTTGAATTAGTATTGTATTTTTATGAAGCATCTGTTCCTTGCGCTGGTTAGCGCCCTCGTTTTCCTGGGTTCCCAGGCTGCAGAAACGCCCAAGTGGGTTAGAAAGAATGCCATCTCCCCAGATGGAAAAACCCTGGCATTCAGTTATAAAGGAGATATCTATACGGTATCGGCCCAAGGTGGCGAAGCCCGGCAAATTACCTCCAACAAGGCCTACGAGTCGGATCCCATCTGGACCCCGGACGGCGGCAGCATCGTCTTCACTTCCTGGCGCGAAGGCAGCAAGGACATTTTTGTAACATCGGCCCAGGGTGGCACGCCCAAGCGCCTCACTACCCTCCCCGGCTCGGAAACGCCGCTGACGGTGGCACCGGACGGCACTGTGTACTTTAACTGGTACCACAGCGCCCTGCAGAGCCCGCACTTCGACGGTTTTCCCGGAGATCCCGCCCTCTACAAGACCAACCTGGACGGCAAGGCGCCCCAGCTGGTGACTTCCCTCACCCTCTGCGCCCTGAGCCTCAACGCTAACGGCGAGTTCCTGTACGAAGACTGGAAGGGATACGAAGACCCTCTGCGCAAGCACCACACCTCTTCGGTAACGCGCGATATCTGGCTCTACAAACCTGCCACGGCCGGCGCCATCGACGCAAACGGCAGTTTCAAGAAGCTCTCTACCTATGTGGGCGAGGACCGCAATCCCGTTTTTGCAGCCGACGGCAACACCTTCTATTTCCTGAGCGAGCAGGACGGCAAAACCTCCAACGTTTACTGCAGCAGCCTCAGCAATCCCGCCGAACAGGTACAGCTCACCTTCTTCGAGAAGAATCCCGTGCGTTTCCTGTCCGTTTCCAAGGACGGCACCCTGGCTTTCTCCTACAACGGAGACCTCTATACTTATAAGGACGGCAAACAGCAGAAGGTGGACATCGTGGTATACCGCGACGAGGACCAGAAGGAAATCAATCCCCTCACGATGCGCAGCGCATCGGCCATGGCCGTTTCCCCTAACGGCAAAGAGGTAGCGCTGGTCATGCGCGGCGATGTGTTTGTCACCTCGGTAGAATACAACACCACCCGCCGCATCACCAACACACCGGAGCAGGAGCGCGGCGTGAGCTTCTCCAAGGACGGCCGCGAACTGTACTACGCCTCCGAGCGGAACGGCTGCTGGAGCATCTACAAGAGCGCCCTGGTAAACAAGGAAGACAAATACTTCACCTATGCGCCCGTAATTAAAGAAGAACGCGTGAGCCCGGAAGGCGAAACTTCCTTCCAGATGGAAGTCTCCCCCGACGGCAAATGGCTGGCCTATCTGAGAGACCGCACCGAGCTGGTGGTCATGCCCACCAAGGGCGGCACCCCCAAGAGCCTGCACAAAAACATCAACTACTCCTACTCCGACGGCGACCAGGACTTCTCCTGGAGCCCCGACAGCCGCTACATCCTGTGCAACTGGCAGGCCGACGGCGGCTGGAACAACGAGGACGTAGCGCTGGTAGAAGTGGAGAGCGGCCAAATCACCGACCTCACCCGCAGCGGTTATTCCGACGGTGACTTCCGCTGGGCCCTGGGCGGCAAGGCCATGACCTGGGAAAGCGACAAGAACGGCTACCGCAGCCACGGCAGCTGGGGCTCGGAGGGCGATGTTTACATCATGTTCTTTGACGGAAAGGCCTACACCGAATTTGCCCGCAGCAAGGAGCAAAAAGACATAGACAAGATGCTCATGGGCGAGAAAGCCGCCGAAAAAGCCGAGAAGAAAGAGAAGAAAGACAGCCTGGACAAAGAAAAGAAAGTGGAGAAACTGTTCCTGGACCTGGAGCACCGCGACGACCGCATCAAGCGGCTCACACGCTTCTCCAACATGATCGGCGACCACTACCTGAACCCGGAGGGCACCAAGCTCTACTTCACCCAGCGTCTGGAGAAAGGCCATGACCTGTGCGTGATGGATTTGGAGAAGGGCGATGTCACTGTACTCAAGAAGGGCGTCATGGGCCGGTTCTACCCCGCCCCGGACGGCAAGTCCCTCTTCATCTTCCGCGGAAGCCAGCTGAGCAAACTGGACCTGAGCAATAACAAGGACAAGGCCGTGGCTTTTGTGGGCGATTATGAATTCAAGCCCCAGGCCGAGCGCAGCTACATCTTCGAGCACTGCTGGAAGCAGGTGAAGGAGAAATTCTACGTACCGGACCTGCACGGAGCCGACTGGGACTACTACCACAGCAACTACGCCCAGTTTGTCCCCTACATCAACAACGATTTTGACTTCCAGGACATGCTGTCCGAGATGCTGGGCGAGCTCAACGGTTCCCACACGGGTGCCCGCTATCGCGCCACCAGCTCCCATAGCCTGGGGCATCTGGGGGTCCTCTACGACACCGAATATACCGGTGACGGCCTTCGCATTGCCGAAGTACTGCCTGGCGGCGTGCTCTCCAACATGAGCCCCGACATCAAGGCCGGAGACATCATCGTAGCCATCGAGGGCAAGCCCATCAAGGCCGGCAGCAACCCGTTGGAAGGCCTCTACGACCGCGTGGACAAGAAAACCGTCCTCAGCATCAAGACTGGCGGCAAAACCAAGGAGTTCATTGTAACGCCGGCCGCCACCGATGCTCCACTGCTGTATCGCCGATGGGTACGCCAGCGCGAGGAAATGGTGCAGCGCCTGTCGGGCGGAAAAGTGGGCTACGTGCACATCGAAGGCATGAATTCGGCCAGTTACCGCGAGCTCTATTCCAAAGCCCTGGGCAAGTACCGCACCTGCGATGCCCTCATCGTGGACACCCGTCACAATGGCGGTGGTTGGCTGCACGACGACCTGGTCACCTTCCTGGGCGGCAAAGAATACTGCCTGTTCACGCCCCGCGGCCAATACATCGGCCACGAGCCTTTTAACAAGTGGACCAAACCCAGTTGCGTGCTCATGGGAGAAGACAACTACTCCGACGCCTCCGGCTTCCCTTACGCATACAAGAGCCTGGGCCTGGGCAAACTCATCGGTGCTCCGGTTCCGGGCACCATGACCGCTGTCTGGTGGGAAAACCAGGTGAACGGCCTGCTCGTCTTCGGCATCCCGCAGGTGGGCAACTGGGGCACCAAGGACCAGCGCTACATGGAGAATTTCCAGGTAGAACCCGACATCCTGGTATACAACGACCCCGCCTCTGTTCTTAGCGGCCGCGACCTGCAGCTGGAAGCAGCCGTAGCCGAAATGCTTAAAGAAATTGCCCAATAATGGATAAGAAACTGGTCATCATCCCCACTTATAACGAGAAAGAGAATATAGCCGATATCCTCCAGGCCGTCCTGGACCTGGAAGGAGAATTCCATGTCCTGGTCATTGATGACGGCTCCCCCGACGGCACCGCCGACATCGTGAAATCCCTGCAACAGAATGAACGGATTCATCTGCTGGAACGGAGCGGAAAGCTGGGATTGGGAACAGCGTACCTGACAGGATTCAAATGGGCGCTGGAGCAGGGCTATGACTACATCTTTGAAATGGACGCCGACTTCTCGCACAATCCAAAAGACCTGCTGCGCCTGTATAAGGCGTGCGCAGAGGGTGGGGCGGGCCTGGCGGTCGGTTCCCGGTACTGCAATGGTGTAAGCGTGGTAGACTGGCCCATGAGCCGTATTATCATGTCCTATTTTGCCTCCACTTATGTGCGCGCTGTACTGGGCATACGCGTATACGACACCACCGCCGGATTCGTGTGCTACAAGCGGGAAACGCTGGAGGCCATGAACCTGGACAAAGTAAAGATGAAGGGGTACGGCTTCCAGATCGAGATGAAATACACGGCCTGGAAACTGGGATTCAAACTGAAGGAAGTGCCCATCGTATTTACCAACCGGCAAAAGGGCACGTCCAAAATGAGCGGGGGTATCTTCAGTGAGGCCCTTTGGGGCGTTATCGGACTAAGATTTCGAAAGCAGTCTTAAGCCGATGCGCTTGCGGTCCAAATCGACCGAAATCACCTGTACTTTCACCGTCTGTCGCAGTTTGAGCACCTGCGAAGGGACGGCCATGCCTTTCACGCCCATCTGGGAGGCGTGAATGAGTCCGTTCTCGTGAAGGCCGATATCGACAAAGGCGCCAAAGGCGGTGAGGTTGGTCACCACACCGGGCAGTTCCATGCCGGGCTTGAGGTCGTCAATCTCCCGGATATCGTCGGCAAAGGAGAATTCCTGGGCGGTCTCGCGCGGGTCGCGGCCGGGCTTCTGGAGTTCCTGCAGGATGTCGTTCACAGTAGGAAGGCCAAAGTCCCCCTCCACGTAGTCGGCAGCTTTGATTCTACGGCAAAGTTCGGCGTTGCCCACCAGCTCCCGGGTACTTACACCCAGGTCTTTGGCCATTTTGTCCACAATGTGATAGGCCTCGGGGTGCACGGCCGAATTGTCCAGCGGATGCGCCGCGCCGGGAATGCGAAGGAAGCCTGCGCACTGCTCATAGGCCTTGGCACCCAGCCGAGGAACCTTTAACAGCTGCTGACGGCTGGTAAAGTTGCCGTTTTCTTTCCTGTATTGCACAATGGCCTTGGACAGCGCCGGGCCAATGCCGCTTACGTACTGCAACAGATAGGGGCTGGCGGTATTGAGGGAAACGCCCACGCTGTTCACACAGCTTTCTACCGTGTTATCCAGCTTCTCCTTCAGGAGGCCCTGGTCTACGTCGTGCTGGTACTGTCCTACCCCCAGCGACTTGGGATCAATCTTCACCAGCTCGGCCAGCGGATCCATGAGGCGGCGGCCGATGGAAACGGCGCCACGCACGGTGACGTCATACTCCGGGAACTCTTCCCTACCCACCTCCGAGGCCGAATAGACCGATGCGCCGTCCTCGCTCACCGAGAAGATGCGGATGCTTTCCGGCAGCCCCACCTTGCGAATGAAGTCCTCGGTTTCCCGGCCGGCGGTGCCGCTGCCGATGGCAATGACTTCGATATCGTATTTCTCCACTAAATCGGCCACTGTGGTAATGGCCTGGATCTTTTTAGCCACGGGCGGGTGCGGGAAAATGACGTCGTGATGCAGGAGGTTCCCCTGGGCATCCAGACACACCACTTTGCATCCGGTGCGGAAGCCGGGGTCAATGGCCATCACGCGCTTTTGTCCCACGGGCGGGGCCAGCAGTAATTGGCGCAGGTTCTCTCCAAATACCTGGATAGATTCCACGTCGGCCTTTTCCTTGGCCTCGCGCAGGACTTCGCCGGTAATGGAAGGATCCAGCAGGCGTTTCCAGGCGTCGTCTACGGCCTCACGCACTTGCAGCCCAGCCTCACGGGCCGGGTAACCGTGCTCCTGGCAAAAGTCGTAGTACATTTTGTTGCCGCATTTCTCGCCGTCGGCGTCTATCTCTACCTTGAGATAGCCCTCATCGCGGGCACGGAGCAGAGCCAGCAGATTATGGGAGGGAATTTTGGCGATGGGCTGGGCGTAGTTGAAATAACTGCGGTATTTGGCCGCTTCCGGGTTATTCTCGGCGGCTTTGGTTACCTTGGAAGTAACGCGGCGGGTACGATAGATGTCACGCAGATTCTCGCGCACCGGGGCGCTCTCGCTGATGCGCTCGGCCATGATGTCGCGCGCCCCCTGCAGGGCTTCCTCCACCGAGGCCACCTCCCCCTTCACAAACTTTTGGGCATCGCGCTCCGGATCCCTGGACTTGCCGTTCCACAAAAGATCGGCAAGGGGTTCCAGTCCTTTGGCCACCGCCACCGTAGCGCGGGTTTTACGCTTGGGGCGATACGGAAGGTACAAGTCCTCCAATTCGCTGGAAGACAAGCAGTTTTCTATCTGCTTTTGAAGTGCCGGTGAAAGCTTTCCCTGCTCCTGAATGGTGCCAAGGATAGACACTTTGCGCTTTTCCATTTCCTCGAACACCTGGGTCCAGTGCTTAATCTCGGCCACCTCTATGTCGGAGAGGCCGCCGGTGCGCTCCTTGCGGTAGCGGCTGATAAAGGGAACGGTGCAACCATCCAGGAGCAGTTCCTGGCAATTCTCTACCTGCCAGGTTTGCACCCTGATTTGCCTGGCAATTTCTTGAATATAGAGACTCTTCATGGGAAACTAATCGTGGGAGATGCCTTGGAGTTCTTCCCTGTAGGCATTGAATATCTTACTCTTGGACAGAAAACCCAGATAGGTTTTGTCCGGAGCCACAACGGGCAAATTCCAGGCGCCCGTTTTTTCGAATGTACGCATTACTGAATCCATGTGCTCTCCGGGATTGATGTAGCCCGGGGCGGAGCGCATGTAGTTGTATACGTGCCGCTGGTCATATAAATCGGTGCGGAACATGTCCTGCCGGATATCGGCCAGGGTTACGTAGCCTTGGAAATGGCCGCGGGAATCCAGCACGGGGAACAGGTGACGGCTGCTCTGCGACACGGCTTCTACCAGGGTACGCAGCGAGTCATCGATACGGACCGGGGTAAAATCCGTTTCCACGAGGGAGTCGGCTTTCATGAGAGTGAGCACCGCCTGGTCGGAATCGTGCGTGAGCAGTTCCCCGCTGGCAGCGATTCGCTTGGTATAAATGGAATACTTCTCAAAGATGCGCGTAAAGCCGTAAGCCGTGGCCGATGTAAGGATAAGCGGCACCAGCAACTCGTATCCGCCCGAAATCTCGGCGATGAGGAAGATGGCTGTGAGGGGCGCCTGCATGACGCCGGCCATAAGGCCCGCCATGCCCACCAGCACAAAATTAGACACCGGGACCGAGGCAGGCGTAAACCCATTGAGTGCGGTAGAAAGCACATAACCGGCTATAGCACCCATAAACAGCGTTGGGCCGAAGGTACCTCCCACGCCACCACCGGCATTGGTGAAGGTCATGGAGAAAACCTTGAACAGCAGCACCATCACAAAGATCCACAGCGGATAACCCGCCAGACCGCCGTTGAGTAAGGGAGAGAGAAATTCATATCCCTCGCCGTACAGCGGCGGGAAAAAGAAGATCAGGAGTCCCAGCGCCACGGCCGACAGCGACCACTTGAAAAATGGATTCTTGAGCCGCCCCAGGAGGTCTTCCATCCATAGTGTCGTGCGCAGGAAGTACAAGGCACACAGGCCGCAAAAAACGCCCAAAACTAGGTAGAAGGGCACATTATGCACATTGAAGGGCGCCACCGTAGCGGCAAAAGCGCTCTCCTCGCCCAGCAACAGATAACTCACCAGGGTAGCCGAGATGGAGCTCAACAGGAGCGGGAGGATACCGCTCATACTCAGGTTGAAGAGCAGGATCTCCAGGGTAAAAAGAACACCAGCCAGCGGGGCATTGAAGATGCCGGCCACGGCACCGGCGGCACCGCAACCCAGCAGGAGGGTCATCCCGCGATAGCTCATGCCGCAATAGCGTCCCAGGTTAGAGCCGATGGCCGCACCTGTATACACGATAGGCGCCTCGGCACCTACCGATCCGCCAAAACCTATAGTGATGGCGCTGGTAACGAGGGAACTCCAGCAGTTATGCCGCTTGATTCTGGATTCGTTCTTGGAAACGGCCTGCAGCACCTTGGTAACACCGTGGCCGATGCTGTCTTTGATGATGTATTTTACAATGAGCAGGCTAAAGAGCATCCCGATGCCCGGGAGGACCAGATAGGCCCAGTGCACACCTTCGTGCCAGGACATGAGAGAGTGCTGGATGGTATGAATGGCCCATTTAAGAAGGACGGCGGCACCGCCGCACAAGAGTCCCGTAATCACCGACAGCACCAGCAAAGCTGTGGATTCGGGAACCTTACGCAAAAGGGCCCGCATAGGGCCCCATATAAGCTTTATGCCGCCACGGTGCGCCATGGTTATTCTTCGTCGGCGCCTGTGGAGTACTGGGAAATGTTGTCGTCGGGGAGGGTTTCTCCGGCCGAATCCGAAGCATCGGCGCTGCCACCGGCTACGGCCTCATTCTCGGCGTCTTCTTCTCCTTCCAGCCAACGGGCGACATCTTCCATGTCGTCGGTCTTTACGTTAATCTTGACCAGATAGATGGCATCCGGGATTTCTACGGTGACTGCGTAAAAGAAGGAGCCGTCCGGCTTGGGATATTTTACCAGGTCTGTGAGGTAATCACTGAAACCCTTGGGATATTTCTCTGCGAAGGCGGCGGCAAGGTCTGGATGACCGGCCATCTTCTCATAACTCACTACGTGTCTTTTCTTGCTGTCTGCCATATCGTTTACTTTCGTTTAGGTTTTCGCGCTGCAATATTAAGTCTTTGTTTTGAACTCTGCAAGTCCTTCTGCTTATTTTTCGAAGAATTTTTGAAGAAAAATGATTTTTGCTGCTGCTTTCGCTGCATGTCCCGCTCGGTAAAAACCGGTTTCATGTCCCGCGGATCCAGGCCGGAATAATACATGACCGAGGACGTGGTCATGGGGGTAGGCGTAAAATCCTGCACCTGATCCATCCAGATGCCCTTGAGAGCCGGATGATTGGCCAAGTGCTCCATGTCCTTGAGCGTGCATCCCGGATGGGAGGAAATGAAATAAGGGACCAGCCCCACATGAGTACCGGCATCGCGATTCACCTTGTCGAATTCCTTTCGGAGCCTTTCGAATAACAGGAAGCTGGGCTTGGCCATTTTTTGCAGCACATGGTCCTCGGTATGCTCCGGGGCCACCTTCAACCGGCCCGAGGTATGGTCCAGCACCAGGGTTTGCAGATAGGGTTTGGAGCTCTGGTCCACAAAGCCGTCCTTGGTGAGGAAGAGGTCATAGCGGATACCGCTGCCGATGTAGCTGTGCCGGATGCCTTTGGTTGCATCGATGCGCTTGTACAGCTCCATGAGGCGGGTATGGTCGCAGTTCAGGTTGGGACAGCGGGCCGGGAACAGGCAACTGCGGCGTTTGCACTTGTCGCAGAGCTCCAGGTTCTTGCCATGCATCCCGTACATATTAGCCGTAGGCGCGCCCACATCGGAAATATTACCGGCGAAGTCGGGCAGGTTATTGAGCTCCTTCACCTCTTTGAGAATGGATTTCTCGCTTCGGCTCTGGATAAACTTGCCTTGATGCGCCGCAATAGTGCAGAAATTACAACCGCCAAAGCAGCCCCGGTGCGTATTCACGCTGAACTTGATCATGTCATACGCAGGAATGCGCTTGCCCTTGTACCTCGGATGCGGCAACTTGGTAAACGGCAAGTCCCAGAAACTGTCCATCTCCTCCTGAGTTGCCGGCGGATAAGGCGGATTGATTTGCACATAACCCTCCCCCACCGGCTCGATGATGGTGTCCGGATGCATCATGTTGGCATGGGTCTCAATCCAGTGGAAATTCTCGGCAAACGCCCGCTTGTCCTTGCAGCACTCCTCGTAGCTATGAAGTACTAGCGTTCCGGAAGGACTTGTATCTCCCGAACCTGTGGCCACCCTCGGCCCATTTGAGGGGGGCTCTGCCCCCCTATTATCCCCCTGCGGCTCCCGGCCTATAAGTCCTTCGGACACGGCCTCCGCCGGGCGCTCTGGTGAGCGCCGTAAACCCGCACTCTCCACTGGGGCTTTATATAGCTTATTAACATAGAATGCTATTTGCGGAATTTGGTGCATCTTATGCTGGCTCCAGCCTTTTTCTATGCCTCTGGTAAGTTCCAGCATGGGGCGCTCACCCATGCCGTAGCACAGATAATCGGCACCGGAGGTTACCAGGACCGAGGGCATGAGGCAGTCCTTCCAATAGTCGTAGTGCGTCAGGCGTCTCAGGGAGGCTTCTATGCCGCCGATGATTACCGGAACGTCCGGGAATATTTCCTTGAGGATTTTGGTATACACCGTTACGGCATAGTCTGGACGGGCGCCGGCTTTTCCGTCGGGAGTGTACGCATCGTCGTGGCGCAGCCGTTTGGAGGCCGTGTAATGGTTTACCATGGAATCCATGGCACCGGCATTGAGGCCAAAATACAGGCGGGGGCGGCCAAGTTTGCGGAAATCGCGCAGGTCATCCCGCCAGTTGGGCTGGGGAACCACGGCCACCCTGTAGCCCCACTTTTGCAGCCAGCGGGCAATGACCGCCGTACCAAAAGAGGGATGGTCGATGAAAGCATCGCCGCTGAAAAGGATGATATCAATGTAATCCCATCCCAGCGCCTGTACCTCCTTGACAGAGGTAGGAAACATATAGCCCAAATCCTCCATAGACGGGGCAAAAATAAATAAAATTTCATTTAGGCGCAAGCCTCGGTGCGTCAAATGACAGATTCCCGTTTCTAGCCCAGAAATATTTCACATAATCTATTGATACAAAGAAACTTATAGTGAAATAATAAAAGCGGCCAAATAGTTGGCCGCCCAAAACGTCTCCCGTATCTTTGCATCTGCAATACTGGCAGTACTATATTGGTTTGATCGTCGTCAGGTTGCTTTCGTGGGGAGTGGCCGCCAGTGGCCATTCCCTTTTAGCTTCTAGTGACTTTAAGCACATGTTTGGCGGCGCGGAGCTGGGAGAGAACTTTGTCCAGTTCCATGTTGGAGGGGACAGAAATCTTCATGGAAATCTCATAGGTACCGTTGCGCTCGTTCTCGTTTACGTTGAAGCTGCGGATAGAGGCCTTGAACTGATTCACCACCTCCATGATGCGGTTGATAACCGCGCTCTCCATCTCGGCAATCACCTTCAGGACTATCTGGAAACTTCCCGAGGAGGGAGTGTCGGCCCATTTTACCTTCTGAATGCGGTAGGGATAGAGTTCCAGCAGGCGGGCGGCATTGGGGCATGACATCCGGTGAATCTTGATGCCCGCCTCGCGCGTCACAAAGCCGAAGACGTCGTCTCCAAAGACCGGATTGCAGCACTTGGCCATTTTGTAATCGATGCCCTTGACGTTTTTGGCGTTCAGCACCAGAATATCGTCCTTGTTCTCGAAGTGCCTGTTGGCCTTGGCCGATGCCATCACGGCTTCGGCAGCCTCTACCGACTGGGCATGGCGCTCGGCCTCTCCCAGGATGTAATCCTTAATGACGTTTACGTCCAGGGTACCGTCTCCAATAGCCGCATAGAAGCCGGTGAGCCCTGCGTAATTATACTTCTTGCGGAACTCCGTGCACATCTCGTCAGGGAATTCCAGCTTCCAGTTCTTGAGACGGCGCTCCAGCAGTTCCTTACCATCGACAGCCCGGTTTTGCTCCTGCACGGCCAGCGCCTGCTTTACTTTGGCGCGTGCCTTGGAAGAGACCACCCAGCCGAGCCAGTCCTGATTGGGGTGCTGGTTCTTGGAGGTGAGGATTTCCACAACGTCGCCCGTGGCCAGTTTTTCACGGATAGACACGGCCTTTCCGTTCACGCGCGCCCCCACGCAATGCGCGCCGATATTGGTATGGATACCAAAGGCAAAGTCCAACACTGTAGCGCCGGCACTCATGATGCGCAGTTCACCGGTAGGCGTGAAGACAAAAATCTCCTTTGAGGGCGGTTGCGGCAGGTCTTCGGTATTGTCATCCGGATGCTCCAGGGCATAGCGGACCGAGGTGAGCCATTTGTCCAGGGATTCCTCCCGCTTGATGCCTTTGTAGGACCAGTGGCTGGCAAAACCGTTCTCGGCGGTATCATCCATGCGGCGGGTGCGGATTTGCACCTCTACATAGGCGCCGTCTTTATTCTTGACCGTAATATGCAGGCTCTCATAGCCGTTGGGTTTGGGGTTGGTGACCCAGTCCCGCAGGCGGCCCGTATCCTGTTCATATTCTTCGGTCACAAAGCCGAATACCTTCCAGCAGAGTTCCTTCTCCAGCGCATGGTCCTCTCCGTTGCAGTCGATAATGAAGCGGATGGCAAATACGTCAAAGACGCCCTCGAAGGGAACTTTTTGTTTCACCATCTTTTGCCAGATGGAGAAGGCGGCCTTGGTTCGGATCTTGAGCTTATAGTGGATTCCGGCCTCATCCAGTTTGGACTTGAGAGGCTCAATGAATTCGGCCATGAGTTTTTCCCGGTCCCGCTCCCCCGCCTTGAGCTTATTGGTTATGAGCCTGTATTGCTCTGGCTGGGCGTAGGAGAGATAAATGTCTTCCATCTCCCGCTTCATATTGTACAGCCCCAGCTGGTGAGCCAGCGGAATGTACAGGAGCAGGGTTTCCAGAATTTTCTGGTCCCGGCTGGATTTGGGGAACATCTTGAGGCTGCGCATCACCTCCAGGCGGTCGGCCAGTTTGAGAACGGTCACGCGCGGATCACGGGAATACTGGATGATGAGTTTCTTGTAATTCTCGGCCTCCAGGCGGGTATCCTTGGGTTTGATGGTCGATATCTTGTTGAGGCCGTCTACCATGGTGCAGATGGCAGCCCCCCATTCGGCCTCTTTTACTTCCATACCGGTCATGCGGCTGGCTTCGTGCAGATACACCGCGGCCTGGCACTCCTCTGGGAGGCCGATTTCCTGGGCTACAATCTTAACTACCGCATCCGGGTGCCCCATGAACGGAGTACCGTTATGCCGGGTATAACCCTGCAGGACCCCGGCAGCCGCTTCGCGGGCCTTCTCTAAAAGCGTGGAGGTAACCATCTAATTATCAGTTATTTAAGCATTTATCCCCCACCTATTTTGCCTGGGGATAAATATCTAATTCGTTAAAAATCATTTACTTACGCCCACGGCGGCAGCACGCTGCCGCTCGGTGAGCGCCCGTTGAAAGGCACGGGCATTGGCCAGATGCTCGGTATAAGTTGCTGCAAAGCGATGCGTCCCGTTAAAGGAAGGATCTGCGCAGAAGAAGATGTAACTGTGAGAGTCCGGATGCAGTACCGCTTCCAGGCATGCCTTGGGAGGGCAGGAAATGGGCCCGGGAGGCAAGCCGTAGTTCTTATAGGTATTGTAGGGCGAATCTACCAGCAAATGAGACTTGAGGATGCGCCGGAGCTGGTAATCGAAGCAGTAGGCAATGGTGGGATCGGCCTGGAGTTTCATGCCCGTGTGCAGGCGGTTCAGATAAACCGCGGCAACAGAGGGCATCTCGGGCTCATAGCGGGTTTCTCCGTTCACGATGGAAGCCAGCGTGGCCGCCTCCCCGGGGGTGAGCCCCTGCCGCTTGGCTGCCGCCACGCGTTCCGGAGTCCACCAGAGATTGCGCTCCTTCACAAAACGGTCCATGATTTCACGCACCGATGCTGTCCAGAGCATCTGGTAGGTGTCGGGAATGACAACTGTGAAAAGCTGCTTGGGGTCTATGCCATATGCGGCCAGGGAATCCCGGCTTAAGACGAAGTCGGCCACCTCTGCAGAATCGGCCAGCATTTGCGCGCCAATCTTGCGGGCCAGGACGCCAGGCGTACGGATGGCGCCGGAAAGCGTGAGGTTCACAGGAGTTTGCCAGCCCTTACGGAGCATGCGCGCCACATAGGTGCTGGTACAAGTAGAATCTATAAGGTAATGCCCCACCTGTATGGTAGCCGCTTCTTTGGCCAGCATACGTTTGAGGCTGGCGGGTTTGCGCACCAGGCCCGAGGCCAGGATGCTGTCCTGCACCTGCCCCGGTTCCATCCAGGGATAAACGTACAGGTCCATGCTTCCGTTGAAGTTGGGAGCCCTGCGGTCATACCATATATTATAGCAAACCCAGCCGCCGATGAGAACGGCAGCAACGCCCAAACCAATCAGCAGCCCGATGAGAACCTTTTTCATGGATTAACGGAGTTTGATTTCGTCCCCTTCCCTGAGTTCCGGCGTGCCCGTAAAGCCATTGAGCTTGCGAATGGCCTTTTCCTTGACGGCGAATCGCTGACAAATCTGGTGAAAGTCCTCGCCATCCTGGGCTACGATATACATCTCCAGGCCAGCCGGGGCCTTCTTCTTTTTGGCTTCCAGATAGACGATGGTACCGGGGAGCAGGGTTTCTTCCCGCTTGAGATCGTTATACTTGAGCACCTCCCAAGTAAACTTGTGGTAGTACTTTGCTATGGAACGGTAGCTCTCCCCTTCCTGCGCATACACAAAGGGAACGCCATTGAGGGAATAAAGCTTGCGGCTGAGCGGGAAATGGAATTCTTCCGAAGCCGGGGTTACCACTCCGTTGCGAACGGCGGGCGCGGCCACCGGTTCCTCAATTTTGTGGGGAGCCTCAGGAACAATGGCTTCCTGTTCTACCGAAATAACATCGAAACGGGATAGATTGTAATCCTCAATGTACTTGATGAGTTTGCCGGGATACTTGGGGTCTGTGGCATAGCCGGCCTTCTTGAGGCCATAGGCCCAGCCTTTATAGTCTGTACGTTCCAGGTCAAAAAGGAATTTGTAGCGGTCCCGGTAGCGCAGGAAATCCGAGTGATCCCGGAAGCTTTCCTCGGCCGAACCGTACACACGGAAGCACTCGTTGCGATGGTCGTCGTCCTGGTACATGGTTTTTCCGGACCAGCCCTTATGGCACTTGATGCCAAAATGGTTGTTCCCGTTTACGGCCAGCGTAGAAAGGCCAGAGCCAGATTCCAGAATTCCCTGGGCCAGGGTAATACTGGCGGGCACACCGGTACGGAGCATTTCCTCCACGGCAATGGCGTGATAGGTGTCGATATACTTTTGCTGGGGCGACGTTTGCGCAAAAGCAGCCATCGAAACAAGGGCGGCTGCACATGTGATCCAAAACTTTCTCATCATAGCAATGGCTAAGTTAAGAAAAAATTTTCAAATATCGTATACCTCCCCATCGGAGGCGGCAAATGTCTGGGGAAAGACACGGCGGCACTCGGCTTCGTAGGCCTTTGTGTCAGTGGTGCGGGAGGAATAATGGCCGATGAGCAGCTTCTGTACGCCGGCTTCCAAGGCCACCTGCGCGGCCTGAACCGTGGTGGAATGATGGCGCTGGGCGCCTTGTTCGGCCAATTCCTGCAGATAGGTAGCCTCGTGATAGAGGACGGTGGTACCGCGCAGCCATTCCGCTTCCTCAGGGAAGGGCGCGGTGTCGGAGCAATAGGCGTAGCTCCGGGGCACGAAGGGTTTATAGGCAGCCGCCGAGGCAGGAATCACGCTGCCATCGGCCCGCAGGACATCTTCCCCGCGTTTTAGGGTGCCAATCTCGGTGAGCGAAAGCTGATAGCGCCCGATGGCCTCCTTGTGCACGTTGAAGGGCGGCTCCTTCTCCGAGAAACGGAAGCCGAAAGTTTCTATACCGTGGTTGAGCGGGAAGGCTTCAACACGAATGGCCTTGGTTTCCAGAATGGTTTCCGGCTCCTTCATCTTGAGCGGCGTAAAACGGATTTCGTAGCCGATGCCGTCGCCGTAATAGCTCAGGAAGAACTTGAGCAGGGGGCCGAATGCCGGGGGCGCAAAGATATTCAGCGGGATTTGCCGGCCCTTCATGCCCAGGGTACTCAGCAGTCCCATAAAACCGAACACATGGTCCCCGTGAATGTGCGAAAGGAAGATGGAGTCCAGCTTCATCATGGGCACATGGTGCTGAACCATGCTGTACTGGACGCCTTCTCCACAATCTATAAGGAACAAGCGCCCATGCACATGAAGTGCCTGGGCGCTTTGATTCCGTCCTTTGACCGGCATGGCCGAAGCCGTGCCGAGCATAGTGACTTGAAAGCTATTGGGGATATTACTCACCCTTCTCGAGCTTGTCCTTAAGGGCAGCCAGAGCGGAGATGTCACCCAGGGTGGTTTTCTCCACGCTGGTCTGGACCTTCTTGATAGCCTTCTTGGCGGTCTCGGCCTCTGCAGTTTCCTTGGCAGCCTTGGCCTCGGAGTAAGTGCGGACGTGGGACACGCGGATAGAGCGGGTGCTGCGGCGCAGATCCACAACCTTCACGGGCAGGGTCTCACCTACGAGGGCGTTCTTGCCGTCTTCCTTCACGAGTTCACGGTTGAAAGCAGTAACCTCGGTGCCATCGGCCAGGGTGAGAGTGGTGTTCTTGTCGCCGATGTTGGCAACGGTAGCGTCTACCACGGTACCTACAGGATACTTGGCCTCGAGCTCGTCCCAAGGGTTGGGAGTGAGCTGCTTGTGGCCCAGGGACAGCTTGTGGCTGTTCTCGTCGAAGTCAAGGATCACTACATCGATGACGTCGCCGCTCTGAACCATCTCGGCGGGATGCTTGATCTTGTTCCAGGAGAGGTCGGAGATGTGAATGAGACCTTCTACGCCATCCTCAAGCTCAGCGAACACACCGAAGTTGGTGATGTTGCGAACGGTGGCTTTGTGCTGGGAGCCCACGGGATATTTCTCGCGGATGCTCTCCCAAGGGTTGGCGGTGAGCTGCTTGATGCCCAGGGACATCTTGCGGGCCTCACGGTCCAGGGTGAGGATAACGGCCTCTACCTCGTCGCCCATCTTCAGGAATTCCTGAGCGCTGTGCAGACGGGGGCTCCAGCTCATTTCGCTCACGTGTACCAGACCTTCCACGCCGGGCTCTACCTCTACGAAGGCACCGTAATCGGCAACGGCAACCACCTTACCCTTCACGGTATCACCCACCTTAAGGTCGGCGGAGAGGGCCTCCCAAGGATGAGCGGTGAGCTGCTTGAGACCCAGGGCGATGCGCTTTTGCTGCTCGTTGAAGTCCAGGACAACCACGTTGATCTTCTGATCCAGGGCAACCACTTCCTCGGGGTGAGAGATGCGGCCCCAGCTGAGGTCGGTGATGTGGATGAGACCGTCCACGCCGCCCAGGTCTACGAACACGCCGTAGTTGGTGATGTTCTTCACTACGCCCTCGAGCACCTGACCCTTCTCCAGCTTGGAGATGAGCTCGGCGCGCTTGAGCTCCTGCTCGGCCTCCAGGAGAGCCTTGTGGGAAACGACCACATTACGGAATTCCTGGTTGATCTTGACAATCTTGAAGTCCATGGTGGTGTCCACGAACACATCGTAATCACGGATGGGCTTGATGTCGATCTGGGAGCCGGGGAGGAATGCCTCGATACCGAACACGTCCACGATCATACCGCCCTTGGTGCGGGTCTTTACATAACCCTTCACCACTTCACCGCTCTCATAAGCGGCGTTAACCATATCCCAAGATTTGAGCTGACGGGCCTTCTTGTGGGAGATGATGAGCTGACCTTTGCGGTCCTCGGCGCTCTCTACGAGCACTTCCACTTTGTCACCCACCTTAAGATCCGGGTTGTAACGGAACTCGGGAGCGCTGATAACACCTTCGCTCTTGGCGCCGATGTTCACCACAACCTCACGCTTGTTGATGGAGGTCACGACACCCTCTACCACCTCATTCTCGGTGACTTTGTTGAGGGTTTGCTCGTACAGAGCCATGGTCTCTTCCTTGGAGACGGACTCTACACCGTCGTTCTCAAAGGCTTCCCAGTCGAACTCCTCGGGAGCTACGGAAGCATTGAGCACGGCCTTCTTGGTTTCTTTTTGAGCAGGAGCTCCGTTGATTTGCTCTTCTGCTACGTTCTTAATTTCTTCAGACATAAAAATTTGGTTGAAAAAACTAGTAGTTAAACATTATTTATTGAGCTTTTGCCTACGCACAAAAAGCGCGCTCGGGAAAAAAGCGCGCAAATATAGGGATAAATATTTGATTTTACAAGAGTTTCTTGCGCCGGAACAGCACAAATACCAGGATGCAGCTCAGGGCCATGAGGCCGATGATGATGATCCAGTTCCAGAAATTGGCGTTGGGATTGTCTGCCGCGATGATGGGCAGGCGGACGTTCATGCCATAGAAACCGGCAATGAGGGTGGGCGGCATGAGGAACACGCTCACCACGGCCAGGATCTTCATGATCTTGTTCTGCTCCAGGTTGATGAGACCCACCACGGTGTCCTGGAGGTATTCCAGACGCTCGAAGCTCAGCAGAGAACTGATATCGCCCAGCAGCACGTTCAGTCGGCCCTCCAGATTGCGCGGCACTTTGGTGGAGCGCATGAGGTTGGAGATGAGGCGCTGTTTATCCACCACGTTCTCACGCACAATCATGGTATTCTCCTGCATCTGGGAAATGTCGATGAGGAGTTCCTGGTCTATATCTTCCTGGTCGTTGATTTGCCGGGCGTACTGGGATATCTCCTTGGAAAGGAGCTCGATCATATCGGCATCCAGGTCCACACGTTGGTCCAGGATGCTGGCAAAAACCGTAAAGCCCGACGGGTACTGCTTGGGGTTCACCTGCAGGCGGCGCTGCAAGTCCGTGAAGGAACGCAGCGGAACCTCACGGAGCGTAGCCAGGGTGTCGTCCACGATGGTGAACGAAACGGCTTGCATCATATATTCGTCCGGTCCCGGCGTGAGGAAGTTTGTATTGGCAAAGATGGCGTCATCGGTCTCGAAATAACGGGACGATGATTCAATCTCTTCGGCTTGGGCACGGCTTTGGATTTCGGTCCCGAGAAAGGCCTCCACGGCTCTTTTCTCTGCACCGGAAGGCTGGACCAAATCTATCCAGACTACGTTTTCCAGTTTGAGGACGGCGAAATCTTTCTCCGACTGGGAGAGGAGAATTTTTCCGTTTTCCTTATAGAAGATACTGAGCATATCTCGCAGGTGTTTTAGCTCCGGGCCAGTCGCTCCGGATGGATTGTACATCAATAACCAGCCGACATTACGGAAAAGTCAGCCTGCAAATGTACGGAAAAAAACTAAAAAAGCAATAGATTAGGCCTCGTATTCGGTGGGATCGAATCCTTCCAGGGCTTCTTTGCGTTCGGTGCAAGTACCGCATTTGCCGCAGTGCCTCTCCCCTCCCTTGTAACAGGAATACGTTAGGGAATAATCGATTCCGAGCTTTTGACCGCGCAGGGCGATGTCCCGCTTGGTGATATTGCAGTACGGAGAAAGCAACTTTACCCCGTTGTAAGTTCCCGCCTCCACGGCTTTGCCAAACGCGTCGACGAACTCCGGCCGACAGTCGGGATAGATGGCATGGTCACCGCCATGGTTGGCCAGCATGATGGCATCCAGTTCATAGCTCTCGGCCAAACCGGCTGCCACCGCCAGCATAATTCCGTTTCGGAAAGGCACCACCGTGCTCTTCATGTTCTCATCGGCATAAGAGCCTTCGGGAATGTCTCCGCCACTCTGGAGAAGGTCACTCTTGAAATACTGTCCGATAAAGCCCAGCGGAATAACCAGGTGCTTGATTCCCAGCCGCTTGCAGTTCTCCTTGGCATAAGCTATCTCCCGGGCATTATGCTTGGAGCCATAGTCAAAGCTCACCGCCAGCGCGATGGAATCCTTATACTCATACAGGAGCGTGGTACTGTCCAAACCACCTGAATACACTAAAACTGCTTTCATAGCCCGTTCACCTAAGTAATTAACTATCAATATTTTCCAGAAATTCAGTCCGGCAAATAGCCGGACTGAATATTAGCAAGTGGCTGTGCATCAGCGAGTTAAGTGAACATCGGGAAGAGCAGCCATAATGCCATCGCAGGCTTTGCGGGCCGAGGCGACGGCCTCTACCACGGTCTTGGGCCCCAGGCAGAAGTCGCCGGCCACCCAGACGTTGCTAAGGCCCTCTACCTTCTGGCTCTGAGAGAGCTCGGGCCAGCCCCACTCGTTGAGGAGGACGGGCATTTTGCCGAAAATTTTGAAATCGGGTTTTTCACTGATGGCCGTGATGAGGGTGTCGCAGGGCACCAGATGGTCGGTGCCGTCGATGATGCGTGTGACCACGCGGCCGCCGTCCTCGGGCTGCACATTCTCGCAGTCACGGAAAACGACACCGCCTTCCTTCACCTCAACGGGGGCCTGGAATACCTTGAACTGGACCCCATCGGCCTTGGCCTCCTCTACTTCCAGCGGGTTGGCGGGCATGTTCTCGAAGGTTTTCCGGTAATAGACCCAGGTATCGCAGCCCTGGCGCACGGCGGTACGGCAGGCATCCATGGCCACATTGCCGCCGCCAATCACTATCACTTTCTGGCCCAACTGGAAGGCCGACGGATCCTTGAGATACGCAAGGGCCTGTACGGCACGCTCCTCTCCCGGAATCCGGAGGGTAGCCGGTTTCTCGGCGCCGGCACCCAGCAGGACGGCATCGTAGGAGGCCGACAACTCGGCCAGCAGGATGTCGCGTCCCACCTCTACGCCTCCGTGGAATTCGATGCCCGCATCGGCGAACATGTCCTCGAAGGCATCGCAGTACTTCTTGTCCAGGCGGAAGGCCGGGATGCCATAGCGCAACACACCGCCCATACGGGGGTTGGCGTCATAGAGGGTCACCTCGGCGCCGGCCTCGTACAGCCATACCGCAGCAGCCAAACCCACGGGGCCAGCCCCCACAATGGCAATGCGGTCGCCGGTAAGATCCAGCGACTGGCGCTCCAGCCGATGCGTCATGAGATACGATCCGGAGATCTCCTGTTCTATCTCATACCAGCGGACGGGTATCTTTTTCACATTGAGGACGCAGTGCCCATAGCAGAACTGCTTCCAGTCACAGACCAGGGAAGTAACGGCGCTCAATGGATTGTTGCGGAACAGCAGACGGCCGGCCTCTTCCAGGCGGCCCTGACGATACAGCAGCATGCATTCCGGAATGGGAGTATGCACGGGGCAGCCATCCAGGGCGCACTTGGGTTTCTTGCAAAGCAGACAGCGGGAAGCTTCGGGGTTCATGGTTTGAATACTTGTCTATTGGTTATGGAACGGCCCAGGGTAAGGGAATCGGCATATTCCAAATCGTCGCCGAATCCCAGTCCGCGGGCCAGCGAGCTTACCTTGATGCCGGTATGTTCAATTTGCCGGTAAATGTAAAATGCAGTGGTCTCCCCTTCTACGTCGCCGCTCAGGGCCAGGATGACCTCGGCCGATTCGGGATTCTCGAAAGCCTCGGCGCGGGCCACCAGCTCTTTTATGTTCAGGTCCGAGGGCCCCACACCGGCGATAGGTGAAATGATGCCGCCCAGCACGTGGTACAGGCCGTGATACTGACCGGTGGCTTCGATGCTCATCACGTCCCGCACGCTTTCCACCACGCAAATGGTGCGATGGTCACGGGTACGGTCCCCGCAGATGGCACAGACCTCGTCGTCGGAAATCATGCGGCAACACTTGCAATAATGCACCTGGTCCCGGAGCTGGTTGATGGCCGACGTAAAATGATGCACGTTCTCGGCCGGCTGCTTCAGGAGATGCAAGGCCAGGCGCAAGGCGCTCCGGCGGCCAACGCCCGGGAGCGAGCTGATGGCATCCACAGCATCGGACAGCAGCACAGAGGGATAGGATTCTTTATAAGGCATGATACTGAATGAGCCCTTCGATGGGACCGGAAAGGAAACGGGAGAAGGTAACGCCGTATTCGGCGCCGATGCGACGGAGAATTTCCTGGCAGGCAAAGCCGAAACCTCCCACTACGCCCACGGGCAGGGCCGGATACTGGACAATGGTGCGTTCAAAGAGCCCGCGGAAGTTGTTGTCTACGAGGTTCTTCACGTATTCCTCCTGCTCGTAGCGCTGGAGGATGAAAGGCGCGAAGCTGCCCAGATACCGGGCAGGCGCTTCGGCCCCATAAACATGATGCACCAGCGTGGGATAATCGGCCTGGAATTCGCGGGCAAAGGCCTCTTTGACCGATGCCGGCATGCAGCCTTTGATGAAATCGGTAACAAACAGGCGCCCCAGCACGGAGGCCGAGCCTTCATCGCCCAAGATGAAGCCGCCGCAGTTCACCTTCCAGGAGATGTCCTTGCCATCGTAGAGGCAGGTGTTGGCGCCGGTGCCCAGAATAACGGCTATACCAGGCTCGCGGCCACACACAGCGCGGGCCGCCCCCAACATATCGGAGGCGTATTCGATGGTGGCACCGGGGAACCATCGGCCCAGGTCTACGGGAGACTCCCCTACCAGGCCGGCCGCATAGAAATGGACACTGTCTATTCCAGATCCCAATTCTTTGGCGGCCCCGTCCAGAATTTCCTGCAGCGTATCGGCGGGCGTATGGGCCAGATTGAAACCAGGGGTACGCAGCGAACGGCCGCCTGATACATACCAGTCGGCCTTGGTAGCGCCACAATCGATTACCAGTGATTTCATTTGGGTAAAGTTACGTATTTCCCGCGTTTTTTCCAATGGAAATACCCATAGACCGCCGAGGCGATGTAGGCCAGGTATAGCACCGACAGGACATACTGCCCGGTGACGATGCACAGGGTGGCAGTAAGGATATCGGCCAGAATCCAAAGCAGCCACTGCTCCAGATAACTCTGCGCCAGCCACCACGTGCCCACCACGCTCAAGGATACGGCTATGGCATCCAGCGCTGGCGCCGGATCCCCCGTGGCCTTAAGAACAGGAATCATGACGGACGACAGCAGAACCAGCAAACCGCAACCCAGCCCGCTTACCTTGGGACTGAGCTTCTGGAGATGGATTTCGCCCTCCCCTACCTGTTCACCGGCTTTTTTCCACTGATAGAGCCCCCAGACCGACATGCCCACATAGTAGATATTGAGCCCCATCGATGCCCATACGTGCTGAACGCCGAAACTGAAAGCGCAGGCGGCACCCGTAAGGATGCCCACCCACCACATTCCGTTCTTTTGCAGAATTTCCAGGATCACATACAGGATCCCGGTCACCATTGCAAAGATTTCTATAGCCTGGATGACTGCAGTCATTCTGAGCGGAGCGAAGAATCTATCTTACTTCGATGAGTTCTACCACGAATTTGAGGGCACTGCACGGAGGAATACCGCGGGTGCCGGTTTCGCCGTAAGCCAGATGGTAAGGCAGGTAAAGCTCGTAGGTGGCGCCTTCGCTCATGAGCTGCAGACCCTCGGTCCAGCCCTTGATGACCTGATTGAGGCCGAATTCGATGGGCTCACCGCGCTTGTAGGAGCTGTCGAATACCTGACCGTTGGGGAAGCTGCCCTCATAGTGGCAGTATACCTTGTCCGTAGCCTTGGGCTTGCGGCCGGTACCTTCCTTCACCACTTTATACATCAGGCCGCTCTTGGTTGCCTTCACAGCGGGATCCTTGGCCATCTGGGCCAGGAATTTCTCGCCTTCAGCCTTGGCGGCGGCGCCGGCAGCAGCAGCGCGCTCGGCAGTTTCATCTTCCAGTTCTTTGTAGAATTCTTCCAGGGCGTTGCCAGCCTCCTCCATAGACATGGCCGGTTTGGCGCCGGTTAACATATCCTTAAGGCCCGCGAGGAAATCATCTACATTATTGACATGTATGCCCTGCTGATAAAAGCTGGAGGCCACGCTCATGCCAAAAGCATAACTTTTTTTGTCCATATTATCGTATTGGTTTTGTTATCTGACAAAGGGTTTGAGTATCTTGTGAACCAGGACATTGACATCGTGCCGGCTGGTAGGATGGGAATAAAAGGGCGAGATTTCCTTCACAAAGTAGACCACACGTTCTTCCTCGGCATCGATGACGGCCAGGTACATATCGTTCCCATAGGGGGCCGACTGCACCGTATAGGCCGATCCGCAGGCACAGGCCAGGAGGGCCATACCGAGCAATGGGAAAAGACTGAACAGTCTCATATAACGTAATTGATTACTCCAATGCCTTTGCGGCCGATTGACCGGCCAGGAAACCAGTACTGAAGGCCATCTGAAGATTGTAGCCGCCGGTATCGCAGTCCATGTCCAGGACCTCTCCTGCGAAGTACAGGCCCGGTTGCTTCTTGGACTCCAGCGTTTTAGCCACCACTTCCGAGCTGGAAATGCCGCCTGCTGTAATGACGCAGCGTTCGAAGCCCACAAATCCGGCTATGTCCATCTTCCAGTCCTTGAGGGCCGATGCCAGGCTGTCCACGCTTACCCGGGAATTGGTCTTGAGGAATGCCAGGGTAAGGTTCCAGGGGATGAGCTTGCCCAGCATGATGCGGAAAAGACGCTGGAAGCTCTGGCCTTTGGAGCGCTCGTCGTGAATTACCTCTTCCCATTTCTGGTGCACATCGGCGTCCAGTTTCTCCAGCTCCACGGCAGGTTTCAAATCCAGCGAGACCGATACTTTTTGCCCGTCGTTAAGGGCCTTCACTGCCTTTCGGCTCACCATGAATCCCAGCGGTCCTTCCAGGCCGCCGTCGGTAAATTCCACGTCGCCGAATTCCTGCTGCACCAAATCGCCGTTCACATACAGTGACAGCTGCACGTTCTCCAAGTTATTGCCGTTGAACAGTTCGCCCAGTTCGCTCAGGGGTGTTACGCGTTCGATGTGTTTTTCGAATTTGGGATACCAGGACGGCAGAGGTGCTATTTTGCGTTCTTTGGTTTTGCCATACACAGTGCGACCGCGGAAGGCCTGTTTGATTTCGGCCGCAAGGGGCGTACTCTCTTTATACCCCACGGGAACCAACGCAGTGAGAGAGGGATAGCAGTCTTCTACGCTGTGTCCCAGTTCACCGGCCCACATGTAACCGTCACCGGTACTGCCGGTGCCGGGATAAGACAGGCCGCCGGTAGCGATAATCAGTTTTTGGCAGCTATACTCCACCGGTTCGATGGTAATCTCTTCCCTGGTGGGAGCCGGCTTTCCCGGACGCAGTTTACGGGGATCGTCCACCGGGATGCGTACCTGCTTGCGAGTGGTTTGCACACAGTCAAGGGAATATCCCCTGGGCGTTACGTCTATGGTCTTGACCTCACAGTCCGTTACCACCTTTACACCGGCAAGGGTACAGGCCCTGAGCAGGGTGTCTACCACATCGCCAGCCATGTGAGACGCCGGGTAGGCCCGGTCTCCCCTTTCCACCACTGAACGCATGCCATTTTGCCTGAGCAGTTCCACTACACCTTCCGGGGTAAGGTTATGCCAGGCGGGGCTTACGAAATTGATGTCAGTTCTGATGTGAGCGCTAAAGTCGGTCCAGTCCTTGACATTGGTGAAATTACAGCGCCCTTTGCCGGTAATCATGATTTTACGGCCAGCTTTGGGCATTTTTTCCAGCACGGTTACAGTGCCGCCGTTTTCACTTTGGGAAAGCACCCGGGCGGCGCCTATGGCCGCCATGAGCCCTGCGGCTCCCCCTCCCACTACAATGATGTCAGAACGCATATAAATGAAATTTGTTGCAAAAATACAAAAAATCCCGTATATTTGCAGTCCCGGTTCACCACAACCGGAAAAGGCCACTTTAGCTCAGTCGGTAGAGCAGCGCATTCGTAACGCGCAGGTCGTCAGTTCGAGCCTGATGAGTGGCTCAAAAAGGGCAGCTGAAAGGCTGCCTTTTTTTGTGCCACGACGCCCGCCCGACGTGAAACGCAACTTATTGAATATTAGTCAGTTGTAAAAATTCAGTCCGGCAAATAGCCGGACTGAATTTCTGTAAAACGCACAGTATCAATCAGTTATGTTTCACGCCGATTTCTGCTCACTTGTCAAGATGCCAATTCCTATGGCCAATAACTAGAGCCGAAGGAAGGGCCTAATCCGTGCTTGGACCGGGTAATGAGCTTAGCGAATGTTCAGGAGTTTGTGGGTTTGGAGGGAAAGGCGCCAGGAAGGGTGCTTCACAATATAGGCAATGGTTTCGACCATATTGACCCTACCGTTTTGATCACAGGGCTGCAGGAAGTGCCATTGAGCCGGGAAAGAGACCCATTTTTCGGGCTGGGCACCTGCTGTAAACACCACTTTGATTTCGTCGGCCCGTTCCAGCACCACACTTCCGTTTCCTTTGAGGCCGGGAACATCTGCTTTGGGGCTAAGCGTAACCCAGTCTATCATCTTGGGCACGGGATGCGTTCCATTGGTCTCCATGTGAAGCGTATAACCTGCGGCATGAAGGGCCGAAACCAGGGCATCATCCACTTGAAGGGACGGTTCCCCGCCGGTTAGGCAAATGCGCTTACAGGCGCCGCCACAGGAGCGGGCCGCCGCCATAATATCATCGGCCGTCATTTCCGTAAAGGCCGAATGGTCCGTATCACAAAACGGGCACTGCAGGTTGCAGCCGCTCAGGCGCACAAAGACCATGGGCGTTCCGGTCCAGAAGCCCTCGCCCTGGAGGCTATAGAATACTTCGTTGACGCGATAGATCTTAGCGCTCATAGGCGGCCATGTTCATCTCGCTCTCCCACACCTCTACCCGGTAAGCGTTTTCTACGTGGTCACAAATCCAGCGGGCGATATTCTCGGCCGTAGGATTGAAGTCGAAGACCTCGTTCAGGTTCTTGTGATCCAGGGCTCCCGAGATTTGCTTCTTGATATGAGTAAAATCGGTGACCATCCCGTCGGCGTTGAGCGTTTCGCTCTTGCAATAAATCTTCACAATCCAATTGTGGCCGTGCATGCTTTCGCACTTGCTCTCATAGGACAGATGAAGGGCGTGGGCCGATGAAATCTCCAGTCGTTTGCAAACGTAATACATAGTGCAATTCTTTTCCGGCTGCAAAGATACGGATATTTTGGAATATGCGCCGAAAAGGCTTATCTTTGGAAAGATGAAATATACCTGCATAGGACTCATGTCAGGCACGTCGGTAGACGGCCTGGACGTTTGCTGCGCCACATTCAATCAAAAAGACGGCCGCTGGCGCTACCACATAGACTGCGCCCGGGGATACGATTACCCTCTGGAACTCAGCGATACCCTTCGCAACCGAGTGCAGCACATGACCGCCAAGGAGTTCGTGGCCTTCCACAGCGCCTATGGCCAATTCCTGGGCCGGCGGGTAAACGATTTCATGGCCGAATTCGGCGTCAAGCCGGATTTCTTAGCCTCCCACGGCAGCACGGTGTTCCATGAGCCCGG
The DNA here is from genome assembly GCA_905234285.1 of uncultured Bacteroidales bacterium. Taxonomy (GTDB): domain Bacteria; phylum Bacteroidota; class Bacteroidia; order Bacteroidales; family UBA932; genus Cryptobacteroides. The sequence goes on from CAJOHK010000007.1 coordinate 26,843, forward strand.
GAACCGCATCATGTTCCAGATTGGCGACGGCGCCGCCATTGCGGCCGAGACCAGCCTCCCGGTGATTTCGGACTTCCGGCGTCTGGATATCATGCTGGGCGGGCAGGGCGCACCGCTGGTTCCCATCGGCGACGACCTTCTCTTTGGCGAATACGATTATTGCCTGAATATCGGCGGCTTCTCCAACATCTCTTTCCGGGATGGAGATAGGCGCATCGCCTTTGACATCTCGCCGGTCAACTATGTCATTAACCGCTATTGCCGAACAAGGGGGCTGGAGATGGACCATGACGGCCTCATCGCGCGGGATGGCCAGGTTCGGCAGGAACTCCTGGAGCAGCTGGACGCCCTGGACTATTACGCCCAACCCTGGCCCAAGTCACTGGGACGTGAGTGGGTCGAGAAAAACGTCTTTCCCCTCCTGGACAGCGCCAACCTGCCGCTGGAGGACCTCCTGCGCACCTATTACGAGCACTGCGCAGGGCAACTGGCCCGCGTCACCCACCCGAGTAAACGCATCCTGGTCACGGGCGGGGGCGCCTGGAACAAGTTCCTGATAGAAAGAATGTCCACCAGAAGCGGTTGCACCCTCCTGGTGCCCGAACCCGCTCTGGTGGAATTCAAAGAGGCGCTCATCTTCGCCTTCCTGGGTGTGCTGTATATGGCCGGAGAGCCATCCTGCCTCTCCTCCGTAACAGGAGCATCCCGGGACAATATCGGCGGGATGCTCTTCAAAATGTAAGTCTTACATACGGCTCTTGTTGTCGCTGCCGGCGCCAGTGCCACGGTACTTGCTCTGGGCGGTGTTGAAGTTGTATCGGACCGAGAACTTGATGCGCTGGGTGTCCATGATATTGGTCTGCCAGATCTTGTAATTGCCAAAGTCGGTGGCAATGTCGTTGTGCCCCAGCCCGGCCAAGTCGGCGCCTTCCAGACGTAGCACCAGGGAGCCGTCCTTGAGCAGTTTTTTCTGCACGGCAGCGGTCAAGTTGAAGTATACGTTGGTCAGGTAGATGTTCTGGGTATAGCCCCGGCTGTACACCACGCCGCCCAGTTCAAACTGCCATCCGCCTTTCAGGTTAAGCGTGTTGAACAGCTGCGCCACAAACAGGGGTTTTCCGTTGAAGGACGTTTCCCGCACACCGGAAGCCTGGCTGGCATCGGGGGCCGTTATAGTGAGCCACTGCGGCTGCACCACAAAAGTATAATTGAGCGTGACAGGCCCCAGGGTGGGCGTCAGGTTCACATAGGCCGACAACTGGCGGTACGGAACGTCCAGGTTGCGGGGCTGCACCAGCATCACACCTTCGTCGTTGTAGGCATAGGACCAAGTGACAATGGCGCTGTTCACATGACTGTAACTGGCACCCACGGTGATAAACTTCCACAGGGCTGTGAGGCTCACATCATGGGAGATTTGCGGCTGCAGGGCGGCGTTACCGCTTTGCCACAGGTATCGGCTGTTGTAACGAATGGCGCTGGACAGCATGGAGAAGTTCGGGCGCTGCGTCTTGACGCTGTAGTTAAGCAGCACCTGCACAGGGCCGAAAACATTGGCATAGGACAGCGTGGGGAACCAGTTACCGTAGGTAAGGGTGGTGTCGTTCTTGGGGGCCAGCGCGTCTTGGTAGCCGTAATTGACATGCTCGTAGCGAACGCCGGCATTGATCTGGCCCACCTTGGGGATGTAAAAGCCATAGGAAGCAAAACCGGCGATATTGTCTTCCTTCACGCTGGCCGATGAAGCCGGCACCACAATGCCGGTAAGGGTATAATTGTCGGAGCGGCGGGAGAAGGACTCTTCTGTCCCCACCTGCAGCTGCCCCTTCCAGATGGGATAGGAAAGAACCAGTTTAGTGGCATACAAGCGGTTCCGGCTGTCGGAGCTGGTGCTCACCCGGGCATCGTCAGAGAATTTACTGGTCTCGTTGGAGCTGGAGATTACCGAGCTGGTGCTGGTGTAATAGTCGGCATTGAAGTCGATGTTCAGTTTCCCACCCACCGTTCCGTTGTAATACACGTTGACACCTACGTTATAGGGAGCCTTATCGCCTAAGGTATCCTCCGTGATGGTGGTGATATCGTCCACCAACTCGTCATTGCGGGTCACTTTGTCGTGGATGATGGTCCGGTCGCTGCTGCTCAGGTCGCGGCCCCACTCCACCTTCCCGCCCAGGAAATGGTTGTCGGCTATCTGCCAGTTCACACCGGCATTGCCGCCCAGGTTATAGGTCGTCCCGATTCCGTCGATAGTAGCCTGATCCTTGAATACAGGCGATCCTGTGGTTTCCTTTTCGGCATCGCTGATCTGGAGGAAATCACTCTTGCTATAGTTCACGCCGGCAAAGATGTCCACGCCGCCGGTGCGGTAATTCATGCTCAGGTTGGCAGCCGGGTCGTTGAACTGGGCCCGGCGGAGCGACTGTGCATCCGAAGCGGTAAGGGTGAAGCCGAAGCCGTCGCCCTGCCTGCGGATGGTTTTGATGCGCACCACGGCGCGCACGGTGGCATCGTACTGGGCACCGGGGTTGGTAATGACCTCTATGCTTTGAATCTCGTTACTCTGCAGGCGGTCCAGCTCTGTAGCATCGGTCACCTTATGACCATTGATGTACACCAGCGGAGAACCCTTGCCGATGACTTCAAGCCCATTCTGGCCCTTGATAATACCCGGCGTCTTGGCCAGCACATCGTTGGCGGTACCTACATTCTCCAGCACCGATCCACGGACACTGGTCTGCAGCCCCTCCCCCGTGAGCTTGGTCTTGGGCATGATAGCTGTTGCCACAGCGCCCTGGAGCAGGGTAACATCGTCCTGGAGGGTAATCAAAGCCCCATCGACAGGCACCAGATAAACGGTCCGGTATCCCAGCATGGCCACCATCATGATGCCATCGGTCTCGGTGGTTACAATAGAAAAGGTACCATCTTCCTGGGTGGTAACGCCGCACACAACGGTAGAATCGGCCTTGGAAAGAACCGCCACATTGGCATAGGCAATGGGGGCCCCGTTCTGGTCCACCACTTTGCCTTTCCAGTCATTCTTCCCTTTCGCGAACATACTTGCCACCGCAAGCATCAGCGTCATCGAAACAAGTACAATTCTTTTCATTGCTTAGTGTATTAGTTTAATAGTACACCGCAAAGGTACGACAAATTTTTATACTTGCAAATATTTTTAAAGAAATTTTAAACTATTTTTAGACGCTTGACTTAAGCCAAGAACCGCGTCTGAGGCGCACCAGGAACAGGGTTCCGCGGAAAGTCAGTTCGATGGCCATGCACACCCAGAAGCCCATCAGACCATACACACGCGTAACAAAGATAGCCGGGAGAAAGAGGCGGCGATAGCCACGGTCCCGAGCGGCGCCACAATGACTGTGGCAGCGATGTATCCGCCCCGCATGAGCAAATTCTGCAGGGCCATGGGGCCGCTGATGTCCCATGCCTTTCGCACAACGGTATCGGTGGGCCGATACATGCCCCGCTCCTGCGTGAGCCGCAGCTCTTTGGAGCCGAAGGCCAGGTAAGAGAACATGAGCAGTCCGGTGATCAGCTCGGCCACGCCGCTACCCAATGCCGCACATAAGCCAGATGCAGGTACTCACCAGCCCGATGGACGCCCCCGCCGCCGATCCCAGGTGGCCCACCATGGAGGTATCGATATACTGCATCATCACGCTGGAGAGCTGGGCCAGGATGGCGGGATAGCCGAGCAGGAGGGACAGCTTGACCTGCTGCCCCGTAGAGAGCCCCCCTCCGTTGCGGATTTGCTCCAACAGGAAGTCCTTGGAATGCTTAGTCCTGGTAAGCGGGTACGTCATGGGCGTCTAGAGGACACTGAGATAACTGTCCCCGGCCGTGCCGAAGGCGGCGCGCAGCTGCGCCAGCGTATATTGCCCGCCACGGGCCTCAATCCAGGCCTTTATCTGCCGGGCCAGCGTGGCCGACTGGGCGGCACCGCTGCGGCAGAGATCGCACTTGCCGCAAGGCTGGCTATCCTCCTGGCCAAAGTAACGCAGCAGGAACTGCGAGCGGCAGCAGTCGCTCTCCTCTACATAGTCCAGCATGGTTTGCACCCTCCCGTGGAAAGTGCTCCGGAGCATCTTGTAACGCTGGGGGCTCAGTTGGACATTCCCCGGGCGCAGACGGTCATGCTGCAGGCTGATCACGGTAGCATGATCGGCCGGAATGTAGCGGATGACATGATTCAGGCTAAGCCCGTACAGCAGTTGCCTGAGCTGCGCTGTTGTTACGCCGCAACGGCCCGCCACCACCTCTTCTTCGATGGGTGTGGCATAGGAGAAAATGCCCGTATACAGGCGCATGAGGGTCTCCAGCAGCATCGGCATGGCCGGATCCGGCAGGTCAATTCCATACAAAGCCTGACGGTCTACATCTATCTTCACCCGCGTCTGGATATCCATGTCTTCGGCCACTGTCCAGTGTCCTTCCCGCTCCAAATACTTGACGGCATACCAGACCGGAGCCTGCTGCAGCTTATATTGCTTGCAAAAAGCCGCCAGGTCAAACTTGAGCATGCGGCCCATTCCGGCATCGTAGGGAATCTCATAGAAGATATGGAGCTTCTGATAGATATCCTCGATGAATTCCAGACTGGGAAACGACACTTCTTCTATTTGCTTGAGGCGGGTGCTGTCGGTTCCGTT
>CAJOHK010000007.1:31537-133151 GCA_905234285.1 uncultured Bacteroidales bacterium
CGCCCTGCCCTGCCGGCTTCCTGGAAATAGGCCTCCGGACTGTCCGGAAGGTCGGCGTGCACTACAAAACGGACATCGGGCTTGTCAATGCCCATGCCGAAGGCATTGGTACACACCATCACCCGGGTTTTCCCGCTCTTCCAGTCGGCCTGCCGCTGCGACCGTGTTTCGGCGCCCAGGCCGGCATGATAGAAAGAGGCCGATACGCCAGCCGCGCGTAAGGATTCGGCCAAATCCTGCGTCCGGTTACGGCTGCGCACATACACAATGCCGCTGCCGGGGACGCCGTTGCAAACGCTGCGGATCTGCCCCAGCTTATCCTGCGTTTTGCGCACAATATAGCTCAGATTGGGGCGTTCAAAACCCGACTGGAGCAGATTAGGGGCAGGAAAACCCAGACGGTCCATGATATCCTTGGCCACTGTGGGGGTAGCGGTAGCCGTAAGGGCTATCACCGGTGCCTCAATCCGTTTGCGCAACTCCCCTATTTCCAGATAGGTGGGGCGAAAATCATAGCCCCATTGTGAAATACAATGGGCCTCGTCCACCACAATGAAGTTGACATTCAAAACGGAGAGATAGGTCTGAAACAACTGGGTATGGATGCGCTCCGGACTCAGATAAAGAAACTTATAATCCCCGTAGGCGGCATTGTTTAGAGCCAGGTCCACCTCCCGGCGGTTCATGCCGGCATGGATAGCCAGCGCCTTGATGCCCCGGGCCTGCAGATTCTGAACCTGATCCTTCATGAGGGCGATGAGCGGCGTAATGACCAGCGCCAAACCGTCCCTCATCAGGGCCGGCACCTGGAAGCATACCGACTTTCCCCCTCCCGTGGGCAGGATGGCCAGTACATCGCGGCCTTCCAGCGCCTCACGGACTATCTCTTCCTGCATGGGACGGAAACTGTCATAGCCCCAGTATGTCTTGAGAACTTCCAGCGGTGCCATAGGTATGCGAAGATACGCCTTTTTTTCGTAAATTTGCGCATGGCTGTGCAGAAAACCAATGCAGCCCGTTTGCTGGATGCGGCGGGCATCCCATACTCCTTAGTCCCCTATGAGGTGGACGAGGAACACCTGGAGGCGTCCCATGTGGCCGAGCAATTGGGAGAAGAGCTGGACCGGGTGTTCAAAACCCTGGTATTGCGGGGCGACAAAAACGGCCTGTTCGTGTGCGTAATGCCGGGTTCCATGGAAGTAGACCTCAAGGTAGCCGCCAAAATTTCCGGAAACAAGAGCTGCGCCATGATTCACGTGAAGGAACTCCTTCCCCTCACCGGCTATATCCGGGGCGGTTGCTCCCCCATCGGAATGAAAAAGCCCCTGCCCACCTTTATCCATGAGAGCGCTATGCTGTACGACACCATTTATGTGAGCGCTGGAATCCGCGGCCTCCAAATTTGCATTGAGCCGCAGGCGCTGATGGACTTTGTGGGCGCCGGAATTTATCCTTTGTAATTACAGTACCAGTAACGGTGAAGCGATGCCTCTACGGAGCACCCTCAGGGCTACCGTACCGGGCTCAACGCCCAGGGACTTGAGGGCATCCAGCGCACTGGCATAGGCCAACTCGGGCGTATTGTTGTTCCCGCTCAGGTGACACAGAAACAGATTCTTGAGGCCAGGGTGCCAGAAATGCGTGATGGCATCGGCGCAGGCATTGTTGGACAGATGGCCGATTCCATGCGAGATGCGGTCCTTGAGCTCCTGCGGATAATCCCCGCCCACGAGCATATCCATATCGTAATTGGATTCCACCACCACCGTAGTGGCCTCGGAGGCCCAGTGAAGCGCTTCAGGGGTAACATGCCCCATATCGGTCATGAGCACAAACAGCTCTTCCCCGCAGCGGATAGCCAAGCCGATGCACTGGGTGGCATCGTGGGGCACGACGAAATAGCGCACGTCAAAATCGACGGTAACCGGCGTCCACACCCCGGCCTGCAGCTGCTGGCGGCAAGGCCCGATCCATTCGGCCGTAAAAGGATGATGTGCCAGGGCATCGTGCAACACCGGGGTTGTCCACACCGGCAGGGTGAGCCGCTTGCAGAAAGAGCCCAGTGAGCGGATGTGATCCCCATGGTCGTGGGTAATGAGAATGGCCGACAGGGCATCGTAGCCGAGTCCCACATTCTCCAGCTCCTTTTTCACGCGGCGGATGCCGACGCCGGCATCGATGACCAGGCCGGAGTGCGGGCCCAGCAGGAGCGAACAGTTTCCGCAGCTGCCGCTGGAAAAACTGATGAAACGCATCATGGCCGGTCCTCCTTGTCGCAGTAGCGGGAAATCACGTTGTACGCGCCCTCCACACCCAATTCTCCGGCACGGGAGAGGTCGATACAACCCTTTTCCTTGTCTTTCAGGTAAATAAGCACCAGTCCCCTGTTAAAGTAGGCGTCGCCCATCCAGGGGTAGAGTTTAATGGCTCGGTCGTAGCTCTCTATGGCCTGCACAAAGCGGGAACTCATGCAGTACAGGTTGCCCAGATTGAACTGGATATAAGGGAAGGAAGGCAGGACAGCGGCAGCGGCCTCGGTATCGGCCAAAGCCTCGGAGTAATCGTACTCACGGGAAACCTGTTCGCGCACCCTGGCGCGGGTGTTTCCCTTGTCGTCCATGGTAAGGGTTTGCACGTTGGATTCGAAGGAGGCGATGAACTGGATCATCTCGGCCCTGAGCGCGCCGCGGTTCATGAGGTAGTAGGCCTTGTAATAGGCTGCGTAGGGATCTGTCCCGGCCTCGGCCTCAACGGCACTGGTCATATGCTGGAGGGCCGAGGTATACTGGCGCAGGCCCACATCCTGCAAGCCTTTCAGGAAGGCATCGTCCACCGGCTCTGACAGGACAGCCGATGTTACCGGCAAGGAAGAAGCTTCACCCGTAATTTCCAAAGGCAGCGGCTGCCGAGCCAGGAAATTATCCAGCAACTTGTTCTCGTACGGGTGCGCCAGGGCGTAGCGGGTGGTTTCCCGCTCCTTCACCAGTGCGAAGCGGTACAGGGGTTTGAGGTTGATATCGACGTCGCGTGAGCGCAGCATCTCGTCCTCGAAGTTGCCGCCACGGGCAAAATCGGCGTCCAGCGCCAGCAAATTGCTGTATTTGCGGGTGGTATCAGAGAAATCGGCGCCGCCGGCGGTGGTAGCCTCATATTCGGCCACCTTTCTACGGGCTATGCGGTAGTCTTCCTTGGAGGCGCGCGTCATGCCCATCTGCAGCTCCACATAGGCCCGGTTCATATAGGCCTTGGCAAAGTCGGGGTACAGTTCGATGGCTTTGTTGTAATCGGCCAGGGCATCATCCCAGCGCTGCATCTCGATGAAAAAGCCGGCACGGTTGAAGTAGGCCAGAACATTGCCCGGATTAATGGCTATGACGCGGTCCATATCGGCCAGGGCGCCATCGAAATCGCCCACCTGGGCACTCAGGAGGCTGCGGTTGTACAGGGTGAGCGCATTGCCCGGCTCGTATTTGAGCACGGTATTGAGGTCGGCCATAGCTTCCTTGAGCCGGCCCGTCTCGGACAGGACCAGGCCCCGTTGGAAATGGGCCAGTGTGAGAGTCGAATCCAGTTCGATGGCCTTGTTCAGGTCGGCCAGGGAAGCATCGTACTGCTTTTGGGCCGCCATCAGACCTCCCCGGCGGATATATCCTTCGGGCTCAAAGCGGTCCAGTTTGATGGCCTTGTTGTAATCGGTGAGGGCTTTGAGGGTGTCGCCCAGAAAGAGGTAACTGGCTCCGCGGTTGAGGTAAGAAGAAGGATCCTTGGGCTCCTGGCGGATATACTTGTCAAAATCGGCCACGGCCCGCTCGAACTGACGGCTCAGGAAATAGGCCACGCCGCGTGTGAAATACAGGCCCGACGAACCCGGCCTGAGCGAGATGGCCTGTTCCAGGTCTTTGAGGGCGCTGTCGTAGTCCCCGGTGCGGCTCTCTGTGATGGCACGGTAATGATAACCGGACGTAAAGACGGGATTCAGGCGCACGGCCGTGGAGAAATCGGCTTTGGCGCCCCGGATATCGCCCAAATTGTATTTGGCGATGCCCCGGTAGAAGAAGGTCCAGTAATCGGTGCTGTCCAGCTGGGCCAGGATATTGAAATTGGACACGGCTTCATTGAGCCGGCCATCCTGCAGGGCGGTGCGGCCCCGGAAGGAGAACACATCTTTGTCGTACTGCCCCCAAGCGGCATGAAACACACCTGAGCACAATAAAAAAACGAGTATGAAAAGCGTTTTTTTCACCGAAAAATTTTCGTATCCGGCACGAAATAGCTAATTTCGCGCCAAATGACAAAGTTAGCAAAAATATTTATTTTCTTTTGCTTCTTCCTGCCACTTACGGTTCAGGCGCAAAAGGTGCGTTACAGTATCTCCCCCATCAACGCCGAGAGTGCGCTCAAAGAGGAGAACATCCGCGCCCAGGTAGCTTGGCTCACCCATCCGGAGAACGGAGGCAGGGCAACCGGCACAGAGGGTGCGCGCAATACCGCCGTATGGCTGAGCGAGCGTTTCAGGGAAGCCGGCCTGGAGCCGCTCAGCGGGGCCTGGCTGCACGGATTCAACACTTCGGCCGGAATGGGGCGCAACGTCATGGGCTTTCTCTCCGGCAGTGCCTTGCCCTCCCGCTACGTCATTGTCATGGCCCATTACGACAACCTGGGCATCCTGGGCGGCACCTTTTATCCCGGAGCCGATGCCAACGCCTCCGGAACCACCGCCCTGCTGCAGCTGGCCGCCATGTTTCAGCAGATGCGCGCCTGCCGCAAGGTCTACTCAAGCGGCCTCATCCTGGTAGCGCTGGACGCCAAGGAAAAGAACCAGGCCGGGGCCGAGGATCTCTGGCGGCTCATCGACCAGCATAAACTGCTGGATCCCGTGTCGGGCAATCCCATTCTTGCCGACCAGATTTCGCTGGTAGTGAACCTGGACCAGCTGGGCGCCACGCTCTCCCCCATCACCAAAGGACATCCCGACTATCTGCTCATGCTCTCCGAGGCTGCCAACGGCCACCGCGCCACACTGGAAAGCGAGAATACCACCCGGCATATCGGGCTGGAACTGGGATTCGACTATTACGGCAGCAAAGACTTCACCAACCTCTTTTATCGCAGGGTAAGCGACCAGCGCGTGTTTCTGGAACATGGCATTCCGGCCGTGATGTTCACTTCCGGCATCACCTTCAACAACAACAAGCCCCACGATGACGCCGCTTCCCTGGACTATGGGATACTGAGAAAACGCATCCAGCTCATCTTCTATTACCTGGACCGCGTATTGTAATTTTTCGTATCTTTGCATTCATGAGAGAATTCTTACGAATGATGAGGCGCTACACCGCGCCTTATACCGGATATCTGGGCGGCGCCGTACTGCTGAACATGCTGTCGGCCATCTTCAATATTTTTTCCTTCGCCCTGCTGGTTCCCCTCCTGAACATCCTTTTCCAGGTAGACGATACCATTTATGAATTCATTCCCTGGGGGCAAGGCAACTTCAAGGATACTCTGGTTAACAACTTTTATTATTACGTGGCCAGTTTTGCCGGCCAGTATGGCGTCATCAACACCCTAATCATGCTGGCGGGCGTCATGATCCTGTTCACCTCGCTCAAAACCGCCTGCTACTTCGGTTCCAACGCCGTCATGGTTCCCATCTGCAACGGCATCGTCAAGGACATCCGCTGTGAGCTTTACAACAAAATTCTGAGCCTCCCCATCGGCTTCTTCTCAGAAGAACGGAAAGGAGACATCGTGGCGCGCATTACGGGCGACGTTGGCGAAGTCCAGAATTCCATCACCTCGTCCATCTACATCCTCATCAAGGATCCCATCCTCATCATCCTGTACTTTGGCTTCCTCACCTTCCTGAGCCCGGAAATGATGGCCTTTACCATCCTCTTTACCCCAGGTTTTGTGTGGATTATGGGCGTTATCGGCAAGCAGCTCAAGCGCGGTTCGCTGGAGGCCCAGAACCTATGGAGCGACACCATGGCCCAGGTCGATGAAACCCTGGGCGGCCTGCGCATCATCAAGGCTTTCAACGCCGAGAATACCATGAGCAAGCGCTTCGACGACGTATCGGACCGCATGCGGCGCAAGAACAACCGCGTGTCCATCCGCCAGTCCACCGCCCACCCTGTGAGCGAATTCCTGGGCACCGTCATGCTCATGGTGGTGCTTTGCGTGGGCGGCGCCATGATTATCCGCGGAGAGAGCTTTTTTGGCGGCCATTTCATGGACGGTTCTCAGTTCGTCTTCTTCCTGGTGATCCTTTACTCGGTCATCGAGCCCATCAAGGAACTGTCCCGCGCCACCTATGCCATCCCCCGCGGCCTGGCTTCCATCGAGCGCATCAACAAAATCCTCCAGGCCGATAATCCCATCAAGGACCCCGAGCATCCCCAGCCGATCACCAGCTTCAAGGACAGCATCCGTTTCAATAACGTCCATTTCAATTACGAGTCGGGGCGGGAGATTCTCAAAGGCATCGACCTCACCATCCCACGCGGGAAAACCATCGCCATTGTGGGCGAATCGGGGGCCGGTAAATCCACGCTGGTAGACCTTATTCCCCGTTTTTGGGATGTATCGGAAGGCAGCATTACCCTTGACGGCATCGATATCAGGAACGTCGCCGTCAAGGATCTTCGCAGTCTCATGGGCAATGTGAACCAGGAACCCATCCTGTTCAACGATACCATTTACAACAACATCGCCTTTGGCGTAGAGGGCGCCACCGAGGAACAGGTGATAGCAGCCGCCAAGATAGCCAACGCCCACGACTTCATCATGGAGAAGGAGCAGGGTTACCAGACCAATATCGGCGACCGCGGCGCCAAGCTTTCCGGCGGTCAGCGGCAGCGGCTTTCCATTGCCCGCGCCGTACTCAAGAACCCGCCCATCCTTATCCTGGACGAGGCCACTGCCTCCCTGGATACAGAAAGCGAGCGCACGGTGCAGGATGCCCTGGACCGCCTCATGTCCAACCGTACCACCATCGCCATCGCCCACCGGCTGTCCACCATCAAGAATGCCGATGAAATCATCGTCATGCACGACGGCGTCATTGTTGAGCGCGGCAAACATGAGGAGCTCATCGCCCTCGGCGGCTATTATAAGAAACTTAACGACATGCAGGCACTGTAATGAAAACGCTAACTGTACCCCTTGTAAGTTTTGACACCCAGGATCTGGACAGCGTAATGGAGCTCCAGGCCGCCCGTTTTGACGTGGACCAGGTAAACTGGCCGGAAGGCTGGCCCTATGCCCCCCTCTGCAGCGGCCGCATCGCCCGCACGGAGGGTTCCCTGGTGGTGGATTTTCGTGTTAGCGGACTGGACCTGAGGGCCGAGAATAAGGAGGACAACGGCAGCCAGTGGGAAGACAGCTGCGTAGAATTCTTTGTACAGGATCCAGACGGTTCAGCATACTACAATTTTGAAATCAATGCTCTGGGAAAGGTGCTTGCCTGCTGTGGCGCAGACAGAAATCACCGTACACCCCGCCCCACCGAGGAAATGGCGTCCCTGGCTCGTTTTGCTTCTGTCAAGAGGCTCGACGAGGTAAAAGAAGGCCTGCAAAACTGGCGGGTATGCCTCATCATTCCCTTTGAGCTCATCGGCGTAGATCCGGAACACCTGCCGGAGAAACTTCGGGCCAATTTCTATAAGTGCGGCGACAAAACCGCGCATCCGCACTTCCTGAGCTGGTCCCCCATTGGCACCCCCAGCCCCGATTTCCATCGGCCCGAATTCTTTGGCGAGCTGCTTCTCAAATGAGTCCTCAACAGAAAATCGTATTCCGGGCCATCTTTTTCGTCTATGTGACGGCCGTGCTTTTCCTCTGCTTCGGCCGCTTTGAAAATGCGCCTTCCGTGGAATGGAGCCTGTTTGGCATACCCACCGACAAACTGGTGCACTTTTGCATGTTTTTTCCTTTCCCCATCCTTGCGTTCCTGGCTTTTGACAAGTACACCGAGACGCTCAAGTCATCGCTGCTGTTCACCCTGGCCACGCTGGGGGTGGGCATCCTGCTGGCCATAGGAACCGAATGGGGGCAGGCGCACCTCACCGACTACCGCAGCGGTGATCCCTGGGACCTTACCGCCGATGTCGTAGCCCTGTTCATCAGTTCTGCCATCATTTTCGTGTGGGATATCAGCAAACAAAAGAAAGCATGAAACGCATCTTCCTGGTCCTCCTCCTTCTCCTGTCGGTTTGGCCTGCCCTGGCCCAGACACCCCGCGCCAAGGATTTTCTGGAAGTATCCGATTCGCTCTCTCAGCGCATGCAGCGCCGCAGCGGAGTGAAAACCCGGGTGCGCGTGAGCAAGGTCCTTGTCCGGGGGAATACACTGGACTTCTACTTTACCCCGGAACTGGTTTACCATCCCTGGCGGCCGGGTGACGTGGCGTGGTTCAGGAAGCAGCTGCAGGAATCCATCTCCGGCTATACCCTGGGCAAGGTGTATGGCGGCAAGCAGGATATCTCGGCATTGGAAATGCCCGCCCTCCGGTCCGATGGCAAGCCGGTAGAGACGCCCTTCCTTCGCCCCGATCCCAGAACAGAAACGCCGCCCCTGGTGAGCGGCAGCAAATGGTGGGGCAAAGGCCTCAGCGGCCGACATATCGCCCTCTGGCAGAGCCACGGGCGCTATTGGAGCGAAAAGCGGGAGCGCTGGGAATGGCAGCGGGGGCCCGCCCATCGCACAGTAGAAGACATTTACACCCAAAGCTACGTACTCCCCTTCCTCATGCCCATGCTGGAAAACGCCGGCGCCGTGGTCCTGTCCCCGCGCGAACGGGATCCGCAAACCCATGAGATTGTGTGCGACAACGACCCCTCCTTCGGCGGCGAGCGCACTCCGGACATGCGCAGCAAGGGAAGTTATAAGGAAAAAGGCAATTGGAAAGACGCCGGAACCGGTTTTGCCGATGCCCGGGCCATCTACAAGGACTACGAGAACCCCTTCACCATGGGCAGTGCCCGTCAGACGGAGGTAAGCACCAAAAAGCCCGGTGCCGAAGCCATTTGGCGGCCCGACATCCCCGAGCAGGGCCGCTACGCCGTGTATGTCTCGTACGTCACCCTTTCCAACAGCACTACCGACGCACGCTACACGGTCCATCACCTGGGCGGCGAAACCCTCCTTCACGTGAACCAGCAAATGGGCGGCGGCAGTTGGGTGTATCTGGGCACCTTCCTCTTTGCGCAAGGCACGGAAGGGTACGTGTCCCTGACCAACCAGAGCAGCGCAGGCGGGGTGGTCACGGCCGATGCCGTCCGCTTTGGCGGAGGCATGGGCAAAGTGGAACGGGGCGGTATCACTTCGGGTTACCCCGCCTATACTGAAGGGGCTCTTTACAGCATGCAATACGGCGGCCTGGACCTTACCCTGCTGGACGACTGGGAAACCGACTATGTGCGGGATTATGCCGGCCGGGGCGTCTGGGTGCAGAATCTCTCCGGTGGTTCCCGCGTAGATCCCAAGGCCAAAGGGCTGCGCGTTCCCGTTGACCTGTCGCTGGCCTTCCACTCCGATGCCGGCATTACTCCGGGCGATTCCATTATCGGCACGCTGGGCATCTATACCCTAAAGGACAGGGACCACAAAGAGGTTTTCGCCAACGGGGAGAGCCGCATGAACAGCCGCCTGCTCACCGACTTTGTACAAACGCAGCTGGTGCTGGACATCCAGGCCCAGTTCGAGCCCAACTGGACCCGACGCGGCACCTGGGACCGTTCCTATAGCGAATCCCGCAGCACCGGCGTCCCCGGCATGCTCCTGGAGATTCTCTCGCACCAGAATTTTGCCGACATGCGCTATGGCCTGGACCCCACCTTTCGCTTCACGGCCTGCCGGGCCATCTACAAAGGCATTCTCAAGTACCTGAGCGCCCGCTACGGCTGCTCTTACGTAGTGCAGCCCCTGCCGGTACATGCCTTCCAGGTACGTCTGGACGACAACCGCGCCGTGCTCAGTTGGGAACCCACCCTGGATTCCCTTGAGATCACCGCAAAGCCCTCTTATTATAGAGTATATGTGCGCCGGGGGCCGGCCGATTTTGATGACGGCCGCCAGATTGAAGGCAACAGCTGCACCCTTCCGCTGGAAAAAGGTCATCTGTACAGCTTTAAAGTTACGGCCTGCAACGAGGGCGGCGAGAGCTTCCCCTCCGAGATTCTCTGCGCCGGCGTGCCGGACGGAGCTGCCGGAACAGAAGTACTGGTTGTGAACAACTTTACCCGCTTATCGGCCCCCACCTGGTTCGATACGCCCACCTATGCCGGCTTCACCGACGGGGCCGACAGCGGCGTCCCCTTTGGACAGGATCTGTTATATGCCGGCGAAGTGAACCAGTTCAACCGCATGCAAAACTGGACCTCGGACGACAACCCGGGTTTCGGCGGCTGTTACACCGACCAGGCCGGGCAGCTGGTTGCCGGCAACAGCTTCGACTTTGTGGCCCGGCACGGATATGCCCTCCTGGAGGCCGGCTATGCCGTCTCCTCCTCCAGCGCCGAGGCCTTTGATGGCGTATCTCCGGCTTTTGCCATCGATCTCATCTGCGGTAAACAGGTCACCACCCGCGTAGGTCGCGGGGCCGTTCCGGACCGCTATCAGGTGTTCCAGGAATCCCTGCAGCAGGCGCTGCGCCGCTACACTTCCGGCGGTGGCAACGTACTTCTCTCGGGCTCTTATATCGGCACCGATGCCTGGGACAGCATTTATCCGGGTGTAGAACGGGCCCCGGAAAGCACCCGCAAGTTTATCAAAGATGTGCTGGGATACTTCTGGGTAACCAATTTCGGCGACCGGACCGGCCAGGTAAAGCCGGTCTCCGGCCTGTCGTTACCAGCTGTGAGCTATAACCGCGACTGGTCCCCTGCTGTGTATCGGGTCGAGAATCCCGACGGCATCGGCCCCGCCAGCGACCGGGCCAAGATACTCATGCGCTACCACCGCTCCGGCGTATCGGCCGCCACGCTCTATGAAGCCCCCGGCTACAAAGTGGCCGCCTTCGGCTTCCCCCTGGAGACTTCCCCGGAGCTTCCCCTGATAATAAAAGCCGTCCTCCGGATATTCGAAGAACGGTTAGAAAAGTAGTTACATGCGCTCCGGCGGCTTGCGAGTGACTCTGTTTACAAGATAGACGATGGAACGGTAGGGCACGCCGCCGTGGGTGGTAAGGCCAATCTCACAGGTTCTGCTGTTGGAAACTCCTTCGCGGACGCTGGCCGCTTCAAGTTCCCCCCGCAGTTTCCTGAGAGCCCAGGCATTGAGTTCCGGATTTGTCATCCCTTTGTCTCCGGCAAATGCGCAGCATCCTACTCCTGAAGGCACCGTTACATTGGTGGAGCACATTTTTGCAAGCCCGACAATACAGTCTTCAAGCCCCATAAGGCGCATGGTACAAGTTACGTGAACAGAAACGGGGTCGTCTATCGGGTGGAACTCCAGACGCTCCCGCAGGAACTTCCAGATAAACTCTGCCGGCTCATAAAGGTGCATTTTATCTATATGCTTTCTCATGCGGTGAAGGCATGGACTTTGGTCGCATAGAACGGGATAAAGGCCCTCGCGGGATGCTTTCCAAAGCGCGTCCTCCAGCTGATGCAGCTTCTTGTCGGCCACATCCGGAAGGCCCTTGCTTTCCCAGATTGTGCCGCAACATAGGCTGTCCATCCGCTCAGGGAAAAGGACCTCATATCCGGCCTTCCGAAGGAGTTCAACAGTTTCTTCCACTAGCGGTCGCGCCTTGTCTCCGGGGGCCGGTCCCATCATCTGGTTGAGGCAGCTGGGGAAATACACCACCTTGAGGCTGCTATTACCTCCATCAATATTTTTGGGCCGATACGCCCTTGGAGTCTCTGGGGTCCACAGCGGCAATCCAATGGCATGAAGACCTTTTCCCACAACCCCCATCGCCTTGTCACCAAGAACAGCGTGTGCAGCCCCTGCAAGGCCAAGAACACCTCTCAGGGCATTTTTCGTTCCGTGGAAGTGATTTGCAACCCACTCTCCGGCAAAAGTACCGGCAGAGCCAACGCCTTCACGCCGGAGCTGATGCGTAAGATCGGCCACATTGATTCCCATTGGACAGGACATAGAGCAAAGGCCGTCGGCGGCGCAGGTGACTTTGCCGGGATAGTTAAAGGCTTTTTCAAGGGCCTCGTAAGGTTCCCCGGCCTTTTTCCGTCGGGCAATCTCACGCTGCACGACAATGCGCGTTCTGGAAGATAGCGTAAAGCCGCAGGAAGTACAGTTTACCTCACAAAAACCGCATTCGATGCACTTGTTTATCTGCTGATAAGCGACTGCTACGTCAGCATCTCCCGGTTCAAGTACAGGTGTCTGTTTGAGATGCTTCAGATAACAATTCTTGTCATCATTGAAGATAACCCCCGGATTCAGGATTCCAAGCGGATCAAAGATCGCCTTTATCCGTTTCATTATCCCAAAGGCCTTCTCCCCCCATTCGTATTCCACAAAGGAAGCCATATTACGGCCGGTACCGTGCTCTGCCTTAAGGGAGCCGTCGTATTTTTCAACAACAAGGCGTGCAACATCCCGGATCATAGCGTCGTAACGCTCAATATCCTCGGGAGACTCGAAACTCTGATTGATGATAAAGTGGAAGTTCCCCTCCAATGCGTGGCCGTATATGCAGGAGTCCGTGTAGCCGTGCCGGTCCAGAAGGGCCGAAAGGTCTGCGGTAGCTTCCGGAAGGTCTTCCACATGGAAAGCCACATCCTCAATGAGGCAAGTCGTGCCTTCTTTCCGAAGGCCCCCGACAGTTGGGAAAATGCCCGCACGGATGGCCCAATAGGAAGCCGTCTCCGAAGGATCATCGGTAAAGCGGACTTCCACGCCAAATGGCGCAAGTATCTCAGAGACAGCAGATGTCATCTTCCGGAGTTCCTCCGGACGCTGGGCCTGTATTTCCGTCAGGAGAGCCGTCAAGTCCGGTTTGTCGGCCCTGAGATGCGGGTCTCCCACCGATGTCAGAGAACGCTTGTCCAAAAGTTCAGCGGCGCTTACCCTGACGGCGCGTCGTAGAGCCACCACCGCCTTTGCCGCCGTCACAATATCGGCAAAATACACCATGGCACTGGCCTTGAAAGGCGTTACCGGAAGCGTTGTCATGGTTACCTCAGAGAGAAATCCCAGCGTGCCCTCGGAACCAACCATAAGGTGGGCTATTATCTCAAAAGGGTCGGAATATGCCACCAGGGGCCTGAGATTTAGGCCCGTGACATTCTTTATGGAGTATTTGTGCTCTATTCGATGACGAAGCTGTTCATCCCCAAGAACCTGGTCCCTGAGGTTCTCAATTGCTACTATCACTTCAGGGTGGCTTTGCCGGAAGGCTGCCCGGGATGTGGCATCACCCGTATCCAGCACGGTGCCGTCGGCAAACACTATTCTGGCCGACAGGAGCGTCTTGTCCGAGTTCGCATGCACTCCGCAGCTCATCCCGGAAGCATTGTTGGCAACGATTCCTCCCACCATGCAACTGCCTATTGAAGCAGGGTCAGGGCCGAAGTACCTGCCGTAAGGCGCCAGCCTCCGGTTCACTTCCCGGCCGATTATACCAGGCTGAAGCGTGATGGAACAATCCTCCGGGGTATAGCGTGACTTTTCCCAGTTTTTCCCGGCCACCACAAGTACGCTGTCTGTAATGGCCTGGCCGGAAAGGGAGGTCCCCGCCGCCCTGAAGGTCACCGGGATACGGGATTTTGTTGCCTCGGAGAGTATCCGGGAGACTTCTTCCTCATCTTTTGCACGGATGACAATCTTGGGTGTAAGGCGGTACTCACTGGCGTCGGTACCCCAGGCGATGGTCCGGAGCTCGTCTGTGTAAATGCGCTCCAGCGGTATAAAAGAAAAGGGTTGGTTTTTCATGCTATATCATTGAATCATCAATAAGCCAATCATCAAGCGTACGCGTGGATGATGAGAAATTAAGCCCTATGAGGACCAGCTTTTTCCCACTGCCGGAAAAACGCGTTGCATATCCTTTATCATGGATTTGCCTTAGTGCTTCTTCCGGTGAAAAATCCAGTTTTGCGTCTATAACATAAATGGTATTGCCAAGATACATCAGAGCGTCAGTCCTTCCTTCGCTGTTCATAACCTCTGTATAAAGCTGAACGTTCATAAAGGAAAAGACCACGTAGGACTTTCACAGGCCAGATTTCTTTGGGGAACTTCTTTTTGATTAAGGTAACGGCTACATCCTTTCCGGCAGCTCAATTCCCAACAGCCCCATGGCGCTGCGGAGGGTGCGGGCCAGCACGGAAATAAGTTCCAGGCGGTACTTCAGAACCGCCTGATTTTCTTCCTTGAGGATGGGCGTCTCGTGGTAATACTGGTTGAACTCCTTGGCCAGGTCATAGGCATAGTTGGCAATGACGGCAGGGCTCAGGGCGGCGCCGGCTTCGGCCACCTTGCCGGGGAACAGCCCAAGCAGTTTTGTGAGGCGCACTTCCTTGGCCGAAGGCTGGGCGCCCATGGCATCGGCCGGGCCGAAGGCCACCGTGGCCTTGCGCAGAATGCTGCAGATGCGGGCATGCGTGTACTGGATGAAGGGGCCGGTATTGCCATTGAAGTCGATGCTCTCCTTGGGGTTGAAGAGCATGGTCTTCTTGGGATCTACCTTGATAATGAAGTACTTGAGGGCGCCCAGACCAATCATGTGATACAGCTGGTCTTTCTCGGCGTCGGACAGGTCTTCCAGTTTGCCGCTTTCCTCGGAGGTCTTTTTGGCTTCTTCGTACATGCTCTGGATAAGGTCGTCGGCGTCTACTACCGTTCCTTCGCGGGACTTCATCTTACCCTCGGGGAGCTCTACCATGCCATAGCTCAGATGGTAAATCTGGCTGGCCCAGTCAAAGCCCAGTTTCCCAAGGATGAGCTTGAGCACCTGGAAGTGATAATCCTGCTCATTGCCCACCACATACACGTGGGAATCCAGGTTGTAATTAGCAAAGCGACGCTCGGCCGTTCCCAAATCTTGCGTGATATAAACGGAAGTACCGTCTCCGCGCAGCACCAGCTTGCGGTCCAGGCCGTCGGCGGTTAAATCACACCAGACAGAGCCGTCGGGGTCTTTCACGAAGGCACCCATTTCCAAGCCTTTCTGGACCAGTTCCTTGCCCAGGAGGTAGGTGTCGTGTTCGTAGTCCACCTTGTCGAAAGAAATGCCCAAGGCCTTGTAAGTCTCGGCAAAGCCATCGAACACCCAGCCGTTCATCATGGCCCAGAGTTCCCGTACGTGCGGGTTTCCGGCTTCCCAGTCTACCAGCATCTTGTGTACGTCTTCCAATACCTCGGGATGCTCTTTCTCCAACTTGGCATAGGCCACGTAGCAGTCTCCTACCAGATGGTCTCCCTTTTTGCCTGTGCTCTGAGGCGTGGCGCCGTTAAAGAGCTTCTCCCATGCGTACATACTCTTGCAGATGTGTACGCCGCGGTCGTTCACCAGGGTAGCCTTAATGACCTCATTGCCGCAGGCTTTGAGGATGCGGGACACGCTGTCGCCCAGCAGATTATTACGGATGTGGCCCAGGTGCAAGGGCTTGTTGGTGTTGGGGCTGGAGAACTCCACCATAATGCGTTTGCCGGTGGCAGGAAGCTGACCGTACTCCCCATCGGCCGCCATGGCCGAGAGGGTCTCATTCCAGTACAGCGGGCTGAACGACAGGTTGCTATTGTAGGCGGCAATTTCCTTGACGTTGTCTACCAGCCACTGGCCGATGGCGTTTCCGCACACGTCGGGCGCCTGACGGGTGATTTTAAGGAGCGGAAAAGTTACCAGAGTGTAATCGCCCTCGAACTCCTTGCGGGTAACAGAAACCTGAAGTGACGAATCCGCCACTTCAGTTCCATAGAGTGCCAGCACGGCTGCTGCAGCCTGCTGCTGAATAAAGGCTTCCGGCGTCATCCCAGATAGCTCTTGAGGAGTTTGCTGCGGGACGGGCTCTTAAGACGGCGGATGGCCTTCTCCTTGATTTGACGTACGCGCTCACGGGTGAGACCAAAGCGCTCGCCAATCTCTTCCAGCGTCATTTCCTGGCAGCCGATGCCAAAGAAGCTCTTGATAATCTCGCGCTCTCGGTCTGTGAGGGTGCTCAGGGCGCGCTCAATCTCGGTATTGAGGCTCTCATTCACCAGGCCACGGTCGGCCGACGGGGAGTCGTCGTTGGGCAGCACATCCAGCAGGCTGTTGTCCTCACCTTCCACAAAGGGGGCGTCCACGCTGACGTGGCGGCTTCCTACGCGCAGGGTATCGGAAATCTTGTCCTTGGGGACATCAATCATCTCTGACAGCTCTTCGTTGGAAGGCTGGCGCTCGTTCTCCTGCTCGAACTTGGAAAGGGCCTTGTTGATCTTGTTCAGGGAGCCCACCTGGTTCAGGGGCAGACGGACAATTCTGCTTTGCTCGGCCAGGGCCTGGAGGATGCTTTGCCTGATCCACCACACCGCATAGGAGATAAATTTGAAACCGCGGGTTTCGTCGAATTTCTCGGCGGCCTTGATGAGTCCCAGATTGCCTTCATTGATCAGGTCCGGCAGGCTGAGGCCCTGGTTCTGATACTGCTTGGCCACAGATACCACAAAGCGCAAATTGGCGCGGGTTAGTTTTTCCAGGGCTTCCTGGTCCCCTTTGCGGATGCGCTGGGCCAGTTCTACTTCTTCGTCGGGCGTCACGAGTTCCTCGCGGCCAATCTCCTGCAGGTACTTGTCCAACGACGCGCTTTCGCGGTTGGTGATGGACTTGGTGATTTTAAGTTGCCTCATGTGTACAGTTAAAAGTCTTTACTTGCCAAAGGCCAGGTAAAAGGCTTTTCCGTTCACATCTACACCCTCGATGTAGATGCCGCGGGCCGCTTTCTTGGCTTTGGCTACTACTTCTTCGGGGCTTGAAACAGCGTCTCCGTTCACATAGGCAATGATTCCGCCTTCAACGGCACCGGCATCGGCCATTTTCCCGCTTCCCAGGGAAACAATCTCTACACCGGAACGGAGTCCCAGCGCTTTGAGTGTCTCGGGGGATGCTGCTTTCAGGTGGGCACCATAGAAAGCAATGGACCCGTCTACATCCTTTTGGCCGTTCTGAGTGGCTGCAGCCTGGAATTCCACCGTAGTTTGTGCGGGTTTTCCGTTGCGGACGTAGGATACTTCTGCCTTGTCGCCGGGGCGGTAACTGCTTACCTTGGCCTGGACAGAGGACCCGTCTGTAATCTTCTGGCCTCCAAGGGCCACAATGACGTCTCCTTTTTGCAGGCCGGCCTTCTCGGCGGCGCTTCCTTTCAAAACCTCGTTAATATATACGCCGCTTACGGAGGAAAGTTTCATTTCGTCGGCAATTTTCTTGTCTACGGAAGTCATGGTAATGCCCAGGATGGCACGCTTGACGCTGCCGTAGTCGATGAGATCCTGCACCACGCGCTTGACAATGTTCACGGGGACGGCAAAAGAATAGCCGCTGTAGGCGCCGGTCTGCGAGACGATGGCGGTGTTGATGCCCACCAGCTCACCCTTCTTGTTCACCAGGGCGCCGCCGGAGTTGCCGGGGTTTACGGCCGCATCGGTCTGGATGAAGGATTCAATCTTGAATTCACCGCTGCCGTCCGGCATGGAACGGCCCTTGGCGCTCACAATGCCGGCAGTGATGGTGCCGCGCAGCTGGGCGCCCAGCGGGGAGCCGATAGCCAGCACCCATTCGCCCAGGCGGAGTGCATCGCTGTCGCCCATGGGGATGGTGGGAAGGCCGCTGGCGTCTACCTTGATTATGGCTACGTCGGTTGCAGGGTCGGTGCCCACTACGGTAGCTTCGTATTGCTCATTGTTGTTGAGGGTGACCGTGATTTTGGTAGCATCGGCCACTACGTGGTTGTTAGTCACAATATAGCCGTCCTCCCGGATGATGACACCGCTGCCGCTGCCCTTTTGCTCACGGGACTGGGGTTGGGTGAACTCATCGCCGAAGAAGAAACGGAAGAAGGGGTCGATGGTCTGGTATTGCTGCCGCCGCTGGACCGTTACTTCTACATAGACTACGGCTTCTACGGCACTCTCGGCCGCATAGGTAAAGTCGGGGTAGTCGGAGTCTGCCAAATTGACAGTGCGGTATTCTACGGATTTGCCGGATTCGTCAGTGACTACAGTAGGTTCTTTGGGCTGGGGTACAGTGGCTTTCACCACGCCAAAGGCGGTGAGCCCGCCGGCCAGGATAGATGCTAGTACAGTTAACATGCCTTTACTCATGATATAATATGTTACGTTTTTTCCGCCGACAAAAAATTCAAATCTTATGCCATTTGCGAGAAAATGATTATATTTGTCTGCTTAGATAATTAAAGACACGCTATATGAAACTGAACATTTCCAGCACGAATCTCCTGAAGGCCCTCATGGACGTTTCCAAGGCCATTCCGTCCAAGTCTCCCCTTCCCATCCTGGAGAACTTCCTCTTTGTCCTCAAAGACAATATCCTGGAGATTACAGCCTCGGATTCCGAGCTCACCCTCCGCACCCGTATAGAGGTAGAAGGCGCAGAGGAAGGCGGCGCCATTGCCGTTCCTGCCCGCCACATGACAGACCTGCTCAAGGAGCTGCCAGACCAGCCCCTGGGCATCCGCACCATCTCGGAGAGTTCCTTCGAGTGCAGCTGGGCCAGCGGTAATTCGGTCCTCCCCTATTTCCCCGCCGATGATTACCCGGAAATCAAGGGTACCGCAGAAGATGCGCTCAAGGTGGTATTCCCTGCCGCCAGCCTGGTAGACGGTATCCAAAGCACTATCTACGCCACCGCCGACGACGAGATTCGTCCCGCCATGAACGGTATCTTCTTCGATATGGCCCCGGAGAGCACCACCCTTGTAGCATCGGACTCCCACAAGCTCATCTGCTATACCACCGCCGATGTCAAGGCCCCCGAGAAGGCCTCTTTCATCCTGCACAAGAAGCCGGCCGCCGTGCTGCGCTCCATCATCGGCAAGGATGTAGAGGACGTAGAGATTGCTTTTGACAGCAGTTCCGCGCAGTTCACCTTTGGCGGCACCACCCTCATCTGCCGCTTGGTGGTGGGCAAGTATCCCAAGTACCGGGATGTGATTCCGCTGAGCAACTCCAATGTGCTGCAGATAGACCGTCAGCTGCTGCTCAATACCGTAAAGCGCGTAGCTGTGTGCGCCAACAAGGCCTCCAACCACATCAAGCTCACCCTCAAGGAAGGCCAGCTGGAAGTCTCGGCCCAGGATCTGGGCTTTGCCCTGGCCGCCTATGAGAAGATTGCCTGCAACTATGCCGGCGATGAACTCACCATCGGCTTCAAGAGCACCTTCCTCACCGAGATTCTGGCCAACATGGGCTGCAACAGCCTGGTCATCAAATTTGCCGATGCCCGCCGCGCCGCCCTCATCCTCCCGGCCCAGGAAGAAGCCGACACCGAGAAAGTGTGCGGCATCCTCATGCCTATCATGATCCAGTAGCCGCTGGCTACCGGATCCGCTTTGCTTACGTTGCCCCCACCCTAAATTATGTTTTAGGGTGTTGTTCCCTGAACCTGTGGCCACCCTCGGCCGCATAAGAGGGAGGGGCCCATAGCTGGGCCGCCAGGCCCGCGAAATGGGAGGGGTCGCGAAGCGACGGTTCAGGGAATAATACCCTAAAACAAAACACTTTAAGATGGAACTGAATTTAGAGAGACCGTTACTGTTTTTTGATATTGAGAGCACGGGGCTTAATATTGCCACGGACGGCATTATTGAGCTGAGTTTTGTAAAGGTGCTGCCCGGCGGAGAAGTGCGGGTGAAGACCTGGAAAATCAAGCCCTGGGACTATGAGCGGCATACGGTTATCCCCATTAATCCGCAAGCGTCGGAGGTAAATGGCGTAAAGGACGAGGATTTAGTGAATTGTCCGCGGTTCATCGAGGTGCTGCCAGAGGTGGCGTCATGGCTGGAAGGCTGCGACCTGGCCGGTTTCAATTCCCTCAAGTTCGACCTGCCGCTCCTCTCGGAGGAATTCGAGCGGGCGAGGCTGTACTGCGAGAAACGTTCTTCGGTTCCGGAATCACGGGAAAAAGCACTGGCCACACTGGCCTGTATTGACAGCGTAGACTTCCACGCCTGCCGCATGGTGGACGTCCAGAATATCTACCATCACTTTGAGCCGCGCAATCTGCGGGCCGCTTACCGCTTTTACTGCGGTGGCAAGGACTTCGAGAACGCCCACACGGCCGAGGCCGATACCCTGGCCACCTACGAGGTGCTCAAGAGTCAGCTGGACCGCTACAAGGAGCCCACGGATTATCAGCAGGAGGTTTTGAAAAATGACGTGGAGGCGCTTTCCAAAATCGGCCCCAAGGCCCGCAACGTGGACTTTGCCGGGCGCTTAATTAACGGTGACAATGGCGAGCCCGTCATCAGCTTCGGCAAGCACAAGGGAAAAACCGCCCGGGAAGTGTGGAATGCCGAGCCCGCCTATTTTGCCTGGATTGAAGGCGGCGACTTTACCCTGGACACCAAACGCCAGTTCGCCCGCCTCAAAGCCCAGTTCCAAAAGGAACGCAAAGAGGCTCTGAACCGCCCCGCCACCTCAGACGAACTCCAAGGCCTGGCCACCAAGTTCAATTCTGGCAAATTGTTCTAAAAGGCACGTTCACTTAAGCCGCTGAAAATCAGCGCGTTACAAGAATTCAGTCCGGCTTTTTGCCGGACTGAATTTCCATAATACATTGTCTATCAATTAGTTAAGTGAAAGGCAAAAATAGTAGTGCTTGGGACCAGAGTCACCGGAGAAGATGCCCACGAGGTCTTCCAGGATAAGATCGGGCCGAACGGGGCCGGTTTCCCAGAAACGGTTGCCGCCGGCGGGGGTGGTTACTTCTCCAGGACCGGGAACGAGCCGAAGAGCGGATGGACGGAACGGAGCTGATCCAGCTTCTGACACCAGCCGGGGTGCAGCCATACATCGGCCTCCTGGGCAAAGGAATAGGCGGTTTCCAGGTCGATGACCGAAGAAGCCTCGCGGCCGGGCTGGGCGCCCAGCAGCTCTCCCCCGGCATCCCGGATGAGGCGGGTCATGTAATTCTCTCCGCCCGGAATGAACCACTGATCTTTATAAGGAATGTTGATGAGCACTTTGCAAGTAACTGTGTCTTTAACCATGGACAGATAGTGGTCCCGAACGGCGCCAAAAACCGAATCGGCCTGAGCAAGACGGCCGGTTAGGGCGCCAAAAAGCTTGACATACTCGGCGCGGGCCAGGGGGTGGTTCTCCAGGTGCTCGCTCAGCACCACAGTGCGTACTCCCAGTTCCTGCAGTTTGTCCAGATAAGGAGGCCTTACGGCGCCAACGGCATAGGTTAAAACCAGGTCTGGCTGCAGCCGAAGGAGGGTCTCATAATCCAACGCGGTATCGTAACCAACTTCCCGGGCCTGCGACAGGACCTTCTGGTTCCCCAGAAAAGCCAGGCCGGAGACGCCCACCACCACTGAATCGGTGCCGATGGCTTCCAGATAACCCACATGGGACGAGGACATGCACACCAGGCGGCGACAGGGGCCCGAGAGGGTGTCGGAGAGTCCTCCGGGATGCTGCACCACGGCGCGCCCGTCGGGAAGAAGCGTGAACCACTGCGCGTATTCCATTTGCACAGCAGGCTTACCCGAACCCGTACAGGCCACGGCCAGCAGCAACAAGAAAAAGAGGAGTTTACGCATGCCAGTCCTTAAAAGGTACCTTGGTAAGGTAGGAGTTGTAATAGCGTTTGTCGCCGGTTACCTCCGGTCCCAGCCAGGCAGGCCGATCAAACGGTGTATCGGGGGAAGGAAGCTCTATCTCGGCCATCACCAGACCCTGGTTGTCGGCATGGAATTCGTCCACTTCAAAGAACAGAGATCCTGCGGAAGGGACGATATAGCGGGTTTTGTCGATAATGCCTCCGTGGCATAACCCCATGAGTTCCTCGGCGTCCTGCAGGGAGATGCGTTTTTCCCATTCCTGGCGGGAGATGCCGTCCAGGGAAGGGCCTTTGATGGTGAGAAAACCCTCGTTGTCGCGGATGCGCACGCGCACCGTGTTGCCGCCGTCGTGTGCGATATAACCTTGGGCAATGCGGTAGGAGCGCACCGCCGCCTCTTTATAAGACGCGTCCTTGACCAGGAATTTTCTTTCGGTTTCTATGTTCATGCTACATGAGCCAGTGAGACATATCCTTTCCCGCCGCCAGGCCATTCCGGATTTCGGTAGAAGAGATGGTGACCAGCGGGGCTTTCAGGAGTCGGATTTTGTACAGCGGATTTTCTTTGAGGAGACGGGCGCGTGCATGGCCGCGGTGGTATCCCTTGCGGGGAAAAACTGCCACGCCATAATCCAGCAAAATGCGCTCGTGGTAGCGCCATCCGGGGAAATTCTCCAGATTATCGGCGCCGATGATGAGGGTAAACTTATGCTGGGGCTCAAGCTCGTGCAGGGCATCCAGGGTGCGGATGGTGTACTGCGGCGGCGTCATCTTGAGTTCGATGTCGATGGGCTTCACCTTGAGGTCTGGATGGCGGGCGATGGCCTCCAGCGCAGCCTCATACCGGCCTTGACCGGTGGGAAGGCTGTGCGCCTGCTTGAACGGGTTCTGCGGGGTAACCACCAGGTACACCAGATCATAACCCGCCTCCCTTGTAAGGAAACGGATGATGGCCTCATGGCCCTTATGCAGGGGGTTGAACGACCCGCTATAGACAGCAATGTTCATTTGGTCAAAGGTACGAATTATTTTTGTATATTTGTAATTGCAAACAAATCATGCATATGACTGGCAAAGTTCTCATCTTCTCGGCCCCGTCGGGCAGTGGAAAAAGCACCATCGTTAATCATATTCTGGGCCTGCATCCAGAGATTGAATTCTCTGTATCGGCCACTTCCCGTCCCCCGCGCGGCACGGAGCATGACGGCGTAGAGTATCTCTTTTACAGCGCCGATATCTTTCGCGCCCTCATCCGGGATAATAAGTTCGTAGAATACGAGGAAGTGTACCAGGACCGCTTTTACGGCACCCTCAAGAGCGAGGTTAACCGCATCTGGGCCAAGGGGCACGTAATTATTTTTGACGTAGACGTCAAAGGTGGCGTATCCCTCAAAAAGTATTTCGGAGATGCCGCCCTGTCGGTTTTCATCCAGGCCCCGTCGGTAGAAGAACTGCGCAAACGGCTCATCGCCCGCAACACCGACACCCCCGAGGCCATCGAAGAAAGGGTAGCCAAAGCCGCCGAAGAAATGACCTACGCCCCCCAGTTTGACAAAGTGCTCATCAATGACCAATTGGAGCAGGCCTTTGCCGACGGGGAGAAGATGGTCAGTGAGTTTCTGAGGGGGTAACTAAAGAGACTCCAGGACAAAAATGGCACTGGTATTGGCTTCACGGAAGCAGGGATTGAAGCCGCCTTCGCAGAGGAAAGCCCCCTCAAAGGTTTGACCATTTCCCCACCAGCAGCTTTTGTCTGCATTCTGCTCTGTAATCTTATACCTCAGCGAAGGGTCCAGTCCCTGCAGCCGGAACACATGTGAGCCGATGGAATGATTCTGAAAGCGCATGCAGTAGCAGAAAAGAACCGCGCGGCGCCGGTCCTCAGAGACATACATCAGGCTATAATAATCCCCATCGTAAGGAGAGGAAATCCTATACAGGTCTCCGTTAAACACCAGATCCCTGTATCCCTTGTAGGACTTGATGCAGCGGTCGGCCATCGCGCGTTCTTCGGCCGAAAGACTCTTTGGCTGTAATTCCATGCCAAGCCGGCCGGCACAGGCCACGTCAAATCTGAACTTGAGGGACGTCACATTATTGGTCTGGTGATTGGGCACGGCCGACACATGCGACGCCATGGCGCATGCCGGATAAATGAGAGAAGTACCATACTGAATGCGGACCCTGGAAATGGCGTCGGTATTATCGCTGGTCCAGAACTCGTTGAACCAGCGCAGCGAGCCATAATCGACACGGCTTCCGCCGGCCGAACAGCACTGTATCGCAATGTCTGGGTACTTCTCCCTCACCCTGGCAAACACCTTATACAAACCCTGCATGTATTCTACGAAGAAGCGGTCCTGCTCCTGTCCCAGATAAGGACTGCCAAAAGACATGATGCGGCGGTTACTGTCCCACTTGATATAGTCTATGTTGGGAGAAAGGGACACCGTACGGTCGAATACGCCGAATACAAAGTCCTGAACAGCCGGATTAGACAGATCCAGAATCCACTGATTGCGGGACTGGTATATTTCCCTTCCGGGGCTCTGGACAATCCAGTCCGGATGCTCTTGCGCCAGGTTGGAGTCGGGGTTCACCATCTCAGACTCAATCCAGATGCCAAACTTCAGGCCTTTGGAATGAGCATACGAAGCCACAAAATCAATTCCTTCCGGAATTTTATTGATATTCACTTCCCAGTCGCCAAGGCCTGCCTTATCGTCATTGCGGGGGTGCTCCAAACCGAACCAGCCGTCGTCCAGAACAAACATTTCCAGACCCATCTCTGCCGCATCATCTATCATCCTGAGCAGCGTCTCCGTAGTAAAGGAAAAATAGGCGCCCTCCCAACTGTTAAGGAGCGTAGGATTGACATTTCCCCCGTTCCAGACACCATAACTACGTGCCCAGCGGTGCAGATTGCGGGAAACCCCGCCTGCGCCCTCATTACTCCAGGTATAAACCATATCGGGCGTAGTAAAGCTGTCCCCTGCCGCCAAAGGATAGGAGGAGGCAAAGGGGCTGATGCCGGAAACGATATTGAGCCTGTCGCTCTGGTCGATTTCAAAACTGATGCGGAAATTGCCGCTCCATGCCAGAGCGCCGGCCACTACTTCTCCGGATGTCTCGCTGAAGTTCCTGTCCAGCGTCAGCAGGAATGAAGGGTTGTTGCCCTGGGTATTCTGCGTACCGCGACGGCTTTCCAGCACCTTGGTGTCGTGCGTGAGCAAGGTCTGCTCCATCTGCATTTCAGTGGCCCACCCCCCGTGGAAGTGCGTGAGCAGATAATTATCGGCTACCAGATTAAGGGAGGATGACGCAAAATTACGGAGCTGTACAGGCTTTTTGCCAGCGTTACGGATGACGCTGTGCATAAGGATGACATCCTCGACTTGATGGGCTTCATACACCAGGTCCACTTCCAACCCCGTGACATAGTCCTTCAGATGAATCGTGGTGGTAATAACGCCGCCCTGGGCAGCCGATTCATGACCCAGATAGTAGAGTTCCGTATTCTGGCTGCCGTCGGGATACAGCACGTGCAGGGCTTCCTGGCCGTTAAAGGTTCCTCCAGCTGCGGGATATGCAGTGGGCGCGCCAAAGTTATGGTTGCCGCCAAAATGAAAATCCATGAACTGGGACGGATCCCCCGCAGGGGCGCCGTAATGAAGGGTTTGCAACGTCCCTCTGCCATCCACCTGGAGGATGAGCTGCGTATGGGAGGTCTTCACGGCAATCACTTGCGGGGTCACTGACGGGACAGTGACTGTTTCGCGGGAAATCTTTTTCGGGGTTTTACGTCCTTGAGCGGGAATGATGGCACCCAGAAGTGCGGCCATAGCCAATATGCGCAATTTCATATTGAAGGATTCTAACGTGTTACAAATAAAGCTGTACGGTCATTCAGATAGGCGCGAAGGTCTTCCCATCGGTAGTAGGGGCCCGCTATGGTATTCAGACTGCCAAAACGGGCTTCTTCACCGTTGAACAGGAGTTTTACCAACGTGCCCCCCTCACCTTTTCCGGGGCGATAGAACACCAGCTGCAGATTGGCGCCCATGGGCGAACGGAAGGTCTGGAACCAATAGACCAGATCATCCGGACAGGCTGGGATATGTCCAAAATGGTCGATATCCATAATCATCAGTAGCGACATCACTACATGATCGTGACCAAAACGGAGGTCGGCTCCGCGCTCACCTGATGCCAGTCGGGCTTCGGTCTTAGCAATGATATCATCCACGATGGAAGAGCACGAAGTCCGATAATTGGAATACTCCCTGAAACGCTCATAATTGTCGGTTTCCCACAGGATGGAAAACTCTTCGGGGGTAAAAATACCGGCCACATCCAAGCGATCCTCCTCAGGGATGGAATTCATGCCGGCCACCAGCATATAGAGGTGGAAAAACACATCGTACGGGCGATACTTCCCCAAGCATACAGCCGGATCTTTGAAAAGACGGCCAAGGACATCCATATACCGGGGGAACTTCCTCAAAAAGAAAGCCTCGGAAGTCTCCGAATAAGGGAACGGATAACTGGGGCCCGTATACCGAAAAGGGTTCACCCCGTCCATGTTGGGCCTGGTGGCCTGGACGTCGAGGATTCCCTGATGCGCATAAACTTCCGTTTTCGGGGACAGACGGGCGATGCCGGAAATAAAGGAAGACATACTCACGATAGAGCGTGTCGACGCCGACGAACATGCGTCGATACGGCTGCCGGAGCCGAAAGCCGAAGGAAAAGACGCCACCATCACAGTGGCTATCTCCTGCTGCTGCTGCCAGCCCAGCGGGGTTAGATTGCCTATCTTATACTGTCCTTTTTCCCAAAACCGTTCCAGTTCGGCAAGCAGCTTTTGTCCATAGTCTGTCAGATTTCCGTTTTTAAAGCCTTCGGCCAGCATATCCATCAGAATGGTATAGACCTTCTCTGTGTAGGGGTAACGGGAGCCATGACGTCCATAATGGCTTACATATACCGGAACATACCCCCTGGGGGCAGGAGCATATGCTTTCGGAGAGGCATCGTACAGGCAGTCAAGCCCCGATGACTTGATCCAGTCAGCCCTAACCTGTTCCCGGACGTCGTACAGACCTTGACGTATATTGCTGCAGAACTTCTCTTGGAACAGGCGCCGGGCCTTTCTTCCACATCCATAGACACGGGGTTCCTCTACCGTTTGGGATTCTATTTCCTCCTGTGAATCGGAATGGGCCCGGTCCAGGCGGTCGGGATATTTATAGATGAGATCCGAGGTGGGCCGGGCATGATACCGGCAAATCGGGTGGAAGGGAATCTTCCACTCGTTATCCGTCATCGTCAGACATGCGTACCACGCATTGAATAGCCGCATTCCGCAATTCTTGCTGCGGATAAAGCGGTTGCCGCGAACCACAAAACCGGAGGTTTCGGCTGTGGTATCGTAGAACATCAAATGGGCGGCATTGGGATTCCAGCGTTGCTTGTGTCCCCAGCCATATCCGGCATCGCGGCATACGTTGTTCTCAAAAACGATATTTTGGGTGCGGGCGCCATCGCCCTGCTGCCAATACTCGTATGAATACTCGCTGTTCCAGATTTCATTCCCCCGATAGGTGATGTTCTTTTGCACCACTCCGTCAACATTGGACTGGTTGGTGAGCGCGGCGTCCCAGCACTCCCATATCCGGCAATTTTCTACCAGAATATCCTGCGCCGCACTCCAGAACTCTATCCCGTTGCCATACCGCACGCCTCTGCCGCCATCATCGATGTATAGCGTACTGCCGCCAATCCAGGAGATGTCACAGCCTCTTATGGTTATGTTTTTCACACCGCTGCCACCAATCCCATGCGCGGAACCGTAGCGCAGCCACAGGCCGTCGTAGATGATATCATGGCAGTCGGTTTCGTCCACGATATGCTGTTTTTCGGCCAGCTCTATGGAGCGGAAACGCTTGCCGGGGTTGCGCCGGCTTACCATATATACGGTCCCCTCGTCACGTACCCAGCAGAAGTGAAGGTCTTTCCCGCCTAACTGCTCCGGATTGTCCACTTTAATGGCACATCCTCGCTTGCCGTGGTCCAGGATCACATTTCCCAGTTCATTCTGGGAAGGCTTCTCACATTTCCAGAGTTTGCTTCCTACCCTTACCCAGTCCTCTGGGGATGATGCATCCCAGGAAGGCTCAAGCACTGGCTTATCGCCCGCGCCGAAGGTCGTATAAACTATGCGCTGTCCGGGAGCACCGGACTGAGGCTCTAAATGTCCGCGGAACACTTCTCCGGCATGGAAACGGACAGTATCAGCAAAGCCCAAAACGGCATCATTCACCCGCTGAAGCGTGCGCCAGGCCGTGGCCGGGGAAAGGCCGTCAGCATCGTCGGATCCCTGGGCCGATACGTAAAAACAACGTCCGCCATAAACACGGGATTCGTCACGCAGGAGCTTTCTCCAAACAGAGGGCGTTTTCACAGTCCATCCCTCATCCAGGGCTTTAGAAATAACAGATCCCAGGATTTCTGGGGTCACGGAGACCACCTCTACGGAAGGCAGTTCTGGAAGAGACTCCACCAGTTCGTTATTCTTCCACTGCACCATGGCCAGGGCGCTTTTCATTTGAGGCGAGTCGTCAGGGCGGAGCTTGCGCTCCATGGCAAATTGGATGTCGGCTTTGTCAAAAGCAGTCACAGCCGATACAATCTGCTGCGGATCGTCGGAGCGGAGGCAGATAACGGCTCGTTTCTGCGCCCGGGAGGGCATGCACAGGGTCATCCACAACCCAATAAGCAGGATGAGTCTTTTCATCGGTTATTTTTTTACGAATTCAAAAAAGCGTTTCGCAGTATTAAGTTCCGATTCTTTTTCCGAGGCCGAAATAATCTGAGTACGGAACTCTGTCAGCGGCTTAGAAATGAGCCGGATGGCATTATCCGCATCTTCAACGATCTGGAAATCATGGGGATTGAATCGAATAGCCCCGCCAATGGGAATCGGATGGGCCGAAATATTGGCAGGATGCTCGCCCCAAACGGCGGCAAGGCCTTCCTGCCGGATAATCTTCGATCCCGGATGGTAGTTGACACCGGTTACAAAGCTAACGGGATTACCGTTCAGTTCTTTTACACTTACCATAGCCCAGCGGCTGTCATCCGAGACGTCTATACGCAGGCTCACATCCACTGTATCCTGCAGGTACGGGATTCCGTACGAAATCATTTCCATGAAGGCGCCGTTATCGGTTCGGCCTACCAATGACCGACGACCGGCTGTAGTTGCAAGAGGAACGGCTTTCTCTCCGTCCCAAAGCTGAATACCGCCAAGTCCCACGGTTTTGCCCACGTAATACTCATCGCAGCCGGCGCCATGAGCCTCCTGCTCCTCAGGGGTAGGATACCAGCGCCACCATCCCAATTCATTGTCAATGAGGCCGCTTTTGCTGTAAACATCGATAGCAGCCCGTGCATCGAAGTAGATTCTGAGCGCCATGAATTGGTTCTCCACAGCCGGCCCGTGATGGGCCACCCTAAGGGTCTCCCCTTCCGGCTGCCAAATCTCGGCCACCTGGAGGCTGTCGGGACGGAGGAACTGGCTGAAGTAGGTGTGCCTCCCCTTCAGATACAGTTCCAATGCCTCTTTCCGGGGCTGAAGTATGGTCTCTCGCCATTCTGCATAATTCGCCTCCCAGAGGCGCTTCTCGCCGTGTTGCCGGAAGGGATAGGTTGCCATGTGCTTCAGGGGAGTTGCGGCCACGTTATAAGCGGCAAAAACGCATTCGGACGGACAGGTGGTGTCGATGAGCCCTCCTTCCATCCAGAGGATACCTTTGTAATGCCGAAGGAAGTTGACCGCATCGTAGTAGGGAACGGCACGCTGCCAGTCACCGTCCCTTTCTTCGTCAAACTTTCCGTAATAGGGCCAGCTGCCTCCATGACCAGCCAGATGGCCGCCCATGTCGGTGAGTGCCGGGACCTGAAGAATCACAAATCCGACCCGGGCATCCATCCCCGCCAGGGCTGCACTTTGCCCCCCACCCTGAGATGTTCCATCCAGAGCGACATGCTTTCCGTCCCATTGTTTCAGCGTGCAGGCATAGTCAAGTACCCGCTGCATCCGGAGATACATCAAACGGAAGTAGCAGTCTTCGGGCACGGTGAGATGCTTGGTGCGATAGTCCTTCAGCTCCCCATTGGAGAGGTCTTCATAGTACGCGTCGCTTTGTCCGTTAACAACACCATGGGCATTGATGTCAATGACGATGGAGTGGCTGCTCTTCGCCCGAGATACGGCATTTTTCAGATTGGAGGAACGGACACCTGAGCCATGGGGAATGATGAGAATGCCCAAAGAACCCGGTTCGGGATCTTGAGGCCAGGCAATATAGGCACGAACCGGATTACCTTCGGGCATGGAGATTTCCAGGTCATAAGCTTCAATCCCTTCCTTCCCGGAGGGAACGGGCGTAAGCAGGGCCTTCATCTTACTCCGTCGGAGCTTCTTCACCTGTTTCGCCCAATAATCGGTAAAATCGGCCGGTTCTTCAAATCCCGGACGGAACTCATCGGGTGCCACGATAAAGCCCACGGCCGAGAAGGTCTTGGAATCATTCTCAGGCGCCACCTGCAGTATAACCGCCGTTGGCTCTGGATAGACCTTGCTCAAAATAAGGGTTTTCTCCCCCGCCTTGAGCTCAAGGGCCTGCTTGCTGCGCCGCCCATTCTCTATGGCGGTGAGGCGCAGGGGCTCTCCGTCCTCCTGGTGTTTAAAGGCCCAGACCTCAACCGTCTCGTTTTTTCGGTATTGGCCGTCCCTGTGGCTGATAGAAAGTTCTACGTTCTTGTAGTTGCCCTGCGCTCCGGCCCATAGAGCCGAAAGGATGAACGCGACGAATGCAATGATAAATGAATGTACAGTCTTCATCAGAAATCAAGTCTTACACCGGCTTCGCGAAGGGCCTTCTGCAAAGCGGGGATATCAACATCTTTGGCAGCACAGCGGGCATTGACTGCCATGGCAGCGGCCACGCCGGCGGCCTGGCCCGTGACCATGCAGGTGGATATCTCACGGGCGTCCCAGGTGATTCCCTGATCGTAGCCGAAGCAGCGGCCGGCCACCAGCAGGTTCTGCGTTTGTTTGGGGATAAGCGAACGATAAGGAATCTGCCAGACGGGGCGGTCGGCACGTTCTATGCGGCGTCCTTTGTACGTAAAGGGGTCACAGACGCCACCCATCCCAACCACATCCGGGTACCCCACCCATTCCATGGAATCCTCCAGCGTAACGTTGTGCAGGCTTTCCAGAACGCGGGTGACACGCACTCCGGTGGTGGGGGCCACTTCCATCAGATAGGCATTTTCGAAGCCTTCCTTCTTCTTCAGGTGCTGCACCTTGTCCCAAATAACCAGCCTCCCTTGCTGCTGTTTTTCAGATACCATAAAAACATCGAGTCCATCTACTGCATCGTGATTGCCCGAAGATTCCAGACGCATCTGAGGGACAGCCTCTTTGTCTGTAGTGGGGCATCCCCCCACCCGGCCCTGAATGGTTATATGGTAACGTCTTGCTTCGTAAGGATCCCCGGCCCAGTTAAACACCATGCCGTCTCCGCTGGCGTCTACAACCATACGGCATTTGATGGCAATCCTGCCGGTACAGCAGTCAACAAGCACAGATTCTATCCTGTTGCCGGACATGGTCACACCGGCAGCCGTGGCATTATAGAGTATCTGCACGCCAGCTTCGCAGATCATCTTCTCCAGCAGGTATTTGGTAGCCTCCGGATCCACTCTTGGCTTGAGCGGATTTACCGCCCAGCCGTTGTCCAGCAGGGTGTCGCACACTTCAGAGCAGAAGCCCTTTACTGCCTTGTCCCAAGGTTCGTTCTTGCCTTTCCCATGAGTAGCGAGGACCGGCAGTACCAGACCGCCTGTCCACAGACCGCCCAAAAAGTTGGTCTTTTCGATGAGAAGAACGCTGGAACCCGCACGAGCGGCACAAACAGCGGCTGCAACGCCAGCACATCCACCGCCAACCACCACAACATCCGGATGCGCCACAACCGGAATCTTATGGGAAGGCTCTTTGACGTATGAACTCACTTTCAGGTGATTCTCTACGCCTGTCGAGACCGCACCGGCCTTGCCGTCGATAGAAACGGAACCAGGAATAATCGATCCGGGCCGAACATCCTGCGCCAGCAATTCAGGGGCTATCGCCAAGCCGGCAGCTCCCCATGCTGCAGATTTGATGAATTTTCTTCTGTCCATAAAACTATTTCTCTACCAGTAAGCCCTGATAGCCGCAAGGAACGGCCAGTTTTCCTTGCCAGTACGTGGCTGTTTCGGGATAACCAGATGTCTTTTCCATCCACACAAGTTTGGGATGCTGTCCGTCGGAAAGGTCCATCATCCTGATTTCCCGGTTAATCCGACAGGTGAGGGAAAGCCGGGTATTTCCATCCCAGGCGGGAATCCCCCGGAAATACTCGTCGCCCAAGACAACAGGCTCCTTGGGCCTGCCTATATCTTTGGCAGAACAAATATACATTTTTCCCTTTGAAACGGTAAGGAAACTGTCGTCTTTATACTTGCAGACACCGTCGTACAAAGAAAGCCGGAGGGT
The DNA here is from genome assembly GCA_905234285.1 of uncultured Bacteroidales bacterium. GTDB lineage: Bacteria > Bacteroidota > Bacteroidia > Bacteroidales > UBA932 > Cryptobacteroides. The sequence goes on from CAJOHK010000007.1 coordinate 63,901, forward strand.
TTTATCCAGTGTATCCTGCAGAGGACGTCCGTTCAGGTTTACCCAGTACATGCCTCTGGTGTACAGCGTTGTGGGATACCATCCCCGGGAATCGGCCGCATCGGCCGCAAATTTGTCCCATCCAGGTCCGTCGCCAATCTGTGCTTCGAAACGGAGATCGGGGAAATCCTCCATATTGATGTAATAGTTCCCGTTATAACGCGTACTGGCCACCACCCACTGGTCGTTGGGCACATACACCCACATGCAATAGGCCATAGGGCCATCGGCGGCAAAGTCCCGGAAACGGGCCAGCTCTTTGAGCGATCCCTTTTTGCCAATCTCGTAAACGGCCAGTCCGTCCAGTCCTTCTGCTACATATAGACGGTCTCCCCGTACCTTGACATCCTCGGCAAAAGGCATCGGCCCCCGGGCTATCCGGGTAATCTTTCCGCAGGCCGATTTCTGAAGAACGGCCAATCCGCCAAACGAGCAGGCAGCAAACAGAAGGTCGTCCTTGGCCGCTACGCTGCGCACCGGGGCACCACGATTTGGCTTCCATGCCCTGAAGTGACTGTCTTTCGGGGTTTTGTACGGAAAACGGTACGATGCGTTTTTGGGGAGAACTCCCTTTTCCCGGATGTCAGGGTAGGCGTCGGGGCATTCCAGGGCCATCAGGCCGAAGTGGTCCCACACAGCCGCAAATACAACGCCCCTTGCAACAGCAACCGAGTTCACTGCCATATCTTTCCCTTCGGCCGAAAGGAAGCGGACACGGGAAACCGTTTCGGGATGCTGCGGATGGGACGAATCTACTACGTAGAGTCCGTTCACAGTGTCTGCGCAAATGATATATTTGCCATCCGAGCACGTTCTGGGACTCCAATAGTCGTTGTAACGGGAAAAGACCCTGTCGAAGCCCACGCGGGAGATGAAAGCCGGGCTCTGAGGGTCTGTGAGGTCGAAAATCTCCACGCCATGGCCGTTACCATGACGCTCATCCTCCGAGATGGCCGGGTTTACAAGATGATGCCCCGTAGAAACGAGCAACAGGTTTCCGGAAATCCAAACCCCGTCGCCAAAGCCTTGGAGCGGAAACGTACCGAGCGTCTTCAGGGCCGACATATCCCGGGCATCGATGACGGTGACGCAGTGGGGGCCCCATTCCCCGGAATAGAGAAGGCCGTCCTTATAGCAAACGCTCTGCGACTCCCCTGTCTTTTCCATACGGATGTGCTTGGGGTACCGGACATCGGTAATGTCTACAAATTCCACTCCGTTTTGACGCGTCCCCAGAAACAGTACGTCTCCTGCCACATCGATACCGGTAGATAATTCTACGGTTTCATACCGGGTAATCAGCCCCATATCCTCCGGATGGCTCACATCCACAATCCAGCACCCACTTTCCCGAGCGCTGGCAAACAGTGTCCCGTCCTGGACTACCATCTGGCGAATCAACCCATAAACTTTGACGCTGGAAAGGGTCCTGGGGTGAAGAGGGTCGCTGATATCAACGGCATAGATTTCGTTTTCCACGCCCGCATAAAGATAATTGCCGTCGGTGCACAATGCATTCACATGGCGCTGAGGAATGCCTTCTACAGCAAAGCATTGTCCCACGAACTGACCTCTAAAATTATCTACGGACAGCTGCTGTGCACGAAGTCCGGCACACAGCAACAGGCCTAAGAGCAACAACAGCGTCCTTCTCATACTGGACAGGGATTATTTGACAAGGGAAGCCAGTTTGGCATCGGAGCATGCCTTCAGTGCCTTAGCTACTAATTCGGCCACTTCGGTAGCGCCCAATTCGGTCAGATGGGTATTGTCACTTCCGTCTACAGAGACCATGAAGCGTGAAGCCGATGCCTCCTCTCCCAGAGCCGTTAGCCAATCAAAGGAGCTTTGTTCAATGTCAAGCAGGACGACGCCGCCTTCGCCGGCTGCTTCTTTCGCCTTGGTAAGGTATTCCCCATGCGTATGGTTTACGGTCCCTCCACTGAAGGAACGGCGGCACAGCGGTGTGAGGATGACAGGAACTGCATCCTTATCCTTTACATCGGAAATAAACTCGAGTAAATTGTCGTGGTATTGTTCGGGAGTGGTCCCCCGGCCATCTGAGGCCGTCTGGTTTTCATCATTGTGACCAAATTGAATCAGGACCACATCACCGGCCGTCAACGATTTCAGGAGCTTTGCCCATTGACCTCCTTCCTTGAAGGTTTTGGTGCTCTTTCCTCCCACAGCCCTGTTTTCCACCGTATTCCCATTCAGATACTGGGATAATTTTTCTCCCCAACCATACTTAGGGCGCTCTGATTCAGACTTGGCGGCACAGGTAGAGTCTCCGGCAAGATAAACGATAGCGGAAGCGGCATCCTTAGGCTTGGGCTTGGGCGGGTCGGTGGTTGTCTCCGCTTTGTTGGAGCATCCCAGGACCATCAGGCCCATCATAAGATAAGAAAAGACACGTCTCATGGCTGTTTATTTTACAAGGCCGGCCAGATAGGGTTCGCCGCTCTCTTTAAGGGCTTTGGCCGTGATTTCGGCAGCCTCCTGGGCGCCCAATTCCACAAAATGGGTGTTATCCTCTCCATCCACAGAGACCATGAAACGGGATACCGATTCTTTTTCGCCCAGAGCCGACAGCCATGCATAGGAGAGTTGCTCAATATCCAGAAGCGCCACGCCTTTGTCGGCAGCTGCCTTTTTGGCGGCGGCAGGATACTCGCCATGGGTATGTTTGAGAACCCCGTCCTTGTCGAACTGGCGGCGGCTCAGGGATGTAAGAATGACCGGAACAGCATCCTTGGCTTTCACTTCATCAATGAAACGGCACAGATTGCCGTAGAATTCGCCATAGGGCGCGGTATACTTGTCGGGGCTCTTTTTCTTTTCGTCGTTGTGGCCGAACTGAATCATCACGACGTCTCCCTTCCCCACCTCGGCAATCAGTTTGTCCCAACGGCCTTCGTCGATATAGCTTTTTGTGCTTCTGCCTCCAACGGCCTTGTTCACCACAATATAGCCGTCAAGAAGGGCTTCAAGCTTCTCGCCCCAACCCCACTTGGGACGGTCTTTTTCTTTGCGGGGCGCGCAGGTGGAATCTCCGGCAAGGAAAACCTTGCAGGAAGGATCCGGTTTAACGGCGGTTTTGGTGGCCACTTTGCCCGAACCGCAGCCGGCCAGAAGACATACTGTCAAAAACAAAAGAATACGTTTCATAATGATGGTCTTTAACGAGGTTCAAAACTACCGGGGCTGTCTGTGATTACAATGCCCTCAATTTCCAGGCTGTCCAGCGTCCTGTCTCCTTTTTTGAGCTTGATTTGATAGGTGTGTCCGGGGTCCAGGTCGTAGAAGCTTATCCTGTCGCCCTGCTTTTTGCCAGGGCCCAGGATGGTCCAGGTCATGTGGTCTATATAAGCCATCAGCTGAGTAGGTTCCAACTGAGGCTCAGTAACGCTGGATTCGATAAAGCCGTTCTTCATGCCCCTAGTCCGGAGCATTACATAATAACGTCCGGCTTTGGGCACAGAGAATTCGTAACAAAGCATACCCTCCTCCGGTAGTTTGACTATTTGTCCTTTTTCCGTATCGGGTGCAGGCACCACGCGAGCCGGACCGCCCTGGGGCTTGGTAACATCCAGGAAGATGGCGATCTCGCCAGGCTTTTCGGCGTGGAAAGCCGGAACAAAGTCGGTGTTAATATAGAAGGAAAACGGCCTGGACAGTCCTTCCGGGGTTCTTATCAGAAAGGCACTACGGTAAATCCGACGGTCCTTGAGTTTGTCGGCCTTCAGATGTAGGGTGAGGGTCACTTCTTCCCCAGGGTGCAGCACGCCTTGGGAAGGAGTCACGTCAAACCAGTCCATGTCGTTATTGTGGCGCACCTCCCAGGGCTGGTCGGCGGTCAATTCCGGCAAAGCCTTGAGTTTGAGCGTATAACCGTCTGCAGGGTCTGTTTTACGTGCGGCCGATAGGATGAACGGGCAGGGCCTGGCCGGAAGCGAAACGGGGATATCCCCTTCCTTCAAGTTCACCTCGGTCCGATTGTTCTCGAAACTGCTTTTGGGCGAGTCTTCGAGATGGTAGAGTTTGTTCCTCTTGCCCCAGGTATTATTCCATACGTGGGCCTCCAGAGCAGGCATCATTTCGAGACCGCCGCAACCATTGAACCAGATATTGTCGTAGATATAGGTCCTGGCCTCGGGGCCGTGCTTGCCGCTGCCGGTCTTGATGCCCTTTCCCACGGAGCCGAATTCCTCTCCAAGCCCGCTGAGGACGTTGCCGAAAACGAAGCTGGGGCTTACCATGCATCCCTGGATGGAACAACCAACCAGGGAGCCCTCGAAGCGGTTATCGAAGCAGCGCACATTGCGTTGACCGCCGTCGAGTTCGATGCAGTCGTCATTGGCGAAGATCATGAAGTTGCCATAGATATCGGCATCGCGGTTGAAACCGCCGTCTTCATGGAAATTGCCATTGCCCTCAACGCAATCATTGAAACGATGAAGGTCGGAACCCACGAAGTCGTTGTAGCGGATGACGGTGGAATGGGCGGGGCGATACATCATCACACACTCCGTCCCGACGGGGTGAGCATAGCGCCACGAGCAGGAACGGCCGGCACTGTCATGGATGTAGCAGCGCTCGATCACCACCTCGCTGCAGCCTTCCCATATCTGAATGGCGCCATCGTAGTTCACCCGGTGCCCGTTAAGCGTAGGGCGGCCCCAGTTGTCATAGAGATGAGGCGCCACACGGCCGAAGTCATACATTTCGCAATTCTGGATGCGCACGCCGGTGGAATTCTTGACCATGACTGCGCCTTCGTGATTTTGAGGGCCCTTGAACTCCATCCCCTCCAGGATGACATACCGGGCATTCTCGATCTGAAAAGTTGGATTCTTTCCTTGATTGAAAAAGACTTTCCCCTTGGGTGCGGTATATTTCACCCATCCCTGTGCCGTCCCGTTCTCCTTCAGGGGAATGGGATAGGATTGAACTTTTTCGGGGTCGATGACTATGGTCTTGGCAATAGGGACATCACTCTGCCAGGTAAAAAACCTTGAACTGCAGAGTTCTTTGCCATTGGAGCAGAACCGTACATCGTAGGCAGTATCTTCTTCTAGCCGGGTAATGCTGGTCCGATAACCGGGCTGGCCTTGATAATAAGGGAGAATCTCAACTTTCTTCCAACCATAGGTGCCCGCCTTTTTGTATTCGAGTACAAGGCCGGGAATTTCCTCTTTGCTGTTCAACTCGACGCTGCAGGAATTAAAGCTGGGACGGGTCCATAACACCCGCTCTCCTGCCAGGAAGTCTTTGAGGGCCAGGATTTCCAAGCCGGTGGTAATCGTCATGCCAATTCCGTGTGCGTCCTCTTCGGAGGTGGGGCGGGTAAGATAGGTTTCCAGGTCGTCGCGGATGCCCGTTCCCACGCATACAGTAAGTATCTTTCCATCTACAATCTTGTTCTCTTTCACGGCCTCCCAGGCCTTCAGGGCCATCGGGGCATATTCGGTGCCGATCCAACCCTTTACGATGGCGTGGGCAATAGCGCCGGCAAACAGGACCGTGCAGGAACTCTCTTCGTAAGATGGCTGGTCCAACACCTGCATCCACATGCCATCGGGACACTGATAGGGCCTGAGGCCGTCAATCTGACGTTTCAGGTATCCCAGAAGGCGGACGAAATCCTCCGAATCAGGGCGCAGGACATCCATCACCTCGCAGGTACCCTTCATGATCCAGCCATTGCAACGGCCCCAGTGATATCCGGCAGGTTTCTTCTTCTTCGAATAATACCCATGATAGTACAGGCCAGTCTGGGGGCACCAGAGATATTTGTTGAAATGGTCTATCTGGAGCACCGCGTCGGCAATCATCTCACGGTCTTGGTAGGCCATGCCATAACGGCTCATGAAGGCCGGTCCCATATACAGATCATCGGCCCAGAGCGTACCTTTCTGCGGCCAGTCGCGAACCAGCGTACCGTCTTTCAGACGCTGCTGTCCATGGCGGATATGCTGTGCAGCCCGCTCGACGAAGTCTTCGTACAAGGCCTGTCCGGTATAGTTGTTCAGGTCAATGACTGCTCCGTTTTGCGTACCCACGAAATCGAGTTCATCGTAGCGGCGCAGTGCATAGAAAACATTCCAATCGACCACATTGCCGGGCTTGGGATCTACCTTATCATAGTTTTCCAGCGGGAACGCCATCTGCCTTAAGGCATATTGCACATACGAAGAGTCGCCAGTCACTTGGGCCAGCTGTACCAGCGAGGAGTTGAGAATGCCCGTGGTATAGGTCCAGTCGAAAAAATTCGTCGCTGCGCGCACATGGGTATGCCTTGGGATATCCTCAACGCGGGTATAATGCCCGACAGGATGGGTGTCGGGCGTGAAGAACTCTACCCGGTATTGAGCGATAACGGTGTCGGCCAGGCTCTTTATTACATCCAAATCGCTTTGCTTGCCAGGCCCGGAAAGGCCGGCAAGCAAAGCGAAAGCAAAGATCAGCTTAACCATTATTCTTCAGGCGTCCAAGGGGTCCAGCTGATGGGATATACATAAACCGCACCAGTCTTGCGACTGTCAAAGATAAAGACCTGCGCCGGCTCTACAATGCCGTACAACATCTCCTCCGTGATATTCTCAATCACGGGATCGCCGGAACTAGGCCCGCCAGTAGGACGGTCTGTCGAGTCAAACACGTAGATTGCCCGTTTCCCAAAACCTTTCTTGTTGGTAAGCAGCGCCACGGTTACCCCCGCTCCAGCCTTGTCCTGCTTCCTGAGGAATGACTTGAATTCTCCGGGCTGCGTGATATAGAAGTAGATAAAACGCTTCTCCGTAGGAAGCACGACGCCATATTCACTTTCATCGGTATACTTACCAACGCCGCGGGTTGACATCCTGTCATTCATGTAAGCGATTTCGGGGGCATAATAAATCTTATTCCAGCAGATAGGATCTCCCGCAGGAACAGATGTGCTGGAGCCGGTAAACAACTCCTTGATCTGGCTGCGGGCCGGCTCGGCGTAACTGTCGGCGAACGGCTCGTTGATTACCTGAAGTTCGGGGAAGTTCGCAGGGTCGGGCCAGCTGAATTGCTCTGTTTTAAAGCTGCCCCTGGCCCATTTGGAGTCTCTTCTCTCCCCTGCCAGGTCAATAGCCTTGACACGATAGTAGTACGTACCTGCGGCTATCTTCGGGGTTGTAAAGGGGATATCGTCATTGGTAAGTTCTACGGTTTCAAGCAAATGCTCGGGATCGGGTTCGCCCGCAGAAGGGATGGACTTGTCGTAAACCTCAATAAGATACTTGTCTGTCTCGGCTTTTGCCCAGTTGAAGCGCACCTGTTCGAAGCATTCGGTCACCTCGGGGACGGGGGTGAGACAGATGGTTGTGGGATCCACATTGGTCTTAAAACGACCCAAGGTCCACAGTGACTGCTCTTTACCTTTGGTTTCGTTAATGGCCGCTATGCGGTAATAGATGGTAAGGTCTTCCAGCGTGGCGAAGGTGTAAGGAATCTGCTTAGCGGCAATAACTATTTTCTCTATGAGATCATCAGAGACGGGTTCAGTTTCCTCGTCGAATGCCGATTTATACAGTTCCAACACGTATTTCTCGGCATCAGGAAACACTTTCAGGTCGATGGTGACCGTGTTATAAAGAACATCTGCCTTTACAGTAACCGGTTTCAGGCACCGCGGGACATCAATGGTCTTCACCATCTCATCCTCGGGGTTGAATCTGTGGCAGCTCACAAGCGCAGTAAGGGAAACAAGCGCAAAAAGGCCGATATGTTTAATGGTTGATTTCATGGCGCTGATACTATTCGGTGTAACCATAATCGTTTTTCAGACTGCCCAGGCTGGCAATGATGATAAAGGAAGGAATGGGACGGTACATGTACTGGTCGGGATCCTCCAGGTAGAAGTTGTTGATGGTTTTTTGCGAGAATGTGGATATATACTTTTCCTTTTTATTCCATCCGGCAGGCTCATCCTGATTCTTCTTCACAAACTTGACCTCGGCGCTGTAATGATCGCTGTTATCGCGGTATCTCCAGTAGATAGCATCCCGATAACCGTCTTCGGCCTCGGTGCTGGCCCTGAAGGCATTCATGTCGGCAATAGCCTGGTCGATGCTTTCCTTGAGGCAACCCCAGCGGATCAGGTCGGTACGGCGAAGCATTTCGCCGGCAAACTCAAATGCACGCTGGTCCTTAACGGCCTGGAAGAACTCTTCCTTACTGCCAAGATTCTCCAGATAGGCTCCCACCTCGGCGTCATTGTGATATGCGCGTTCCAGAACGGGTCTCATATAATCCTTGGCGGCAGGCAAATCGCCCAGTTCATTGGCAATCTCGGCTGCCATCAGCAACACGTCGGCATAGCGCAGGTAGATGACCTTGGCACCATCGTCGGCTTCTTTGACTTCGCCGTTATAGGGATAATCCTTCATCCAGTCAAAACGGAACTTGCCAAAATAGCAGTATTCTGATTTCAAGTTTGACTCGTCTACGTTGCCGCTGGTATCCCAACGGACAAAGCAGCAGGTCACATCCCGTCTCGTATCATAGCTGGGATACTTGAAGTAGAGCGTGGGGACGATACCTTTGCGGCCCGAAGACATGACCGGGGCCAGCTTTTTGTCGGGAACGCCGTTGTGGGCAATAAACTTACCCCGGTTGTTGCCAAAAGGCATGGCGTAAATAACCTCCGCCCCTTCCCCGTCAATAGTGGTTTTCAGGTTGCAGAAGTAGTGCCAGATATCTTCGAAATTATCAAAGAGCCGGAACTTCTGACTCTGGATAATCTCCTGAAGACCAGCCAGAGCAATGGGATAGGTCACTTCGGGCTGCAGATCGGGATCCGTGGACTTTCTTACAGAACCCAAGTCTCCGGTATTCACCTTACCTTCGTCGGGACGCCGGCTATAGCCGGCCGCCTGAAGCGCAAGACGGGCATACAGGCCCAGGGCGCACGCTTTTCCGGCACGGGTGGTGGTCGTCTGGGAATCAAACTTCATCAGCGAGGCCGCTTCCTGCAAGTCCTTGAGCAAATGCTTATAAATTACATCGCGGTCTGACTTGGGGATGTACATCGTTTCCGATGTAACAGGTTCAAAGCGGGCAGGGACCTCACCATACATGTTCAAAAGGTCGGCATAGTAAAGGGACCTGACCGTAATGGCTTCGCCCAAAAGCTCGGCCATCTGGGGCTTGTTCTCAATGTCTCCGAATTCCCTGAGGTTCTGGATACACACATTCGCACGCTCGATACAGTTGAACAAGGCCGGATAAAAAGTATCGTTCACATTCAGGTTCAGATAACTGTTGGTGGGAAGGATACGGTATTTGCACATGGCACTGCGTTCGTCATCACCGTTGGAAAGCCAAAACTCCGAATCGGTGTTGGCCCCGTAATACATGGCGTAATCGGAACGATAGGCACGGGTAACGATATATGCCTCATAGAGGCCGTTAACGGCATAGCGGCTCAGATTATAGTCGGAGAACACCGAAGGCGCTTCCATAGAAGAAAGTGACTGTTTTTCGAGGGGATCGCAGGATGCTAGGACAGCAGTGATTCCCAGAAAATATAATGCTCTGTTAAAAAGTTTCATACTATCTTTCCTCCATTATTTTATAACACATACGGCTACACGGTTGGCATCGGGAGTCAAGGACGCATCCTTGTCGGAACCGGTAGACGCGGAGACAATGCGGTCGGGACTGATGCCGGCCTTTTGGAGCATATCGGCAACAACGGCTGCACGCTCGGCAGACAGGGCATCATTGACTGATTGAGAGCCGGTCTTGCTGTCGGCGTAACCGGTAATGGCAATCTTGGCATTCGGGTTGTCCTTCATGAGCCGGGAGATCTCACCCAGCTTGAAAGCTTCTTCGGGACGCAGATCGGCCTTCCCGATGACGAAGAACAGATCCTGGGCATATTCGCCCTGAAGGGTCTTGGCGGGGACTTCCTTGACAACCTCCACTTTCTTCTCTACCACCTTCTCCTTCACCACTTCTTTCACCACTTCCTTCACAACTTCGCGGACGACCGGTTTGGAAGGGGTCGACGAAGACTTGGACCCGGCTCCGAATGTAATATTGATACCGCCAATTATACCGAGACTCTTGGGATAGGCCGAGTAATCGACGCCGGGAGTAAGAGGAGTCTCACGACGGCAGTTGACCTCGGGGTCATATCCGCTGTATTTTGTAAAGCAGTACAAATTGGTTGCCGTGCAATAGAAACGGAGTTTCTGGATGTGGATACGTCCGGTCAGGGCCACAGGAAGGGTATAACCCAGCGTGATGCTCGATACCCGGAGGAAAGAACCGTCTTCGATGAACTGGTCAGTCATGAAATACTGGGCAGTGGCAGGCGACCACATGGTTGCATTGGCATTGACTTCCCGGAGCACCTCGACGTCGGTAATCTGCTCACCGGTATTCCAGTCGATACAGGTAAACGCATTTCCGGGCGTGAACTTTTTGAGCAGATTCTTGTGTGTAAGGATACCCTTCGTCGAAAGCTCGGCCGCCTGGGCGTTGTAGACATTGTTTCCGAATGAGAAGTTGAACGCGGCATTGAAATCGAAGCCATAGGCGTTCATGTTGATGGCAAAACCACCGGTCCCCAAAGGAAGGGTATGGCCGATGGCCACTTTATCCCGGTCATCAATAACGCCGTCCTGGTTTACATCCTTGAACTTGGGCGTACCGGGACGGAGGTACTGATAGGTAGATTTGGGAGCGGCGGGAACATCTTCCTTGATTTTCCAGTTAAGGGCACCGTTGGAGTTAAGGGAATAGGTGAAATCGTCGATACCGTAGTACCCGTCACTCAAGAAGCCATAAACTACGCCCAGAGGCTCACCCTCCTTCACAATATAGTCTACGCCGATACCGCTGTTCCACTTGGAGGAAGCCTCGATGCTTTCTACGCCCAGCTCCAGCACTTTGTTCTGGTTGAAGGCGATATTGCCGGAGAGCGTGAGGCCGAAATTCTTTTTCTCCACGACGACCAGACGGAGACTGGTCTCGATGCCCCGGTTGAGCACGCTTCCCAGATTGCGGTAATGGGTATTATAACCGGTTCCAGGCGTAGGGAAATTCACGAGAAGATCCTTGGTTGTGCTGTGATACCCTTCAACAGATCCCGAAATGCGGGTTTTTAAGAAGGCAAAGTCCAGTCCCAGATTGTGGGAAATGGTTTTTTCCCATTTGAGGTCGGGATTGGGCATGGTGCTGGAAGGGACAATCTTATTGTTGATTCCTTCCACATAGAGTTCCTGGGCGGTTGTAAACTGCTGGCGAATGCTGCCGGATGGGATGCGGTTATTACCGGCCACACCGATGCTGTAACGCAGTTTGAGCTGATTGATCGCCTTCGCCCTTCTCATGAAGCGCTCATTGGCGATATTCCAGGACACTGCCGCCGAGGGGAAAATACCCCAGCGATTGGCTTTGCTGAATTTGCTGGAACCATCGGCGCGTAACGCAGCAGAAACCGAATAGCGGTTGTTGAAGGAATAATTGACACGGGAGAAGAACGAAAGGATGGCGTCATCCTCATAATACATATTGCTAGCCTCGACGGCATCCTCGGCGGAGCCACGGAACAGCCTCGCCTGCTCGGCGGTAAAGAGCTCGGGGAAACCTTCCGAACGGGTTGTTTCCCTATACTGCTGCTTGAGCAGGTATTCGGCACCGGCCAGGAGGTCAAGCTTATGCTTCTTGTTAAGGACATTGTTGAAATTGTATGTGAGTACGGCCGAAGCACGGTAGGCCTGGTCGGTATTGATCGTGCTCACCATACAGGGCTTTCCAGGAATCGTAGCGTTATTACGGATCCAGTAGCTGGATAGACCGTAGAAACGGTCCTGCGTACCCTTGTTGGAATCCATGCCCAACTCTCCTTTCAGCTTGAGGTTCGGGATAATGGTCCATACGGCCGAGCCGCTGATATTCCAGGTTTCACGCGTACGACGGTCATCGTTATCCTTCACATCCCGGACGGGATTGGTGCCAAAGCCCTCTACATAGATATCATAATTGTCAATATCCTGGAAATAATCCATGGGAATGGGTGAATAGCGGAGCGCATTCACCGTTCGGCCGTTACCGCCCTGGTTGCCCAAGTCTTTGATGGAGTTGGCGCCGGCGCCCTGGATGAGGGTATTGGACCAGCGGGTGGCAAAATTGAAGGTGAGGTTCTTGATGGGAGTAGTGCTGGCCTTCAAGGACAGGTTGTGACGAAGATAGGAGGAATTCATCATGATCGCGTCCTCCTTCAGGTTGGCATAACTGGCGGTCCACTTGGTTTTGTCGGAGTTTCCGCTGAGGGTCACGTTATGGTTCATCGTAAAACCGGTCTGTCCGAAAACCAGTTTCATCCAGTCGTTTCCAGTAAAGCTCTTGTACTGATCTATATCCTTGAATGAGCCGAAATGAGGCTCATAAACGCTGGTGACCTTACCTCTCGGAGTAGAAGGATCATCCAGGACGGCAGCCTCATAGCTGTACAACGCATACTCGTAAGGGTTCATCATCTCGACGGCATTCCTATTGGCCATCTTCTTGACCCCATAGTAGCTGTCGTAGGATACGCTCACTTTTCCCACGGCGCCGTCCTTGGTGGTAATCAATACCACACCATAGGCACCGCGGCTACCATAAATGGCCGTAGAGAAGGCATCCTTAAGGACGTCAATGCTCTTGATATCGGAGGGAGAGAGGTCGCTGATACTGCTCACCGGGAACCCGTCTACGATATAGAGCGGAGAGGAGTCCTGGGTAATGGAGCCGGTACCGCGAACCCTGATATCTACAGGTGAATCGGGGTCGCCTTCGGCTACCCTCACGTCGACACCGGCCAGTTTTCCTGCCAAGGCCTCGTTGAGATTCAGCACGGGCGCCTGGAGAACCTCCTTGTTACCCACAGAAGCCACAGAACCCAGCAGGTCGCGGCGCTGAACCGTCGAGTAACCAATGGAAACGGCCTCGTCCAGGAAGTTGGTATCGTCTTCCAGGGTGACGTTGATGACAGTGCGCTTGTTAATGGGAACTTCTACTTCCTTCATGCCGATGAAGGAAAAAACCAGGACCTTGCCTCCGTCGGGAACCGTGATGGAATACTGCCCGTCTGCATCTGTAGAGACACCATTCGTGGTGCCCTTGAAGAAGACAGCAGCTCCCGCAAGAGGCTGGTTGGAAGAGTCAGTCACTTTACCCTTGACCGTCTGGGCAAAGGCAGAGCCGATGCTGCAGAATCCAAACAGGAGCGCAGCCACCAGCAACTTACAAGCAAAATGCTGATTCATAGTTATGGATATTAGTTATTGGTTAGAGTTATCAGTTGATCTACCGGTGTTATACTCAGGCGAAGGGTTTTATCCGGGGCCTGGGCCGTGCAGATGATATATTTATCGTTGCAGACAAACTGGGGATGCGGATCCGGATGAAGGGTATCCATCGTGGTTTTTACAGTTGAGTTTCCATTATACTCCTCCCTGCTCACCAGCGCAGGAAGAAGCGTATAGATATATACCATCTTCCGCTTGCTCACATTATAAAAGGCAACCTTCCAGCGGCATCCACGGTAAAAGTCCAGACTCTGATCGTCGTAAGTGATGTAATCTAGTCCCTTGGAGAAAATGCAGTGGGACGCCCAGGAAGCACCGTTTGAGGAGTCATATTTCTTGAAATCGTCCCGGTTTTCCAAGTTCCTTATGCAGGCGCCGCCCGAACACCAGTAAACATATTCCCCGGTAACGTCCCAGGTCTCATGGCTGGCGTAACCGCCCGGGTACATCGGCGTCCCGTCCTGGTTCTTTTCCTGCCGGGTCATGTCCGGTTTCAGGGTTTCACGGAATCCGCCCCTCTTTACCAGCTGAAGACGGGGGAGCAAACCATCTTTGTCCAATTCGATATCTACCTTCTCTCCAGTGCTGAGCTTTGTATAACTGTCAACGGCCATCAGGGCAATATCATCCCGGACAGGATTGAGCTGCCCGTGGGTGAGGTTGACGTCTGTCCGCCCCCATTCTTCCCAGGCCGCCGTACCGAGATCCAGGAGGCCATAGACAAAGTCGTCATTGATGCGCATGTCCAGGAAAACCTTGCTTTTGTCCTGCGTCAGGGTAAGGTGACTGGCCAGACGTTTGATGGGAGAACCGTCTCCGGCAGAGAATATGAGGCTTTGAGGCAAATCCACCAGTTTTATATCCTTGGAAGGATCGGTGAGCAAGTCCCTTCGATAGAAGGTGGCCTTTGTCTTGTTATCGTGGACATACCCATAATAAAGTTTGTCTTCTTTAGGGTCAAGATAAGGGAAACTGTGAAAGCGGGTACGGGGGACACTGTAAACCTTTCTCGTTTTCAAATCCAGGATCATTCCGCTTCTGTCATCATTCTTTGCAAAATTCTTGTTGAGCCCGAAGCAGAAGATGAAACGTTCATCATCCGTCATGCTGACTGCATTGAAGTAATTGGACTGACTGCACTCCCAGCCGCCTGTGCCCGCCTTGAGAAGGTAGGAGACGACGCCCGAAGAAGGATCGGTATACTTCTCGAAAAGATCGGTATCGAAGATGAATTTGTCCGGATCTGCCGGGTCTTGGGGATCGGTGGAACCGGACGGGGGATTTGCTCCCGGCTTGGGCGCAGATTCGGAATAGGTTTGCTCCGGCGCACTGCATGCAATCAGACACAATGCCACAGCAGCAAAAAAGAATAGTTTCAGTGTTCTCATATCGCAAAGTTAGCAAAACCCTTTGTCGCGTAGAAACCGGTCCGTTGTTCTCGGGGAATTTTCAGACCACTTCAAACACTTTAAAAACCCCTCCCTATCTTTGCTATAGAAATAATTATATAGTATGACTAACCGCATTCTCGTCCTGCTTGTCCTCCTTGCTGTTTCGTGCAGACAGGAGCCACCCGTAGAGGCCACAACCAAACCGGTATCACCAGGAAAAGAGCCCGCGGAAAAACCGGAGGACGGGGCCGTCATCCATTCGGTAAGAAGAATCATGGACAAGGGCCCCTCGGCCCTGTATGTAGATGGTAACACCCTGTATGTGGGGTCCAAAGGATGCATCTACTCCATGGATATCTCCAATCCCATACAGCCCGTCAAAAAAGGCACGGTGTCATTCAACGGAAGCGTCCGTCAGCTTTCGGTTTGCAACGGAACCCTGGTTGCATCGGCCCGCGAAACCGGTGTCTGGGTTTTTGATGTAAACGACCCCTCCAACATGTCACTCCTCTCCCGCTTCGACGGAATCGAACTGTCTACCGGGATAGACATGGCCGGGGACTGCATCATCGTGGGTGAGCGGCAAACCGGAGTCGAATTTGTAGATGCCCGCAACCTGTCGGATCCCCAGCATATCAGAGTCCTCAAAACTCCCGAATCCCAAACCGTTTTCTACCAAGACGGGTACGTCTATTCCGGCGAGTGGGGCGAAGGGCTGGTTACCGTTTTCGACGCCCGCAATCTGAGTGACATCAAACAAATTGCCACCGCCAGGCTCAAAGGTTTTGGAGATGGCCTTTGGGTAAGCGGGAACCGACTTTACGCCTCTACCGGACACCACCATCGCAACGATGCGCCCAAAACCCAGGACGGTGACGGTCACGGGGTAGAAATCTGGGATGTATCAAACCCGGAGAACCCGGTATTCATTTCCCGCACAGAATTCGATATCTTCTATAAATCAGGAGCCGACTGGTGGCTGGTACGTCCTTCCGGTGACGGCAAAACCCTCTTCTGCGGAGACGTCTACAACGGTCTTTACGTAGTGGACATCACCGACGAAAAGAATCCGGAGATCATCTATCACTGGGAGCCGCTGGACAATACCGCCACCAACAAGAAGAATGCAGTGTCGTCGGTTGCCCTTGCCGACGGAGCCGTCTACGTGACGGTCGGTGGCGAAGGTCTCTATGTGATGGAAAGCGCAAGGGCAAAAGCTTCCCCGCGGAACAGGGGCACGGCGCCCGCGAACCTGGATGCGAGATACAACTACACAACCCCTTCGGGCAGCCATTTCGATACCTGGGTCCCTAGCCGGCGCGGCGCCGTCAAGTCGGCCGCACCCTATGGAGACGCTCTCTTTGTGGGCTGCGGCGATGCCGGCCTGTACACCGTTAAAAGAATCGACGGCAAACTCACCACCGTGGCCAGTCTGGATATCCCTTTTGCCGGCGGGGTCGCCATTGAGGGAGATAAACTCTATGTAGCCAGGGGGCACCAGGGCCTGGGCGTATACCGCATCGGGGACGATCTTTCCCTCACGGAAATCACCTTGCTCAAGAAGGAGCTCAGTCCATCCAATGAGGTAAACCAGTTCAGTTACTGGGTATCGGTACCCAACGACAAATATGTAGTTAACGCATCCCGTAACGGCGGGTACCAGTTCCTTGCGGTGGGCGGGACAAACGCCTCCCCTGCTTACACTTATAAAAACCAGTACAGCCTCAACCTCAACTACAACCGCTACATCTCCGAGAAAACCAGCACGGAGGGCCTTCTGGCCTACGCCACCCGCAGCGGCCTGGTCTGGATCAATTTGGGCTCCACCTCGTCGGTTCCCACGCCGGTTGTCTACGACGGTATCAAGAACTCCCTCACAGAGGGTGCCACGCTGTATAAGGACAACCAGTTCCTACTGACCCGCAGCAACACGCTGCGTCTTGTAGCGCCGGGTGGCAGTACCATCCTGCAAACCAGTGCTGCCCAGGATGGGTTCACAGGCATCCCCCGCTGGGAAAGCGGAGACAACGTGCTCATCTGCAATTTCGTCAACCGGTTTGTCTCCAAAGTGAACACCGCGAGTTTTGCCTCCCCCACTCTGCTTTTCAAGGAAGAAACCATAGGGTATCCCGAACCCGGGCTTTTCTGGAACGGCAAATGTGTGGTTCCCTGCGGCTATCAGGGCTTGCTCGTAGAGAAATAAACAAAAACTATAAACTTTAACCAATACCATTTTATGAAAAAGTACATGTATACGCCACCCGAGAGCTGGGTTATGCCATTTAAAATGGAAAGTGTCCTATGTACCAGCGGCACCGGAGAGGGCATGGACCCTTGGGAGGGAAGTCCCTTCCAGAGTTCCCCTCTATTAGAACCTTCATTCCCTTCACTGTTTTAAATGACGCATGCCATGAAAAAAGTATCCTTGTTTTTTGCAGTCGCAGCCCTCTGCTTCATAGCGGCTTGCGCCAAGAAGGAAGTACCGGAGAATCCCAGCGTTTCCGGGAATGTATTCTATATTCATGCCGACGGTGACGTGAATACCAAGGCCGAGATTGACGGCACTTCTGCCGCATTCACCTGGAGCGCCGGAGACCAGATCGCCGTGTATACCTCTGACGGTTATAAGAAGTCTATCGCGCTTACAGAGGGTGGTTCGGCCTCGGCCAGTTTCGCCTTCGACGAAGACATTGACGATGCTCGCGCCGACTTTGCCCTGTTCCCGGCGAGTCTGGTATTTGATGGTGATACTCCCAGAGGATGCGCCAGCGAGCACACCGCCGATGAACTGGATATCGTTGTTCCCGACAGCTATACGCTGGCCCAAGTTCAGGGTGATGCATCACCGGTGTATATGGTAGCTGCCAATGCTCCGGGAGACCCTCTGGCTTTTAAGCAGATGGGTGCCCTGCTTCGCATCAAAGTGCAGTATATTCCAAAGGATGCCCAAACCCTAAAGGTCACGTTCCCGGGTCAAAAGGTACAAGGTTTATTCGCCCTCTTTGATTTTGCAGCTGGGGACGGTATCCCTGCCGAGGATGGAGATGAAGACACTATTACCATTACAGATTTGGGAATCAGTGAGTTTACCGACGCCCTTATTATTAATATCCCTGTTCCTTGCGGAGTAGACGCTAAATATGTAAGAGTAGGCGCTTATGATTCTACCGATCATAAGATTAATTCCATTGATGTTCCCATCAAGGAGGTCGAATCTGTCCCTACGGCCTGGAAACCTGCCCGCAAGGCAGCCCGCAAGGTGGTGGCTTCCCTGCCGTATTTTACCAGCAATGGAAAAACCAAAAAGAAGGTGGTCTTTGCACCTGGTAATCTCCAGGCAACCATTTTAACCGTAGCTACCAGTAGCAGCACCGTAGGATCGGCCAGTTCTTGGAGATTCGCAGAACACCAGTATGATGCTCTTGGAGACTGTTCGGGCAATAAATTCGAAAATATCGGAGACGATATTGATTTGTTCGCATGGATTGGGAATTCTGCCACCCAGACATTCGAAGACGATCAAAAATATGGTGTCATTTGGCCCGTAGCCAACTCCAGCACTCCCCCTGCTGCAAGGTTTGGTGAGGTACAAGGCGAATACATCAAATATGATTGGGGAAGTCTGTTTAACGGTACAACGTATCCTGCCGACACATGGCGGCTGCCCAATGGAGACAAGGAAGAGGACGATACCTACACCGAATGGGAGCGGCTTATCAACAAAAGAAGCTACACCTATATTTGTGCAAAGGCAACGATAAAGGCCAACAACTCCGAAACCATCATTGCCCGGGGCCTTGTCGTTTTCCCGGATACTTTTGCTCTGCCTTACGGATTCAGTACCACTACGAATGGGGGCGAATTACAAGGATATGCGAAAGATGCATCTACAGGCACTCACTATGCCGACAATATTATGACATTGGCAATGTGGGAGTTACTGGAAGAAAAAGGCGGCTGCGCATTCCTTCCTGTTACCAGCGACAGAATTCGTTCCAGTGGTGCAAACACTTCTACCAATGTAGGAGACGCGGCTTATTGGGCCAACTACTCAAGTGCCGACGATGTAAGGTATGCCATTGCTTTGATTTCTTCTGATGCGAATCTTTGCACCAGTTCATTAAACGGGTCGAGCAAAACTCAGATTGTTGCCAAGAGGAACGTAAACCGTTCCTGCGGCCTTGCCGTCCGTCTAATCCGCGACGTGAACTAAGCGCCGGCCGACATACTTCAACACAAATCCCCCGCGCGGATGGCGCGGGGGATTTCTTATCACCGGGTAAGGTATTCTTTCACAAGTGCTTGGATCACTTCAAGCGGCAGTGTCTTGCACCCATTTTCAAGCAGTTTTTTTGTCTCCTCCTTTTTATGGCCCAAGATGTGGCGAACAGACCTCCCGTCAATAACGGCCGACAGTTTGATGTCGTGACTGATGGTTTCCTCAATTTGAACGTTTGAAACCGAATGCCCCGATTCATCGGTATAGTCAGGAATCACCGTCTCGTGATAGTGCAACAAATCATGATACCGTTCCGGCAACACCTTGGTCAACTCCCGTTCAATGGTTTCTATCCAGTAGCTGGATACGCCTTCTTCGCGGGCAAACGCGTCAAATGAGCACACTGCTTTAGCCACCTTGTCAATAATCTTTCCGGCATCTTTGATTCCCTGCTCCCGGGCGAAGTCAAGAAGGTCTTCTTCCGTGATGCCATAAAACTTGTCCCGTACGGACAGGCAGCGGGTGTGATGGATGGCAAGGTCGCTCAGATCCAGGGTAAACGTCAAGTCATAAGCGGTCGAAAGTTCCCATTTGCCTCCCTGCCGTAGCAGGAAGGAGTGGTTCTTGATATGGTCATCGGTATTGCAGGCAAACACATTGAAAACCATTCGTTTGAACAGCTGCTCCAATTGTAAATAGGGCAGGTTCAGACGGCGGCACACCGTAAAGAATTCTTCATAGGATGTGACGCCCGGGGCCATGGCTGCCAGGGTCTGTGAGTGGAGTTTTTCATTTCCAATCCGGTCAAAACGGTCTGTCAGGAAGTGATACTCTCCGGCTACGGGCAGGATTTCACTGTGGGAGATTCTGATGTCGGCTTTTTTTGCCATGCGGTAATATGCCATCTCTATCCTGCAGGAATAGGGATGGTCCGGGGTTTGAAACTTGAGGATGCAATAACGGAATTCATCGGGGTTTCGCACCTGGCCCGAACGGATTTCCCTCTTGTCATTGATGGCGATGATGGCTTTGGGCATGCGGCCGCCCACCGACGTGCCAATGGCCCTGAGCCGTTCCTTGGTCAGTTCCTCTTCCGGTTTTATAACCACGGCGCTCCGCTCCTTATATATCCTGTCGGCCAACTCTTTAAGCGCAGCTATCTCCACATCCTCATCCTTTATCCCCACGGGCGATGCCGGAGAGAATTCCAATGCGCCCATCCCGCGTTTGCCAATGTAGGACAACCTTTCCAGTTTTGTCATGGACGCTTTGGGACCGGCAACCTGAAAGATCAGATTGCCCCAGTCGTCCGGCAGGGAATCGGCCAGAAAGGGAGGCAGTCCATTATACGGCTTTTCCTTAAGTCCCCAAAAGGTCAGGCGACTTGCAGGTTCTGTGAGTGGATGGTCCAGCGGGGATACCTCATACCCGTTTTCCAAGAAGGCCTTATCATAGGAGAACAGTCCAATGTCCCTTCTGGCATCCCAGTACAAAAACCCCACGGTACGATCCCAGAGAGTTACCTTCACCATGTTGATAGACTTGATGTTTGCCATACTAATGATGTCTTACCCGTTGTTTTCTTTTATTCTCAAATGCAGCCAGAACCGCGGCAGAAATAGGAAGTTCCGGGAGCGTTTGGTCCAGGTTGTTGATGAGCCCTATCGCCCGTAGAAGTTCGATAAAATTGGAAAAATCCAAACTGGCACACGATCCGGTTTCGAACCGCCTGATGGTCTGGACAGATACACCCGTCCTTTCTGACAGTTCTTTTTGCGTAAGTTCCATTTCAAGCCTGTAGTTCTTGAATCTGGTCCCCAGTTCTTTTATGATGAGGGGCGCGGGTTGTTCGTTGAATCTTGCCATTATTTCGTATAACTTTCCACAAAGTTACATATTTGTAACCTAAAATCAAAATAATATTTATAATATTACATTTGTGTAGGTTTATCTTGTTTCTCTTTGCGACTTTTTCGCCCTGCAATGCTGAATTTGGTGTGTAAACGGGTAAAAAAAACAGACCACCCAGACCAGTGGTTTGTATAAAGCGTATTTTTGTGCCAACCCATAATAGGCATAAAATTATTAACCTACAATATCATGGAACTTAAAGAGTTTTATATCCCCCCCCAGTCAGAAACTCTGACTGTCCAGAATGAAGGCGTCGTGTGCGCCAGCGGCGATAATACAGAATGGGAAAACTAAGGAGGACGACATTATGAAAAAGTATTCTCTCATTCCTTCCCTGCTGCTTGTCATGATGGCAGCGTGCACTCAGAAAGAAGAAGTCAGTGTGGTTCCTGCAGAAGACCCCGTCGTAGCCGAGCAGCCTGTTCCTGTTACCTACATCTATGCGAATGGCACAGAGACCAAAGCCAGCGTAGACGGAACCTCAGGAGCTTTTACCTGGAATACCAAAGACCGCATTGCCGTTTATACCACAGACGGATACAAACTGTCCGACGAACTTGCCAGCACCTACAACGGCACCAATTCGGCCACTTTCTCTTTTACAGGAGACCATGCCATCACAGAGGCCAACCGCACAGACCTTGCCATATTCCCGGCTTCCCTGGTTTTCAACGAAACTTCCCCGGGTGAGTTTGAGGTAAGGACGGCCACTGCCTCCAATCACATGGTCATTACCCTTCCGGCCAGCTACAAACTGGCGCAGGTACAGGATAATGTAACCCCTACCCCCAAGATTGCCACCAATGCGCCTGACGGTGGTCTTTCCTTTAAGTCTATCTGCGCACTGGTCCGTATTACGGTGAACAACATTTCCAAGGACGCCAGCTATCTTAAGGTGACGTTCCCCGGAAAGAAAGTGCAGGGCGAATTTACCCTTACCAATGAAATGGTGGGCACCGCCGGTGTGGTAACCAGCAACACCGACGGCACCGACGACACCATTACCATCACCGACCTTGGCATCAGCGCATTCACCTCGGGCCTGGTGATTAATGTCCCCGTTCCCACGGGGGTAGCCGGCAAGGAGTACACCGACGTAGTTATTGGCGCCTATGACGAGAATGACCACAAGATTCACTCCATCTGCACGCCCGTCAAGGCCACAGCCTGGGCCCCCGGCCGCACCGCCGCCCGCAAGGTCACGGCTAATCTGCCGGTGTTCTCAGTAGGTGCCAGCAAAAAGGCCGTATTTGCACCAGGAAATTTGCGGGCCGTGCTAAGTTCTACTGTCCCTGTATTTGATGATTCAGACGGATCTAGTGTTCCTGGAATTGCATCATCATGGCATTTTGCCGCAAATCAGTATACTGCTATCGGCAACACGACAGCAAACACGCTGCAATCACCGGCTGAAAAAGATGTTATCGATTTATTTGCTTGGTTTGGAGAGTCCATGGCGTCATCATATACTGATGGCAAAGAGTACGGAATATTCCATGTCGCATCAAGTGGCAATGGCGCCAAAACCGGGAGTCAACCAGAAGCATTGTTGTCAGACTGGGGAAATAACGCTATAGACACTTACGGAGCAGGTACTACTTGGACTACTCCTACAAACGATTATTGGAAATACGTACTTGAAACACGTACAGGAGACAAGTATACTAAAGCCCTTATCGGTACAGTAGGCGGACTCATTATAATTCCTGACAATTATACTCATCCTCTAGCCACTGCCTTCAGCAGTATTAATACAGCTACAGCGAACTACTCAGCAAACACGATCACGCTTGAGAATTGGGAAAAATTAGAAGCGGCCGGGTGTGTTTTTCTCCCCAGCACAGGGACTCGTAGTTACAATTCCGGCAATGTGATTTCAAATGCCAGTAATGGTTATTATTGGTCAAGTACCTCCAAAGCTTCTGGCGGTCAAGTTTATTACGTTACCTTCAGTGATTCAAACTATCAAAGGACTGGTCAGAACCGACAATACGGCTGCGCCGTGCGCCTGGTCCGGGACGTGAACTAGTCCCTCCCCCACTTCCTTATACATCCCCCGCACAACCCCGTACGGGGGATGGTTTTTAAATACAATAACCTTCTGATTTCCAGTATGAAAAACCGCATTCTCTTCGGAAGTGCCGCAGTGCTCCTCCTGCTTGCCTCCTGCTCGCAGGAGGCGGTCCAGCCCGACCGGCAGGACGGGCGGCAGATGGTGATCACTGCCGGTTGGGAAGATCCCGCCCCTGAGACCAAGACTTACCTCTCTGGTGGAACTCAAATCCGCTGGTCTACCAACGCACGGGACAAACGCATCTATGTGTTTGATACCAAGGGCGGAAAAAACACGTTTACCAGCACTTCCGAAACATACGAAGCCACCCGTACATTCACAGGAACTATCACCTCCGGATCCTCGGTGAAATATATCCTCTGGCACGGCAGTGACACCGACGATTGCGTCCTTACCGAATCTTCCGGCGGAACAGGTACCGAAACCATGACCTCGGGCGGAAGCGCCACCCTGGAAACCAAGGCAGGCCTGATGCCCCCCGTAAATGCCTTCTCGGGGACCAGTCTAATCCTGCCATCTACGCAAGTGATCTCCAACGGCCATTCCTTCGCCGCCAACGCCAACATCGCCCTCATGAAAGAAGGCGACCCCTGCCTCAAGAGCGTATTTGGCTACCTCCGGTACCGGATTCCCGTGTCGTCCTATGGCCACGCCGCCATCAAGTCGGTCACCGTTTCGGCCGACGAAGACCTGGCCGGGCAAGTGGACATCGACCTGAGCGGGGATGATCCCGTCACGCACATTGTTGCCGACGCGTCGTCCACCATCACGGTAAACACCCGCTGGAAGGACACCAGCTACGAGTACGGCCTGTATTATATGGTCATCCCCGCCGGCACCTACCATAATATGAGCATTACCATCACCCCGTTCTCCGGCGCCGCCGACTCCCAGTCGGCCGCAACCGGCGATCCCTTTACCATATACTGCCGGGGAGAGGTAGTGGTCGAACGCGGGAAATACACCGATCTGGGAACGCTTCCCCTTGCAAAGCCCGCCTCTTCCAACCCGGGCTTCAAGTTCGACACCGACTACTTCGAAGAATTCACCGACCCGGAGTCGGGCGTAGTGTCCTACCGCATCAAGTCGGACGCCTTGGGCTGGGACAACTCCCAGTCGGGCTACTATGTAACCAAGGGAATGACCGACGACGAGCGCTTCATCTATTTCATGGTATCGGCCAATGAATACCGGCCCGAATACCATGTCCTTGAGCGGGAGGAAGAATCGGCCAAGATCCTGGATCTCGAGACCAGGAAACTCTACACCTTCTACGCCACCAACGCCTGCTACCCGTACCTGGATCCCGTAGAAGACAAAATCTACTACTGCATCAGGAACGAAGCCAAGAACGCCGCCAAGTTCTACATGAGGGACCTGAAGAACGCCCCCGACGTAGCGGTGCCGCTGGCCGATTTCCCCCAGCAACTGGTTCCCGCCGGCGCAACCCGGCCCATCCGCAGAGTCTGTTCCCACATCACCCTTACCCAGGACAAGCGGAAAGTATTCCTGGACGCCTGGGTGATGGACACCTTCTACCAGGGTCTTCTGGACCTGTATACCGGGGAGTGGACCGAATGGGACCACAACGTGAACGAGTGCCATCTCACACACGCCGAGTTCAACCCCACCCGGGACGATGAAGTGCTGTTAGCCATGGACAGCTGGACAGATATGCAGGAAGTGAAGCATAAGATGTCCGATATCGGTTACGCCAACGACGGTGAATTCAATGGCCAGGGCACTTATATGCGTATGCAGATTATGCGCCCCGACGGAAGCCGGACCATCATCCGTCCCAGCAACCAGAATTATGCCTCACACGAGGGCTGGCATCCGGACGGAGATCATGTGTACTGGTGTGCCAACAACGGCTTCCATATCCGGAGTGTCCGCAATCCTTCCGAGTATGAGTTCGCCGTCGTAGAAAAAGCCAGCCACTGCAACTTCTCGTTAAACAAAAACTACGTGGTCCACGATGACAACCGCAACTGGGGCTCCTACTCCGGCAGTTTCAGAGGCTGCCAGTGGAGAGTGTGGTTCACCAACCGGGAAACCGGCAAACATGTAGCCATCTATTCGGGGCTCAAGCCCATCGCCCCGGACGAGGAGCATGAATCCCGCATTCATCCCGATCCCCACCCCCATTTCGTGGCCGGGGACAAGTACGTCGTTTGCACGGCTGCCGGTGACGACGGCAACGTCCACTGGAGCATTACGCCCGTAGATCAGTTAATCACCTTAACCCTCTAAGCGCTATGAGAAGATACTTGATATCGGGGGTCATCCTAGCTTGTGTTGCCGCAGCCGCCTGCCAAAGGGAGGAGGTGTCGCCTGACTCCGACGGACAGGACAAGCAGATTTCCATTACCGCCGGTTTCGAAAGCCGGCTTCCTCTGGATACCAAAACCCACATTGACGGCACCAAGATTTACTGGGGCAGCGGAGACAACGCCGTGTATGTCTTTGACAGCAAGAACGGGAAGAACCGCTTTACCAGTTCAGAAAGCGGATCGGCCCTGACCCGGACCTTTACCGGCAGCATCACATCCGGATCCGAAGTAGACTATGTCCTCTGGACGGGGAAATCATCGTCCGAGACCGATAACAGCTCTTTGGCCAGGGACCAGCGGGGCTTCGGGCATCAGGACGTTGACGCCGGCAACGACGGAAGCGTGGTAGACTGGGACTATACCAAAGGTATTTCCCTCACCCGTGACATTTTTGGCGGGAATACGCTCGTCGTGATGAATCCCCAGGAGCCCGATCAGTCCGGCAGTTTCGCCTCCAAAGCCAACATCGCCATCATGAAAAAGGGCGATTCGGTCTTCAAAAGCGTTTTCGGATACATCCGTTTTACCGTTCCCTCCGGCATCAGTTCGGTCGAGTTTAAAGCCAACGAATACCTTTGCGGCCGCATCCAGATTGATTACACCGAAAGCGAGCCCGCGGTTGCCATTGCTGCCAACGGTAGCAAGAGCCTCACTGTGAATGTCCCAGAAGCCGGAACATTCTATGCAGTCCTGCCTCCGGGCACATATACCAGTCTCAAAATTGTGGTTACACCATCGGCCGGAGAGCCGTTCGAACTCTCCAGCGTAAAACCTGTTGTCATCCGTCGTGGAAAATTCTCCGACTGCGGCGTGCTTCCGGATACAAAACCCAGTGTCTTCGGCACCAAGGTGCAGATGATTCCCGAAGGAACCAGCGTTTCCGGCCTGTGCATAGACAACGACCATCACGTGCTTTACGCAGGTTCGTCGGGGCAGATTCTTGCCTATGACATTACCTCTCCCCTGTCGCCGGTTCTTATGGGCAGCACACCCATCATGGGAAACCTCAGGCAGATGGCTGCCTACAATGGAAAGCTATATGTCACCGCCCGAGAAAGCGGAACCTGGATCTTTGACGTTTCCTCGCCCTTCTCCCCCGTTTTTCTCAGGCGCTACGACTCCGTGGAACTGGCGACCGGCCTGGATGTGGCTGGTAACTGCATGTTCATCGGCCAGCGCCAGAACGGCGTAGAGTTCGTGGATATTTCCACCCCGTCCTCGCCCCAACACATCCGGCTCATTGACACAAGTGAATCTCAGAGCGTTTTTTACCGGGACGGCTATCTGTATTCCGGAGAATGGTCCGGAGAGATTACCATCTTCGACGCCCACGACATGGGTAATATCCAAAAACTCAAGACCATCAACCTGCAGGGCCAGGGCGACGGCCTATGGATTGCCGGGAACCGGCTATATGCCTCTACCGGTCACCACCACAAGCATGAGACGCCCAAAACTGTGGACGGCGACGGTCACGGCGTGGAGATTTTTGACATCAGCGATCCGGAGAATCCCGTTTTCATCTCCCGTACCGAGTTTGACATTTTCTATAAATCCGGTGCCGACTGGTGGCTGGTGCGCCCCTCCGGAGATGGGAAAACGCTCTTCTGCGGAGACGTATACAACGGGTTATACGTCGTGGATATCACCGATGAAGTTCACCCAGTGATCTTAGACCGCTATACGCTCAGCACAGACAGTTCGGTTAATTCCGTAGCACTGGGGGCGGGGGTGGTATATATGGCCACGTCCAAAGACGGTCTTGTAGCCCTTCGATGCCCCAGGGCCCTTCCAAGCCCGAGAGAGCGCGGGACTTTGCCGGCCAACGCTTCGGCCCGATACGACTATGCCACTTCCAGCTCCCGCTTTGTGGCCTGGAAGCCTGCCGGGCGGGGATCTGTCCACAGCGTGGCCAGTTGGGGCGACGCCCTGTTCGTGGGCTGCGGCGATGCCGGGCTTTCAGTTGTAAAGGTAACCCGGGACGGGAGTTCCGTAACTGCCACCACCTATGCCACGGTTGACATTCCATTTGCCGGCGGTGTGGCGGTTCGCGGAAACCGGCTCTACGTTTCTCAGGGCGAATTAGGGATTGGCGTGTACAACATTGCGGCCGGTCCCAGCCTCACACGTGTAGCCACCGTCAAGAGTGATATCTCTCCTGACGAGAAGAAAAGGTACAGCTGTTGGGTGAGCGCACCCAACGACAAATATGTCGTGAACGGATCCCGATTCTCCGGATTCCAGTTCCTTGCCGTGGGCGGAACGCAGGAAAACCCTGCTTTCACTTTCCGGAGAGAGAAGAGCAAGAACATCAATTATAACAAATACATTTCGGAAGAAGTCTGCGGCAGCGATCTTCTCCCCTATGCCACCCGTGACGGACTGTTCTGGATGAATCTGTCTTCTTCTTCCTCCGTTCCCGATGCCAGTATTATCTCGGGCATCAAGAGCAGCATTCCCTGTGGTGTCACCCACTTCAGCGGCGGAAGCGCCCTCATCACCGACAACAAGGGACACCTGTTCCAGGTAGAGAGCGGCGCCTCTACTGTTTACCAGACCGCCACGGTTTCTACAGACATCGTCGGCATTCCCCGCTGGGACGGCGAGAATGGAGTCATGCTCACCAATCTGCTGGGCAGAAGCATCACAAAACTGGACCTGACGAGTTTTGCATCTCCGCTGGTGAGCTATACCGAGAGTACTGCCGGCAATCCTGAACCGGGCATTTTCGTCGACGGGAAAGCGCTGATTCCCTGCGGTTATCAAGGACTGTTAATCGAGAAGTAGTATGGAATACAAGATAGAATATATTTCCCCTATGGCCCAAACGCTGGACCTTATCCCCGCAGGTCTTGTATGCAGTTCTCCTCTTGGAAACGAAGATATCGGTTCCGGAGACATGATTGAGTGGACCGTCTGATAATAAAGGATAATATGATGAAAACAAGATACGTTCTTATAGTTGCCGCCCTGCTGGCCGCTGTATCATGCAGCAAGAATCTGCATGAAGAACCGCACTCGCTCACTGTAAAGGCGGGATTTGAAGGAGGCACCCAACTGGATAGCAAAACCTACGTAAAAGATGCCAACGCAGGCACCATCTGGTGGGGCGATACCAATCTGGACCGGATTCTGTACGTATTTGACGAATCAGACAACAAGTATTCCTTTACCAGCACCTCCACCTCTGCCGAAGCCGTGCGCAGCTTTACCTGCGAGACCTGGGGCGGGGGCGACTGGAAACTGGCCGCCTGGACCGGTATGCTGGAGGCCAATGACCATTGTACGCTAAGCGGATCCGTCATCTCGGGATCGTCCCTGAAGGTCATGAACCCGCAGAAGGTGAACAACTCCAGGTCTTTCGACAACCGGGCCAATATCGCCATAATGAAACCCGGAGACGGTGTGCTCAAGAGTGTTTTCGGGTACCTTCGTTTCACTCTCCCCTCCTATGCCATTCCCAATGAAACCCGCATTTCGGCCATTAAGTCTGTGGTGTTTTCAGCCGACGAGAACATGGTGGGTAATATCTCCATCGACTGCTCCGGCACCGACCCTGTGGCCACAATTGTGTCCAACGGGTCCAATGAACTTACGCTGAATGCAAGGTGGAAAGACGCCGGCCCCACCGGCTACGAAGCCGGCGTGATTTATATGGTCCTGCCCCCGGGCACCTATCACAATGCCTCTCTCACCATTACGCCGTTCTCTGAGGACCCCACCTCAAAAACAGCGGCAACTGGGACGCCTTTTACCGTGAACTTCGTGGGGGATGTGGTTATCCAGCGCGCAAAGTATGCCGACTGCGGAACCCTTCCTTCCGAAGAGGGTGAAGACGGCCTTGTGGCAAACGGAGACGGATATGTATGGGAGGCCCTTGCCTGCACAGTTTTCCTTACCGGCGATTCCACCTGTGCTCCTTCTGAATCACTCCGGCCCAAATGGGGCTGGGGCGAGAAATTCGGGCAATACCTGTGTGACGGCATTACGCTTCAGAACAAAGCCGTGGGCGGCAAGAGTACCAAAACATATATCTCCGGCGGCCAATGGACAAAAGTGCTGAATAACCTGGATGCGGGAGACGTGGTGCTCATCCAGTTCGGCCACAACGACGAGAACCAGACGGCTGCTGATGAACGTGGTACCACCCCCGAGGAATTCTACACGAATCTGTGTGGATTCATTGCAGATGTAAGGGATCATGACGCGGTGCCGGTAATCCTTACTTCCCTTTGCCGCAGGTCCTTCACAAACGGAGTGGTGGACCACACGCACGGGGACTACCTCACCAAGGCCAAGCAGGCAGCTTCTGACCACGGTGTGGTGATGTTGGACATAGAGCAGCTCTCTTACGACTGGCTCACTGCTTTGGGAGAAGAAGACTCCATTCCCCGTTACATGGTATCGGTGGATCCCTATACCGACAACACCCATCTCACAGAGACGGGTGCTGAAGAAGTTGCGCAGATGGTTGCTGATGCACTGAAAGCGTGCTCAGACCCTTATCTGAGGAGTCTGGTTCTATAGAGAAAAGCTTATTTCGCGACCGTCCACCTGGGCGGGAAATAGCTCACCATGTGTCCTGTATTGTCGGGATTATTGGCGGCGTGCCACAAATAGATGGTGGCAGCCTCATCGATACCGGCAAGCATATCCTCGGTAACGTCGAAACGAATGAAGTATCTGGCGTCCTTGGGCTCTTTACTGACAGTAGACATATCGTCTTCACTCTTTGTTTCCTCAAAAATCTTCGTAGCCGTTACGGCACCGTTTTTCTTGGTTACCAGGACGGCGATGAATTTTTGAGCCCTACCGTCTTCGGCATACATGAAACGGGGATACATGGAGAACGAACCGGGCCTGTTAATCTTGAAGCGGAGGCCGATATCGGAAGCGACCTTCACGCCTGCCACGGTTTCATAGGCCTTCACTCTGTTATATACGATACGGGGAGGAGCATTATAGACTCCGGAGTTCTTCTCTGATGAAAGCCAGGTCATGTTGTCTATGGTAACTGACGGAATAGGCATTTTGTCGTTCTTACCTATGCCGTATTGTTCCATGGTCGCGGGAGAGAGATCGGCCTTTTTGACTTCGCCGGGGGCCAGGTTGTAATCGAAGGCCTCGGGGTCGTTAGGCCATGTAGTCTGGGCAGAAGCCTGAATTCCTGCAGTCAGGAACAGGGCAGAGCCCAAAATCATCACGAGGAATAGTTTCGGTGTTTTCATGTTGATCAGTGTTTTCATTTGCTACAAAATTGGCAAAATTGCATGCACGATTGATAACAGGTATGGAATCTAAGTAAAAAAACAGACCAGTTCATACCGGGAGACTATTTGTTTTTTGCCCCCTTTTTCCGAAATTCGTGAAGTATTTTACGTTGTGCAATGATGTCAAAGATTAAAGGAATCCTGCTGCTCCCGGCCCTGCTTCTGGCGAGCGGGATGCTGCAGGCAAAAGTCGAGATGCCGTTCATCTTCGGCGACAATATGGTACTCCAGCAGCAGGCGCATGTGGCTATCTGGGGCACGGCGACGGGGAAAAAAGTAACCATCACCGCTTCATGGAGCCGGGAAAAGACCGTGACGAATCCGGACGAGGATGGCCACTGGTTCACCCGCATTCCCACGCCCTCTGCCGGCGGGCCCTACGACCTTTGCATTTCCGACGGGGAGAAGACTGTGTTTCACAACGTCATGGTGGGCGAAGTCTGGCTCTGTAGCGGCCAGTCCAACATGGAAATGCGACTGCGCGGCTGGCCGGGACAGCCTGTTGAACACGCCACCGATTATATCTTGTCGGCCAGGCCATCTGTCCCCATCCGCCTTATTGACGTAGACTCCAAGCATCCGGCATCGGGTTCCTGGAAAGAGAATCGCCCAGAAGTTGTAGCGCAGAGCAGCGCCACAGCCTACTTCTTTGCCCATAAGCTGTATGAGATTCTGAACGTTCCCATCGGTATTATCACTGCCGACAAAGGCGGCTCCCCTATCGAATCCTGGATGAGTCGGGCTATCCTGGAGCATGATTTCCCCAGCGAAATCAACGAGGAGGACGAAGATCCTCCCGCAGCCTACTACAACAGCATGCTCCGGCCCATGATGCCTTATACCTTCAAGGGCATACTTTGGTACCAAGGAGAAGACAACCGGCTGCGATACAAGGCATATCCAGCCCTTCAGGCTCGCTTTGCACAAATGCTCCGGGAAGAATTCCAGAACCAGGATGCACCCTTTTACTACGTGCAGATTGCGCCCTTTATTTACGGCAATCCCGAGTCCTTTACTTCGGGTTACTTCTATGAAGCCCAACAGAAAGCCCTGGAACTCATCCCCAACAGCGGAATGGTACCCACCTTGGATTTGGGCGACTACCATTTTATACATCCCCCCAAGAAAATGGAGGTCGGGAACCGCCTGGCCATGCTCGCACTTGTGAACGATTATGGCCTAAAGGGGGTGAATCCCATCGCGCCGGTCTATCAAAGCGTCTCTTTTGAAGATGGGAAAGCGCACATCACCGTTGAACTGGAAGGAAGGGTGGGCCTTATCCCCGCCAAAGTCCCGGTAGGCGGCTTCGAAATAGCCGGCGAGGACCAGGTTTTCCATCCGGCCACCGCCACTGCGTTCAAGAATGAGATTGTGGTGGAGTGCCCCGAAGTAAGCACACCTTTAGCTGTCCGCTACTGCTTTAGGAACTGGGCCCCAGGCACACTCTTCAGTGCCAGCGGCCTGCCCCTATTGCCCTTCAGGACAGACGATTGGGATAACCTATAGAGACTTTCGCAAGATGAGCCGACATGGATTGCGGAGCGTCCGGACCTCCTTTTCCCGGACAAGATCCACCACGGTTTTTCCCATCTGGTCAAAATCTGTAGAGATCGTGGTGAGGCCTCCGCACAGGATTTCATTCATGGGTTCCTCGTTAAAGGCAACCAGGCCATAATCTACCCCAGCCTTGAGCCTTTGCTTGCGGGCCGCCAGTTCGATATTCACAATCTCCCTGCTTTCCGGCGTCAAATAAACCACTCCGGAACGTAAGGGCATGTCTTTCATGGTTTTGATGGAAGTGCACACAAAGTCATAATCCTTACAGAAACGCTGCACACCGTCATATCGCTCCGGTGGTTCTTTGGGACTGTTCTGAATAAATACAATCTCGCCGTATTTGCGAAGCTGAGGGAGCCCGGATACCAGGGCATCGTATGTATCCAGCGCGAAATCCTGAGTAACCGAAGGGAAAGCTCCTTTTAGGGAATCGGCACAATGGTCGACAAGAATCACCTGACCGCCCAGCCTCCGGAGCTGCTTCTCCACGTCTTCAAATGGGCCGGTCATAACAACGTAAACCGTGTATTTCCCGGCCGACCTTTCCAGAAGCATATCCATAATTTCCCTCTTGTAATTATGGAAGACAACATCCACCTCTGCGCCTATGCCCAGTGAGGTGACAATGGAAGTATAGAGATCCTGCTTGAAAGAGGTAAACTCGTTGAAAACGATCAAGAAACGGTGAATGGTCTCTACTCTTGTACTGCTCACAAAAAAACCCACAGACTGCTCGGCTTCTACCAGGCCACGGCTTTTGAGCTCTTCCATGGCCAGCACAACAGAACTTCGGGACAGCCCAGATTTAATGCGCCACGAATTGATGGATGGAAGTTTGTCCCCGACTTTGTACTTCCCCTTCATGATGTTCCATTCCACTTCATGGACAATCCGTTTATAGTGTTTTTCCCTGAGCATAGACGTTGTATTACGGTTACTGCTTACAAAAATAAGCGATTAGTCCGAAATATCAATAGGAGAAGCGGTAAATGCAGGTATGTGTATAAGTATTCCCCGGCCTTAGAACCGTATCCGGGAAGCCGGGATGATGGATGGCATCGGGCCATGCCTGGGTTTCCAGGGCCAGGGCGCAGCGGTGGCCGATGAGGCGGCCACCTTTGCCGACATAAGAGCCGTCAAAGAAATTGCCGCTGTAGAACTGGATACCGCAACGGTCGGTGAGGACGTCCATCCTTCGACCGCTCTCCGGCTCATACAAGGAAGCCACCTGACGGAGGCCTTCACCGTCCAGGCACCAATTGTGGTCATAACCGCCGGCCGCATCGATATCCCTGCCGATGGTTTTACTCTCCCTGAAATCAAAGGGAGTCCCGTCCACAGGGCGTACTTCACCGGTGGGGATAAGCATTCCGTCTACCGGGAGGTAGGCCCTGGCCACAATCTGCAACTGATGCCCCGTGATGGGCGTTGAAGCGTCCCCGGTCAGGTTAAAGAAGCTGTGGTGCGTAAGGTTGCACAGCGTAGGCTTGTCGGTAACGGCGCTGTAACTAACCTTAAAGGCGTTTTCCGGAGTGAGTTCATAGGTCATGCGCACCTTCAGGTTGCCGGGCCATCCTTCTTGACCGTCGGGGTCCATAAGACTGAGTACAATAGCGTTTTTGCTCACGCTGTCCACATGCCATTCCACCCGGTCGAAACCAATGAAACCGCCGTGCAAGGTATTTCCGTGGTCATTCTGCGCCAGCTCAAATACCTTCCCGTCCAGCGTGAAGCGGGCCCCGCCGAGGCGGTTGGCTACGCGGCCTATGGCGGCACCGAAAAAACGCTCGCCGGGAAGTGTCATGTATTCTTCGGGGGTTTCGTAACCCACAATTACATCGGCCCTTTTGCCATTCCGGTCCGGGACTATCAGGCTCAAAACACGCGCTCCGAAACTGCTCACCTGCATCTGGAGCGTGCCATTTTGCAAAGTATAGATCATTTCTTAACCAACTCCTTTTGAATCTGTTCCAGGCTCTTGTTCTTGGTTTCGGGCAGCCACAGCGCAAACACGAAGGACAGGCCTGCCATCACGGCGAACACGCCGAAGATATACTGCCCGCCGATGGACAGGAACATGGGGAAGAACCAGGTGAGCAGGGCGCTCCAAACCCAGTGCGTGGCGCTGCCAAAAGCCTGGCCCTGGGCACGTACGCTGTTGGGGAAGACCTCGGCTATCACAACCCAGATGGTAGCGCCCATGGAAATTGCAAAGAAGGCAATATAGGCGCAAATGCAGACGAGGAGCATATATCCCTCAAAGTGGTTTGTGGCAAAACCCCAGGCTACCAGCGCCTGCGCCGTCACCATGCCCACAGCTCCAATCAAGAGCAGAGTCTTGCGGCCCAGCTTGTCGATGAGGAACATTCCGATCATGGTGAAAGTCAGGTTTGTAAGGCCTACGATGATGCTCTGGAGCATGGCACCCTCGCGGAACACACCAGAGAGCTCGAAAAGACGCGGTGCGTAATAGAGGATGGCGTTGATACCGCTGAGCTGGTTAAAGGTGGCGATGAGGAAGGCGATGAGGATAGGAACCGAATACTTTTTCTGGAAAAGTTTCTCCTGGCCCGCCTTCGCGGCGTCTTTCAGTGACTCCTTGATGGCCGCGAGCTGGCCCGTCACGTCCGACTCTCCGGTGCTTGCGAACACCTTTTGGGCGCCGGATTCATCGCCCTGACCCACCAGCCACCTCGGGCTTTCGGGAACCGTGAACATGAGCACGGTGAACAGCAGGGCGGGAACGCTCTCGGCTACAATCATCCACTGCCAGTCGTTGGGAACGCCGGCAATCCAGTAGTTGGAGAAATAGGCCAGCACAATGCCCAGCACAATATTGAACTGGAAGAAGCACACGAAGCGTCCGCGCCAGGCCGAGGGGGAAATCTCGGCGATGTACATGGGGCCGATCACCGAAGATGCGCCCACTGCCAGGCCGCCCAGGAAGCGGAAGAACATGAAACTGTACCAGTTCACGACAGCACCGCTGAAAACAGCGGAAATCAGATACAGGATGCCGATGATAATCAGAGACTTCTTCCGGCCCAGCCGCTCGGCCGGCTTGCCGCAGAACAGCGCGCCGATGATGGTGCCGATAAGGGCGGTGGCCATGGTGAAGCCATGGGCGAAATCTCCCAGGCCATAAACTGCCTGAATCTGTTTCTCGGCGCCGGAAATAACGGCCGTATCAAAACCGAAGAGGAGGCCTCCGAGCGATGCTACGAAGGCAATCCAAAACATGTATCCTTTTAGTTTCATATCTTGTATTTGATGCGTTCAATAATGTGGTCCTGATAACATTCGTCCAGCTCCACAAAGTAGCCGCTCCAGCCCCAGACTCTGACAATGAGGTCCCGGTGCAATTCGGGATGGGCTTTCGCATCCAGCAGGGTCTCTTTATTCAGGGTATTCAGCTGGAGCTGATGACCGCCCTGGCGCATATAATTACGGATGAGCATCGCGAGTTTCTCAATGGTTTCCTCATTGCGGAAAATGCTTTCGTCCAGTTCGATGGTAAGCGGGCCGCCATTGATGGTATCTTCCAGATGCTGCTTGGAGAAGGAGCGCATTACCGAAACGGGGCCTTTCTGATGCAGGAACATGCTGGGGGTGAAGTTGGCAGGAATCACCTCCCCGGCAAAACGGCCGTCAGGGGTGGCGGGCAGGTCCTTGGCATGGAAAATATAGTACATGGCCGTACCGGTGCCGGCGCGCCAGATGCCGCCGCGCTCATTCTTAATTCCATGCAGACCCCTTGCAAAGGATTCCAGCAAGGCCGAGCCGATGGCATCAGGGTCTTCCTGGTCCAAACCCATCTTGGGCGCCTCGTTCCGGAGGCGTTCCTGCAAGGCCTCATGACCCTTGAAGTTCTGGTGGATGGCATCCATAAGCTCCTCGAAAGATAGTGATTTTTCTTCATAGTAGAGCTTCTTGATGACGGCCAGGGAATCGGCCGCCGTAGAAAGACCGGTGCCGTGCACTCCGTAGTTGTTGGAATTGCCGCCCATGGAAATGTCCTGTGCCCTTTCGATGGTACCGCCCATCACCATGGACATAAACGGGGCGGGAACGATGTACAGGTTGTCATGAGCCTTGGTTATACGCAGACATTCGGCCTTGATCTGGCTGTCTATATAGGCATAGAAGGCATCATAGGTGGGATAATCGGCCAGATGTTCCAGCGCATCGGACACGATGCCGGCAAAGGACAGGGCGTCGATGTTCACGATCTCCATGCCGTTCTTGGGAACGATGAATTCCCAGCAGGCCGCCACCACGTAGTTAAAGGCGTCCTCGGCCGAGTAACCCAGTTTCAGAAGACCGGGAATCACCACGCCGTCGTTGTCGTACTGCGGGAAACCCAGGCCGCGCTGCGTAAGCTTCGCGCCAAGTTTATACACTTCCAGCGGGGTTTCGCCATCGCAGCGCAGGTTAATTTTAGGATCGATCAGGTTCAGTTCGTAGCTGGCTTTGAGGCACATTTCCGACACCTCGTTGAAGAGGTATTCGCCCTCCGGATTACGGCCGCCCAGCACGATGCTCTGGCCGTTGTCGCCCTGCTGCATACCCACGTACAGGTCGCTGTCCTTGTTGCAGGTAAGGAAGAATTCTTCGATGAGGTCAAAGGCCTGCTCCCGGGTGATGCGTCCGGCGTCGATATCGGCTTTATAGTACGGATAGATATACTGGTCGAAGCGACCCAGGGTATTGTGGTAGCAATCGCTCTCCCACAGGGCGAAATGCACCATGCGAAGAAGTTGCAGGGCTTGATGGAGTGTCTTGGCTCCGTCCCGGCTCACGGCCAGGAGATCGTCGGCCACTTGCTGCAGGCCCGCCTGCTGCGCACAGTCGCGGTATTTCAGGATAAAGTCCTGGACGGCGCAGATACTTTCCCTGGCAGCGTTCAGGAAATCCACCTGTTCCCGGGTCAATGACGTGTCCTGGAGACGCTCTTCCACCTGTTTTCTGCGCAGGCCCAGACCATCCCGGAGAATCCCTTCATAGTCGGCCGAAATATTGGATACGGTGCCGCGCTCATGCAAGGTATGCTTGGAGCGGATATCGGCCCATTCTTCCTCGGTAAAGACGGAAGGGATACTGCTGACGGTGCGGGTGGCCACGATGGTCTCTCCTTCCAGGATGATGGGGGTTTCGGCCTCCAGCAGCGCATTGAGCATGCGGGCGCTACGTTCGACGGGCACTACGCCCTGTGCCTTGAAAGTCTCGTTCAGTTTGTCCAGCCCGAGTTGTTCCGGGCTGCGGCGGAAGCCATGGTGCTTCCGGTTCCAAATAAAGGCCCTGAGGGTCTCTATCCTGTTATTCATAGTATCATTAGTTTAATACCCTTCTCCGTGAAAACATCATGGATTTCAGGCGGTTGTTTTTCGTCAAAAGGAGGATTATAGGGAATTCCCAACATGGGATACTTAGCTCCCGCGACCTGGTTGTAACGGAGCAGTTCTACGCGCACAAGACCGGAGGCGCCCTGGACCAGGGCTGCCGTAGCCTCGATATTCTCCGGGGTGTCGTTTATGCCCGGGATGAGCGGAACGCGGGCCACGAAAGGCTTCCCCGAATCTTTCAGCAGCTTCAGGTTTTGCAGGATGGGGGCATTGTCGGCACCTGTAAATTGCCTGTGCATGGCAGGATCTGCAAGCTTGATGTCATAAAGGATCAGATCAGCACGGGATAAAACCTGTTCAAAGGCTGCCGGAGCAGCATAGCCACAGGTTTCCACGGCCTTATGAATCTGGGGAATAAGATCCATCACCTCGCACAGAAATGCCGACTGCAGCAACGGCTCACCACCCGTAAAGGTAATGCCTCCCCCGCTGTCCCGGTACAAGGCTTCGTCTCTTCTCAGTTTTTCGGCCAGTTCTTCTGCCTCAATCCGGTACCCGCAAAGCTCCTCCCTTCCCTTCTTTACCAGGGTTTGAGGCGTCATCTGCCAACTTTCGGGATTATGACACCAGGCACAGCGCAAAGGGCAGCCCTTCAGGAAAACGGTGGTCCTGATTCCAGGGCCGTCGTTCAGGGCAAATTCCTCTATGCTAAAGATGAAGCCGGAGCTCATGGTTACAGTTCGATAGTGCTTGGTGCAAATTTACCAAATCCGCAAAACCGGTATGCGCCGTTCTGTTTTTTTACATCATTTGCATACCAAATTCTTGGCAGGCAAAGGGTTTTCGCCGTACCTCTTGTTACTTTTCCTAAAAATCATTAAATTTGCATGATTTAAGAATTTATACTTATCATCATCAATAAACTATGGTATCTTACAAAGAATTAGGTCTTGTGAACACCCGCGAGATGTTCAAGAAGGCCGTTGCTGGCGGTTACGCCATCCCCGCTTTCAATTTCAATAATATGGAGCAGCTGCAGGCCATCATCATGGCCGCCGCAGAGACCAAGAGCCCCGTTATCCTCCAGGTCTCCAAGGGTGCCCGTAACTATGCCAACGCCACTCTCCTCCGCTATATGGCCGAAGGTGCTGTTGCATACGCCAAAGAAATTGGTTGGGAGAATCCCCAGATCTGCCTCCACCTGGATCACGGCAGCAGCTTCGAGCTGTGCAAGGACTGCGTGGACATGGGCTTCAGCTCCGTCATGATTGACGCCTCCTCCCTCCCCTATGAGGAGAACATCGCCCTCACCAAGAAGGTAGTAGACTACGCACATCAGTACGATGTTACCGTAGAGGCCGAGCTCGGCGTTCTGGCCGGCGTAGAGGATGAGGTTTCCGCTGCCGAATCCCACTACACCAAGCCCGAGGAAGTGATCGATTTCGCCACCCGCACCGGCTGCGACTCCCTCGCTATCTCCATCGGCACCAGCCACGGCGCATACAAGTTCACCCCCGAGCAGTGCACCCGTGACCCCAAGACCGGCCGCCTGGTACCCCCGCCGCTGGCATTCAACGTGCTGCATGAGATTGAGAAGAAGCTCCCCGGCTTCCCCATCGTCCTTCACGGCTCCAGCTCCGTTCCTCAGGAGTATGTGGATATGTGCAACCAGTACGGTGGCAACCTTCCCAATGCCGTCGGCATTCCCGAGGAGCAGCTCCGCGAGGCCTCCAAGAGCGCTGTCTGCAAAATCAACATCGACTCTGACAGCCGTCTGGCCATGACCGGCGCCATCCGCAAGTACCTGGCCGAGAATCCCAGCCACTTCGATCCCCGCCAGTATCTGACTCCCGCCCGCGAGGCCATGAAGCAGATGTACATCCACAAGATTGTGAACGTACTGGGTTCCAACGGTAAGGCCTAGTCTCAAGTCCTTTAGCTAAAAGCCGTCCATGTGAAAACGTGGGCGGTTTTTTGTTTTTTCAGGATTATTTGCCTATCTTGCAAATTGTTACTGAAAAAACCGCATAATTATGCATAGATTGATATGGATTCCCCTTTCGGCGGCCCTCCTATTTGCGTACGCGTGCTCGCGCACCCAGGAGGAGGAAATTCCCGCTGCGGCCGCTACCGGCACCGCGCAGGAAGAAGCGCCTGCCGCCGTACAGCTGGGCATGGGCAGTCCGGCCCTGGTAGACACCAAGGCCGCCGTGGATGCCTGGTCGGGCAATGAAAAATTGTTTATCTTTGGTTTCCCGCTGGAAAACGACGCCCCTGCACTCCCGGACGAGTCATTTATTTTCAACGTCCCGGCCATGTCTCCCGCCACCGGGACCTCCGGTCTCATCAATCTGTATAACCCGGAGGTTTCCACCGACAACTATAAGGAGCCTTTCTATTACACCGAGAAAGTCAACTACGCCTTTTACGGGTACCACGTAGGAGATGGCGCATACATGGAGAACGACGGCGTAACACCGCGCATCCAATATGAGGACTCATACAACGGTTACTATGCCACCCTCCGCATTGACGGAACCCAGGACGTAATGGTGGGCACCACCCCTGACCGAAATGCGATAGCCGATGCCACCGGCGTCAATCCCAAGCGTATCTACAGCGCCTTTGCCGCCCGCCGGGGCGTTCACCCGGAGCTCGTCTTCCAGCATGTCCTATCCCGCTTCCGCTTCCGCGTTCTAAGCGGCTCCCAAACGGCCGCAAGCAGCGTAACTGTGGATGCCATTCAGGTCCAGTCCAACTCGCAAGCTTTCCTCTTTGTGGCAGGCCCCGCCTACTCCGTTGGATGGATCTCGGGCTCACTCAGGCCTATACCCTGCCAGCGCTGGGCGATCAGCCCATCGAACTCCCCGGCAGCATCATGGTGATGCCGGGGAGCACTATCTATCCTATCAAGTTGCACATGAACCAGAATGGTATCACAGAATCGGCCGCCAACACGCAGGAGTTCGAAATTGACTTTGAGCGCCTGCTGCAGTCCTCGGACGAATGTGCCACCGCCGGCCACCAGTACTGGATTACCATCACCGTCTATGGCCTTGAGGCCGTCAACATCACCGTCTCCCTCACCCCTTGGGACGAAGGCGGTTCGGTAGAAGTAGATCCGGATAAAGACTTCGTTGTGAGCACTCAGAATCCCCCGGTGGCCGATGCCGCGGGAGGCGCCCTGGACGTTCCCATCGTAGCCACAGACCAATACACCTACACGGTGGACGCCAGCTGGGTGCACGTAGTAAATAACGCCCCGGCTCCCGCACCGGCCCTCACCAAGGCCGATGTCATTGAGGAGACCCTGCACTTTATGTTGGATCCTAACCCGGGACGATACAGGGTTGCCAAAGTCAATTTCTATGTAAACGGAGAGCCCGACTATGGCTTTACCATCTCGCAGAACGGCGCCCAGGATTTCCCCGACGAGCTGGGAATCTATCCTTCGCAGGGAGAAGATTATGTCTTTAATCCCGTCACAGACCTTGTGAGTGTCTATCAGGTGAGCAGCCAGTGTTGGTCCCGCTTCTTGTTCCCCGCCACCAATACGGTCTACGAGCTGGGCCCCATTCCCCAGAGCCTGTCCCTGGACCAGGAGTTTGACGCCAGCTTTACGGTAAGCGTAAACGGGCAAACCACCTCGTCACGCGATATCACGGTGAGAGTCATCGAAATAAAGGATAATAAAGTCAAATTGCTCGACGCCGAGCATCTGGACGGTTACACCATCATATTCTAAGGCCATGAAAAAGTTATTTGCAAGTTTACTTCTGCTCACGGGCCTCTGCTACCTGGCCATGGCCGTTCCCGCCCACCCCGGCAAATACACCTATACGCAGCCCGACGGCAGCCGGATTGTGCTCCAGAACCACGGCGATGAGCGCTTCCACTGGACCACCGACGAGAGCGGCAACGTGGTCGCTCTGGACGAAGACGGGTTTTACCGCATCACCACCCTGGATGCCGTTCGCGAAGAGCAGCAGGCCAAATACGCCGAGGGTGAGACCTATTATGCGGGGGCCTGGTCCAGCCACGACGAGCCCTATGCCACCAACTTCGGCGACCGCAAGGTGCTGGCTGTTCTGGTCAACTTCAAGGACCTGGCCTTTACCCTGGACAATCCACGTCAGAAGTTTGAGAACATGCTAAACCAGGAGGGTTATAGTTATAATGGCGCCCACGGCTCGGTGCGCGACTATTATATCGACAACTCCCTGGGCCAATACCGGCCGCAGTTTGATGTATACGGTCCCGTTACGCTATCCCGCAACATGGCCTACTACGACGACAACGGCGGCACGGCTTATGGCGCCTTGCTGGAAGCCTTGGCCCAACTGAACATAGATTTCGGCCAATATGACACCGACAAGGACGGCTGCATCGACATGGCCCTCATGTACTACGCCGGCTACAACGAGGCCGAGGGTGGCCCGGCCGATTCCATTTGGCCGCACCAGGGATCGGGCCGCAGCGGCAGCATCGGCGGTTACCGGCTCCCTCGCTACTTCTGCACCTCCGAGTACAGAGGCTCCGGAAGTGGAGAAATGTGTGGCATCGGCACCACCTGCCACGAGTTTGCCCATGCCCTTGGCCTGCCGGACATGTACGATACCAACTATGAAGGAAACGGACAAAACAGTATGACCACCGGG
This sequence comes from uncultured Bacteroidales bacterium, assembly GCA_905234285.1. Taxonomy (GTDB): domain Bacteria; phylum Bacteroidota; class Bacteroidia; order Bacteroidales; family UBA932; genus Cryptobacteroides. The sequence goes on from CAJOHK010000007.1 coordinate 106,029, forward strand.
AGCTTTGACCTCATGGCCCATGGCAACTACAATAATGCCGGCCGCTGCCCGCCATACCTGAGTGCCGTAGAGCGCAACATGCTTGGCTGGATGGACGACATTACGCCTTTTAACGGCGCCGGAGAGTACACCCTGTACCCAGTTTCCCAAAACAAGGCCTATACCAGTAGCGCCAATATGAGCGGCGAATACTTTGTCTATGAATACCGGCCCAAGAGCGGATGGGATGCCTTTATCAGCAATTCAGATTGGTATAATGCCACGAACGGAGGACTTTTGATCTACCACGTAGACAAGTCGCAGCGGCTGGTGATTGACAATTATTCCGCCGAGTATCTGTGGACATGGACCAACAGTATCAATGCTATAGGTGGGCATCCGTGCTATTACCTTAAAGAATCCAGCGAAAGCTGCTACTTCTTCCCGGGCCGTACGAATGTGACGGAATACACCCCGCTAGACTGGGACGACAACAACGCCGGGCTTAAGCTCACAAGCATTGCAGTCAACGAGAACAAGGCTACCTTCACCCTGCAATCCCTTACCCAGCACGTTCTGAGCGGTCGTGTGACAGACAGCCACGACGCGCCGCTTGCCGGAGCCACGGTCGTGCTTTCCCGTTCGGCCTATGCCCTAAATGCGGCATCTTCCACGTCACTCCTACCTACAGACCTCTCTACCACGACGGCATCGGACGGCAGCTATTCGTTCGATTTGGCCGGCAACAACCGCACAGACTTTGTCCTCAGTGTCCGCAAGGCAGGTTATATCTCCCAGACACGCAACATCAGCTTCCCGGTAGAAGATGCCGGCAAGGTCGAGGACTTTGCCCTGAACGCCTACAATGGAGATGGCACCCTGGCCAACTATGGCGTTGCTTTCATTGAAATGAACGTGGATGTCCCCAACGTGGTAACGCCCTATAACAAGAGTGTCCGCTCCATTACCTGGAAGGTAGACGGAAATGCCGTTGGCTCCCCCACCGCCAAGAGCGCCCTTGCGGCCGGTTCTCACAACTACCAAGCCACCGTCAGTTATTATGACGGCAGCTCGGAGCGTGTTTACTTATTCGTTGAAGTAGAATAGATTACAGCCTGTACTTTGCTGCCTGCTCGGCGATGAGCGCGGTATCGTCAAAGTAGTTGATTTGCATGGCGGCCTTCATCTCGTGAAGAGTTTGGGCCGCCACTTCGCGTGCGGCCTCCGAGCCCTGCCTGAGAATCTCGTAAACGCCGGGAATATCCTGCTCATAGGTATGGCGGCGCGCACGAATAGGATCCAGCCGGTTGTTCAGTACCTGTATGAGGAACTTCTTGCACTTCATATCCCCCAGACCGCCGCGGCGGTAATGGTCCTTGAGCTCGTCCAGATTGGCATACTCGGGCCAGAATGCGGCAAAATCATCCGGCTCACAGAAGGCATCCAGATAGGTAAAAACTGTATTGCCTTCTACCTTGCCGGGATCTTCTACGCGAAGATGACCGGGATCGGTGAACATACCCTTGACCTTCTTTTCCATTTCTTTGGGATCGTCGCTCAGGTAAATGCAGTTACCCAGGGACTTGGACATTTTGGCCTTACCGTCCGTACCGGGCAGGCGGCGGCAAACGAGGTTGCTGGGCAAGAGAATTTCCGGTTCTACCAGCACATCACACTTGTAGGTACCGTTAAAGCTGCGCACAATCTCACGGCACTGCTCAATCATGGGCTCCTGGTCCTCCCCTACGGGCACCGTGGTGGATTTAAAAGCGCAAATATCGGCCGCCTGCGAGATGGGATAGGTGAAGAATCCTACGGGAAGGCCACGCCGATTCTCATCCTCTCCGCCATCGGCATTGAAGCCACGCAGGGCCATCTCGGTTTTTACTGTAGGATTGCGCTGCAGGCGCTGCACGGTGACCAGGTTGGAGAAGAACTGCGTCATCTCATGCAGCTCGGGAATCTGGCTTTGGATGAAGAGGGTTACTTTGGAAGGATCCAGCCCGCAGGAAAGATAATCCAGCGCCACTTCAATGATGTTCTGGCGCACTTTCTCGGGGTTATCGGCATTGTCGGTGAGGGCCTGGACATCGGCGATAAACACGAACATCCGGTCAAAATTGCCTTCGTTCTGCAGCAGGACCCGGTTCCTGAGCGATCCCACATAATGGCCCAAATGGAGTTTACCGGTAGGGCGGTCTCCGGTGAGTATGATTCTTCCCATCTTATTCTTTAACTTCGTCGGTGGTAGTGGTGTTGTCCAGGTGCTCCTGCAGCTTATCATCGGCATCCTGCGCCTTGGAAACTGCCTCATCGGCGGCCTGCTGGGCCTTGATGAGTTCCTCCTGCTTGGCGGCGATATCCTGCTGTTCTTTGAGTTCCTTCTGGCTGTTCTTCACTTCTTTCTTGGCGGCATTCACGTCTTTCTTGGCCGTAGCAATATCCTTTTTGGCGGCTTTAATCTGATTCTGGAGATCCTTCACGATAACCTTACTGGCCTTTAGCTTATCCTGGGCTTCTTTATCGTCCCGCTTAGCGTCGCGAAGATCCCTCTCATACGTCCTAACGGCACTTTCCAGCTCGCTGATGGCCGATTTATCGCGGCGATCCATAACACCGTCGTCCATTTTGCGGGCTTTCTTTTCCAGCTTTAGTGCGTCTTTCTTTGCTTTTACTACGGTTTCCTTAGCCTTTACGGCCTGCTTGGTGAGTTGGGCCTCCCTTTTATTGTTATCAAGCTCTTCCTGGGCCTTGTCCAACTTGCGTTCAAGGTCATTGATAATCTTTTTGCTGGCGCTGGTTTGTTCGTCGGCCTTGCGCTGCACTTCCTCCAAATCGGCCTGCTTTTGCTGAACCGTCTGATGGGCTTGATCGAGGGCGTCTTTATTGGTTTGTGCCTGGGCGACAAACGCAAAAACCAGGGTAAAGGTAAGAGTAACGATAAAACGAATGCTTTTCATAACAATCTTATTTATATTGTACAAATATACTGCTTTTTTCGCGTATATTTGCACTCTCAACCGTAAATGACATGAGACTTCCTGCCGAATGGGAACCCCAAGGGTTCATACAGCTCACCTGGCCGCATCCTGACACCGAATGGTACGATTTGCCCCACGTGCTGGACTGCTATGTAAACGTTGCCAAGGCCATCACCCGCTATGAGCCACTGCTCATTGTGTGCCGGGACATCGCCGAGTGCAAAGCCGACATGGCCGCACGTGCCTTTGATCCCACACCCCTTCCCATCCGCTTTGTAGAATGCCCCCTCAACGATACCTGGGCCCGCGACCACGGCGCCATCTCGGTGTGGGGAGACTGCGGAGAGAAATGCATCGAGGACTTCGTGTTCAACGGCTGGGGGCTCAAATTCGGCGCCTGGCTGGACAATCAGATTACCCGCCGCATGTATCAGGCACAGGCCTGGGCCGATCAAGTGCGCTACATTGACATGCGTCCCTTCGTGCTGGAAGGCGGCAGCATAGACACCGACGGCGCCGGTACCCTCATGGCCACGTCCGAGTGCCTCTGTTCAGTAAACCGCAATGAACAGCTGAGCCGGGAAGAGATTGAGGCCAAGCTCAAGGCCGCCTTCGGTCTCCAGCGCATCCTGTGGCTGGACCACGGCAGCATCGCCGGCGACGACACCGACTCCCACGTAGACATCCTCGCCCGTTTTTGCAGCGCCGATACCATCGCCTATACTTCCTGTGACGATCCCTCAGACGAGAACTACACCTCTCTCAAAGCCATGGAGAAACAGTTACAGACCTTCCGCACCCCGGACGGGCAGCCCTACAAATTAGTGCCACTCCCCCTCCCCGATGCGCTGTATCTGGACGATTATCGGCTCCCGGCTTCTTACGCCAATTTCTTGATCCTGAATGGCGCCGTACTCATTCCTGGCGCCAATGGGCCCAAAGACCAAATAGCCCGGGAACGGCTGCAAGCCATTTTCCCGGACCGTAAGGTAGAAGTCATCGACTGCCGTGCCCTTCTCTCCGGCCACGGCGGCCTCCACTGTATTACCATGAATTACCCGGCAGGCTGGTAGCTTAATTTATATTATCTTTGTAAAGTATGAGACGTAAACCTATCATAGGATTAATATACGATTTTGACGGAACGCTGTCTCCGGGCAACATGCAGGAGTTCGGTTTTATCCAGGCCATCGGCCAAACGCCGGAGGAGTTTTGGACCAAGAGCAATCAGATTGCCATCGGTCAGGATGCATCCAATATTCTGGCCTATATGAAACTCATGCACGATGAAGCCCGTAAAAACGGCATCAAGCTCACCCGTGAAGATTTTCGTCGGTACGGCAAAGACATCAAATTGTATGAAGGCGTTCGTGAATGGTTCCATAATGTCAATCAATATGGCAAGGAACATGGGGTCATTATTGAACATTATATCAATTCCTCGGGTCTTACGGAGATTATTGAAGGCTCTCCCATAGCCAAGGCTTTCAAGCATGTATTTGCCGGCAGCTTTATCTACGACCAGAATGGCGAAGCCGAATGGCCAGGTATCGCAGTAGACTTTACGGCAAAAACGCAGTACCTGTTCAAGATTCAAAAAGGGATTTTCTCCTCCCGAGACGCCGAAAGAGTGAATGAATCGCTCTCGGATGACGCCAAGCGCCTGCCATTTACCAATATGATTTATTTCGGCGACGGAGAAACCGATGTGCCTTCCATGAAACTGGTCACCATGTTCGGAGGGAACGCCATCGCCGTCTTCGATCCGTCCAAACCCAAGAAGAAGGAAATCGCCCGTAAACTTTTGCGCCAGTCCCGCGTGAACTTTATTACGCCGGCCACATACACCAAGGATTCCCGCACTTTCCGCCTGGTGTGCGCCATCATAGACAAAATCAAGGCCGATAACGAATTGCGGCAGTTTACCCGTTATAAGTAGTATGAGAAAGCTTAAAGTTGCCCTGGTGCAGCAGCACTGCACCGCCGATATGGCCGACAATATGCATCGGCTGGAAGGATACATTCGTGAGGCGGCCGCTAAAGGCGCCCAGCTGGTGGTCCTGCAGGAACTGCACAACAGTCTGTACTTCTGTCAGGAAGAGAATGCCAAGCTGTGCGACCTGGCCGAGCCCATCCCCGGACCTTCTACCCAGCGTTTCGGCGCCCTGGCAAAGGAATTGGGTGTAGTCCTGGTGCTGTCTCTCTTTGAGCGCCGGGCTCCCGGCATTTATCACAATACCGCTGTGGTGATGGAGGCCGATGGCACCATTGCCGGCAAGTATCGCAAGATGCATATCCCGGACGACCCGCTCTTCTATGAGAAATTCTATTTTACCCCCGGAGATTTGGGGTTCCAGCCCATCAAAACCTCTGTGGGTACGCTGGGCGTGCTGGTATGCTGGGACCAGTGGTATCCGGAGGCCGCCCGTGCCATGGCTTTGAATGGGGCCGAGATGCTCATCTATCCTACCGCTATCGGCGGCGTTCCCACCGATCCGGATTGGGAGCAGGCTCAGCAGCGCCAGGCCTGGCAGCTGGTTCAGCGCGGGCACAGCGTGGCCAACGGGCTGCCGGTCATTACAGCCAACCGCACCGGCGTGGAGCCGGACCCCACCGGCCATTCTACTGGCATCGACTTCTGGGGTCACTCCTTTGTGACAGGCGCCCAGGGTGAATTCCTCACCGAATTTGAAAAGTCCGAAGAAGGCGTCCATGTGGTAGAAATTGACATGGAACAATGCGAATACGTGCGCCGCGGCTGGCCCTTCCTCAGGGACCGCCGCATCGATGCCTATGAAGTTCTGTTGCAACGCTTCGGGAAGTAGCCTCCAGCACGCGTTCACATAACACGTTAGAACACAATCATTTACAAAAATTCAGTCCGGCTTTTTGCCGGACTGAATTTCTATAATTCACTATGAATCAATGAGTTAAGTGACTCTTTGAATGAGCTTTACTTGACCTCGATGGTTACGACACGGTTCTTGGCAGCACCATCGAAGAGCTGTACGGAAGCACCGTGAGCGGCAGTTTCGATGTTCTCTTCCTTGGCCCCAGCCTTGGTGAGGAGGCCGACCACGGTCTTAACGCGCTGCTCGGAGAGCTGCTGGTTGCGACGGGCGCTACCAGTCTGCTTGTCGGCGTAGCCGTCTACCTTGAGCTTGATGTCGCCGTCCAGAACGTTGCTGGTGAAGTACTCGAGGTGAGCTTTTTCACGAGCGCTGAGCTGAGCGGAGCCACAGTCGAAGTACAGAGTGATAGGAGCACCGGGCTTCACATCCACAGCGGTGAAGGTTCCGTTATCATACAGATAGGTTTGACCGTTTACGAGCTGACGCAGAGGAGCAGCTTCCTTCTCCAGGGCAGCAGCCTTGTCCTTGAGCTCGGCATTCTCCTTTTCCAGAGCAGCCACCTTGTCCTTGAGGGCATTGTACTCATCGGTGGTGAAAGGAACAGGAATCACAGCAGGAACGATGGAGGTGTGACGGTCGAAGTTGGTCTTGCCGAAGTTGTAAGCCAAACCAACGCTGGCGCTGGGATAGAAGATGAAACGGCCAGACTCGGAAGTGTAAGCATGAGACTTGCCGCACAGCAGTTGGAGATCCAGCGTGGCATTGAGGCGGCTGCTTATGCGGGCTACGTTGAGGAGACCGACACCGGCAGAATACTCAAAGTTATGACGGGCACCGGCGGCGAAGATATTGCGGCGGGAGCACACGTCCAGCACACCCATGGTAACATAGGGAACAAAATTCCAGAAACGGGTTTCCTTGTAACCGCCAATGGTGTTGGAGATGTTCCAGAGGAAGTCGGCGTGGAAATAGTCGAAACCAAACTTGGTATTGGCATCGATGCCATTGAGATCAAAGGCATACTTGGACTCGTTCCAGAGACCATGCCAGCCGATGCGGGCACCGATGGCAGGGGTGAACCACTTGCCGAAATTGATGTCGGTGGCCAGGCCGATATTTCCCCACGTAGCAGGGGCAGCGTGCACGATAACGGCATTGATACCGGCACCAACAGCAATGAAGGTGTTATCGAAGGCCTTGTTGGTCTCATAGGCGCCACGGACTATTTTGCCATTCCCGTCGCGATTGTTATCCTCCTGAGCATAGGCGCTGAAGGAGAACAGGAGGCTTGCAGCAGCAAGCAAACCCAAAATCTTGATACCTTTCATGATACTATTTGTTATTTAATTTGTTCTCGTCTTGTCAATCAACTCGCAAATATAATAAAAAAATGGGACATCCCGCAAGAGATGTCCCATAAACTGCATTGGAAGTTTAAACTTACTTCACTTCCACAGTAACAACGCGGTTCTTGGCGGAGCCATCGAAGAGCTGTACGGAAGCACCGTGAGCGGCAGTTTCGATGTTCTCTTCCTTTGCACCAGCCTTGGTGAGGAGGTTCACCACGGTCTTTACGCGCTGCTCGGAGAGCTGCTGGTTGCGACGGGCGCTACCAGTCTGCTTGTCGGCGTAGCCGTTAACCATGAGCTTGGTGTCACCGTCCAGAACGTTGCTGGTGAAGTACTCGAGGTGAGCCTTTTCACGGGCGCTGAGCTGAGCGGAACCACAGTCGAAGTACAGGGTGATAGGAGCACCGGGCTTCACATCTACAGCAGTGAAGGTACCGTTCTCATACAGATAGGTCTGGCCGTTTACGAGCTGGCGTACAGGGGCGAGCTCTTTCTCCAGAGCAGCAATCTTGTCCTTGAGTTCGGCGTTCTCCTTCTCCAGAGCAGCCACTTTGTCCTTGAGGGCATTGTACTGATCGGTGGTGAAAGGAACAGGAATTACAGTAGGAGTGATGGAGGTGTGACGGTTGAAGTTGGTCTTACCAAGGTTGAAGGCAATACCTACTGTAGCAGAGCAAGGGAAGAAGAAACGACCATTGTGCTGCTCATTAAGATCGTACTGAGACTGCTTGGTTACCAGCATGGAGAGATCCAGGATAGCGCTGATACGGTTGGTGATGCGGAAGCTGTTGTACAGACCGGCACCAGCTGCAAACTCGTTGTTGCCATTCCAGATGAAACCACGATAGGAAAGAACACCCATGCTTACATACAGAGCGGGATTCCATACGCGGGTCTCTTTATAACCGTCGAAAGTAGAGAGGAAGTTCCACATGAAATCGCCGTGCAGATAGTTCTGGAGGCTCTCCTTGTTGAACTGAACTTTACCTTCTGAGTTGAACAGGCCCTTGTAACCGACACGGATACCGATAGAGGGAGTGAACCATTTACCCAGATAGATCTCTGCAGCGAGACCGCCAAGACCCTGGAAGTCAATAGGATAGTTAGAGATACCGGTCCCTTTCTTTTGGGCGTCGAAGAAGTTCCAGATACCAGCATTCCAACCAGCGCCGATACCGATGAAGAGGTTATCGCACCACTTGTTGGTCTCATACGCACCGCGAACGACTTTACCGTTCTCGTCGCGATTGGCATTCTCCTGGGCATAAGCGTTGGTGGAGAACAGGAGGCTTGCGGCTGCAAGAACTCCAAAAATTGTTTTGATACCTTTCATGATAAAGTATTACTGTTTTTAAATTATTGTCTTACCATGCGATAAATGCACAATAGCCCATTTACCACCGCAAAAATAGGTAAAAATTTTTAGCCATCAAAATTTTGCGCCGATTTTTTAAAATTTTTTCAAAGAAATGTATCTTTGCAAATGGAATCATCTGCCCATGAATTTCAAGCTCCAATCCCAATATCAGCCGTCCGGCGACCAGCCGGAAGCCATCGACCAATTGTGCCGCGCCCTGGAACAAGGCGTGAAGGATGTTACGCTTTTGGGCGTCACCGGAAGCGGAAAAACTTTCACCATGGCCAACGTAATCCAGCGCCTGCAGCGTCCGGCCCTCATCCTGAGCCACAACAAAACACTGGCCGCCCAGCTGTACGGTGAATTCAAGGCCTTCTTCCCCGACAACGCCGTGGAGTATTTCGTTTCCTATTACGATTACTACCAGCCCGAAGCCTATATCCCCGTCACGGATACCTATATAGAAAAGGACCTGAGCATCAACGACAAAATTGACGAGCTGCGTGTGAGTGCGGCATCGGCCCTGATGAGCGGCCGACGGGACGTAATTGTCATCTCCTCTGTGAGCTGCCTGTATGGCATCGGCAATCCAGACGACTTCCATGACCAGACCGTTACGGTCCGAAAGGGGGAACAGATGTCCATGACGCGCCTATTATATAAAATAGTAGACGCCCTGTACTACCGCACCGAGACCGATTTCAAGCGCGGCAGCTTCCGCGTGCGCGGGGATACGGTGGACATCTTCCTGGGAGGGGCCGACTACGCCGCCCGCATCGAGTTCTTCGGCGACGAGGTGGACCGCATCGCCCTCATCGACCCGGTGAGCGGAGCCATTTTCGAGGAAATGGACAAAATTGACCTCTACCCCGCCAAGAACTTCGTCACCTCCAAGGAGAAGGGCGCGGCGGCGGTGAGCCAGATTCAGGACGACCTCGTAAAGCAGGTAGAGTATTTTGAGTCCATCGGCAAGTTCCTGGAAGCCAAGCGACTGAAGCAGCGCGTGGAATACGACATCGAGATGATCAAGGAAATGGGCTACTGCCCCGGTGTGGAGAACTATTCCCGCTATTTCGACGGCCGAAAGCCCGGTCAGCGCCCCTTCACGCTCATCGACTACTTCCCCGACGATTTCCTGGTATTCATTGACGAAAGCCACGTCACCCTCCCCCAGATCCGGGCCATGTACGGCGGGGACCATTCCCGCAAGGCCACGCTGGTGGAGTATGGCTTCCGCCTGCCTGCCGCCAGCGACAACCGCCCCCTCACCTTTGACGAATTCGAGTCAGTGACCGGTCAGACGGTGTACGTGAGCGCCACCCCGGCCGACTATGAGTTGGAAAAATCCGAGGGCCTGGTGGTAGAACAGATCGTTCGTCCCACCGGCCTGCTGGACCCGCCCATCGAGGTACGTCCCACGCAAAACCAGGTGGATGACCTCATGGAAGAAATCCGCGTACGGGCCGAGAAAGACGAGCGCGTGCTGGTGACCACCCTCACCAAACGCATGGCCGAGGAACTGGACAGCTACTTTACCAAAAACGGCGTGCGCTGCCGCTACATCCATTCCGACGTTGACACCGCCGAGCGCGTAGAGATTATCGAGGATTTCAAGAACGGACTGTTTGACGTACTCATCGGCGTGAACCTCCTGCGCGAAGGCCTGGACATCCCCACGGTATCGCTGGTGGCCATTCTGGATGCCGACAAGGAGGGCTTCCTGCGCAGCGGTCGCGCCCTCACCCAGACCGCCGGCCGCGCCGCCCGCAACCTCAACGGCCTGGTAATCATGTATGCCGACACGGTGACGCCGTCCATGGACGAGACCATCCGGGAAACCGCCCGCCGCCGCGCCAAACAGCAGGAATACAACAAGCTGCATGGCATTACGCCCCAGCAGGTGCAGACCCGTGCCAACGTGCTCATGAGCGAACTGGTGCGCTCCGGCGACGACACCACGCACATCTCCGGTTTCCTGAATCCGGTGCTGCAGAACAGCGTCACGGGCCACGTGAGCGCACGCGACAGCGTTTCCGACCCGTCCTACGTACCATCCGCCTCGGAACTGGGCAGCGGAGACGTCCGCGTGGGCCTGGGCCACGACGCCCGCCGCGAGAGCACTTCGGCCTATGTAGACGGCTACATCCAGGCCGACCTGGCCGCCGTGCTGCAGGATCCGGTGATCCGCTCCATGTCCCGGCCGCAGGTAGAGAAGGCCGCCGCCGAGGCCAAACGCAAGATGCAAAAAGCGGCCGCCGATCTGGATTTCACGGCAGCCGCCAAGTATCGCGACGAGATGTGGGCCCTGGAGCAATACCTCAAGGTGTGGGAGGAGTAAGGGCGGATTACTCTACATAAAGCAACAACCCTTTCAGATACTCCCCTTCCGGGTGGTAAATATTTACGGAGTGATCGGCGGGCTGGTTGAGGCGGTCCAGGATGCGGACGCTGCGGCCGGTCTCGGCGGCGGCAGAGAAAACGGCCAGGGCAAAGGCCTCTTTATCTACCACCTGCGAACAGCTGAAGGTAAATACAAAGCCGCCGGAGGCCACTTTAGCAATGGCGGCAGCGTTCAGGCGCTGATAGGCCCGCAACGCATTCTTTAATGCTCCGCGGTGCTTGGCGAATGCCGGCGGGTCCACAATAATCAAATCGTAAGCCCCCTCGGGCGCATTCTTTACAAAGTCAATGGCATCGGCGCAGTAAGACGTATGCTGCTCGGCCCCGAACCCGTTCAGTGCCACATTCCGGTCGACCAGGTCCATGGCCCGCTGTGAACTGTCCACGGAATCCACGTGAGCCGCACCACCCGCCAGGGCGTAGATGGAGAAGCCGCCCGTATAGCAGAACAGATTGAGCACCCGGCGGCCGGCAGCCAGTTGCCCCACCCGGGCGCGGTTTTCCCGCTGGTCCAGGAAGAAGCCTGTCTTTTGGCCTTCCCGCCAGTTCACCAGGAACTGTTTGCCATTTTCCAGGACGGCTTGTTCATCGGCCTCGAAGCCGGGAGCGCGCCAGAGATACCCGTCCACCAAATCCAGGCCGGCTTTGAAGGGTGCCGTGCCGGAACTTTTATCATACACGGCCTTGAGCGAAGGGCCGTACACTTCCTGCAGCGCGGCGCAGATGGCTCCCTTGGCGCGGAACATGCCCACCGAATGGGCCTGCAGCACGCAAACACCGTTATAATAGTCCACGATGAGGCCGGGCAGTCCGTCCCCTTCCCCGTGCACCAGGCGGTAGCAATTGGTAGTGGCCGATGACACCAGCCCATACGCCTCCCGCAGCCGATAGGCGCGTCCCAGCATACGTACCCAGAAATCGGGACGGGTGGGATCCTCGTCAAAACTGAGGATGCGCACGGCGATGGAACCAATCTGATAGTGCCCGCAGGCCAGCATGCGGCCGTCGGCTGCTTCTACGCCCACCAGGTCTCCTTCCTGCGGATGACCCACGGTTTGGGCAATAGCGCCGGAAAACACCCAGGGATGATAGCGGAGGACCGATTCCTCCCGGTGAGGACGGAGTATAACCTTATCCATTGTCGGTAAATCTTTCGGGGTAAAGCTGTTCCTGCGTGAGCGGATGCTTGGGACAGGAGCGCAGTTTCATATACATTTCCCGGCACACCCAGGCGTCGGTGGCGGCATAGCGCATCTGGCTGTCCGAGAGGTGCTCGGCCTCCCAGTTGGAAAGCTGCTGGGCCTTGGATATCTTTACGCCCAGGATGATGGCGGCCATTTTTTTTACAGATTTATCCCTTATTCCGTATTCCCACACAATGGACTGTAGGTCTACAAATCCCTTAGGGGAAAACTTAGTAATCTTCTGGAGGCCGCGAACGTCGTCGATGGTAGCGGCGCCCACTTTTTGGATTCTGGGATTGGCCAGGATAGCGGCCAGCCGACGCGGCAAGCCCAACTTCTTGAGCCGGAAGAGATAGGCTTTCCCGCCGCCGGAGAGCTGGAGAAGGGCCGTTCCGGAGGAATGCTGGTCGGGAGAAAACGTGGGCCGTGTCTCAGTGTCGAAGCCCAGCAGTTTCTGGCGTTTCAAATAACGGATAGCCCCTTCGAAGACTTCATCTTCCTGGTCTACCAGCACAATTTGCCCGGGAAAGGAAACCAGTTCCAGCGCACCTATTTCTTCGGGACTAATCGAAATCCTGAACATAGGCATGGTTGGCGTATTGGGCATTCACCTCCTGATAAGAGAGCTCTCCCGTAGCAGATTCCCGGGTCTCGTAGTAGTGAACGACGGGCCGGTGGATATGGTGCGTGAACAGATTCTCGGAGCGAAGGAGGTCATAGGTGGCCGACACTACGCTGGTGCAGGGATCTATAATGACAAAGTCCGGCGAGAGCATGCGGGCAAAAGCCTGGTCCTCCTCCGTTGCGCCTTGACGGATCATGGCAAACTCGGAGCGAAGCGGCAACGGATCCAGCGAGAAACTGTCAAGTACCAGGGCATCCAGCTTTAGGCCGGTAGAACGATACTGCCTCAAGAGGCTCCGAAGACTGGTCCTGCTGTCCAGCGCCTGGTCCGGGGTGATGACTGTAAGATGCCCGGGCTCCCCCATTTCTTCAAAGACCTGCTCATAGATTTTGGCCGACCGGACTTCGCGGGAGGCCCACACCGCCACGTCGCTTGCGCCGGAGGCGACGGCATCGGCCAGCATAATCTTTACCGGAGAGTACAGATGACTGCGGCCGCCGGTGAGCTGCTGCAGGGTATCTACATCAAAGAGGCCATATACAGCCTGCATGGGGGATGTGAAAACCAGCACTTTTGACTGACGGGAACCGCCCCAGGCAAATACGGCATGGCGTACCGCCGCCTCCCGCAAACTGTCCGGACGGGATTCGTCTGTAGAAGCATCCAGGAAATGGGCATAGGGGGCGTTATTGGCATCCAGAACCACACTGAAGGATTCTCCGGCGAAATCCGGCAGGGAATCCCGCTGGGAGCGGCCATCGATGTTGTCCTTGCTGTCCTGGGCCAGAAAACGACGAGCCAGAATGAGGGCGTCTGAAGGCTCGCCGATAATGGCGATGGAGCCTTCGGAGCCGCCATGACCGGCCAGGCGGACACTGCTGGTATCGGCCGCCAGAGAGAGCACCAGCGGCAGCGTGGGACGGGGCGTGAAAGTCTGCTGCCGGCATCCAGTTACCGCCACTATAGCTGCCAAAATGAGTATGCTGAATCTTTTCATATCCAAAATGCAAAAATACACATTTCCGGCTATTTTTCCAACGCCAGGACTTGCTGTATTTTGGGAATCAAAAGAGAATCAATGTATTCCGGTTCCATGAAATGCGAGCCATCGTACTCTTCAAATGAATGCTCGCCAAAAAGTTCCCGCCAGAGCGAGAGTTTGACCACCCCCGAACGCCGATAATGGTCATTCTTGCCAAAGAACGCATAGTAGTACTGACCCGGCTCTATAGCGGCAAACGCCGCATCTCCATGGGCTTTGTACTTGCGCAATACTCTCCAGGAAAACTTGAGCGCCTGGCGATCCCCTTCCTTAACCGGAAACTTCCGATGCAGATACCATCGGCCCAAAGCGAAAAGGGCGGGCCAGGCAGCCCGGTAAAGATTTTGCGGCGCCCCCAGGGACGGCGAAACGAACAGATGCGGTAGTCCCTGAATGCGCAGCGCCTGGATAGCGCCCAGGGACTCGCCGATAATCAGGTCGGGGTGCAATTCGCGAACCCAGGAAACGATTTGCGCGCGCCCCAGATCCGGATCGAAGTCGTAAGTGCGGACCACTACCGAAATGCCGCTCCCCTGCAGCTGCTCCTGCAGATAATTGGGAATGCGGCTGTCGCGGCCTCCGCCCATGCCGTGGACATATAGGATTGTTTTCATGAGTTGCAAAATTACAATATTCTCTTTACATTTGTAGTTATTAGACAACAAAAAAGAAATGAAAAAGTATCTGCTTTCCATCGCGCTCGTAACGCTCGCCGTTTCTTCGGCCCTGGCCCAGAGAGGTCCCGCTCCCGTCAAAACCGCCGACTATGAGTTTACCACCGTCAAGGAGAATCCGGTAACATCGGTCAAGAACCAATATCGCAGCGGCACTTGCTGGTGCTTTAGCGCCCTCTCTTTCCTGGAGAGCGAAATTATCAAGGCAAAGGGCATCAAGGATACCGCCCTCTACCCCGACTTTTCGGAGATGTATGTGGTACGCCGCGGCTATTATGACCGTGCCATCAAGTATGTGCGCCTGGACGGCAAACTCAACATGGCCGCCGGCTCCGACTTCGGCGATGTCTTGGAAGTTGCCAAAACCTACGGGCTCATGTATCAGTCCGACTATTCCGGCCTGCAATACGGCTACGACAAGCCCGTTCAGGGAGAGCTGGACGCCGTACTCAAGGGATATGTAGAGGCTGTGGTCAAGAACCCCAACCGCAAGCTCACCAAGGTATGGCCCAAGGGTGTGAATGGTATCCTGGATGCCTATATGGGAGAGATTCCCGAGGAAAAAATCGTCAAGCCCGAATCCCTGGGCATCAACCTGGACGACTACATCGGCCTCACTTCCTATACCCACCATCCGTTCTACACCGCCTTTGCCATGGAGGTAGAGGACAACTGGCGCTGGAGCCCGTCCTGGAACCTTCCGCTGGACGAGTTCATGGCCGTCATTGACAACGCCGTAGAGAACGGTTACACCGTAGCCTGGGGCGGCGACGTTTCCGAGGTAGGCTTTACCCGCGACGGCCTGGCCATCCTGGTAGACACCGAGGCCCTGGCCACTTCCGGCTCCGACCAGGAGCGCTGGGTAGGCAAAGCCGAAGAAAAACCCGAACAGAAGATTACCGTGAAGGAACTGATTGTCACCCAGGAACTCCGTCAGGAAATGTACGATGAAAAGACTTCTACCGACGACCACGGCATGCACCTGTACGGCACTGCCAAGGATCAGAACGGCAACAAGTACTACCTCATCAAGAACTCCTGGGGCGACACCGGCGCCTACCATGGTATGTGGTACATGTCCGAGAATTTTGCCAAGGCCAAGACCCTCAACATCGTCGTTAACAAAAACGCCATTCCCAAGCCCATCCTTAAAAAGCTGGGTATCAAATAAATGAGTATTACCAAACACATTCCTAACACCATCACTTCCATGAACCTCCTTTCCGGGGTCATGGGAGTGATTTGTGCAATGCAGGGAGAGATGGGGCTGGCTTTCGCCTTCATGCTGTCCGCCACGGTCTTCGACTTCTGCGACGGACTGTCGGCCCGCCTGCTGGACGCCTACTCCTCTATCGGCAAGGAATTGGACTCCCTAGCCGATATGGTGAGCTTTGGCGTACTGCCGGCCATCATGCTGGAGCAAACCATGGGCGAATCGGTGGGCCTGGCCCGATACATTCCGCTCCTGCTGGCCGCCTTCAGTGCCCTGCGCCTGGCCAAATTCAACGTAGACGAGCGCCAGACCTCCAATTTCCTGGGGCTGCCTACGCCCTCGTCGGCCATGGTTTCCGGCTCGCTGTGCTGCTACGTGTATTTTTGCCCGCAGAGTTTCTTGGCAGCCTGGGCCCACGGGTCCTGGTTCCTGCCCGTACTGGCTATCGTATTAAGCCTGCTGCTGGTCTCGGAGATTCCCATGTTTGGGATGAAAGTGAAAAAAGGGCACAAGCTCCTGGACGCCAAGCGAATCGTCTTTCTGGCGGTTGCTGTAGGCGTACTGGCGGTCACCATCGTGCTGAACGCCCATTTCAGCGTGGCCGTCTTCATTATTTTCAGTTTCTATGTACTGGAAAACCTGTTGCTGACGCTTATAGCTCGTCTTCGTCGCTAAGCCCAAACCGGGCAGCCACATCATCTGGGATGTCATTGAAGTCAATGGCATCCCAAATTTGTTCTATCTCCCGACGGTCCTTCTTGGTAGGGCGGCCTGCTCCCCTGTCACGGGTAAGGAAGAAAGTCTCTACCGGTGCCCTGAGTTTATCCAGCTCGGCGGCAGGAGTGATGTTCTCGGCGAATTGGGGTACAAGCTTGGCACCTACGCGATGCTCGGTGGGCTGCACCACCTTATAGATAAAGGTAATGGCGCCTTTACGCACGTGCAGGATATCGCCCGCCTGAACGGCCTTGGAAGGTTTGGCGTTCACGTTGCCCATCTTCACTTTACCGCCCTTGCAGGCATCGGCGGCCTCGCTGCGGGTCTTGAAAGCGCGAATGGCCCAGAGGTATTTGTCGATTCGGACTTCGGACATGGTTATTCTTCCACTTCTTCGGAGACAAGGTCGTTATCCGGGCGGGGATCCATGCGGATCTCCAGCAGGAAGGTGTCCGCGGCCTCCGGAAGCAGGAAGAACTCGTTGCATTCGGCGGGAACCAGCACCAGCTCTCCGGGCTTCATTTTGTAATTAGTACCATCGGCCTGAACGACGGCACCGCCTTTGATGCAGATATAGAGGAGGAAGGTGTCGTCCTGGTCACGGGTGCTCTTGAGCGCCTCTTTCAGGGGAAGGGGCTGCAAGGTAAACTGCGGCGTAACCACGGTACCCTCGCGCCGAATGCCGCTCGAGGCCTTTCGCAGGTCGATGAGGTCGAAGGCTTCTTCCAGATGAAGCTCACGGTCCTTGCGTTCCCAGTCAAAGAGGCGGAACCACAGTTCGGAGCTCTCGGCTACCTCGATGAGGGTGACGTCTTGGGCAGCGTGAACCAGGCCCGGAGACAGCAAGTACATTTCCCCGGGATGGGGCGTAACTGTATGGAGCATGGATTCCACGCTGCCGTTCTGACAGGCCCTGTAGAACTGGTCTGCCGTGACAGACTTCTTGAAACCCAGGAAAATCTGGGCCTTGGGGCCAGCCTCCTCTACATACCAGAGGGAGGTGCGGCCGAAGGAATCGTAGCGCTGCTCGGCAACTTCATCGTCGGGGTTCACGTGAAGGGAACTGCGGCCCTTGATTGAGAGGCGCTTTACCATGACCGGAAACTGCGTCCCATACCAGTCGAAGGAAGTCTCCCCCACCACGCGCTCCAGATAGGTTTGCATGATGTCGCTGAGGGTATTGCCCTTGAGCCAGCCCTCACAGGCCATGGAATCTACAAAGCCCAGGTCGGCCAGTTTGTATTCTACGTTTCCCCAGGGAAGCTCCTGCACGTCATGCAGGAACTTAAGCGGTGTAAGTTTTTTGTTCACGTTTTCCATATCGGCTGCAAAGATACGAAAAAAAGTGCTCGAAGGGTTCGTTACCATAGGGTCGTGAACAAAAATGGCCGAATTTGTTCACGAGAAGGGGAAAAACAATGTCTGGTGCACAAAATCGCTTGATTTTGTGCACCAGACATAAAAGTGTGGCCGTGCTACTTCTTGAAGAAGCGGTTGTACAGGCCCAGGAATCCGGCGCCGTGGCGGGCTTCGTCCTTGGCCATTTCATGGATGGAGTCGTGGATGGCGTCGTAGCCCAGCTGCTTGGCGCGGGTGGCGATGGCGAGTTTGCCTTCGCAGGCGCCGGCCTCGGCCTCATAGCGCTTCTTGAGGTTGGTCTTGGTGTCCCACACTACCTCGCCCAGGAGCTCGGCAATACGGGCGGCATGGTCGGCCTCCTCGAAGGCATAGCGCTTGAAGGCATCGGCAATCTCGGGATAGCCTTCGCGCTCGGCCTGGCGGCTCATGGCCAGGTACATGCCCACCTCTGAGCACTCTCCCTTGAAGTGGTCTTGCAGGCCGTCCCAGACCTCGGGGTCGCAGCCTTTGGCAACGCCAAGGACGTGCTCGCAGGCCCACTGGGGCTTGTCACCTTCTTCCTTAATCTCTACGAACTTCTCCGGCTTGGCATGGCATACCGGGCACTCTGCGGGGGGATTATCACCTTCGTGTACGTAACCGCACACCAGACATCTGAATTTCTTTTTCATACGGTATAGTTTTGTGTTTTTGAATTTGAGCAAATGTAAGGAAAAAATGGTATCTTAGCAAAAAATATTCATGCTTCCTTTTCTGCAGCAGGTAGCCCGGCATTATTATCAGGGTAAGGACATACAGCACACGTGCTTTATCTTTCCCAACCGCCGTTCCATGGTCTTCTTTCGCAAGTACATGGCGCAGCTGGTCAAGGGCGGAACGCCCCTGCTTGCGCCCCCCATGTTCACCATCAACGACTTCTTCTATCATGTTTACCGCACAGAAGTCACCGACCGCCTGCGTCTGCTGTTGGAACTGTACAATTGCTACAAGTCCCTCAATCCCCAGGCCGAGCCGCTGGACGAATTCATCTTCTGGGGGGAGGTGCTGCTGGCCGACTTTGACGATATAGACAAATATATGGTCAACGCCGACGCCCTCCTGCAAAATGTGGCCGATTTCAAGGGCCTGCAGGACAGTTTTGAGTACTTGACCGACAACCAGCGGGAGGCTATCGACCAGTTCCTGTCCCATTTCCGTGACCGTCAGGGAGCCCTTAACGTAAGGGCCGACGAAGACAGCATCCAGGCCCGTTTCCTTCATTTGTGGAATATCCTGGGCCCGCTGTACCAATCCTTCAATCAGCGTCTCCGGGAAAAAGGCATGGCCTACGAAGGCATGGTGTACCGGGACCTGGCTCAACGCCTCAAGGACGGCGCATCGGTCAAGGACATCCTCCAGGATGTGTTTCCGGAGGTAAACCAGTTCGTTTTTGTAGGGCTTAACGCCCTCAGCGAATGTGAGCGCGTACTGCTTTCCCGCATGCGGGATGCCCGGATGGCCCAGTTTATATGGGACTATGTGAGCCCGCAAATCCAGCACCCCGACAACAAAGCATCCCATTTCATGCAGGAGCATGTGGTGAACTTCCCCCAGGCGTTTCCGCTGGATACCAGCGACCTCCGCATGCCGGAAATCCGCGTTGTTAGCGTACCCTCCGGTATCGGCCAGGTAAAACTGGCGCCGCAAATCCTGGCGCAAACCCAGGGAGACCCCGTAGAGACGGCCTTCGTCCTGCCCGACGAATCCCTGCTGCTGCCCCTCCTGAATTCTATTCCCCCTGAGTACAACTCCGTGAATGTGACCATGGGCTATCCCATGAGCGCCAGCGCCATATATACCTTATTTAATACCTTGGGCCAGTTGCAGCTCAAACTACGGCACAAGGAAGGTCAGTGGTATTTTTACCATCGGCCTGTGCGTGAAGTTTTTTCATCGGGCCTGTTCCGGCAGTTGCTCACCGAGGAAGAAAAAGCCGTGGTGGCCCGCGTAAAGGCGGCTGCCAAGTATTATATTCCCTTGCAGGATTTGCAGGGTGGTCCCGTGCTGGATCTCCTTTTCCAGCCGGTACTAAAGGAACCCAATGTCGTCTCGGCCCCGAATAACCACGCCATGGAACGCTATCTTTCGCAGGTCGTAGCTCTGGCCGGCCGTATGCTGGGCGCCAGCTCGGACATGCTGCTGGAACTGGACTTTGCCAAACGCTGCCATACCCAGCTCAATATTCTGCAGGAGATAGACCTGGAAGTGCTGCCCGCCACGCATCTGCGCCTTATAGACCGCCTGCTGCAGGGCATTTCGGTGCCTTTCCGCGGAGAACCGCTGGAGGGCCTCCAAATCATGGGTCCGCTGGAAACCCGCGCCCTGGACTTCCGCTATCTGGTCATCTTCAACGCCAACGAAGGGGTGTTCCCGCGCCGAAGCCAGAATGCCTCCTTCATTCCGCCGGAGCTCCGCAAGGGATTCGGCCTGCCCACCCACGAGTACCAGGACGCCGTTTGGGCCTATTACTTCTACCGCATGATTCAGCGGCCCCAGATTGTCTGGCTGGTATACGACAGCCGCACAGAGGGTCTCCAGAGCGGAGAAGAGAGCCGGTACATCAAGCAGCTGGAATACCATTTCGGCATCCCGCTCCGGAGAATGACCGCTTCGGCCACCATGCGTTCCACAGAGCCCGAGTCCGGGATTGACAAAACTCCGGCCGACGTGCAGGCCATCCGGGACGGGGTGTTGTCGGCCACGGCCCTTCAGGCCTACCTGGCCTGTCCCGCCAAGTTCTACTACAAGCAGGTGAAACGGCTTCAGACCGAGGAAGACGTAGCCGAATCCCTGGACGCCAGCATGCTGGGCCGGGTCTTCCACGGCGTGATGCAGCATCTGTATAAGCAAGCCAGGGTCATTACCGCCCGGCATATCGAGTCCTTCCAGAAAGACCAGGCCGCCCTGCGCCGGCTCATCCGTGAAAAAGTGCTCAAGGAAATGCACTCCATCGAGGTGAGCGGCCGCAACCTGGTGCTGGAAAACATCATTCTGGACTATGTGCTCACCACCCTCCGGCACGATGCTGCCCTTCTGGAGAAGAACCCTGGAAAGGGCTTCGAGATCATCGGCCTGGAGGAGCCTTATGTGGCCGATTTTGAGGGCTTCCATTTCAAAGGATTCCTGGACAGAATTGACAGCTATAAGCCCGGCGAGATTCGCATCCTGGATTACAAAACCGGACGGGTAGAGGACAGCGAACTGCAAATAGACGACGCCCATGCCGCAGCCATCGTAGAAAAGCTCTTTGGCCCCGTGAATGCGGGACGCCCCAAGATTGCACTGCAGCTTTTCCTGTACGACTGGCTCCTGAGGCAGCAGCCGTTATACCAGGGGCAGAAGATAGTGAACACCATCTACAGCACCGGCCGCATGTACACCGGCGATATCCCCGAGGTGGCAGAAAGCCCGGAGTTTTCCAGGCTGGTGCAGGAAAAACTCCGGAACTTATTACAGGAGATGACCGACCTTTCCATTCCCTTCAGCCGCACGCAGGAGCTTAAGACCTGCGAGTACTGCGATTTCAAGGCCATCTGCGGCCGGTAAGCCCTTCCGAGACTTTACTTAATCTCAATGGTATACGGCATTCGGGCCCAGACACTGGTGGGCTTGCCTTGCTGCAGGGACAGAACCTCGTGTCCCAGGGCCTCGAAGGGAGTTCCCGTGAGCACATAGGGTTTATCCTGGCTACTGCCAAAGCTGGTCATAAACTCTTCCAACATGGTACGGGGCTGAGGAAAGCCGGTTACCGTATACTCATCGGAAGAAGTGAAACCAGCCAGCGAGGCGGCGTAAGCCACAGCATCGTTGAGGGTGCCGATCTCGTCCACCAGGCCAATCTCAAGGGCATCGGCGCCGGTCCAGACGCGGCCCTGGGCAATCTCATCCACGCGGGCGGGCTCCATGCGGCGGCCCTCGGCCACCAGATTCACGAAGCGCTCATAGATATCCTCTACGGAAGCCTGCTGATAGGCCAGCTCCTCTTTGTCGAAGGGACGCATGAGGGAATACATGTCACTGTGGGCATTGGAGCCAACGTATTCCACATTGACACCCACCTTCTTGGTCACTTTGGAGAACTCAGGAATCATGGAGAACACGCCGATGGAACCGGTGAGGGTAGCAGCATCGGAGTAAATCTTGCGGCAGCCGTTGGAAATCCAGTAACCGCCCGAAGCGGCATAGGAACCATAAGAAGCCACCAGCGGTTTTTCCTTGTCCAGCAGATTAAGGGCATCCCGCACCTTGGCGCTGGCCAAGACGCTGCCGCCGGGCGAGTTCACGCGCAGGACGACGGCCTTCACGGTCTTGTCCTTGCGCACCTCGTCAATAATCTTCACAAAGCGGTCACCGGCAATGCCCTCATAGCCCTTGCCCTCGACAATTTCTCCATCGGCGAAGATGATGGCCACATTGGTGCGGCCGGGCAGGGTGTTCACCTTGGCGGCGGCATAATCGGCAAACGGAATGAGGTTGAGCTTGCGGGCATCCTCCACCTGGGCCAGGGTGCACAGCTGTTCAATGAGGGCTTCGTGCTCCAGGAGGGAATCTACCAGGCCATAGCGCAGGAAATCTTCCGGCTGGGCCAGGGCCAGTTTGTCTACCAGGCCGTTGAATGCTTCCTCTGAAATCTCCCGGGACTGGGCCACGGCGCCGCAAATGAGCTTCCACTCCGAGCCAATCATGGCGGTGTACTGCTCACGGTTCTCGGGCGAGGCGCTGCTGCGGATGTACATTTCGCCGGCACTCTTATATTTACCGTGACGGATGAGCTGCACATTGACGCCCACCTTGTCCAGGATGTCCTTGATAAACATCAGCTGGCCGGTAAGGCCGATGAGCTGGTACGTGGCACCAGGGTTCGGAGACAGATAAATCTTATCGGCTACAGAAGCCAGATAATAAGATCCGTTGCCGGGCGAATTGAGCGAAGCCACCACCGCCTTGCCGCTCTTGCGGAAGCGGAAGAGGGCGTCGCGCAGTTCTTCCATGCCTGCCAGGGAGGCCGATGCGCCCTCGGGGCGAAGCAGGATGTACTTCACGCCGGGATCGGCCGCGGCGGCCTCAATGGCCTTCACTGCTTCCCAGATACCCACGTTGGGAGTACTGGCAAAGTCCATGGACATGACGGACGACAGGCTGGGCGTTCCCATGGACTCAGTGGTCTGTTCCGTGAGAACAAAGCTGCTCATATCCATATCCAGCACGCCGCTGCGCGGAATAGGGGCCGAATTACCGCCCGCCAGGGCACCGCCGAGGAGGACAAAGAAAAAGATGAGTCCCAGAATGCGCAGGACGATAAAAGCGCACAAGACTGCCAGGAGCGTTTTTACAAACTCTTTCATATCAGTATCATTTAATTAATTTCGTATCATGGTTCCAGGCCAGATTCCGCTTGTAGAAGCTGTCCAGCAACTGGGTCCCCATAGAGGGAAGGTACATGGAAAAACCGCAGGCATTCTTGATGTCGAACGAGCCCAGGAAAGAAGGCGTATGGGCTTCGTACAACACACAAGCGGCCAGAGCATGGTCCAGTGACGCTATTTCCTCATCGGTAATACCGGCATGCACCAGGATGTCCTTGAGGTCATAAAAATAGTGGCGGTTCAGGCGGAAATAGCGCTGCACGCCGCTGTCGCTCATGGTCGAGAGCCGGGTGCCGTATTTCTGGAACAGGCCCCGGCAAACACCGGCCAGCTCTTCCATCTTTTGCGTATTAACAAGCGAGATGGTAGCGCTGCGGTATGCGCCGGTCTTTTGGTCGTATTGCTCAAAATAATCCCGACATACGCTGAGCGGATCCGGATTGGCGTGCAGCAGGTAGGGCACCAGGGTTTTGTAGTTGAAACCGTCGGCCAGGACCTCGGTTTGGGAGAAACCCACTACGTCCGCTTTGCCGCGGAGTTCATAGGCCACCTCTACACAGCCGTTAAGGCAAGCGTCGAAAAGAAGATAGTCCAGCCTCATGGGAATGGCGCGGCAGAAGGGTGCCAAATCCATCTCTAGCCCATTGGAAGAGCTGGTGGCATCCTGGCCGATGCTCTTAACGGCCGGGAAATCCGGGATGGGCGGAAAGTCTTCCTCTATGGCGCTGAAGCGGCGGGGGGCATAGAAAAAATCCCCGTCCGAGTCCGTTATATCTGAGCCGCCGTGCTCCCGCTCATACTTGGCAGGGTCATAGTAATAGCCGTCTGGCAGCCAGCCGGAAGCATGGGAAGATAAGACCATTCCATAACTCGTGGAAGGGTAATACTCCTGCACCAGTTCCAGCGCCTCCCGAAAAACGAGGGTGTCGCAAATCTGGTCGGTGGAGGCCCACACCTTAATGGTATCCCGGATGACCTTACCCTCATGGTCATTGTAAATGCCATACAGGACCGGGGGCTGCGGGTTAAGGTAGAAGCCGCCCTGTTCGGGAAACCGGGAAAGCACCACCAGCTGGTCCAGAGCCCGTCCTTTCCGGGGAAGTGCACTCTTTTCCAGCGTGGCCAAATCTTCTGTCATATAACCGGAAAGGGAATTAAAGCCGGCCGATACCATAATGAGGACATGGCGGCTATCCTCTTTGACCGTACGCTCCGGTTGATTCCCACGGGAAGCACCGCTCTCGCCTTCGGTAAGTTCGAAGTCGGAGTTACGGCTGCAGGAGAATACCAGCAGCAAGCCTAACAGTACAATGAGTTTCCTTCCCATAATTCTAGAACAACAAGGCAAATTTAGCGATTTATTTTTTATATTTGCACGAACTGCTTGCACTCTTTTGATAAACAAGCCTATGAACAAGTTAGCTACAATGATGATCATTTCCGGTATGGCCGCCCTCGCGGCCAGTTGCCAGTACGCCCCAAAAGGTGAAGAACCCGCCTTCAAATATACCATCGACTCCTTCGCCGACCTCAAGGTCATGCGCTACCAGATTCCCGGTTGGGAGAACCTGAGCCTGCAGCAAAAGGAGTATGCCTATTATCTGGCCGAAGCCGCCAAATATGGCCGCGACATCCTTTGGGACCAGAACTGCAAGGACAACCTCCGGGTACGCCACGCAGTAGAAGCCATCCTGGAGGCCGATGGCATGGATACCCAGACACCTGAATACCAAGACTTCCTGGTGTATGCCAAGCGCCTGTTCTTTTCCAATGGCATGCACCATCACTACGCCGAGGATAAGTTCTTCCCCGCCTGCTCTCAAGAATACTTTGCCTCCCTGCTGGAAGCCGCCGGTGTGCAGGATGAGGGGCTGCTCGACATCATCTACAACCCCAGCATCTATCCCCAGCGCCGTTCTACCGAGACCAGCGGAGACCTGGTTCAGTTGTCGGCCGTGAATTTCTACGAGGGCGTCACCCGCGAAGAAGTAGAGAATTACTACAACAAAATGGTGGACAAGAATGACCCCACCCCCATTTCCTATGGCCTCAACACCAAGGTGGTAAAGGGAGCCGATGGTAAAGTGTACGAGCTTCCCTGGAAGATTGGCGGCATCTACTCCCCTGCCCTCGAAAAGATTTGCGAACAGCTGGCCAAAGCCCGCGAGGTGGCCGAGAATGACATCCAGAAGAAAGCCCTGGGCCTTCTTATCGACTATTACAATACCGGAGACCTCAAACTCTGGGACGCCTTCAATATCGAATGGGTTAAGGATACCATCGGCACCGTGGATTTCATCAACGGCTTCATCGAGGACTACAACGACCCGCTGGGCCGCAAAGCTTCCTGGGAAGGATACGTGAATATCAAGGATTTCGAGGCTTCCAAGCGCACGGAAATCCTGAGCGCCAACGCCCAGTGGTTCGAGGACAACTCCCCCGTTGACCCCCGCTTCAAAAAGAAGACGGTGAAGGGCATTTCGGCCAAAGTCATCAACGCCGTGTGCCTGGCCGGCGACAGCTATCCTTCCACGCCCATCGGCATCAACCTCCCCAACGCCGACTGGATTCGCAAGGAGCACGGCTCCAAGTCCGTGACCATTGCCAACATCACCCACACCTACGACTTGGCCGCCCAGGAGATGCCCACCAGCACCCTCAGGGAGTTTGCCTATAATAAGAAAGAGGTAGAACTGGCCCAAAAGTGGGGCACCCTGGCCGATGAAATCCACACCGACCTCCACGAATGCCTGGGCCACGGCTCCGGCCAGCTTCTGCCCGGCGTCAGCACCACCGCCATGGGCGAATACGCCTCGGCCCTGGAGGAAGCGCGCGCCGACCTCTTCGGCCTCTACTATACCGCCGACCCCAAAATGGTAGAACTGGGCATCATGCCGGATCCAGAGGCCTACAAAGCCGAGTATGCCAATTACATCCGCAACGGACTCATGGTCCAGTTCACCCGCGTGGAGCTAGGACGTCCCAACACGGAGGCCCACATGCAAAACCGCAAGCTCATTGCCGAATGGTGCTATGAAAAAGGCGCCAAGGACAAAGTGATTGTAAAGAAGGTCAAGAACGGAAAAACCTATTTTGTGGTGAACGATTATGTGAAGCTCCGCGCCCTCTTTGCCGAACTGCTCTCAGAGATTCAGCGCATCAAGAGCGAAGGCGACTACGAGGCCGGCAAAGCCCTTATCGAGAAGTACGCCGTGAATATTGACCCGCAGCTGCACAAAGAGGTACTGGAGCGCTACAAGGCCCTGAACCTGAAGCCCTACGGCGGCTTTGTCAATCCGGAAATCCGGCCCGTCTACAACGCCGACGGCGTCATCACCGACTACGAGCCCGTTTACACCGACGATTACCTGGGCCAGATGCTTCTGTACGGCAAGAAGTACGGCACGCTCTAACCAGCGTTCTGAGCCTTTTATGATCAAGGATTACCGATATTATTTACGCGTAGAGAGAAGGATGTCACCCAATACGGTGGCATCCTATTGTCATGACGTAGAGGGTTTTCTGGAAAGCTGCGGATTGCAGCCTAAAGATATTGAGACTTCCCATATCGAAGCCTATTTGGGAAAAGTGACCGCCCAGGGGCTTTCCAAACGCAGCACGGCCCGTCTGCTCAGTTCCCTGCGCAGTTTCTTTGCCTGGTGCGTAGAAGAAGGGGAAATAGCCGAGAACCCCTGCGACCGCGTAGATTCCCCCAAAATGGGTAAATACCTGCCCGAAGTACTCAGTGTTAAGGAAGTGGAGGACATTTTGGAATCGGTAGACCTCAAAAAGCCCTTTGGCAAACGGGACCGGGCCATTCTTGAGGTACTGTATGGCTGCGGGCTGCGCGTAAGTGAAGTGGCTACCTTGCGCATCTCCCACGTCTTTCTGGACGAGGGATTCGTGAATGTCATAGGGAAAGGTGACAAGCAGCGGCTGGTCCCCCTTGGCGAAATAGCGGCCGATGCCATCCGCGCCTACCTCCC